>JBHOQK010000004.1:0-47616 GCA_042408205.1 Dehalococcoidia bacterium | reverse complement strand
ATACACAAGGTGTAAAAACGCAGAAATTGGATGTGTAGAGTGTAAAAGATTGATGGCACAGAACCTAAACGACTTCCTGCAACCTATAAGGGTAAAAAGAGATTCAATAACAGACCAGCAGAGATAATTTCCAAATTAGGTAATTAACAAGAATGAAAAAACGATTTCTTGTGGGAGGTTTTATTTTAACCTTCGCTTTAGTTTATTTAGGGTTTAATTTTTTAAGTTCAATTACCTATTATTTGACCCCCAGTGAGCTAAAAGCTAAAGATTCTATTTTTGACAGGAAGGTGAGGGTAATTGGTAAGGTAGTTACAGAAGGATTTATTTGGGACGCAAAGGAGTTGACCTTGAGGTTCAACATTACCGATGGGAAAGAAAGCTTACTTGTAATTTACCGTGGTGTAGTGCCTGATACCTTTAAGATAGGCAGTGAGGTAGTGGTGGAAGGTAGCTACACTCCCCAAGGTATCTTCGAGGCAAGCAGAATTCTAATAAGATGTCCTACTAAATATGCACCTATAGAAAAGAAACCTTAAATGGTAGAAATAGGATATAGTGTATTAGTTTTAGCCTCCGTTGTTTCATTCTACGCTGTTATAGCTTCATTCTTAAGCTTATGGAAACATTATCCAAGGCTAACTGCCATCTCCCAAAATAGTGTTATTATCACTTTTGGGCTTGTTAGTGTAGCTGTTGGAGTATTACTATTTTCTTTAGTCACCCATAACTTTCAGCTCAGCTATGTAGCTAACTATACCAGTCGTCAAACACCCCTCCCTTATCTTTTCTCAGCTCTATGGGCAGGCAATGAAGGTTCTTTATTAGTGTGGTCTTGGCTTCTTTGTCTTTTTACCTTTGTTTTCTTTATTCAAGAAAGAAAGCAACATAAGCAATTAATGTCAAGCGTCATCGCCATAACTATGCTCATTGAAGCTTTTTTCCTAAGTTTGATAGTTTTTGGGAGTAATCCTTTTTCAAAGTTACCTTCTATTCCTTCTGATGGGCGAGGATTAAACCCTCTTTTAGAGCACCCCCTAATGATATTCCATCCTCCTACTCTTCTTGCTGGCTATGTTGGCTTTTCTGTCCCCTTTGCTTTAACCGTAGCGAAATTAATAGTCGGAAATTCAGGCGACTACTGGCTTAGGAGTATCCGAAAATGGGTCCTTATTTCTTGGCTTTTCTTAGGCATCGGTAATATTTTAGGCGCCTGGTGGGCGTATGAGGTACTGGGTTGGGGAGGATACTGGGCTTGGGACCCAGTGGAAAACGCTGGTTTAATGCCTTGGTTAGTGTCTACCGCTTTACTCCATTCTCTGATAATCCAAAAAAGAAAGGGTATACTTCAAACCTGGAATGCCACCCTCATCATCATTACTTTTGTCCTCACTATTTTCGGTACTTTCTTAACCAGAAGTGGCATTCTCCCGTCAGTTCATGCCTTTGCCGAATCACATCTTGGTCCAGCTTTCTTAGGTTTAATTGGGGTTACTTTATTGGGCTCTTTTGGATTGTTAGCTCATCGTTCCCTTAGCCTGAAAACTGGAGGCGGAATTGATTTTTTATGGTCCCGAGAAGCTGCCCTCCTTTTGAATAGTTTTCTGTTCCTGACGGCAGCTTTCGTTGTTTTCATAGGAACTGCTTTCCCGTTAATATCTGAAATAATATTTGGAGTTAAGCTGTCAGTCACTGTGTCTTTTTTCAATAGACTGGTTAGTCCCATCTTTTTGGCTCTCATTTTATTTTTGGGGATCGGTTCCCGTATTAACTGGCAGCAAAATTCACCTAAAGAATTAAAACAAAAGCTTCTTCACCCTTTTATCAGTGCAGCCCTATTAATGGTGTTCCTGTTTTTGTTAGGAATCAGAAATTGGTACGCCCTTATTGGTTTCTTTTCCTGTACCTTTGCCATCATCCTCATATTTTCAGAATGGCTGACTCAAATTAAGAAAGCTACCACCAGTATATCCCGCTATAGTGCGTTTTTTATCCACTTAGGGGTTATCCTGATAGCTATTGGAGTTATTGGCTCTTCTCTCTTTTCTACAGAGACGCAAGTTTCTTTAAAACCGGGTGAAACCTTTGTTATTAACCAATATGTTCTCAAATATGAAGAGACAAGGACTCGAGTTACCCCTGATAGGAAAATTGTAGCAACCACCTTAACGGTTTTTGTTGAAGACAAACCGGTCAAAAATTTAACTATAGAAAAATCTTTTTATCCTCGCTTTGACCAAGTAGTGACCAAAGTAGCTATCTATTCCACCCTAAAAGGAGACCTTTACCTGATTTTAGCAAGCTGGACAAAAGATATTGCCACTTTTAAAGTGTTGCTTTTCCCTCTGGTGGTTTGGATCTGGATAGGAGGATTTGTTATTTTGTTTGGTACAGTAATTGCTTTGTTACCGTAAGATAAAGAAATGGAATGGGCTATTGAGGCTGAATCTGTTACTAAATCCTTTGGCGACCGTTTGGCTCTCCGGGGGGTAAACTTGAAAGTTCCCAATGGAGAATTCCTTGTTATCTGTGGTCCCAATGGAGCCGGTAAGACTACTCTGATTAAAATTCTGGCTACTTTGTGTAAACCTTCCTCGGGAAACATTCGTATAGCTGGGTTAGACTCTAAGAAGAACTCAGCTAAAATCAGATATCAAATTGGAGTTGTTTGCCACCAGCTATATCTTTACCCAAGTCTTACCGCTTATGAAAATCTTAAGTTTTATGGCAGAATGTATGACGTTCCTCGTTTAGAAGAAAGGATTCAGCAATTAGGAGAACAGATGAAATTGGTTCATTTACTTCATGAACCAGTGCGCGTTCTTTCCCACGGTATGCAACAGAGGCTTTCTATCGCCCGAGCTATTATCCATAACCCTGAAATCCTACTCCTAGATGAGCCAGAAACAGGCTTGGATCAAGAAGCTTTACTTATATTCGAGGATTTGTTAACTTCTTTCCATAATAGCGGCAAGACTTTAGTTGTAACTACCCATAATCTGGAAGGGAGTTTTAAAAAAGCCAACAGGATAGTTATTCTGGCACAGGGCAAAGTTATTCGGGAGGAAGTCAAAACAAAACCTTATCCCGCCGGTTTCAGGAATATTTGTTCCTAAATTGGAAAACGAGTGAGAAACTATTTACTCAAAATTCTATTCATCGCTTGGAAAGATCTCCTTTCTGAATTACGCACTAAGAACATCCTTATTTCAGTGCTTATATTTGCTCTTCTCGTTCTTGTTATCTTCAACTTTACTTTTGAACTCCAAAACGAAATCAGGGCATCTATCTCTTCCAGTATTCTCTGGGTAGCTTTCACTTTCGCTGGAATGTTAGGGCTTAACCGCTCTATGCTTATCGAAATAGAGAAAGACTGCCTTGAAGGGCTGATGCTTTGTCCTTTAGATAGGGATGCTATCTACTTTGGTAAGGTATTGAGCAGTTTTACTTTTATTTTGAGTGTTGAAATAATTGTATTATTTATTTTCTCTATCCTTTTCAACCTACCAATCTTAGTGCCAGAATTAATGTTAATCTTACTATTAGCTACCTTGGGTTTTGTGGCTGTCGGTATTCTTTTTTCTGCCGTTGCCTCAAATACAAGAGCTCAAGAGATCATGCTTCCGGTTCTTTTTCTCCCTATAGTTGTCCCTTTGCTTTTAGCGGCAATAAAGGCTACCGAATTGGCGCTACTCAGAGAGCCATTAGCTACTTTATTGCCTCATCTTGGGCTTATAGGAGCTTTTGATGGTATTTCCTTAACCGTATCTGCTTTTCTTTTTGAATATGTAATCGAAAAGTAAAGCAATTGTCAGTATAATGTTAGTATTGACCGCAAAGGTATGAACCAGGAATGATAGACATCTTGAAAAAATATAACCTAATTCTCTCTCAAGAGGAGTCTTTTGCTCGAGCTGTAGCTTCAGGGTTTATGGTCCGGCGCCCCCTGGTGTTGTGGCACTTATTGATCCCCTTCATGTTTGTTTTTCATTTAATAACATTTAAGAAGGAGATAGAGAACTTTGCCAAAAATTTCCTGTTTACTAGAAAACTGGCTCTCAAAGCAGCTCAGGAAATAACCCAGGGGATAAGCAAAGACGAGGATAAGCAAAATAAAATGATGCAAATTGCTGACGAGATTAAAGACTGGCTTATGTCCCAAAAACTTTATTCAACGAGACTACACCATGGACAAATAGCGCAAGTAAATTTACTCATCGATCATTATTCTCAACTTCTTAATGCCGAAGGTGATAATTATTATTCCCTGGTCAGAAATGCTTACTTGACTAGAAGTAACTATGAAGCTTTTCAGCGTCAACTTACCCTAACTGAGAAAGAGATAGATACGGCTGTTTTCGTTATCCTTGGGGAAACCAATAGAGTTTGGGAGCAAATTTTGACTAAACAAAGGGTAATAGAAGAGCTACGGACAAAGGAAACGGAGAGGATATTTTTTGAGGAGTAACATAGATGCTGAGAAGAGTTTTACCAACTGTTATCGATACGAAGTACAATATTATTCTTTCTGAGGAACGCTCATTGGCTAAAGCTGTGGCGGCTACAGTTATAGAACCCAATCCAATAAGTGCTTGGGAAATACTGATACCTTTTATCTTCTTTTACAACATCTTAAGGTTTAAGCGAGCTCGAGAAGTCTTTACTCTAAACTTCTTGTTTACCAAAAAACTGGCTTTAGAAGCTGCCCTGGATATGATGAAAAAGGGATATAAAAAGTCTGAAGTTATGACTCGGATTAAAGACAAAACAAGTAATCTGTTGGCTTCAGACAAAAAGGGGGTTTATTCTGAAAAAATACGACAAAACCAACTTAAAGAAATAGAACTGCTTATTGACCACTATCTTAAGCTTCTTGAAGCTGAAGGCAAGGATTATCCAACCCTGGTTAAAAATGCTTATAAAACTCACGACAATTACATCCGTTTTTTACGCCAGCTAAAACAAGTGGAAAAGGAGGTAAATCGAGCTGCTCTTCAAACCTTAGACAGAACTGACTCAGCCTATGAAATAGTTTCCGGGATGGAAAAAGCTACCGAAAGACTCAGGCTGGTACAAGCTGAAAGGATTTTTACTTGAGCAATTGCATTACTAACAGTCGAATGGTATACTTTCCTTCGTTTTCTCTTTTTAACCTATATGTGTAAATGAGGAGTGACTTATATGTCAAAAACACTATGGCATTCTATGGGAGTAGCAGAAGTTTTAAAGGAACTGGGTGTTGATGCTTACCGGGGTTTGACCAAGGAGGAAGTTAAAAGCCGGCTTGAAAAATATGGCTATAATGAACTGAAAAAAGAAGAAAAAATTTCTCCCTTCACCTTATTCCTGAATCAATTTAAAAATATCCTCATCATTATTCTCCTCATTGCTATAGGATTTTCCGCTCTTGTTGGCGAGTTAATAGACGCGGCTATTATTGGAGTGATAGTTATGTTCTGTGCCCTTCTGGGATTTATTCAGGAATATCGGGCTGAAAAAGCCCTGGAGGCGTTAAAGAAGATGCTTTCCCCCACCATAACAGTTTTGAGAGATGATAAAGAGGAAGAGATTCCTTCCAGGGAAATTGTCCCGGGGGATATATTGCTCCTTGAAGCCGGGGATAAGATTCCAGCCGATGCCCGTTTGATCGAAAGTTATTCTCTGAGGTGCGATGAAGCCCCGCTTACCGGAGAATCAGTCCCGGTAGACAAGGACATAAAGCCTTTGTCTGGGGATATTCCAGTAGGCGACCGCAAAAATATGGTTTTCACCGGGACAACTGTTACCTACGGTAGGGGAAAGGCGGTGGTTGTAGCCACCGGCATGAATACTGAATTTGGCAAGATTGCCAGGGAAGTTACTGCGGTGGAAGCCGTAAAGACGCCTTTAGAGAAAAGAACCGAAGAAATAGGGAAGACGCTGGGAATAATAGCTTTAACCGTATGTTTTCTTATTGTTGTAATAGGTGGAGTGAGAGAAGCCTTAACTGGGGAAATTAACTTCCCGTTTGTAATAGGAATGGTCATGTTTGCTGTTGCCCTGGCTGTAGCTGCTGTGCCTGAAGCATTACCGGCTATTGTCACTGGTGCCCTGGCTATAGGAATGCATCAAATGGCTAAAAGAAATGCTTTGGTCAGGAAAATGCCAGCAGTGGAGACCCTTGGCTGTATCACTGTAATATGTTCCGATAAAACGGGTACCCTTACTAAAGGGGAGATGACAGTGAGAAAAATATTTAATGGAGGTAAGCTGATAGAGGTCACCGGAGTAGGCTATACACCAGAAGGAGAATTCAGGGGCTCTGATGTCACCACTCTGACTAAAACTCAGTCTTTTCAATTACTTCTTCAAGCTGGACTTTTGTGTAATGATGCCATCTTAGAACATAAAGAAGGCAAATGGCTCATTAAAGGTGATCCCACGGAAGGCGCTTTAGTGGTGGTAGCAGCCAAAGCGGGCTTGTATCCTAAAGAAACAAGACTGGAAAACCCGAGGATAGAAGAGATACCTTTCAGCTCTGAGAGAAAGCGTATGACTACTATCCATCAAATGAAAAATGGTCAAAGAGTAGCCTTTATGAAAGGGGCACCTGAGGTAGTCTTAGAAAGATGCTCTCACATTTTGAACGGAGACAAAATAGAAGTCTTAACAGAAGAAGAAAGGAATAAAGTCTTAAAAATAAATGAAGAAATGGCAGAGGATGCTTTAAGGGTTCTTGGCTTAGCTTACAAAGAGTTACCTGATAAGTTTATTTATTCAGAAGAAGCTGTGGAATCTGAGTTGGTTTTCCTTGGTCTGGTTGGAATGATAGACCCACCGAGGGATGAAGCCATTGAAGCTGTAAAGGTGTGTAAAGAAGTCGGTATTAAACCAATTATGATTACTGGAGACCACAAACTGACTGCGGTTGCTATAGCTAAAGAAATGGGTATCTATAAAGAAGGTGATCTGGTGCTTACCGGTGCCGAATTAGAAAGGATACCTGACGGGGAATTTGAAAAAATTGTGGATAAAGTAAGCGTTTATGCCAGAGTATCGCCCATTGACAAGCTAAAGATAGTTAGAGCATGGAAGGCTAAAGGAGAAATAGTAGCTATGACGGGGGATGGGGTGAATGATGCTCCAGCCCTTAAGCAGGCTGATATTGGAATAGCTATGGGTATAACCGGTACTGAAGTAACTAAAGAAGCCTCTGATATGGTTTTAAGTGATGATAATTTTGCTACTATCGTCAAGGCTATTGAGCGAGGTAGATGGATCTATGACAATATAAAGAAGTACCTCACTTACCTCCTCCGATGTAATATCACTGAAGTTTGTGTTCTTGGTGGAATAGTTCTGATGCTGGGTCACGAATTTTTACCCCTTTTGCCCGCGGCTATATTGTATATAAACTTAGCTACTGATGGTCTTCCTGCCTTGGCTCTGGGAGTAGCTCCCCCCGAGCCTGATATTATGCGAAGACCCCCCAGAAACCCAAAGGAGAGTGTCTTTAGCTGGGACGTGAAATCCTTTATATTGTGCGCCGTATTAATTGAAATTCCTTTCTTCTATTTCCTTTTCTTTCATGAACTTGCTGATATCACCCATGCCCGAACTGAAGTATTTTTCCTGTTCGTGATTGTGGAGCTTATTATTGCCCTTAACTGTCGTTCTCTTATTTATAGCATCTTCAAAGCACCCCCCCATAAATGGCTCCTCTTAGCCATTGCCTGGGAACTTATGTTAATTACGATGTTAATTCAGCTTCCAGCAATACGAGATGCCTTTGGCATACAAATGCCCTCAGCTCGCGACTTAGGGATAATATTAGCTTTTGGGTTCTTCGTATTTGCCTTAATAGAGGCGCTGAAGATGGTTCTAAGGCGGTGGCTGCTGCCTCAAAGAAAGGTTCCGGCGCAAGTTTAAAATTGGTTATATCCTCATGCCCCTCGCTGAAGTAGACAGTGGTAGACTATATTACGAAATTTATGGAGAGGGGCAATGGTTAGTTCTTCTTCACGGAGCCTGGGCAAACCATCAGTGGTGGCGATGGCAAATTCCGGAACTTTCTCGTTATTACCGAGTTTTAGCCCTTGATGTCCGCGGACATGGAAAGTCAAGCCCATTAGAAAAACCCTATAGTGTAGCTGGTTTTGCTCAAGACTTATCTCTTCTTCTTCACAAAGTTGGGGCTAAGGAAGTAGCTTTGGTAGGCTGGTCCATGGGGGGAATTATCTCCATAGAATATAGTTTAAATAATCCTGATAAGGTAAAAGCTTTAATTTTAATTGCTACCAGAGGTCACCGTAATCCGATGATGAAGCTAAGAGTTTGGTTTCAAAGTCTCCAGAATCGCCTTAGTCTTATGATGGACTTCGCTGATTATGAAGGCTTCGTTTATGAAAATCAGGTTATAAAGGAAGTTAAAAGTATGATGTCCCCAATAACTCCCCCAGAAGTTATTGATTGGGTGATGGCTGACTTAATTAATAACCCGCGGCGAAATTTTCTTGAGGTGGCTAAAAGTCTTTGGGATTGGGAAGCCGGGGAGAAATTAAAAACGATTACTGTACCAACCTTAATTATGGTCGGTGATAAAGATACTCGAACTCCACCCCGATTCTCTCGTCTCTTACATGAAAATATTCCAAACTCCCAACTAAAGATAATCCCGAATTGTAGTCACTTCTTGGCTTTAGAGCGTCCGGAAATAGTCAATACGGAAATTATAAGATTCTTAAAAGAAATCGGTTATTAAAGCTTATCCAGAAGAGATTCTATTTGAACTGGTTGTCTATGGATGAAACATGAAGTATGAGGAAGGAAAGGTGTACTTCCCCACTTTTCTTTAAAGCGCCTAATGCCTGAATTAATTCCCAACCCCATATTGATAAATTTCTTCCCTTCCTCTTGAGATAAAGAAATTATTTGGTAAAAAAGCAAGTCAGAAGCACCGGGAACGTTTTCTTTAGTAGAACGAAAATTAAAAAGGTAGAAGGCATAATTAGCCGAGCCTATATCCATGATACTGAACGCTACTAAAACATTATTGACTTTCCTGGCTTCAAGAAGCTTAGCGGTCTTGGAACGAGTTAAGTATTGGGGGATACGCTCAAAAATAAGCTTTTGCTCATGCGTCACTTTGTGTGCAAGTAGAAATTCTTTTACTAATTGTTGATGTTCCTTACTAAAACTACCTTCTGTGACCTTGAGATCCCGACTAGCTCGCCGCACCATATAAGCTACCTCTGAGGGTAAATATTTAATAGGTAAAGTCAAACGATAATAAATATCTTCATACTTATCTTCACAGCTGGAAGGGGAAAACCAGAGTTTTGGAGCAACAATAGCCACAGTAGTCGGCTTGAATCGATGACAAATAGCTTCGTAAGCTTGTTGTGTATTGGCCTCAGCCTTAAGGGGGTAACCTACGAAAAAAAGATGATTCTGTCGTACAAAGCATAGATGCTCATGACAGAGATGAGCTTCAGCTCCGGATATACTTTCTACATATTCGGGTAAATGTTCGGGAAGATAAGCCTGGTGATAAACAAAACTACTTTCTTCAAGACTAAGCATTCTTTTCAGTTGGGTGGTTTCCTTAAGCAAATATCAGGATATCCAAAGATAAAGTCAAAAAGATCAGCCCCAAGTAGGGAAAAGCAGATAGTTTGTATACCTGCCAAGCAACCTTTTCTGTAAAGGAAAATAGTAAACGAACATTAGCTAAGACCATTAATATGCCTAAGATATTAGCAGTAATTAAATAGACTAGACTAGGATTAATAACCCAATAAAGAAGGAGAGAAATGAAGTAGAGAAAAAACGACAAAATTAATAATATCACAGCTACATTTCTAACCTTCCAGCTTAATGGAAAATAGCTTAATCCAGCTTTCAGATAGTCATCCCGGTTAGCTATCATTACGCTCCAGACGTGAATGGGTATCCAGATAGCAACCAGAAGACAGAGAAGCAAAATGTCTCGGTCAAATATTGGCTTTGCGGCAAACCAACCAATAAGTACCGGAATACAACCGGCAATTATACCAAGGAAAGTACAGGCGACGGTCTTACGCCATAAAGACGAGGCAGCAACTCCCACCACACCAAAAATAAAGCAAACAGGATTAATAACCCAAGCTAAAGCTAAAGCAATACCCAACAAACTAACCACCCAAGGGAGTACTTTTTCCGGAGGGTTAATACGCAGGGAAGGCAAAGCACGACTACGGGTTCTCTGCATCTTAGAATCTGCCTCCCGATCAAGGTAATTGGTAAGCCCATTACATCCAGCACTACCTAAACCAATGGCACCTAAGGACAAAATAAAAAGATCAGTCGGTAACCAGTCTTTAGCGGCAATTATTCCTGAGCTAAGTCCGATAAAAGTAAGTAAGCTTGTCTCTCGAGGTTTTAAAACCTCAATATAATCTAAGAAAGCTGCCCGATGAGTTAAAATCGTTCTCAAGTGACTGGAAAAATTATTTCAATTTAATTATACATTAATCAGTCTAATATAGTATAGTATTGACAGGGAGTTAATTAACCAAGTTAATATTTCGGGAAAGGAGTTACAATATGCTAAAGACAAGAGTCACAGAAATGCTGGGGATAAAATATCCTATTATCCAAGGAGGAATGCTATGGATAGCTCGGGCTGAGTTAGCTGCTGCAGTATCTAATGCTGGAGGTTTGGGCATAATTACTTCAGCTAACTTTACTAATGGGAAAGAACTTAAGGAAGAGATTCGAAAAACAAAAGCTCTGACTGACAAACCTTTCGGGGTAAACATAAGTCTTTTCCCTAGTATCCGGGCTTTACCTAATGACGAGTTCGTTGCTGTAGTTATCGACGAGGGTATCCCTGTAGTAGAGACTTCTGGTGTTCAAAGTCCCGAGGAATATGTACCCCAGCTTAAAAAAGCCGGAGTTAAAATTATTCACAAAGTAGCCAGTGTCAGACATGCTATTACTGCTGAGAGGGTAGGGGTTGATGCTGTAGCTATTGTAGGCAATGAAGGAGGTGGACATATTGGCATGAATGAAGTTACTACTCTTATTCTCGTTCCTTTAGCTGTCAATACTCTCAAAGTGCCGGTTATTGCTGCAGGGGGGATTGGTGATGCCAGGGGCTTTGTAGCAGCTTTGGCTTTAGGGGCTGAGGGGGTTATAATGGGAACTCGCTTTATGGCGACTCAAGAGTGCCCAGCTCATCCTAAATTAAAGGAATGGTTACTTCAGGCTAAAGAAACCGATACTGTTCTTGTAGAGCGCTCTATTCGTAATACCGTTAGAGCCTTAAAAAATAAAGCTGCCGGAAAAGTGCTTGAAATGGAAGCTCGAGGGGCTACTTTAGAGGAATTATTAACCGTTATTTCCGGAGAAAATTACAAAAAGGTATTTTTGGATGGTGAGCTGGATGCTGGAATTGCTGCCTGTGGTCAAGTAGTTGGTTTAATCCACGATTTACCTCCAGTAAAGGAAGTTATTGAAACTATAATAGCGGAAGCCAGAATTATAGGGCAAAGACTTTCCTCTTTAGGACTTTTTAATTTATGAGCATTCGAGTAAAACTTCCAACCTCTTTACATTCTTTTACTAAAGGGAAAGACCCTTTAGAAATTACCGCCGTTAATTTGGCGGAGTGCCTTAATAATTTGATAAAACTTTATCCCGAGTTGGAAAGCCGTCTTTATAACGATAAGGGTGACATCCATTCTTTCATCAATATTTATATTAATGGCGAAGATATGCGCTTCCTTAACGGTTTAACCACTCCCTTAAAGGACGGGGATGAGGTAATTATTGTTCCAGCTATAGGCGGAGGATAAAGACGATTAAGCTGGGGGAATTAGATTTTATCTATTAAATTTGTATCGGCTTTTTAACCACTTTTGTTTCTGACTGAGCCGAACTTCTTCGTTAGTTGTTTGATAATTAGATAGAAATTCTTTCTGAAAACTGATAAAGGTGCCCTTTTGAATACTGTCTTTTATTTTCTGGATTAATCGAACGATAAAGCGTAAGTTATGTATAGTAGCTAAACGGTAAGCTAATAACTCCTCTGCTTTAAACAAGTGATGGAGATAAGCTGCTGAGAAAGTTCTACAAGTGTAGCAATCACAATCTGGATCAATAGCTCCCTCTATAGTTTTATAGATAGCATTTCTTATATTCCGTCTTCCAGTAGTAGTGAAAAGAGCTCCATTACGAGCTACCCGGGTAGGCAAAGCACTATCAAAAATATCTATGCCTAAACCAACACCAACGACAATATCTTCTGGGGAGCCTAAGCCCATCAGGTAGCGGGGCTGTTCCTTAGGTAATAAGGATGTGGTTAAGTTAACTACTTCCCAGGTTAGTTCTTTAGTTTCCCCCACACTTAACCCTCCAATAGCATACCCAGAGAAACCGAGGGAAGTAATGACTTCAACCGACTGGCGCCGCAATTCAGGAAAGACCCCCCCTTGAACAATGCCGTAAAGAAATTGCTTCCCCTGATGATGTTTAAGACATCTTTTTGCCCATAAATGAGTTCTTTCCATAGCCTGATGAACTAAAGTTTTATCCTCAGTATAAGGACAACATTCGTCCAGAGGCATGATAATATCGCTGCCAAGTCTTTCCTGAAATTGGATTACCAATTCGGGTGTCAAGAAATGTTCGCTGCCATCAATGTGCGACCTAAAAACTACTCCTTCATCACCAATTTGTCGCAATGACGCTAAACTAAAAATTTGATAACCACCACTATCTGTCAATATGGGTTTACTCCAGGCCATATACTTGTGTAAACCCCCTAACTTTTCAATTGTATCTATACCTGGACGAAGATAAAGATGATAAGTATTACTGAGAATCATGGTTATTCCAATATCTATGAGTTCCTGGGGAGTTAAGGTTTTGACTGTTCCTTGGCTGGCTACAGGTAGAAAAACTGGAGTAGTTACTTTATTATGGGCAGTAGTAATTTCTCCGATGCGAGCGTGTGTTTGAGGACATGACTTAATTATTTGAAAGTGCCCTCTCACTATGTTTCTTCATCACCCAAGCTGATTACAGAGATGTTGTTATTAGTATAAATGCATAGATTAGCGGCAATTTCCATACTGATGCGAGCTATTTCTGACGCTGATAAATTAGAATATTTTAGGAGAGCTTTAGCTGCTGCTTGAGCATAGCCGCCCCCAGAACCTATGCCCACTACATCATCGTCTGGTTCTACCACATCCCCTTCTCCTGAAATAACTAAAAGTTCATTTCTGTCAGCTACCACCAGCCAGGCTTCAAGACGACGCAATATTCGGTCAGTTCGCCACTCTTTAGCTAACTCTACAGCAGCTCGCTTTAAGTGGCCATCATGTTTTTCCAGCTGACTTTCAAAACGCTCAAATAAAGTTAAAGCATCGGCAATAGCTCCAGCAAAACCAGTAATTACCGTACCGTGGTATAACTTTCGCAGTTTGTTAGCGGTGTGCTTTAGGATAGTATCGCCTACTGTTATCTGCCCGTCACCAGCAATAGCTACCTGGTTACCGCGCTTAACCGCTAAGATAGTGGTGGCTCGCCTTTTATTGTTCCCTTTAATCATAAGTAAAATTACTGATATCTGGGTTCTGGGTAGGGATGGTTGAGAATTTCCAAAAGAATCGCTCCTTCAACGCCTACTAATTTTAACCGAATAAGATTAGATAATCCATCAAAACTAAAAAGAAAATCCAGTAAAGAAGGAGGTTTAGGCTTATAATATTTTATTTTTGGTTTCTCAATACCAGCTAATTTTGCTGCGATGTCTATAGCTACCTGTAATCCCCCGATTTCATCTACTAGGCCTAATTTTTTAGCTTGAGTGCCAGTATAAAGCTCTCCAGTGGCTAATTCCCTCACTTTGTCCTCCGGTAGCTTTCTACCGTCAACTACTACCTTAATAAATTGTTCATAATATTCATTGGTCATTTTTTGCATTTTTTCCCGTTCTTCCTCAGTAAGTTCTCTCAAACCAAAATACATATCCTTGTGTCTGCCTCCGGTGAAAGTTTCTACTTTTATCCCGAGTTTATCATAGAGTCCTTTGATATTTGGTATTTGAGCAATAACACCGATACTTCCCGTTAAGGTCCCAGGTAAAGCAACAATTTTGTCAGCTTTAGCTGAAATAAAATAACCACCTGAAGTTGCCATCTCTCCCATACTGACCACAATCGGCTTCTGTATTCTTTCCATTTCAGCTACAATTTCTTGACAGGCAGCGACACTCCCTCCAGGACTCTCCACCCGGAGGACAATGGCTTTAACCAAAGCATCTTGCTCAGCTTGTCTTAATTGAGAGCGAACTTTTTCTGGGGTAACAGTAGCTCTCAAAAAGCCAACTTCTCTTGATTCAATAAACCCAACTAAGGAGATTACCGCTACTTCCCCTCCTTTCACCCCACAGCCTGAAAAAGGGATCGTCATTAACAAAATAAGTAAAACAGCTAAACCTATTAAGTATACCTTCTTCATAATACCTCCTTCATAATACCTCCGACTTGTAATTTAAATAATAAACAAGCTAAAAATATTATGTCAACTAATCTTCAGTCTGAGCTTCCTTGCCGTTTAGCGTCAAGATAACCTTGTAAAATAAAAGCTGCGGCTAATGCGTCGCGGCGTTCTTTTCGCTTTTTCCCTTTGACTCCAGCTTCTAAAAGTAAACGTTCTGCAGCTATAGTGGAAAGTCTTTCATCCCAGGTTTCGATGGGCAGTTTGATCTTTTGAGAAAGTTGCTGAATAAAATCTTTAACCTTTTCAGCTTCTTGACCAATTTCTCCCTTTAAGGTACGAGGTAAGCCAACAATTATTTGCTCTATTTGATATTTTTTGACTAATTCTGTCACTGCTCTTGATACTTCTTCACTATTCCTTGAAATAACTGTGAGTGGAATGGCTAAAATTCCTTCTGAGTCGCTGATTGCCACTCCGATCCGTTTCTCACCTATATCTAAACCTAAACTACGCACTGTTCCTTCTCCCTATTTCCAAATTGTTCAAGGGAGCTTTTTTATTAGCTCCTTGACTAATTTTAAAGCCTCATCGAGTTTTTCTTTGTCTTTTCCTCCAGCTTGGGCAAAATGAGCTTTGCCACCACCGCTGCCACCAGTGACCTGGGCAATTTGTTTTATTAGCTCTCCCGCGTGGTAACCCTGAGCAATAAGGTCTTGGCTTATCATAGCTACAAAATAGGGACGATTATCATAAACTGTCCCTAAAACTATAACAACACTCTTTAACTTCTCTCGTAGCATATCCCCCATTTCTCTTAGAGTAGGCACAGAAATAGGTGGTACTTTAGCTGCCACAATGGTTATTCCGTGGCATTTCTCAGACTGTCCGACTAATGAGTCAACGATTCTTAAAGCTAATTCTTTTTCTAATCCGAGAGAACGTTTGCGTTCAGTAGTTAATTCAGCTTTAACTGCCTTTAGTTTTGTTTCAACTTCATCAACAGGACTATCCAATTCCCGGGCAATAATTTCCAGGGTAGAAAGCCGGCTTTGTAATAAAGATTCCGCACCTCGTCCGGTGACAGCTTCAATGCGACGCAAGCCAGTGCCAATACTACTTTCGCTAACAATAAGAAAGAAACCGATTTCCCCGGTAGCACTTACATGAGTACCACCACAAAGCTCTGAGCTTATGGGGGGTTCTCCAATTTCTATGACCCGAACTGTTTCCCCATATTTTTCGGTAAATAAAGCAATGGCACCTTCGGCAATAGCTTGATTATAAGTAGTAAACTTGCTTCTAACAGGTAAATTCTGGCGTATTTTTTCATTAACAAATTGTTGAATCCTCAATAACTGTTCTTTAGTAACTGGTGCCAAATGAGAATAATCAAACCTAAATCTATCTGGGGCTACCAGAGAGCCTTTCTGATAAACATCCCTTCCTAAAATTTGGCGCAAAGCTGCCTGAAGAAGGTGTGTAGCTGTATGATTTCGAGCAATGTCTTGGCGACGCTTTATATCTACCTGAGCCAAGACTTCATCTCCTACGGAAATTTCCCCGGTTATTACTTGTCCTATGTGAATGTAATTGCCAATAGTATTAGTTACTAAAACTTTACCTCGAGGACCTATTATTTCACCAGTGTCACCAACCTGTCCTCCCATCTCAGCATAAAACGGTGTTTTATCCAGAATTATTTCAACTTCCTGCCCCTCCAAAGCTAAGGTTGTTTCCTGGTTGTTGACTCTTAGACCGAGAATAACAGAATTGACACTAGTCATTTCATAGCCGACAAAAGTCGAAGTAAACTTTGGGCCTAAGCTGAGGGGTAAGATATCCTCAAATTTTTTAGTTGCTCGAGCTCTTTGTCTTTGGCGTTCCATTTCAGCTTCAAAACCAGCCTTATCTACCGATAACCCGTGTTCTTGGGCAATTTCCAAGGTTAGCTCATAAGGAAAGCCATAAGTATCATAAAGGGTAAAAACATCTTCCCCAGAAAGATAATCTTTCCCTTGACTTTGGGCGTGGTCAATAAGTTTATCTAATAAGTTAAGACCAGTGTCTAAAGTGGTGGCAAACCTATCTTCCTCGGCTTTAATTATTTCGCCTATGAGAGAACGATTATCTTGTAGTTCAGGATATATGTGTTTCATCTGTTCAATGACACGGTTAGCAATTTCAGTAATGAAGGGTTTATTCAGTCCTAATCTTCTGCCGAAAAGGGAAGTTCGGCGCAATATCCGACGTAAAACGTAGCCTCGACCCTCATTAGAGGGTAAAACCCCATCAGCAATTAAGAAAGTGATGCCGCGGCTGTGCTCGGCTATGATCCGAATTGCCCGATCAACAGTCTCATCATCTCCGTATCTCCTCTTTGTCAGCTCAGCAATAAAAGTGATCAAAGGAAGGAAAAGGTCGGTATCGTAGACAGAAAATTTGCCTTGCATTACCGCTGTGATGCGCTCCAGACCCATACCAGTATCAATATTTGGTTTAGGTAAAGGAAGGCGTTTGCCATTCCGGTCCTGGTTATATTGAATGAAGACTAAATTCCAAATTTCGGAGAAGCGAGGGCAACCACAATTTGGCTTACAGTCTGGTTTGCCACAGCCGATTTCCTCGCCGAAATCATAATGTATTTCACTACATGGTCCACAAGGTCCTGAATCCCCAGCCGGTCCCCAGAAATTATCCTCTTCCCCAAACCTTAGTATTTTACTTTCCGGGACTCCTACCTGTCGCCAGTAATGGAAGGCTTCATCATCGTCAAGATAAATAGTTATCCAAAGTTTTGGTGCCGGAAGCTTTAAATGTTGAGTCACAAATTCCCATGCCCAGGTAATAGCTTCTTTCTTAAAGTAATCACCAACACTGAAATTGCCCAACATTTCAAAAAAGGTTAGATGCTTAGGGTCACCAATAGAGTCTATATCGGTAGTTCGGAAACATTTTTGACACGAAGTTAAACGGGGACTGGGGGGCACTGCCAGCCCCAAAAAATAAGGCTTTATCTGGACCATCCCAGCCGTGGTTAAAAGTAAAGAAGGGTCTCCGTGAGGGACTAAAGACGAACTTGGAATTCTTTTATGTCCTTTACTCTCAAAAAAACGTAAAAAAGTTTCTCTTATTTCATTGCTGGTCATAGGTAAATAATCTTTTGCCTGATTTTAATCAGTGTTCCTTTAGCTGTCAATGTAAAGTAACGTTCTTTAACTTTTCTATTTGTGATAGCCAGGCGGTTATTAACAATTTCAATTTCTGTTAAAATATTAACGGCTTGGAAGCAAAGTTTTAACTCATTTAGATCATGGTAGAGCTTGAGTTAGAGATTGCCCAATTGATCAGAAAGTATCAAGCCAAAACAGGGAAATTGCTTACTATTGGTACAGCTGAATCAGCTACAGGGGGTAGAATAAGTGACAAAATTACTAATATTCCGGGTAGCTCCGAATATTATAAAGGGTCAATAATTGCTTATAGCAACGAAGTCAAGATTAATATCTTAGGGGTAAAAGAAGAAACTATTCAAAATTATGGTGCGGTTAGTCCTCAAACAGCTTTAGAAATGGCAGAAGGAGGCAGAAAAATACTTAAGGTTGATATTTGTCTTTCTGATACGGGCATTGCCGGACCCTCTGGGGCTACCCCCCAAAAACCGGTGGGACTTTTTTATATTGGTTTATCAGCAGTTGACCGGAACCTAACTCGAGAAAATTACTTTAAAGCTAATCGGGAAGGTAACAAACAAAAAGCTACTGAAGCCGCCTTAAATCTTCTTAAAGAATATCTGATTGATCTTTTAAGCCAAACCGAAAATGCCCCAAAAAATTTAACCGAGAAACACATAGTTACCTGCTTCCTGGAACACGATAACAAAATTCTACTCTTAAAACGGAGTCAAAAAGTCGGTACTTACCAAGAGCAATGGGCGGGTGTCAGCGGTTATATAGAAACTACTGATGACCAACAAGCTATCATTGAAATTAAGGAAGAGACAGGGTTGAGTAAAGAAGATGTTCAATTGTTAAGTAAAGGAGAACCTTTAGAAATTATTGATGAAGTTATAAACAGAAAATGGATAGTTCATCCTTACCTCTTCCACGTAACAGACCCTGGAAAAATCACAATAGACTGGGAGCATACCGAGGCGAAGTGGATTGAACCCCATGAGATTATTCTTTATGAGACGGTTCCTGGATTAAAAGAAACTTTAGACCGAGTTATAGATAATTTGAAAAGAAAATCAAAATGAATTACAATTTGCGAGATTTTGTCATCGTGTGCCAATGCATGAATTAGCTGTAACTAAAAGCCTTCTGGATATAATTTTAGAACAGGCAAAAGCTGCTAATGCTACCAAGATTAATAAAGTTAATTTAGTCATTGGTGAACTTTCAGGAATTGTTAGTGAGTGTGTCCGATTTTACTTTGATTTTCTAAAGAAGGGCAGTATTGCTGAAGAAGCCTCACTTATTTTTGAGATAATTCCAGCTCAACTAAAGTGTCGCCAATGCCTCTTAATCTTCAGTCCGGAGGAGGTTCTTTGGAATTGTCCTCATTGCCATAGCCAGCAAGTTGAAATCGTGGCTGGGCGAGAATTTTATGTAGACAGCTTGGAAGTAGAATAATTGATAGCGACAGAAAGTGAAAGTTAAAGTACTGAAAAATATTCTTGATGCCAATGAACTCATAGCCAGCAAAAATAAAGAACTTTTCAGAAAACATAAAATTTTTGTTATCAATCTGATGTCAGCACCAGGAGCTGGCAAAACAAGCCTAATCCTGCAAACTATAGGGAAATTGAAAGACAAAATAAGGATAGCTGTTATTGAAGGGGACATTGCCTCCCAGTTAGATGCCAACAAAATTAAAAAAGAAGGTATAGCTGTAGTTCAGATAAATACTGGTGGTGGTTGCTCCCTTGACGCTAATATGATTAGTCAATCTCTTGATAACTTGCCTCTGACGCAGATTGATTTACTTTTCATTGAGAATGTTGGTAACTTAGTTTGTCCTGCCCAATTTACTCTTGGGGAACACAAGCGAGTAGTAATTTCCAGTCTTCCTGAAGGTGATGATAAGCCAGTGAAATACCCCATCATCTTCACTGATGCAGATGCTGTAGTTATAAACAAGATAGATCTTCTTCCTTATCTCAACTTCAATTTGGCTGCTTTTTGCAAATCTATTGAGAATTTAAACCCAAAGGTTAGAATCTTTCAGGTTTCCTGTAGTACCGGAGCAGGCATTGACGAATGGTGTTCTTGGATACTAACTGAATTAAAAATGGGGAGAAGTTTGCCATAACTATTAGCATAGCAACACCTTCTGTTGAAACTATAGATTTCATAAAAGAAGCTGGGGGAGAAGCTATTAAATCCTGTTACCAATGCGGTAAATGTACTGGTGCTTGCCCTTGGAACTTAGTCAGAATTTTCCCAGTCCGGAGAATTATTCATGAAGCCCAGTTAGGATTA
The DNA here is from genome assembly GCA_042408205.1 of Dehalococcoidia bacterium. Lineage (GTDB taxonomy): Bacteria > Chloroflexota > Dehalococcoidia > GIF9 > DYGU01 > JBHOQK01. Next base: position 27,667 of record JBHOQK010000004.1, on the reverse strand, counting down.
GTTGATTTTGAAGATGAAAATTTGTGGTTTTGTGTTACTTGCAAAGCCTGTGTGGATACTTGTCCTCGAGAGGTGAAGATTATAGATGTTATGAGGGCATTACGACGAATTCCAGTTGGTTTTGGTGTTGGATATGTACCTGAACCTTTACGTGTTACTCTCAAGAACATTGCTGCGGTGGGTAATCCTATTGGCGAAAGTCGAGAAAAAAGAGTAAATTGGGCAACCGAGTTGGGAGTGAAAACTTTCTCTATTGGTATGGAAATAACCTATTTCTCTTGCTGTATCCCCGCTTATGACCCAAAAGTTAATAGAATGGCTCGGGCATTAGTAAGCATTTTACAGAAGGCAAATGTGGATTTTGGTATCGTGGGGTATGCCGAAAATTGTTGCGGCGAAAGCGTTCGTAAGGCAGGGAATGAAACTCTTTTCCAAAATCTGGCTCAGAGTAATATAACTGCTTTTAAAGAAAAAGGAGTAAGACAGGTTATAGTCAGCTCCCCTCACTGTTATCATACTTTTAAGAACGAGTATCCGGAATTTGGCGCTAATTTTGAAGTATTTCACTACACCCAATATTTACTTAAGCTCATCCAAGAGGGGCGGTTAAAATTGACCAAAGAACTAAGGGAAAAAGTCACTTATCATGACCCCTGTTATCTTGGGCGTCATAATGGCATATATGAGGCACCCCGAGAAATTTTGAAGAAAATACCTGGTTTAGAATTAGTAGAGATGCCAGAATCTGGTGCCAGCAGCCTATGTTGTGGTGGGGGAGGGGCCAGAATCTGGGAAGAAACCAAAAAGGAGGAGAGATTTTCTAATATCCGTGTTGAGCAAGCGATTAAAGTGGGGGCTAAAATATTAGCTACAACTTGCCCTTATTGTATTCTTAATTTCGATGATAGTGTCTTAACATTAGATAAAGGTGATGTAATTAAAGTGAAAGATGTAGCTGAATTAGTGGCTGAAGCTATGTAAAGGAGAGGGAGAAATTGGCTCGGATTGGTGTTTTTGTTTGTCATTGTGGCACAAATATTGCCGGTGTAGTAAACATTTCTGAAGTACTTGAAGCAGTTAAAAAAATGCCTATGGTTGTTTTTGTCACAGATAACAAATATAGCTGCAGTGAACCAGGACAAGCCTCAATTCGCCAAGCCATCATAGAAAATAACCTTAACCGAGTTGTTGTGGCTGCTTGCTCTCCTCGTATGCATGAAACGACCTTTCGCAAAACACTGGCCAGCGCCGGACTAAACCCCTATTTATTGGAAATAGCTAATATAAGAGAACAATGCAGTTGGGTTCATAGTGAAGATAAAGAGACAGCTACAGCGAAGGCAATAGAACTTATAAAAATGGCGGTTGCCAAAGTTTTTCGCCATGAACCTCTTCACCCAAAGGAAGTAAAAATCACCAAACGAGCTTTAGTGATTGGTGGTGGCATTACTGGAATTCAAGCTGCTTTGGATATTGCTAATGCTGGCTATGAAGTAGTGGTAGTAGAAAGAGAACCAAGTATTGGTGGTCGTATGGCTCAATTAGATAAGACCTTTCCTACTTTAGACTGCTCTGCTTGCATTCTTACTCCCAAAATGGTTGATTTAGCCCAACATCCTAAAATTAATCTCTTGACGTATGCCGAAGTTAAAAAAGTGACGGGCTTTGTTGGTAATTTTGAAGTAGAAATCTTACAGAAAGCTAAAAAGGTTGACCATTTAAAATGTACTGGTTGTGGGATATGCTGGCAGAAGTGTCCTGAAAAAGTCCCCTCCGAATTTGATTTGGGATTAGGCAAGCGTACTGCTATTTATATTCCTTTTGCTCAAGCAATACCACCAAAACCAGTTATCGACTTTAATCACTGCCGATATGCTAAGTATCTGGACTGGGTGGCTTCAGGTCAAGTGGGCAAGAAACCCCCTGAATGCCGTATTTGTGAAAAACTGTGTCCTAGTGGTGCTATTGCCTGGGATCAGGAAGATCAAATTATTACGGAAAAATTTGGCGCTATAATAGTGGCTATAGGATATCAGACCTATGACCATACCCGCTATGAAGAATATGGGAGTGGGAATTATGCCGATGTAATTACTGGCCTGCAACTGGAAAGATTAATGAGTGCCTCAGGTCCTACAGGTGGGAAGGTGATTCGCCCTTCAGATGGTACCCCTCCAAAAACAGTGGCTTTTGTTTGCTGTGTTGGTTCCCGGGATAAAAGAAAAGATAGACCGTATTGTAGCAAAGTATGCTGTATGTATACAGCCAAACAGGCTATCATGCTAAAGGAGCATGACCCTGAGATCCAATGCTACATTTTTTATATTGATGTTCGGGCTGGGGGTAAAGACTTTGAAGAGTTTTACCTTAGAGCTGTGGAGGAGGCTGGAGCTATATATATTAAAGGACGTCCTGCCAAAATTTACCCGCAGGGTAAAAAATTAGTAGTCAGGAGCGAAGACGCTCTTCTTGGAAAAGTAATAGAGGTTGCTGTTGACTTAGTAGTTTTGGCTACTGGTATGGAGCCGAGTGTTGGCGCTGCTGAATTGGCTCGAATCCTTAACATCAGTTATGACACTTACAATTTTCTGGTAGAAGCGCATCCAAAGTTACGCCCTGTGGAAACTCAAACTGATGGTATTTTTGTTGCCGGCGCCTGTGTTGGACCTCGGGATATTCCTGATTGTGTGGCACAAGGAAGTGCTGCTGCTGTAAAAGTGGCAGCTTTATTTAGTCAAGACACTTTAACTACAGAACCTTTAATAGCCGTGGTAAATCAAGCCCGTTGTATTGGTTGTCTTTTGTGTGTTACTGTCTGCCCCTTTAAAGCCATTGATTACCAGACTACCCGGGATGGGCGCCTTGTTGCTACTGTAAATGAAAGCTTATGTAAAGGATGTGGTTTGTGCGTAGCTGCTTGTCGTCCCAAAGCCGTTGATTTACGTGGTTTTAGCAACCAGCAAATTTTAGATGAAATGGTTAGTTTATGGCTGTAAAGGATGAACCTAAAATAATTGGTTTTCTGTGTAATTGGTGTAGCTATGCTGGGGCTGATTTAGCTGGTACCAGTCGCATTATTTATCCACCCAATATTCGGATTATTCGAGTTCCCTGTTCTGGAAGAGTTGATCCTCTTTTCGTGATTAAGTCCTTCCAATTAGGGGCTGACGGTGTATTAATTGCCGGATGTCATCCAGGTGATTGTCATTATACTGAAGGCAATTATCACGCTCGTCGTCGCTTTGCCTTACTTCATCTATTTCTTGATTATTTAGGCATCAACAAGGAACGTTTCAGGTTAGAGTGGGTTTCAGCTTCAGAAGGCAAAAAATTTTCCCAGATAATTACTGATTTCACCGAAACTTTAAGAAAAATAAAGCGAGAAGAAAAGTGATTGACCAAATTCGCCATAAAGCTAAAGAATTACTGGAAACAAAAACCGTAGACTGTGTCATAGGTTATGAGCGAGCCACCGACAATTTAACCGCTCGTCCTGTTTTTATTTATGAAACATCTCAGGTAAATAAGCTAATCTTTGATGAAACTTGCGTTCACAATTTAAGTAAATACTTAATTGACAGGAGACATAAACCTACTGGAATTGTCGCTAAACCTTGTGATACCAGGGGAATAAACTTACTCCTTAATGAAAAACAATTGCGACGAGAAAATCTGTTTATTATAGGCGTTGTTTGTTTTGGTGTTAAGAAAGTGCGTTTTAATCGAATTGAGGATTCAACGCCTATCAAATGCCAATATTGTCCTCAACATATCCCTTATATCTACGATTTTTTGGTCGGAGAACCAATTCCAGAAGTCCCAAGTCGTAATTATGCTGACGTTATTCAGATAGAAAACTTAGCTCAAGCAGAAAGAAAGAAATTTTGGTCCGAGCACTTTACACGCTGTATCCGTTGTTACGGATGCCGCCAAGTTTGCGTTGGTTGTTACTGTTATGAATGTTTTGTAGATGAATTAGACCCCCTTTGGGTAGGTATTAGAATTGCTCCCGGGGAAAACTGGATATGGAATGCAGGTCGGGGGTTTCATTTATCAGCCCGCTGTGTTAGCTGTGGGGAGTGTGAACGCGTTTGCCCAGTGAATATACCCCTTATGTTGATCAACCGTAAATTAGAGAGAGATACTTTACGATTTTTTAACTTTGAACCCGGAATCAATGCTGAAATAACACCTCCTTTTGCCAGCTATAAAAAAGAAGATAAATTAGGAATTGGTGAATGACGAAAATTATTGCTAAGAAAGATCTTTTATTATGGTTAAAGTTATTAATAGATGAATTCATTCTCATTGCTCCGGTTACTTATAACGGAGTTACCCTTTATAAATCTATTGCCAGCTCAGAAATAGACAAAATAAATTTGAATTTCGTCACTACTGACCTTCCGCCTAAGAACTGGTTTTTTCCACCTTCAGAAACTCTCTTCACTATAGTTAAAGATGAATTTTCTCAAATTATCCCAACCAGTGTCGATAAAAAAGCTATTCTTTTTGGTGTTCATCCATGTGATGCCAAAGGGATAGCATTAATAGACAAAGCTTTTTTAGCGGAGCCGGCTGATGTCCTCTATAAGGAAAAACGGGATAAGACTACTTTAATAGGATTAGCTTGCTCCCATCCCCTACCTGAGTGTTTTTGTACCAGTACTGGCACAGGCCCAGCTGATCTAACTTATTTAGATATTTTACTGACAGAAATAACAGAGGGATATATGGTACAAGTAGTAACCGAAAAAGGAGAAACACTGTTAATAAATGCCCCATTATATGAGACTGAGGTCATACCCCAAGCCTTACCTTCCCTTAATTTAGTGCCTGTGGAAGGCATTACTGAGATAATGCCTCAAGTTTTTAACGAGATGTACTGGGAAAGATTGGCTGACCGCTGTATTCATTGTAATATTTGTGCTTATGTTTGTCCTTGTTGCTATTGTTTTGATATTCGGGATTATGTAAGTAAAGGAAAAATAGAACGAGTCCGTAGTTGGGAAAGTTGTCAGTCAGCTGCTTTCACCCGTCTCGCTGGCGGCTATGAGCCTCGACCAACCAAAGGAGCTCGGCTTCGCAATCGTTTTTACCATAAATTACTTTATTTCCCTAAAATCTTTAATGAAATTAAATGCACTGGCTGTGGCCGATGTGTTAGAAGTTGTCCAGTAAATATAGACATTCGGGAAGTTATTACTGATGTTCAAAGAATGAAGGTTTGAAATGATGTTAAACAACCCTTTTATTCCTTATCCAGCAACTCTAAAAAAGATAACCAATTTAACACCTGAGATTAAACTCCTTAATTTAGAACTTGATATTCCCCAACTCAGAGAGACCTTTGATTACAAACCAGGTCAGTTCGCTTTTCTCTCTGCTTATGGGGTTGGAGAAGCACCCTTTGGCTTTGTTTCTTTGGCTTACCAAAAAACAGGAATAGAATTTGCGGTGAGACGCATCGGTACTGTAACAGCGGCTCTTCATGAACTTGAGCCGGGAGCAACGATAGGTATTAGAGGACCTTTTGGTAATTATTTCCCATTAGAAGATTATAAAGGCAAAAATATCATTATTATCGGTGGTGGTATTGGGATGGCACCTTTGCGTCCTGTTATTAACTTTATCCTCGACCATCGAGATGACTACGGTAATCTCCTAATTATCAATGGAGCGCGAACACCACGGGATTTGGTTTTTGCTAATGAATTTGATACTTGGGCAAAAGCCCCCCGAACTCAGTTAGAGCTAACGGTAGATAGGGGTGATGAAAACTGGACCGGAAGAGTAGCTTTAGTCCCTACTGTAGTTAGTGAACTTAAACCATCACCTGTAAACGCCATTGCTATAACTTGTGGACCACCTATCATGATTCGTTTCGTTTTAATTGCTCTCAAAGAATTAGGTTTTGGCAATGACCAAATTGTTACTACTCTGGAACAAAAAATGAAATGTGGCATGGGTAAATGTGCCCGATGTAACATTGGTGATAAATATGTATGTCGGGATGGACCTGTTTTCACTTTCGCCCAAATTTCTAATTTCCTTGAGCAATATTAAAGAATGGCAACAAAGATAAAAAGTTTATATTTAGCTCAAATAAGCGTTAAAGGGGTGGTTCAAGGGGTTGGTTTTCGTCCTTTTATTTATCAACTGGCTATTAAACACGGTTTAACCGGCTGGGTATGTAATACTTCTGAAGACGTTAAAATTGAGGTAGAGGGAGACAAAAATGCCCTTGAGCAATTTATAACAGAACTCCAAACCCAAGCCCCTCCTCTCTCTCAGATTGAAGGTATTACCGTTACCTACCATATACCTAAAGGTTATCTAAATTTTGAAATTCGCCAAAGTATTTCCCAAGAGGGGAAATATCAACTTGTTTCCCCCGATATAGCTACTTGCCGAGCTTGTCTTGAAGAACTTTTCGACCCTACTGACCGACGCTATCGTTACCCTTTCATTAATTGTACTAATTGTGGTCCCCGCTTCACTATAATTGAGGACATTCCCTATGACCGTCCTAAAACTACTATGCGCTCCTTTAAAATGTGCCCTGAATGCCAGAAAGAATATGATAACCCTTCAAACCGTCGCTTCCACGCTCAGCCTAATGCCTGCCCCAGCTGTGGTCCTCAACTTTCCTTAGTGGACAAAACAGGAAATCCAATATCTTGTCCAGACATTATCAATACTACCAGTGAGCTTTTGAAAAAAGGGAAAATAATAGCTATCAAGGGATTAGGGGGGTTTCTCTTAGCTTGTGATGCTACTAATAAGGACGCTGTCAGACTTCTTCGTCAAAGAAAACGCCGACTCTTTAAACCATTTGCTATAATGGTGAAAGATATTGACGAAGCTAAAAAACATTGTTTTATCTCGGAAAAAGAAAAGGAATTGCTTCTTTCCCCCCATTCCCCTATTGTCCTTATGCCGTGGAAAGAAGAATCATCGGTATGCCAAGAAGTAGCACCAAACCTAAAATATCTGGGGGTGATGCTCCCTTATACCCCTCTCCATCATTTGCTCCTTAGAGAATCCGACTTACCTTTAGTTATGACCAGTGGCAACATTAGTGAAGAGCCTATTGCTAAAGACAATGACGAAGCTTTAAGGCGTTTATCCCAACTTGCTGATTATTTTCTACTTCACAACCGGGATATTTACGCCCGTTATGATGACAGTGTTACTTTTGTAGAAAGAAATGTTCCCCAAATTATCAGGCGCGCTCGAGGTTATGCTCCTTACCCCATTAAACTTCCCTTTACAGCTAAACCAATCCTTGCCTGTGGGGCTGAAGTTAAAAATACTTTTTGTTTAACTAAAGATAAATACGCTTTCCTAAGTCAACATATCGGAGATATGGAAAACTTGGAAACTTTGACACATTTTATGAATTCAATTGAACTATACCAGAAGTTATTTCGCATTAAACCGGAAATCGTAGCTCATGATCTCCATCCTGAATATCTCTCAACTAAATATGCTCAGGAATTAGCGGCTAAACATAGCCATTTAAAACTAGTTCCTATACAACACCATCATGCTCATGTAGTTAGTTGTATGATAGATAACAATTTATCCTCCCCGGTCATAGGTGTTGCCTTTGATGGCACTGGGTTGGGTGCTGATGGGCACATTTGGGGAGGTGAATTTTTAGTGGTTGATTATAGTCACTTTAAACGCTGGGGACATTTACAGTATTTACCGTTACCTGGAGGAACTGTAGCTATACAAAGACCTTACCGGACTGCTATCAGCTATATCGTTACTCTGTTAGGTGAAGAGGTTTTGAATTCTAATCTTGATTTCTTAAACAGAATTGATAAGCTGGAAGTGGAGCTTATTTTGAAACAGATAAAAGCTAAACTTAATTCACCTCTTACCTCAAGCATGGGACGGCTCTTTGATGCTATTTCAGCCTTAATAGGCGTTAGAGATAAAATAGACTATGAAGGTCAAGCTGCTATTGAATTAGAAATGATAGCTTATGATGTAAAAAATGATGTTAAAAATTATCCTTATTCAATAGTCAATAAAAATGAAGCTAATGTCATTCTTCTTGATGAGCTCTTTGCAGCGATAATAGAAGACCTGAAGTGTGGAACTCCACCAGCCTTTGTATCTTCTAAATTCCATAATACTGTAGTCCAAATGGTAACTGAAATGTGTCAACTCATAAATCAGGAAATAGGGATAAAGCAAGTAGTTTTAAGTGGAGGAGTATTTCAAAATCGTCTTCTCTTCAGAAAAATTATTGCTTCCCTTGAAACTGCTGGTTTCACTGTTTTTAGCCACAAGCAAGTTCCGTGTAATGATGGTGGTATTTCCTTGGGACAAGCAGTTATTGCTCACTTTATCTGTTAAGAAGTGACCATGTGTTTGGCTGTGCCCGTTAAAATCATATCTATTGAAGGCACTACCGCTGATATAGAAATTGGGGGGTTAAAGCGTCGAATTAGTATCCAGCTAACTCCTGAGGCCAAAGTTGGTGATTATGTTCTCCTTCATGCTGGCTATGCTATAAGTGTTGTTGATGAAATAGAAGCCCAGAAAACACTGGAACTACTAGAGGAGATGCTAAGTGCCGATCAGACTTATTGATGAATATCGAAATATTGAATTAGGGCAGAAATTACTCAATCGTATCCATAAATTGTCTCACCGCCGAGTAAAATTTATGGAGTTTTGTGGTGGGCATACTGTCGCTATTCTTAAACATGGTATCCGGCAACTTCTTCCTCCAAATATAGAAATGCTCTCTGGTCCAGGCTGTCCAGTATGCGTTACAGCTAATACTGACTTAGATAAAGCTATTGCCTTAGCTACTTACCTAATGTTATAATTACTACCTTTGGAGACATGTTGAAAGTTCCGGGAAGCTATTCCAGCCTTCAAGAAGCAAAAGCTAATGGGGCTGATATTCGAATAGTCTATTCGGTACTGGATGCTTTGGAAATTGCCCAAAACAACCCCCAAAAAGCAGTTATCTTCATTGGAGTTGGCTTTGAGACCACTGCTCCAACCATTGCAGCATCTGTTTTGGAAGCAGAGCAAAAGAAAATTGAAAATTTCTATATTTTGTCCCTTCTTAAGCTTTGTCCACCAGCAATCAAACTGCTGCTGATGACGGCATTAGTTGGCTTGAGCGAACTTGAACTTGATGGGATAATTTGTCCCGGTCATGTTAGTGCTATAATTGGTTCTGAGCCTTGGGAATTTATTCCTCGACAATACGATATTGCTTGTGTTATTTCCGGCTTTGAACCTTTAGACATTTTACTTTCATTAACTATGCTGCTGGAGCAAGTTGAACTGGGAACGCCAAAAGTAGAAATAGCTTATCGCCGCGGAGTAAAATCTCAAGGAAATAGACAAGCTTTAGAAATTATGTGGCGGGTCTTTGAACCCACTACAGCGATTTGGAGAGGAATCGGCAAAGTGCCCCAAGGTGGTTTAAAGTTTAAAAAAGAATACGAACATTTTGATGCTGAAAGAGCTTTCCCATTAATTTTACCCCCACCTAGGGAGCCAAAAGAATGCCTTTGTGGAGACATTCTTCGTGGGGCAAAAAAGCCTACGGAGTGTAAACTTTTTAGCCGTGTCTGTACCCCAGAACATCCCATTGGTCCTTGCATGGTATCTTCAGAAGGGGCTTGTGCGGCTTATTTTTATTATTATGGAATAAATTATGACTGGCACAATATTATTAGCTCACGGTAGTGGTGGTAGGCTTAGTCACGACCTTATAGAAAATAATTTAATACCTCCCTTAAGTAATCCAATATTAAATAAATTAAATGATTCAGCTGTTTTTGAGCTCTGTGGTCGTTTGGCCTTTACCACCGATAGTTATGTTGTTAACCCCCTCTTTTTTCCTGGTGGCGATATTGGTAAATTAGCCGTGTATGGTACTGTCAACGACTTAGCTATGGTTGGAGCCATACCCTTATACTTAAGTATTTCCTTAATCATAGAAGAAGGCTTCCCCCTGGAGGAGCTTAAAATTATTATCAATTCTATAAAAGATGCCGCTGAAAAAGCTAAAGTAAAAATAATTACCGGTGATACTAAGGTAGTTAATCAAGGTAGTGCCGATAAGCTATTTATTAATAGCTCTGGTCTGGGAGTCATTCCCATAGAGGTAAATATCTCTGGTTCCAATGCCAAACCGGGGGATAAAGTTATTCTCAGTGGCACTATAGGCGATCATAGTATTGCTATTATAACTCAGCGCGAAGGCTTAAAATTTTCTCTCCCTATAGAAAGTGACTGTGCCCCATTGCATGAACTGGTTGCTGAAATGCTGGAAGTCTCTCGCCAAATTCATTGCTTACGCGATCCCACAAGGGGTGGTTTAGCTACCGCTTTAAATGAACTGGCTAAACAATCTAATGTAGGTATCTGGATAGAAGAAGATAAAATACCTATAGCTGATCCAGTACGGGCTGCTTGTGAGCTTTTAGGCTTTGACCCCCTTTACTTAGCTAACGAAGGTAAATTAATAGCTATAGTTGCCCCTGAAGATGCTGAACGCGTATTAGACAAAATGAAGCAGAACCAATATGGAACTCAGGCAACAATAATCGGTACTGTAACCGAAGCCCCCAAAGGTAAGGTTGTAATGAAAACGAAGCTTGGAGCATCACGAATTGTAGACATGCTTAGTGGAGAATTATTGCCCAGAATATGTTAAATGTTTATTATAGAAAGGAGTAAAATGGCAAATGACCAGGTTATAGAATATCCCGTAATTTGGCTTCAGGCAGCTACTTGTACCGGATGTTCCGTTTCTATTCTTAACCTACATAGTCCAGATATTAAAAATGTCTTAATTGATGAAATTTTACCAGGTAAACATATTAATCTTAAATTTCATGCTACTATAATGGCTGGACAAGGTGATAGCGTAATTCAAATTTTGGAGGAGACACCGAAAAGAAACCAAGATAATTATATATTGGTAATAGAAGGTGCCATACCAACTAAAGGAGAGGGTATTTACGGTATACTAGGGGAGAAAGACGGTCAGCCTATACCGATAGCTTCCCAAGTTGAGAGTTTGGCTAAAAATAGTCTGGCGGTCATTGCTTTAGGTACTTGTGCTGCCTTTGGTGGTATTGCTGCGGGCAAACCAAATCCAAGTGGCTGTGTTGGCACTTCTGCTTTCTTTAAGTCTCGGGGTATTAATAAACCGGTGATTAATGTTCCAGGTTGTCCTCCTCATCCCGATTGGTTTATGGGTACTGTAGTCTATTTCCTCCTTTTTGGATTACCCCAGCCCCAAGACCTGGATGAATACCAACGACCTAAAGTTTTTTTTGGGCAACTAATTCACGAAAATTGTCCTAGGCGTGCCTACTTTGATGAAGGCAAGTTTGCTCGAAAATTTGGTGAGCCTGGTTGTCTTAACGAGCTTGGCTGTAAGGGTCCAGTGACTCACTCTGACTGTCCCCTTCGAAAATGGAATAATGGGGTTAACTGGTGTATTGGTGCTGGTTCTCCTTGCATAGGTTGCTGTGAGCCTGGATTTCCTGACCTTTTATCTCCCATGTATCAGAAATTAACAGGGGAGAATATACCTATAATAGGTAAGCCTAAAGGAGGGTAAACAAGTGCGCAAGATTGTAATTGATCCTATGACTCGTATCGAAGGACATTTAAAAATAGAAGTAATTGTGGAGAATGGAGAAGTTAAAGATGCTAAAAGCTCAGGGATGCTCTTTAGGGGCATAGAAATTATCCTCCAAGGGAGAGAGCCCCGAGATGCTCAAAGATACGTCCAGCGGATCTGTGGTGTCTGTCCGACTCCCCATTCTATAGCTGCGGCTCTTAATCTGGATAGTGCCTTCAATATTGCCGATAAAATTCCAGACAATGGCAGAATAATTCGTAATCTTATTTTGGGTGCTTCTCACATTGCTGACCATATTCTTCATTTTTATCATTTAGCCGCTTTGGACTATATAGATATAACTAAAATTGTCAAATATAATGGGAACGACCCAGTACTAAATTCAGTAAAAGCCTTTGCCGAAAGAGGAGAGCTTGGACCTTTTATACCCCGCTATGAAGGTGATTATCGCCTTCCCGAAAAAGTAAACTTAGATCTATTAGCTCATTATATTAAAGCTTTGGAGATGCGTCGTAAAGGACAAGAAATGTCAACTATTTTTGGTGGGAAAATGCCTCATGACATGACAATTGTACCGGGGGGCGTTACTGAAACTCCCACTGTGGATAAAATAGCTAATTTCTTGTGGCGCTTGAATGAATTGAGAGATTTTGTTAACAACGTTTATATTCCTGATGTCATTACTATTGCTGAAGCTTATCTGGACTATTTTGAGATCGGTATTGGTTGCAAGAATCTTCTTTCTTACGGTAGTTATGACTTAGATGGTAAAAATCCTGACCTAACTACCCGAAAACGACTTCTGAGACAAGGAACAACATCAGGTAATCTGGAATTTAACCCTTTAGATACTCAAAAAATAGCTGAATATGTTAAACATTCCTGGTATGCAAACCAAAGCAGCGGCAGACATCCTGCCCAGGGCGAAACCAAACCTGAGCCTTATAAAAAAGAGGCGTATTCTTGGCTAAAAGCGCCCCGCTATGAAGGTAAAGTTTTTGAGGTTGGTCCACTGGCTCGAGTAATGGTAACTTATGCTAGTGGTAATTCCACGATGAAAAACTTGGTTGACTCCTTTTTATCTCAACTTAAAGCTGAGCCTCTAAAAATGTTCTCTGTTCTTGGTCGCCATGCGGCTCGGGCTTTGTATACCAAATTCGTCGCTGATTCTATGCCTGAATGGTTACTTCAGCTCAAGCCCGGTGAACCAGCTTATATAGACTATACTATTCCGGAAGAAGCTACTGGTATGGGCTTGATTGAGGGAGCTCGTGGTGCTTTAGGTCATTGGATAGAAATAAAAGATAAGAAGATTGCTAACTACCAGTGCGTGGTGCCCAGTACTTGGAACCTCTCACCACGGGATGATAAAGAACAGCCAGGTCCTGTAGAACAAGCCCTGATCGGCACCAAAATAAAAGATGAAAATAATCCCTTTGAAATCGTGCGCATTGTGCGCTCTTTTGACCCCTGTATTGCCTGTGCGGTTCACATCATTACACCAAAAGAGAAAAAACTTGATGTTTTGTGGATTAAATAAAATGGAACACCAAAATGACCAGGAATTAAATCCACAACTTCCTAAGATAGCCATCTTAGGGATAGGCAATTTATTACTTAAAGACGATGGGGTAGGAATTCATCTTATTCACTCCTTAAAAGCTAACCTAAAATATCCAAACGTAGAACTCATTGATGGCGGGACATCAATAGATATCCCTACTCTGATTAATAAGGTGGATAAATTGATTATTTTAGATGCGGTGAGCCAAGGGGAGGAACCAGGGACAATTTATCACTTCCAGCTCCAAAATATAGACATCGATTGGGATGCTCCTTTATCTTTTCATCAGTTTGGGATCTTAGATAGTCTCAAAATCATGAAATTACAAGGTGAATTGCCGAAGAGAATAGTTGTTATTGGTATTGAACCTAAATTGATAGACTGGGGAATAGAGCTCTCTCCAGAAATTGAGGCTAAACTACCACAAATTTTACAGCTAATAGAAGAGGAAATAAATCAAACTAAGGAGTAAAAAATGATAGTTACGGAACTAAAACCTTTTGAAGAAATCTTAGGCTATTTGAAAGATGAAACTAAAATCTTTTTAGTTGGTTGCAAGGGTTGCGCCGAGGCTTCTCAGACCGGCGGGGAAATACAAGTTTTAGAAATGAAAGAAAAGTTAGAGAAGGAAGGTAAGATTATTACTGGTTATGCTGTTATTGACTTTCTTTGCGACAAAGCCTTAATAAAAATTAGCCTCTTTCCCCACGAGTCAGAAATCAATGCTGCTGACTCATTATTGGTTATGACTTGCGGAATTGGAATTCAAGCCACAGCAGCAGTGGTAAATAAGATAACTCATCCAGCTACGAATACTATTAACTTAGGTGGTGTCACGGGGGAATGGAGAGGTGAAGAACGTTGCAAACAATGCGGAGATTGCCTTTTAGATTATACTGGCGGTATCTGCCCTATCACTGCCTGTAGTAAAGGGCTCATTAATGGTCAATGTGGTGGTGCCAAAAATGGCAGGTGTGAGGTTGAATCTGAAGTACGGCCTTGTGGTTGGCAACTAATCTATGAACGATTAAAAGCTCTGGGACAGCTGGACAAAATGAAAATTATGTTACCACCGAAAGATTATCGCAAGATGCAGCCACCAAAGTATATTAGAGGCACCATCAAATGGGCGTTAGAAGTAGAAGAGACGACTATAGCAAAAACAAGTTGAAACTTTTCTAAGGAAGTGGATGGAAATGAAACAGCTTTTAAACGAATACGTCAGGAAGTCTATGCTTTTTTATATTGATGGTGAATGGAAAGAAACTACTTACTTCACCAGGGTTGACCCTATCTCAGGAAATATCTCCAAAATTTCTTTAGAACGGTTAAAACGACCTGTAGCTGTTAAGGTTGACCTTGATATTAAACTAGTTGAGAAATGCGAATTTTGCCGATATCAAGAATTTACTCCCAAAGAAAGAATAGAGCATATTGGCGGTGCCATATCAGTCCCAAACAAATTTCCCTGGGAAAAATATGACTGGATAACCATTTATCCTCCTTTTGGACATCATAAATTACTTCTGTCTGATTTATATTTTGATGATCTGGAATACATGATTGAATCCTCCTATGACTTGTCGGCTTTTTGTGCCAAAGATTGTGAGGTTATCGCATTTATGGATTTTACCAATTGGGGAATCTTTGCTGGAGCTTCCCAACAACATCCTCATTCTCAAAGAAAAAGCATCACTTTTAAGCTTGACACTAAACAAGAAAAGGAACTTTCTTATTGCTACCATATCTATGAAAGTTACCACAAAAATCCTTTCCAATGGTTGATAGAAGAAGAGGAGGCTATTGGAAGCCGAGTGATTTATAGTGATAATGTTTTTATTGCCACTGCTTTTGCCCCCAGTTGTCCTGATGAAGTAATTATGTTCCCTAAGGAAGAAATCTCTAATATACTCCAGGTGACCAATTATACTCAGCGTCAAGAAATGGTACGACCGGTATTGGGCGTTTTTCAAGCTTTATTTTTTTACAAAGGAATCACTGACCTAAATATAGCAATACATATGGCTCCTTTTGCCATTATGGAAGAAGCCAGAAAATATTTTAGGTGGCATATGCATATCTATCCACGTCGCTCCTGGTTACCAGTGGATAAAGCTGGTGCTGAAATTGGCTTCGAAACAAGTGTTATTGATACCCTACCTGAAGTCACCGCTCAAATGCTCAAGAAATGGTATCAAGAAGGTCCCAAAGAAAACCTAATTGCTAAAAATAAAGATGGTCTTCCTATTCCCAAGCTGGTTAGTGAATTTCGTAAGCTAATGGCACAAGAAGTGCCATCTTCTAAAAATTCATAGATAAGGAGATGGATTAAGATGAGTTTACGCGAAGCCCTCAAAAATGGTAAATTTGTGGTCACAGCCGAAATTGGTCCCCCTAAAGGAGTTGATGTCACCGATTTTTTAAACAATGCTGAGTTACTTCGTGGCCGGGTAGATGCTATTAACGTTACTGACCAGCAAAGTGCAGTAATGAGATTAGGCTCCTTAGCAGGCTGCTATTTACTGAAACAGAAGGGATTTGAACCCATTTTCCAGATGACTTGCCGTGACCGAAACCGTATTGCTTTACAATCTGACCTGCTTAATGCTTATGTCCTCGGTATTGAGAATGTTCTTTGTCTAACTGGAGACCATGTAGTCTTGGGGGATCATCCTCAAGCTATGCCTGTTTTTGATCTTGATTCTGTTTCTTTGCTACAGGCGGCAAAGCGGTTAGAACAAGGATATGACTTAGCTGGTAAAGAATTAAAAGGGAAACCACATTTTTTCCTTGGTGCTTCAGTAACCCCTGGAGCTGAGCCTCTGGAACCCCAACTTATTAAAATGGAAAAGAAAGTCAAAGCAGGAGCCCAATTTTTCCAAACCCAGACAATTTACGAACCTAAAAAATTTGAAAAATTTATGAAAGAAGCCGAAAAATTTAAAGTACCAGTATTGGTTGGAATTGTGTTAATACGTTCGGTAGCTATGGCTCGCTTTATGAACAAAAATGTTGCCGGTGTTCATGTCCCTGAGGAACTTATTGATGAACTGGATAGGGCTGAAAATAAAGCTGAGAAAAGCATTGAAATAGCCGCTCGCTTAATTAAACAAATGAAACCCATGTGTCAAGGGGTTCATATCATGGCTATAGGTTGGGAAACTAAAGTACCTGCGGTGTTAGATGCTGCTGGTTTATAAACACGAGAAATTTAGGTTGTGGTGGAGGCATCAATTAATATTAGTCAATTAATAGAACAAAAAGAGTTATTACCCCCCTGTCAAGCAGCTTGTCCTGCAGGAGTTAGAGCTCGAGATTATATAGCTTTAATTACCCAAGGCTATTTTTTAGATGCCATAACTTTAATACGAGAGCACATGCCTTTCCCTTCAGCCTGTGGACGCATTTGTCAACACCCCTGTGAAACAGAATGTAACCGTCGCTTGCTCGATGAGGCAGTAAATATAATGCACCTGAAACGCTTTGTTTCTGACTATGAATATCAATTTTGTCCTCCCCTACCAAAGCCACTACCTAAAACAAGAACTGAAAAAATTGCTATTATCGGTGGTGGTCCATGTGGATTAACTGCTGCCCAAGACCTTGTCAAATTAGGATATTCAGTAACAATTTTTGAGGCACTACCTTTCATCGGCGGTACCCTCCGCATTGCTATCCCCTATTATAGACTCCCCCGTGAGTTGCTCGATTGGGATATACAAAATATCCTCGCTTTAGGCATAGAAATACATACTAATACTGTCTTTGGCAGAGATATTTCCCTGTCTGAGCTAAAACAAGACAAATATAAGATAGTCTTCCTTGCTACTGGGAGCGATAGAAGCCGCCGAATGACCAATATAGAAATCGGATTGATTGCCGAAGGTGATTTAGTTTCAGGCACAGTTTGGACTGTCAATGCTGTGGGGGCTGGTCACAAAGCGGCTAAAATCATTGACCATTATTTGACTGGAAAGCCTTTCCCGGAGAATCAGCCATTGCCTATAGCCCGATTAGAAGTAAATGAAATTGAAAAAAGAATAAAAGAAAAACAAGTTAGCTTAAATCCCCGGAACCCTATGCCCATTTGGCAAGGCAAAAAAACTAATCTTGGTTTTAGAGAAATGGATTTAGGCTATGACGAAGAAACAGCACTGAAAGAGGCCTTTAGGTGTCTTAGTTGTGGAGCTGCGGAAGTCGTGAAAGATAAATGCCCTACCTGTTTAACTTGCCTTCGACTTTGTCCCTATCAAGCTCCAGGTCTTACTACTACCAGCCTATTGGAAATACAAAGTCATTTATGTCGTTCTTGTGGGCTGTGTGTTGTTGAGTGTCCCGCTAATGCTATAGCTTTTACTATGCCTGGATTGAAAGATATAAACTTCAGAATAGAAAAAGCATTAAGTCTACTACCTCCAATTGAACCAAAAATATTTGTTTTTTATTGTAGCTATCGTCTTGGTTCTGTTACTACTTATACTCACTTTTTAGGAACCAAGCCAGATAACTTAGGTATAATCATTGTTCCTTGTGTCTCTAAAATAAGTGTAACTAATTTCCTTAAAGCCTTTGAACTGGGAGCTGATATAGTTCTGGTTTTAGCTTGTCTTGAGTCAGATTGTTCTTTTAAACCGAATATGTTGTGGTTGCAGCGTAGAATAGAGACGACTAAAAATACTCTTAAACAATTAGGTTTGGGTAATAAACAATTATTGTTGTATAATTTAACTGGTGAAGAAATGATAAAATTTGACAAAATAAAAGAACTAATCGGAATAAATTGATGCCTTTAATCCCTTAACAACCTTAATAATAAAAGACAGAGTAAGTGAAAGTTAGTGATTACTGGTAAGCAAAAGCCGTTAGAAGAGATACAAAAATTAATTGAGCCATATCATAAAGTTTTGGTTTTGGGTTGTGGAACTTGTGTTACTATTCGCTATTGTGGTGGTGAAAAGGAAGTGGCAGCTCTAACTTCAGCACTGCGCCTCTTGGAAAAAACCAAAGACAACCCCAAAACTTTTATTGAATATACCATAAAACGACAATGTGAGCCAGAGTTCTTAGAGGAAATAACCAATAGAATTAAAGAAGTGGAAGCTGTCCTATCTTTAGCCTGCGGTGTTGGTGTACAAGCCATAGCTGAGCAATTCCCTGAAGTTATAGTATTACCTGGAATTAATACCACTTTCTTGGGAAGACCAGAGGAATTGGGGGTTTTAAGTGAAAGATGTCTGGCTTGTGGAGATTGTATTATAGGTCTGACAGGTGGCATCTGTCCTATAACACGATGTGCCAAAAGTCTGTTCAACGGACCTTGCGGGGGGTCAGTAAATGGAAAATGTGAGGTTTCCCCAGATATTCCTTGCGCTTGGCAATTAATTTATGACCGAATGACAAGACTCAACCTTTTGGATAAACTAACTGAGATTCAACCCCCTCGAGATTGGAGCAGTAGTCATTCAGGGGGACCGAGAAAAATCATTAGAGAAGATTTAAGATTACCTAAATCCGAACTAAATTAGAGTTATGGCAGAAGCAGCTAAAAAAAGTAAAAGAATTAATTATTTTAAAGCTCTTGTTGAAATTGCTAATAAGGTCAATTCAACACTAGCGCCAGACCAAGTTCTCAATGCCATAGTTGAAAGCACAGCTAAAAGCATTGGAGCAAAGGGATGCTCCCTCATGCTCTTTACTCCCGATCGAAAACAATTAATTCACACCATCGCTTACGGCTTAAGTGACTGGTATTTGAGGAAAGGACCAGTAATAGCTGATACTGCTATAATCCAGGCACTACAAGGCAAACCAGTTATGGTAGTAGATGTAGCCTCCGACCCCCGCGTCCAGTATCGAGAACAGGCATTAAAAGAAGGCATAGCTTCTATCTTATCGCTACCGCTTCGGGTTAGAGAAGAAATTATTGGTTTAATGCGGATATATACAGCGAATTCAAAACGATTTTCAGCCAGAGAAATAGGTTTTCTACAAGCTGTAGCTAACTTAGGTGCTTTGGCATTAGAAAAAGCTAAATCCCATGAGGCTTTGGAAAGAGATTTGGAACATTGTCTTCTCAACTTGAAAGAGAATCAAAAAGAACTTCAAAGGCTGGAAGAAATTAGGAATCGATTATTGCGTTTTATTTCTATAGCCGCTCATGACCTTAAATCACCCTTAGCTGCTGTTCAAAGTTATTTTAATGTCCTTTTGGGTGGTTTTATTGGAGAACTTAATGAAAAACAACGACAATTGATCGAAAGAAGTGATCAACGCATCAAAAATCTCTTGGAACTGATTAGCGACCTTCTTGATATCTCTCGAATTGAAGCAGGGCAAATAGTCCAGGAAATGAAAAAGGTATCCTTACCAGAAATTTTGAAATCTCCTTTAGAAGATATTTGTGCTGCTGCTAACCAAAAAAATATCACTTTAGTGATAGATATACCTGAAAATTTGCCTAATATTTGTGCTTCCCCTCAGCGACTTCAGCAAGTATTTACTAATCTATTAAGTAATGCCATAAAATTTACTCCTGAAAAAGGCACGGTGACCTTGAGACTAAGATACCAAAATAATAAAATTGAAGCTCAAGTAGTAGATACTGGAATTGGTATTCCCGCTCAAGACTTACCTCGCATCTTCGAAGAGTTTTTTAGAGCCAGTAATGTACAGTCTCCTGGCACCGGTTTAGGTTTAGCCATAGTCAAGAGAATAATAGAAGCTCATGGTGGTAAGGTATGGGCAGAAAGCCCATGCCCAGAAACTGGTATGGGGAGTAAATTTACTGTTGTTTTACCTGTAGGAACACCTGAGACTGAAGAGAGAGGTAGTGGAAATGAAAGCCGGAACTAATTTAGAAAAAGTATTAGAAAGTGGTGCCTTTGCTGTGACTGCCGAGATAGGTCCCCCTAAAGGAACTGCGGCTCGAGTTGTACAACGAAAAGGCGAGACTCTTAAGCCTTATGTTGATGCTGTCAACGTTACCGATAATCAGACAGCTATTGTACGCATGTGTAGCTTAGCTAGTTGTGTCATCCTTAAGCAATTAGGGTTAGACCCCGTAATGCAAATAGTATGTCGGGATAGAAATAGAATTGCTATTCAAAGTGACATCCTTGGGGCTGTGGCTTTGGGTATTGGTAATATTTTGTGCCTTAGTGGTGACCATCAAAAGCTGGGAAATCAGCCAGATGCAAAAGGTGTTTTTGATCTTGATTCCATTCAACTCATCCAAACTGTTAAAAAACTGAGGGATGAAAAGAAGCTTCTATGTGGGGAAGAAATTTCGGGTGAAGCTCCCATATTTATTGGTGCTGCTGAAAACCCCTATGCTGACCCCTTTGAATATAGAATAGTTAGATTGGCTAAGAAAATAAAAGCTGGTGCCGACTTTATCCAAACTCAAGCTATCTACGATGTAGCTAAATTTGCCAAATGGATGGAATTAGTAAGGGATAAAGGGCTTGACCAGCAAGTTCATATTTTAGCTGGGGTTATACCCCTGAGGTCAGCTGGCATGGCTCGCTATATGCGTGATTATGTTGCCGGAGTTTATGTGCCAGATGAATTGGTTACCAGAATGGAAGATGCTCGTGATGCCAAGGAGGAGGGAGTTAAAATATGTTTGGAGATTATTGAGCAGATTAAAGAGATTCCTGGGGTTCACGGTATTCATATTATGGCAGTAGGTTGGGAAGACATTGTCCCAACTATTGTGGAGCGTGCTGGTTTATTGCCACGACCAATAGTATGAAAATAATATTAAAAAATCTTTTACAAAAGGAGGGGAGAAAATGCCAAGTGCCAAAATTCTTGTAGTTGATGACGACCCGGATATTCTTGAAGCTGTGTCTATTATTTTGGAAGCTCAAGGATATCAAGTAGTAACAGCCCGAGATGGTATAGAAGGTTTAGCTACTCTAAAAGCAGAAAAGCCCGATTTGATGATCCTTGACCTTCTTATGCCGAAAATGGATGGTTTTGCTGTTTGCAAAGAGCTAAAAGATCCCCGCTGGGCTAAATATGCTAATATCCCTATCCTTATTCTAACTTCAGTAAGGGAAGAAGCCAGCCGCCGTCGTTATGAGCTGGAAACAGGTATGGAGTTAGACGTGGATGATTATTTAGAAAAGCCTATCTCTCCGACTGTTTTAGTCCAACGAGTTGAAAAATTACTCAAGAAAAGAACTAAAGTCTGACGTGAGGGGTGAATATGAAGAAAAGACCAGCTAAGATCCTTCTCATTGATGATGATGTTGATTTTGTGTTAGCTACAAAAACTATTTTGGAAAGTAAACCCTATGAAGTAATTACTGCTTATGAAGGAAATGAAGGACTTAAAAAAGCCAGAGAAGAGCATCCCGATCTTATTATCCTTGATATCATAATGCCCACTAAAAGTGGTTTTACTGTGTGTGATGAACTGAAGCGAGACCCTCAGTTAAGCAAAATACCAGTATTGTTGTTAACCAGTTTGTCTCAAAGAATAGGCGAAGTATCTATTTCCCTATCTGAGGGATTAACAGTAGAAGCAGAAGATTATATAGATAAACCAGTCAGCCCTGAAGAACTTCTTAAACGGGTGGAAAGGCAGTTAAAGAAAGTGGGTTTCTGAGCAAGGTAAAAATTTTAAATAGTAACTCGCCTCTTCCCTGAAACAAGTAATGACTGGGTATCCCTGAGTCGATTGGCAATTATTCGAACTAACCCTTTCATTATTTCATAGCCTATTTTTGGCTCTCTATCTAAAAATTCTCGAAGCTCCTTTCCGTCTATTAATAACAGCTTACTCGGCACAATACATTTAGCATTTCGGGTTAGCATATAAGGAGCTACCAATACTGACCAGCCTAAAATTCCTCCCTTTGTCACTATATCCACTACTTCTTCTTGCACCCCTTGCTCGGTTGTTAATTTTATGGTAAGCATTATCCGTCCATCATTGATTACATATAAAGTCTTAGCCTCTTCACCCTCTCGGAAGATAATGGATCCGGCTTTAAAGTTTCTAAGCCGACAGGATGGTAAAGAGGCAATCTTCCACAACTCTTCGTCAGTCAATCCTAAAAAAACTTCACACCTTTTAAGTACTTCAAAAGCTCGTTTCTTTTTGGTAGTTACCCTTTCCATTCTTTAAGTTCTTTAAAACTAAAAATTTAAAAACAAATAATAGCTCTAATTGCTTCATTAATCAAGAATGCTATCTTTAAAATCTATCTTGCCAGTAATAAAAGTCGCTGTTATACTTGAGCCAAGGTATGAATTATGTTTTGCACTGGTATTGATCTGGTGGAGATAAACCGGATTAAAAAGCTTGTCTTTTACTGGAAAGAAAAATTCCTTCACAGAATTTATACCGAGGCTGAGCTTAAAGCATGTAATAACCGGATTCCAGCTTTAGCAGCTCGCTTTGCGGCTAAAGAAGCAGTGATGAAAGCCTTAGGAAGTGGAAGAAAAGGTATTAGCTGGAAGGAAATTGAAGTTTTGAGTGATGCTCAGGGTAAACCAAAAGTCCAACTTCATGGGAAGGCTTTTTATCAGGCTAAGGAGCAAGGCATAAATAATTTGTGTCTCACTCTTTCTCATACACAGGAATATGCCGTTGCTTTTGTTATTGGCATAATAACTAAAAAAAGTTATGCTGGCTAAAGTATTAACTTGTGCTACGATAGGTTTAGACGGCGCTATTGTTGAAGTAGAAGTTGACATTTCTCCTGGGTTACCGTCCTTTACTATTGTTGGGCTTCCCGATGCTGCTGTTCAAGAAGCCAGGGAGCGAGTTCGCGCTGCTATTCGTAACTCAGGTTATATTTTTCCAGCAAAGCGAATTACGGTAAATTTAGCACCGGCTGACTTGAAAAAAGCTGGACCAGCTTACGATTTACCTATTGCGGTGGGCATTCTTCTTAGCTCCCAGCAAGTATATGCTGATGTTTCTCAAACTGTTTTTCTGGGAGAACTTTCTTTAGATGGTAGCTTACGCCATACTAATGGTATTTTGCCTATGGTTGCTTTAGCTCAAGAAAAACAACTGTCCACTGCCTTCGTTCCAGCTGAAGATGCCCCTGAAGCATCCCTGATTAAAAAAATCCGAATTTTTCCCGTTACCTCCCTATCTGAGTTAATAAGTCACCTTCGGGGTGAAACCATTATTACCGAATACCAATCTAAACTTGATCAATTTCCCCTTTATCGAGATTCCTATCCTATAGACTTAGCACACATTAAAGGACAGGAGCATGCTAAAAGGGCTTTAGAAATAGCTGCCGCCGGCGGACATAATATTTTAATGTGTGGACCTCCTGGAAGCGGTAAAACTATGCTGGCTCGTTCTCTCCCATCTATTTTGCCAGCGTTAACTTTTGAAGAAGCTTTAGAAGTAACGAAAATATATAGTGTTTGCGGGCTCCTTCCTAAGGATACACCCTTTATTGCTCACCGTCCTTTTCGTGCTCCCCATTATACTATTTCTCATGCTGGATTAGTCGGGGGTGGACATTTTCCTAAACCCGGCGAAATAAGTTTAAGCCATCGGGGTGTCCTTTTCTTGGACGAGTTCCCTGAATTTGGACACATGACTTTGGAATCCCTTCGTCAACCAATAGAAGACAAGATGGTCACCATTAGTCGAGCCCAAGGTAGTGTTACTTTCCCTGCTAACTTTATGCTGGTTGCTGCTATGAATCCCTGCCCATGCGGGTATTATGGTGACCCGGTTAGAGAATGTAAATGCACTCCTGGGGAAATCTCTCGTTACCACAAAAGAATTAGTGGGCCTCTTCTTGACCGCATTGATATTTTTATTGAGGTTCCCCGAGTTGATTACGAGAAGCTAGCGGATGATACTTCTGGGGAAAGTTCCCAAACAGTGCGTACCAGGGTTGAAGCGGCACGCAAAATCCAGCAGGAAAGATTTAAGGGAACCAAACTTACCTGCAATGCTGAAATGACCCCTATGGAGGTAAGACAATTCTGTAAAATAGAGCCCCAAGCCCAGAGTCTTCTCCGCTCAGCTATGAAACAGCTTTACCTTACGGCTCGAGCCTTTCACCGAGTCCTCAAACTCTCCCGAACCATCGCCGATTTAGACGGAGCTGATATTATAAGAACCCACCATTTAGCCGAAGCATTACAATATCGCCCAAAAAGCCTGGTGTAGCTGCTTTTTGAATCAAAAATAGGAAACAGAAGGAAAAATAGCAGTTGGGTTGATGGAGGCAATCTGGACGAGCCAATGCACGTTATAGCTGAGAAAATCCTTAAACGAGCGAGAGCAAAAACCTAAAGTGGGAAAAAAATTCCCACCCAAAGGCACCAGTATAAGCAAAGAATATATGTTTAGGTATCCTGCCAGTCGCCCCAAAAATAATAAATTTCCATAAGGGAAAACGGAGTAGCCCAGCAACAGCCCCCGCCACATCAAAAAGAGGGTTGGGGATCAAAGCTAAGACAAAAATAGTGATACTGCCCCATTTTTTCATCCATTCCATCATTCGCTGATATGTAGCACTATCTTTTGCGATCAAACGACCTCCATAACCTAACATATAACCAGTCATTTCTCCTACTGTAGCTCCAATCCCAGATATAGTCCCTACTAAGACTGGATTTAAAATACTTCCCAGAGTGGCTACTATCAACCATCCCGGAACTGGTACTACTATGGTAGCAGAGCTAACTAAAGCAGCCAGAAACACCCCAAGATAACCATAACCTTTTAGCTCGACTACCCTTTCCCTATTCAAGATAAGTAAAAAACAAAGAACTAACACAAAAATTAAAGCTAATATCTGATAGAACCGCTCCTTGGAAAAGAAAGCCTTTTTAACCCTGCTATTACCATTTTTAGGCATCTATTCTGCCTACTTCTGAGAACTTTTTACCTTTGACTTTTAGAACTAATATCGAGCCGAGGATAAAATAAAGCACGCACATCAAAATCATAGCTATATAACCACTGTTAGATTTACAGGTATTCAAAAAATCAATCATTAAACCCACCAACCGAGCTAAAGCACCACCCCCAGCCGTAGCTAAATTAGTTAATCCCAAATATCGAGCTTCCTCGCCTAAAGGGACTAAATCAGTAGCTAAAGCCCAGTTAGCACTCATAAAGGCTCCAGTTGAAAGTCCCAACAAAGCTCCACAGACAAGAATACTACTATAACTCTGAGAGAAAAGAAATAATAGAATACTACCTGCTCCTATAAGTCCCGAAATAGAAATAACCAGCTTCCGCCCAAATTTATCTGAGAGGCGTCCAGCAGGATAAGCAGTTATGAGGAGTCCAACCCCTACTGTGATCACAAGATCCCCGGTAACCTTAGCCGGATGGGAAACCTGAACCACGTCTCTTAAAAAATATAAAATAAACGACTGAAGTGTCACTAATGCCATTAAAATAAATAATCGTGATAGAAGAAACCAAACAAAATCAGGAGTCTGCTTAATATCTATTCGGTAAGAATCAACTAAAGATATTCTCCCCGAGAATCTACTACTTGGGATAAAGGGCTGTTCTCTTACACTTAAAATAGTAGCTATCATTGCTGTCATCAGCATCATTCCTAAAAAGCCTATTGCTATCCATAACCAGTTTTCCTCAGCCCTACTTGAGTACATATCCATAAAATAAGCCACAATCCGTAAAAAAATAACGCTAATCATAACTTCAATCATAATTTTTACCCCTGAGGCTCTACCTCTCTGACCCTGGGGCACCAGATCGGGGATAAAAGCTTGAAAAGGACCTTGAGCTAAGTTACATGCAATTTGTAATAAAACATAGACCAAAAATAAAAAAAGAAAGCTATTAACAAAACCAACACTTGGAAGGAAAAATAATGCTAAGAGCGTCCCTAAAAAAATAAAGGGGCGACGACGCCCCCAAAGAAAACTTGCTCGGTCACTGATGGCTCCTGCCACAGGCTGGACAATTATTGCCAGTATTAGACCTGAAAAAGTAAGTAAACCTAAGTGACTATTCTTCTGAGTTTCAGGTACAAATTCAAGAAGGCGTAAAGGCAAAATGAGAGAGTGTAAACTAGACCAAAGGAAAGCTAAAGCAGCTCCATAAATACTTAGCTTAAAATAATCAAGAGGGCGAAAAGTAACCTTCACTCTTTACTGACCCTCACTCTACTATAACTTCATTAGAAGGCAGTCTCTGTGTCTTGTGGTCACATTATTTTTTGCTGAATAGACTTAATCGATTTTCCAATTCCTGCGGTCAGTTACAAAAAAGTTTACCAGCACCATGAGCAAGAGTAAAAGTACCAAAAGGCTAATCAATACCCACGCCCAGAAAGGCATTGGTACCGCTTCTTGAGTTTTCGGCGTCTCGACTGCATCTACTTTTGCCACGGTGAAACTACCAATTGGACTTGGCGAGCTTAATATTGGCTTAATTGCTCTCACCTGCCAGAAGTAAGTAGTTCCAGGATCAAGTTTATCTTTATATTTATAAGCAGCTGTAGGGACATTAACTTTAACTATTATCTTTGTCATTGCTATATCCTTAGCTAAAACAAATTCATATTCAGTAGCTTCAGGTACTGGCACCCAAGAGAAAGCCGGTGATGGTGAAATATCAGTGGCTCCGTTAGCGGGAGCTAGCAAGATTGGTCCTGAATAGAACGCTCTTACCCTTGAACCAGCCATCACGTTAAAGAAAATAGTCGCTGACCAAGGGCTACGAATAATTTCACCTGTATAGGCACGATAGGCTCTTACTTTCCAATAATAAATTTTTCCAGCTGCAAGAGAGCCCGAAGGTAGTGTCCATGTCGGTGCCAGAACATCAGAAGGAATGACAATCTCCTGCCTTAATAGGCTGCTAAAATTTTCATCAATAGCTATCCATAACTCATATTGACTGACATCAAGCAACCGTCGCCATCGGAAAACTATTTCAGCAGCTCGCCCAGTTACTGGGTCAACGGGTAATATTTCCCCAGGGGCTGGCGTCGTTGCCCAGGGACCGGCTTGAACTAAAGTATCAATATAACTCCAAAGACAACCCTGCCTCGAGGCCCAAATGTATGGGCGATTATCAATCGCCCATAAACAATTACCCTCATCTGTAGAAACTTTGATAGAATTCGGCTCTCCCGTAAAAATTACACCGGAAGGTAATTCAGCAATAAGAGTATCCCATTCTGAAAAGAGTGGTAACTTAGCTCTGGGATAAAGAGAACGGTCAATACCAGTGTTAGTACCATCCCACCAGGCACCATAAAGCACTCCTGCCTTCTGGACCAACCCATAAAAGGCATTACTAGGTGGTTGTAGCTCTTCCCAGGAAATACTTTGGTCGATAGTCCAACGGTAAATTTTACCGGTGAGACTATCAGTGGCAGCATAAATAATTTTATTTACTTCAAATTTGTCATCGGTAGCTACGTGAATTTTGGCTGGGGTAGGCACAGCTTTAGTTTGAGAGAAACTGCGACCACCATCAGAAGAAT
>JBHOQK010000016.1:0-98101 GCA_042408205.1 Dehalococcoidia bacterium | reverse complement strand
CTGGAAAAACAAACTTTGTTTTTTGAATCAGGCAACCCGAAAGCATTATTACCCTTTAGTCAAAAAC
This sequence comes from Dehalococcoidia bacterium, assembly GCA_042408205.1. GTDB lineage: Bacteria > Chloroflexota > Dehalococcoidia > GIF9 > DYGU01 > JBHOQK01. The sequence continues at coordinate 98,034 of JBHOQK010000016.1, read as the reverse complement.
AGTTAGCCATTAAACTTGGCTTAGCCCCGAGCACTATCAGCCGGGCTATCGCCTACAAAAGTATCGAAACCAGCTGGGGTGAAAGACCAATTAAAGACTTTTTCCCAAACCCAAAAAAATTCCGAAAGGAAATGCTTAAAGAGCTTCTCCAAAAATTAAACACACCCCTTAGCGACAGAGCAATAAAGATTAAATTAGAGGAAGATTTCGGTATTTCCTTATCCCGGCGGACTGTAACTAAATTAAGGAAAGAGTTAAAAATTCCGTCTTCCCGAGTCCGAAAAAGGGATGACCTAGAGGTTGAAATTCCAATAAAGAGGTGAATAATCTTGGCAGTTATTTTTACTAACAAAGATAAATGCAAAGGTTGTTATGCCTGCATTCGTAGCTGCCCTGCCAATGCTATTAAAGTGCAAGAAGGCTTAGCAGAAGTAATGAAAGAACGTTGTATTGCTTGTGGTCAGTGTGTCCGAGTTTGTAGTCAGAAGGCAAAGCAGATAGAAAGTGATTTAGGGGCAGTAAGGGTTATGCTAACTAAACACCCAACACCTATTGCCTGCCTTGATTATTCCTTCCCAGTAGCTTTTCCTGAAATTCATCCCAGGCAATTAGTCACGGCACTTCTGGAACTGGGATTTAGCCGAGTATTAGAGGGAGCTTTTGGCGCTGAGCTTATTATTCGAGAATACCAGAAACTATTAAAATCAAGAGAAAAAAAACCGATTATTACCACCCATTGTCCAGCTGTGGTCTCTTATATCGAGAAATATTATCCTCAATTAATTGATAATTTAGCCCCTACTGTGTCCCCTATGATTGCTATGGGTAGACTAATCCGAAAATATTATCCTGAAACTAAGATCGTTTTTATTGGTCCCGATGTAGCTAATAGAGCAGAACGGGACGAAGAAAAGGTGAGGGGTGTGATTGATGCCGTTTTAACCTTTGACGAGCTTAAACAGCTTTTTATTGAAAAAGCTATTGTTCCAGCAAGTTTGAGGGAAACCCCCTTTTTTGGTCCTCAACCCAATTTAGGGCGATTCTGTGCCATACCTGGAGGATTTTCAAAAGCTATTGGGATGTCCTGTCATCCCTTGGATAATGAAGCTGTGATAGGAGGTGGGGCTGAGAAAGTATTAGAGATTATTCGTGGGATTGACAAAGGAGACATTAAAGTTAGCTTTGCCGAACTTTTCATGTGTGAAGGTTGTATCAATGGACCCTCAATTAATAACCAATTAAATTACTTTAAAAAAATACAAATTATTACTGAATATGCTACAAAAGAAGCCAACCTTAAGCAAACCGAAAAAGATTTAGTCAATTATGGTGATATAAATTTAAGGCGGTGGTTCACTAACCGCTATATTTCTCTTCCCTATCCCAGTGAGGAGGAGATCCGAGGGGTTTTGAGTTTAACCGACAAGACGAAACCTGAAGATGAACTTAACTGTGGTGCCTGTGGTTATAAAACTTGCCGGGAAAAAGCTATTGCTGTTTATCAGGGCTTAGCTGAAAATGAAATGTGCTGGCCTTATATAGTAAAAAGGTTAAAAACAACTCAAGAACAGCTTATTCAAGCTGAAAAATTGACTTCTTTGGGTCAATTAGCCGCTGCTATCGCCCATGAACTAAACAACCCTTTGGCTGGGGTATTAGTTTACTCCCGCCTTCTATATAAGAAAATAAATAGTGATGGATTATCTAAAGAAGAAGCCTTAAGCTATTTATCCAAAATAGAAGCCGAAATTAGCCGCAGCTCGGGAATAATCCGGAATCTCCTTGATTTCGCTCGACAGTCAGAGCCCAGACTAACTATAGTCGATATTCGTCAGGTTATCGATCAGGCTTTGTCTCTGGTCAGTCATCAAGCTCAATTACAAAATGTAGAAGTAATCAAAGAATTTCACTGTGACGACTGTCGGGTTATGGCTGATTTTGACCAACTCCGCCAAGTATTTACTAACCTTATTCTCAATGCTGTTCAAGCTATGCCTCAAGGGGGAAAATTGATTTTACGGTCAAAAATAATTTCGGAAGAAGGACTCAGGGGCGAGAAACGAGAACGGGTTAAGATAGATATAATTGATACCGGTTGTGGAATTCCTAAAGAAAATATGCGTCAATTATTCACCCCCTTCTTTACCACAAAAGAACGGGGAAAAGGAGTCGGCTTAGGCTTGGCAGTAGCCCACGGCATTATCCAACGACATAAAGGAAAGATTGAGGTCGAAAGCGAAGTAGGCAAAGGAACTACCTTTACCATTTATTTAGAGGCTTACCGTGAAAGAGACAGCCAAGATATTAATCGTTGATGACGAGGTAAGTGTTCGAGATTCTCTTCAGAATTGGTTAAAAGATATTGGGTACCAGGTTATTACTGCCTCTAATGGCAATGAAGCCTTGCACATGACCCAGAAGGAAAAACCCGATATTGTTATTGCTGACCTGGTACTGCCTGGGATGGACGGGATAGAGCTAACCAAAAGAATAAAGGAACTTTCCCCTGATATTCCGGTGATTATTATTACTGCTTACGGTAGCATAACCACAGCTATTGCGGCTATAAAGGAAGGAGCTTATGACTATATTGAAAAACCTTTTTGCCCCGAGCGAGTAGAATTGCTTGTCCAAAAATTAGTTGAGCATCGGAGGTTAATAAAAGAAAACGTCTCCCTACGCCAAAAACTGGAAGACCGCTATCGTTTTGAAAATATTATTGCTAAAAGTGACCAAATGCAACGAATTTTTGAAATAGTAAAGATAGTAGCCAAAAGCAATGCCACTGTTTTAATTACTGGGGAAAGCGGCACTGGAAAGGAACTCATCGCCAGAGCTATTCATAACTTGAGTCCCCGCAGAGATAAACCCTTTGTTGCCGTAAGCTGCGCTGCTCTTCCCGAAACACTATTAGAAAGTGAGCTTTTTGGGCATGAAAAAGGCTCTTTTACCGGAGCTATCACTCAGAAAAAGGGTAAATTTGAATATGCTAATAAAGGCACGTTATTTCTGGATGAAATAGGAGAAATAAGCCTCAACACTCAGGTCCATTTACTACGAGTCATTGAAGAAAAAGAATTTACTAGGGTGGGGGGTAATGAACCTATAAAGGTAGATGTCCGCATCATATCGGCTACTAACAAAGACTTGAAAAAGGCAGTAACGCAAGGCCAATTCAGAGAAGACCTTTATTACCGACTAAATGTGGTAACCATAGATTTACCACCCCTGAGGGAGCGAAAAGAGGATATCCCCCTTTTAGCTGAACACTTTTTGAAAAAGTTCTCTTTGGAAAATCAAAAACAAATAGCCGGTTTTTCCCCCGAAGCCAAGGAGTTCCTTTTAAAATACGACTGGCCAGGCAATGTCAGGGAATTAGAAAATGCCATTGAGAGAGCCGTTATTTTAGCCAAAGATAACCTAATAACTTTGGCTGATTTGGCTTACCAAAACCTTCCTTTGACCCCTATAGGCAGTAACAAGAGCCTTAAGGAAATTGAAAAGAACCACATTTGGAATGTCCTTAACGAAACTAAAGGTAATTTTAGCCAAGCTGCTAAAATATTAGGCATTTCTCGAATGACTCTCTATAATAAAGTGAAACAATATAATCTGATTGTAAATAAAATAAACAAATAATTGCTTAATTTCTTTACATTTCAAGTTTAATTCCTTTCCCCAAAACATTTATCCCCTAAAATTTACTGAAAGGTTACAAGACTCCTTAGGACAATGACAAGAAGTTTTCCTTTGGCACAAAAATTGCAGTAATCAATTCAGGAAGAATAAAAAAGAGGAGGTAAAAAATGAAAAAAACAATCTTAATAGTGGAAGATGAACCTATTGTTCGCGATTCCTTAAAGGAATGGTTAACTGAGGAAGGTTATGACGTAGTTACGATTGAAGACGGGGAACAGGCTATAGAGTTGATTAAGAAGCAGGAGTTTGCCGTTGTTGTCCTCGACCTTAAACTCCCGGGGAAGGACGGAATTCAGGTTTTAAAAGAAATGAGAGAGCAAATTCCAGCTTTGAAGTCAATCATTATTACTGGCTATCCGTCTGTTGAAACCGCTGTCGAAGCTACTACAATGGGGGCAATAGACTATTTAGTCAAGCCTTTTGCCCCAGAGGCTTTGGAACATTCAATTAGACAGGCAATGGAAGTTAAAACAACAGTTATTCCGGAAAAGATCGTAGAGGAAAGGAAAGAACACATAGGGAGGAGAGAGGCAGAGGTTACCACTCACCTTTATTTAGGGCAGGACTTTTTCCGGGAACGCAATTATGAAGCAGCCATTAAAGAGTTTGAAAAAGTGTTACAAATTGCCCCTGGTAATCTGGAAGCCAGAACTTGGCTTAGGAAAGCCAAAGCAGCAATGGAGGAGCCGGCAACAGAATTAGAAGCCACCGAGGTAAAACCTAGGTATTGCGTCTATATGACAATGAAAATGGTTTCTTATCGCATTTGTACTCACAATTATGATTGTCTTACCTGTGAGTTTGACCAAGAAATGCAGACGAAGATGCTGGGGGCAACTCCAGAACTGGAAGAGGCACTGGCAAGATTAAAAGAATTGCCAGGTAATCAAAGACTTTGCCGTTATGCTCTTAAAGGCGATGTCTCTTACCGCTTGTGTTCTCGTCTTTTCTACTGCACTACTTGCGAGTTTGCTCAGATGATGGACGATGCTCTGGAACAACGACTTATCCAAAGATTAACGGAGCTGACTTTAAGGCAACAAGCTTTGCACCGAAGACAGCAAAGCTGGTGGTGGCATTATTGGGAGTGAAACTGCTAAAATACGGTGTTAAAGGAATCAGGAGGTGCAGAGACAAATGATTCAGGAATTTACCAAAATTGATGAAATTATTAACAAGCACGGAAATGATAAAAGTGCTCTAATTCAGATACTCCTGGAAATTCAGCGCGAAAAACGTTGGCTACCTAAAGATGTTCTAATGCAGGTGTCTCAAAAACTTGATGTCCCTCTAACTCAAATTTATCAAATAGCTACTTTCTATAAAGCTTTTAGCCTGACGCCCAAAGGAAGACACCAAGTTACTGTTTGCTTGGGTACTGCTTGTCAAATCCGGGGCGCCCCTCTCCTTCTAGACAAAGTTGTAGACCTCTTAAAGATAAAACCAGGGGAAACTTCCAGTGACATGCAGTTCAGTTTAGATACAGTGAATTGTCTGGGGTGTTGTGCTTTAGGACCGGTGATGGTAGTTGATGAGGAATATTACGGTAAGCCTTCAAGTAAGGAAATCGAAGAGATTATCGCTAAATATAAATAAGGGAGGACAGTTATGCCCAAACTGAACTCAGTAAAAGATCTGGAAAGATTCAGACAAGAAATACAAATGGAAAGACAGGGGAAGACCATTGTTTCTATAACTAATGGCACAGACGGTCGAACTCGGGGTAGTGACAAGGTGCTAAAAAGTTTTGTGGAGGAAATTGAAAAGCAAGGCTTAGCCAACAAAGTAATGATAAAAAGCTCTGGCTGTCATGGCTTCTGTGAGGAAGAACCGATCGCTTTTATCTTTCCAAAGGAAATTTGTTATGTAAGATTGAAACCGGAAGATGTGCCAGAGATCGTTCGGGAAACTTTGATAAACGGTAGAATTGTAGAACGACTTCTTTACCGAGAACCTACCACTGGACAAAAGATAGAAACGGAGTCTGAGATTCCATTTTATAAACATCAGAAACGGATATTATTAGGCAATAATAGATTCATAGATATGGAAAGTATCGATGATTATATTGCCTTTGGCGGTTACTCAGCCTTAGCTAAAGCTCTTTTTGAAATGACACCAGAGCAAGTTCTTGAAGAGATTAAAAAGGCGAATCTGAGAGGTAGGGGTGGTGGCGGCTTTCCTGCAGGAATAAAATGGGAAACCTGTCGCAATGCCCCTGGAGAACCCAAATATGTTATCGTCAACTGCGATGAAGGTGACCCCGGAGCTTATATGGATAGAAGCCTGATGGAAGGCAATCCCCACAGCGTATTAGAAGGTTTAATTATCGGCGCTTATGCTATCGGTTCCCACCAAGGTTTCATTTATGTCCGACAGGAATATCCTTTAGCTGTAGAAAATATTGAGATTGCCCTAAAGCAAGCCCGAGATTATGGTCTTTTGGGTAAGAATATCCTGGGCTCAGGATTTGACTTTGATGTTAAAGTTCATCGGGGTGCGGGTGCTTTTGTTTCTGGCGAGTCCAGCGCCCTGATGACGGCAATAGAAGGCAGGGTGGGCGAGCCTAGACCAAAGTATATCCGAACTGCGGTAAGTGGAATTTGGGGAAAACCAAGCAATCTCAATAATGTGGAAACTTGGGCTAATGTACCCTTGATAATTAACCGGGGCGCTGATTGGTTTACCAGTATCGGTACTAAAGGGAGCAAGGGAACAAAGATTTTCTCCCTAGTCGGTAAGGTAAATAATACCGGGCTGGTTGAAGTCCCCATGGGAATGACCCTAAGGCAGATCATTTTTGATATTGGAGGTGGCATCTCTGGGGGAAAGAAGTTTAAAGCCGTCCAGACTGGGGGACCTTCCGGAGGAGTTATCCCCAGCCAGTTCCTTGACACCCCAGTGGATTTTGACGAGCTTACCCGACTGGGGTCAATGATGGGCTCAGGTGGTATGATTGTGATGGATGAGGATACCTGTGTAGTCGATGTGGCACGCTATTTCTTGAATTTCCTGGCTGAAGAATCTTGTGGTAAATGTGTTCCTTGCCGCGAGGGAATATACCAGATGCTCAAAATACTAAATAGAATTTGTAGCGGCAATGGTAAAGAGGGAGATATAGAGCTCCTTGAAGAAATCGCTGAAGTTGTTGCCGCTGCCTCTCTTTGTGCCTTGGGGACAACTGCCCCAAATCCACTAATTACCACAATTAAATATTTCCGCGATGAGTATGAGGCTCACATTAAAGAAAAACGCTGCCCGGCTCTTTTCTGTAAAGCCCTCATTTCCTATTATATCCAGCCTGAGAAATGCCAAGCTTGTCTCATTTGCCTTAGAGAATGTCCCGTCGGAGCTATTACTGGTGGTAAAAACTTAGTCCATGTCATTAACCAAGAAAAATGTATCAAATGTAACACTTGCCTAGAAGTTTGTCCAAAACGCTTTTCAGCAGTAATAAAACTTTCTGGAGTCCCTGTACCAGAACCAGTCCCCAAAGGGACAGAAGTAATACGGAAGCGAGGTAGTCAAGATGAATAAGGTTACTTTAATTATTAACAAAAGAAAAATCAGTGCCACCGAGGGAATGACTCTCCTTGAAGCAGCTCGAAAAGTCGGTATTGATATTCCAGCTCTTTGCTATCATGAAAAATTAGCTCCTTTTGGTGCCTGCCGGTTGTGCACGGTAGAGATAATCAGGGGACGGCAGTCCCGCTTAGTTGCTTCTTGCTGTTATCCCGTTGAGGAGGGACTTATAGTTAATACCGAAACCGAAAAAATAGCCAAAATCCGCAGGATGCTATTAGAGCTAATGTGGGCTCGTGCCCCAGGAGTTCAACCACTGCGAGATTATGGCACTAAATATGGCATCACCGGAATCCAAGTCGGCAGGAATTTAGGAGTAATGCTTGGAATTAGTAGCCCCAAGACAAAGTTTGAAATAGAGCCCAACTTCTGCATTCTTTGTGGCTTGTGTGTACGCTATTGCGCCGAGGTGAAAGGGAAAAATGCCATTGGTTTTATTGGTAGAGGCACCACTCGGGAAGTAGTGTTTTTCCCTCAAATAGCTTCCAAGGAATGCCCGGGGTGTAAAGAATGCTTTACCCTTTGCCCTACCGGATTGCTATCTTCCCTTTATTCTTTAGTTGAGGCACCACACTCAGTTTAATTCTGCTGGAGAGGTCAAAGGCTTTGGCTTAAAATCTTCTCTCCAGGATTAAACAAATTTTTTGGTTATCGGTTAAACGATTTAAATCTTACTATTGTTTTTATCTGAGTTTATATAGTAAAATAAAGTTTTGATATAAAATAAAAGACTTACTTATATAGAAGTTAAAAGATTTTTCAGTGCAAGTTACTTTAATCAACTATACCCCTAATCCGGAGCTTACTATTGGTGTTGCTGCTCGGTCTTCTGCTTCTCCATTAAGTGCCACGAAACTCCAAAATCAGCTTACACCTCACCAAGTGGAAAACCTACTAAAACAACTTTTAGAATCAGGGCATTTATCACCCTTTGAACACGTTAGTTTTACCTTTGCCATAGATGGAATTTCCCGTGTTACAAGCCATCAGTTAGTCAGACATCGCCTTGCAAGCTATACCCAACAGAGCCAAAGATACGTTTCCCTGAAAGAACATGGTTATGTTACCCCTCCTACTATTTCGTCCCGACCTGAATTTGTTGCTAAATATCAACAAGCTATAGAAGCCGCTCATAAACTTTACTGCGATATGGTGGAGGCTGGCATCCCTATGGAAGATGCCCGCTATATCTTACCTCAAGCCATTAAAACTCAGCTGGTAATGACGATGAATGCTCGGGAACTCCTTCATGCCTGCTCCCTAAGATTATGCCTGAGAGCCCAATGGGAAATTGTCCAGCTTTTTGAGCAGATTAAATCTGAAGTCAAGAAGGTAGCCCCATTCCTTGGTTCTGAACTCAAACCTAAATGCTATCGTCTTGGTTACTGTGATGAACGAGAAAGCTGTGGTCTTTTCCCAACTAAATTTGCTGCCAATGTCTCAAAATAAATCAAGATAAATAGGAGGTGGAAAATGACAGCCAAGATTATCAGTGGTACAGAAATAGCAGCTCAAATTCGGGAAGAACTAAAAGAAAGGGTGAAAAAGCTAAAGGAAAAAGGTATCACCCCAGGGCTCGGGGTTGTTCTCGTAGGCGAAGACCCAGCCTCTGTCTCTTATGTTACAGCTAAGGCTAAAGGAGCTGCTGAAGTTGGCATATATGAGGAAACAATAAATTTGCCTGCGGATGCCCCAGAAGAAGAGGTGCTCAAGGCCGTTGACCGCCTAAACAAAGACCCGAAATTCCACGGCGTCTTGGTACAATTACCTTTACCAAAACATGTAAGCACCGAAAAGGTAATTAATTATATTTCACCAGAAAAGGATGTAGATGCCTTTCACCCAATAAATGTGGGTAAATTACTTCGGGGAGAACCTTGCCCGTTACCCTGCACCCCTCACGGCATAGTTCAGCTTTTAATTCGCAGTGGCTTTGATCCCGATGGTAAGCATGTGGTTATCTGCGGTCGGAGCAATATTGTCGGCAAGCCTTTAGCCGCTATGCTAATGCAAAAGAAAAAAGGAGCTAATGCCACAGTAACCGTTTGCCATACTGGAACTAAAGACTTACCCTCTATTACTCGACAGGCTGATATTCTTGTGGCAGCTATGGGTAGCCCGAAAGCTATAACTGCTGATATGGTCAGAGAAGGCACTGTGGTCATTGATGTTGGTGTTAACCGAGTAGAAGATCCCACAGCACCTAAAGGTTTTCGTTTGGTTGGTGACACAGATTTTGAGGCAATTAAGGAAAAAGCCGCTGCTATAACTCCGGTCCCAGGTGGTGTTGGTCCAATGACAGTGACTATGCTCCTAATGAATACCGTTGAGGCAGCTGAAAGACAAGCTGGGCTGATTAAATAAAACAAAAGAAACCTATTTATTTTACAATTTTTTACAATTTATCGCTCAAAATAAAAAGGCAATAAATGCTTAAATCGGTATAAAAATTTAAAGACCTCATGCCATGGAAAGGAGGTGATGAACTTACTATTTTAGTTCTTTGAATAGTGCAAAAGGAAGTAAATGGTTTTACTAAAAATTTACTCAGCTGCAGAACATCCAAAAAATTTCAATAAGGAGGGAATTTTATGAAAGCCAGTGAAATATACGACCCAACCAAAATGAAAGATTGGGAAATTGGGGATGCGGCTGAAAAAAACATGCCTACCGTGGATGAGGCGCGGGAAAGACTTGGATTAGAGAAAGACGAAGTTATACCTTATGGCAAAATATGCAAACTTAATTTTATGAAAATAATAGAGCGTCTTAAAGATCGTCCCAATGGCAAATATATTGATGTCACCGCAATTACCCCTACACCTTTAGGTGAAGGTAAGACAACCACCACCTTGGGTCTCATAGAAGGGCTGAGTAAGAGGGGTAAAAATGTAGGTGGCTGTATTCGTCAACCTTCTGGTGGTCCGACAATGAATATTAAAGGGACAGCGGCTGGAGGTGGACTTGCCTTACTTATCCCTATGACCGAATTCTCCCTGGGTCTCACCGGGGACATTAATGACCTGATGAATGCCCATAATCTGGCTATGGTAGCTCTAACTGCCCGAATGATGCACGAGCGCAACTACGATGATGCTGAATTAGCTAAGCGCGGATTACGTCGCCTGGATATTGACCCCACTCGAGTAGAAATGGGCTGGGTTATAGACCTCTGTGCCCAAAGCTTAAGACGTATCATCATTGGTATTGGCGATCGAATGGACGGCTACATGATGGAGTCAAAGTTTCAGATTGCTGTTAGCTCAGAACTTATGGCTATATTATCTATTGTTCGAGACCTGGCTGACCTCCGGGAAAGAATAGGCAAAATTACAGTAGCTTTTGATAAGAAAGGAAATCCAGTCACAACGGAGGACCTGGAAGTAGCCGGTGCTATGACCGCTTGGATGCGTAACACCTTGAATCCCACCTTGTGCTGGACAATAGAGTATCAACCTGTCCTGGTTCATGCCGGTCCCTTTGCTAACATCGCTGTGGGACAATCCTCTATTATTGGTGACCGGCTTGGCTTAAAGCTATTCGATTACCATGTGACAGAAAGTGGTTTTGGGGCTGATATCGGATATGAGAAATTCTGGAATGTAAAATGCCGCCTCAGTGGTTTTGCTCCTGATGCTGTCATTCTCACTACTACTATAAGAGCGCTGAAAATGCACGGCGGTGGACCTACTGTGACTCCCGGCTTACCTCTACCCTCAGAATACACCAAAGAAAATCTGGAGCTTGTAGAAAAAGGTCTGCCTAATATGCTCCACCACCTCAATATCATTAAGACCTCAGGGGCAACTCCAGTAGTCTGCATTAATGCCTTCCCTACCGATACCAAGGACGAAATTACTCTAGTGCGCAAAGCAGCTGAAGCAGCTGGTGTTCGTTGCGCCGTATCTAATCACTGGCGCTATGGGGGTGATGGTGCTCTTGAACTTGCTGATGCAGTAATAGATGCCTGTAATGAGAAGGCAAATTTTAAGTTCCTATATCCTTTGGAAATGAAACTAAGACAAAGAGTAGACACAATTGCCAAAGTAGTCTATGGCGCCGATGGGGTTTCCTGGACTCCCGAAGCTGAAGCTAAAGCAAAAAGACTTGAGGCTGACCCTAAGTATGATGATTATGCTACCATGATGGTAAAGACTCACCTCAGTCTCTCCGCCGACCCAACACGCAAAGGTGTCCCCAAAGGATGGATATTACCAGTTCGCGATATCCTTATCTTCTCCGGAGCCAAATTCCTTTGCCCCATGACCGGAACTATCAGTTTAATGCCAGGAACTTCTTCTGACCCTGCCTTCAGAAGGGTAGATGTAGATGTGAAGACTGGTAAAGTCATAGGACTCTTTTAAAAATATTTTTAAATTAAAGTCCTCAAACTTAGGTAGTGCTTTTCAGCACTACCTAAGTTATTTTTTTAAAACTTTATCTGCTATAATTTAAATCATGACCAGCTTAAATCCGGATAAGCTTAAAGAACTGGAACCTGTTTTCTTTCCTAAGTCCATTGCCGTTATAGGGGCTTCCTGGGATAAACAAAAAACTGGTTATCAATATGTAGCTGGTCTTATATCGGCTGGTTTTAAGGGCAAAATCTACCCTGTTAATCCTAAAGGAGGGGAACTCCTGGGGCTCAAGGTCTACCCAAACCTAACCGCTATCCCCGAAGATATAGATTATGTTATTGTGTCTATTCCCCGAGAATCAGTCCTTCCCCTCTTAGAAGAATGTGCTGCTAAAAAAGTAAAAATTGTCCAGTTTTTTACTGCTGGCTTTTCTGAAGCCGAAGACGATGTCGGACACGAGTTAGAAACCAGTATTGTAAACAAAGCCCGTCAGGGAGGATTCCGAATTATTGGTCCTAATTGCATCGGGGTCTATTGCCCAGCCAGTAAAATACCCTTAGGCTGGTGGACAACATTAGGGGAAGAAGGCTCAATAAGCTTTCTTTCTCAAAGTGGTGGCATGGCTATTAGTATAGTCGAAATAGGTATAGCCAAAGGCATTAATTATAGTAAAGGGATTAGCTATGGTAATGGCTGTGACTTAGATAGTATTGATTTCCTTGAATATTTCGCCGTTGACCCCAAGACCACTATTATAGGAGCTTACCTTGAAGGGGTTAAAAATGGAAATCGTTTCTTTTCTCTTCTTAAAGAGGTTACTAAACATAAACCAGTAATCATTTTAAAAGGGGGTAGAACAAAAGCCGGTGCCACTGCTTCTGCTTCCCATACCGGTGCTTTAGCCACTTCTAACATTATCTGGTTAACTACAGTAAAACAAGCAGGTGCTATTCCTGTAAACAGTATAGAGGAATTAACAGATACTATGCTTCTCTTTCAGCAACTGGACTGCTATCCTGGTGACAATATAGCCATTATTTCCGGACTGCCTGGGGGTGCTGGTGGTGGAATTGCTGTCTCATCTACAGATCTTTTTATTGAGTCAGCATTGAAAGTCCCTCCTTTGCTTAAGGAAACCAAACAGAAGTTAACCCATCTTCTTGGCCATGTGGGGAGTATTCTCCATAACCCTGTAGACATTGCCCAAGGTCGCGGAAACCCTCAAGTTATTAGAAAAGCTATGGAACTCGTGATTGCTGACCCCAGAATTGACTTAGTTATAGTTTATGAGGATGTAGACCTATTATTACGCTTTTTCTCCTGGGAACACATAATGGAAATAAATAGTATTTTTACGAATTTACGACAGCAACAAAGAAAACCAATTATAGTTGTTTTACCCCCGGGGAGTGCTATAATGGAGCATAAAAAAATAGAAAGAATTTTATGTCAAAATAAAATACCCGTTTTCTCTACCTTAGAACGGACAGCTAAAGCTATATCCAATATGAAAGAATATTACCGTCTCCATAAGTCAAAGGATAAAGGATGGAAGGAATAGGAAAATTACTTTTAATAGTCGGGGGCTTAATCGCCTTGCTCGGACTTATATTAATCTTTAGCCAACATATTCCATTTTTGGGTAGGCTTCCCGGTGACATAATAATTAAAAAGAATGGCTTCTCTTTTTATTTTCCCATTGTTACCCTTCTCCTCTTAAGTATCCTACTAACTATAATCCTTAACCTTGTTTTTCGTTTCTGGGGCAAGTAAAAGTATATGAAAATAAGTGATTTTGACTATTTTCTGCCGCCTGAACTTATTGCCCAAACACCTATTGAACCTCGAGACCACTCCCGTCTTATGGTTGTTAACCGAGCTAAGGCTTCTATAGAACACCACTTCTTTTTCCACATCGTTAATTATCTTAATCCTGGAGATGCTTTAGTTTTTAATGATAGCCGAGTTATCCCTGCCCGACTTTTCGGTTATACCGAGACCGGCAACCAGGTAGAGATTCTTCTCCTCCGTCGTCAAGACAATGGTAATTGGGAAATCATAGGACGACCCGGAAAGAAACTAAAACCAGGGGTAAAAATAAAGATAACCAAACCATCTCAGCCTGATTTAGTCTTAATGGCCGAAATAATAGATAGGGGTAAAGCGGGAACAAGAATTGCTCGCTTTTCTGATGAGGAGGTAATGGAAAGGTTGGGGGAAATCCCTTTACCTCCTTATATTCATTCCCCCATAACCAATCCTGACCGTTATCAAACTATTTACGCCAAAGTCAAAGGTAGTGTGGCTGCTCCTACTGCCGGGCTCCACTTTACCCCCAGATTACTTGAGGAGCTAAAAAATAAACAAATCCAGCTTATTTTTGTTACTCTCCACATTGGGCTGGATACTTTCCGACCTGTCCGAGAAGAAGACCCAAAGCAACACCCTATCCACCAAGAATACGGAATAGTAGGACAAGAAGCTGCTCAATCCCTTAATCAGGCTAAAAAAGAAGGCAAAAGAATAATAGCTGTTGGCACCAGTACAGTTCGCCTTTTAGAAGCTTCAGTTGTCAATGGGGAACTTAAGCCTTTTTCTGGCTTGGTAGACTTGTTTATCTTGCCTGGCTATCAGTTTCGCTTCGTGGATGCCATGATAACCAACTTCCATCTTCCCCGGTCGACTCTTTTACTTTTGGTCTCTGCTTTTGCCGGTAGGGAACTAATTCTAAAAGCTTACCAAGAGGCCGTAAAACAAAAATATCGCTTCTACACTTTCGGCGATGCCATGCTCATTTTGTAAAAAGCTACAGGATAAAAGCCTAGCAAATAAAACTAATAATGCCTGGGTACATGCTACCTTGAAATTTCCACAGCTGACCCAATTCTATTTTGAGCTACCCAGTTTTTAGTATAGCTAATAAATCTCTTAATTAATTTGATTATGGGTTGCGATTCTTTTTCTTTTAGGTAAACAAAAGCTACATCTATATAAAGACCTTCCTGGAGCCGGATAGTTTTGATTAATCCTTTTCTCTCTTCTTCAGCTACTGTACTTTTAGCTATAACAGAAATAGCATTCCCTCTCATAACCCACTGTTTGATAAATTCTGAACTTCCTGCTTCCATCAGTGTGTTAGGGTAAACTCCCAAGCTATCGAAGGCCTGTAAAACAATGCTCCTCGTTGCTGAGCCTTTAATTCGAGTAATGAATGGATAACCTACAGTTTCTCTTAATGAGACTACTTCATTCTTCACTAAGGGATGAGATGGATGGGCAATAAGCACTAATTCTTCTCGTAGTAAGGGTATAGATATAACTCCTGGACATATCTTTGAAACACCGATTAAGGCTAAATCACTTTTATAGGTAAGGAGACTCTTTTCAATCTCCTCGGAACTTCCCAGATTTAGAGTGATTTTGATAGAAGGGTAAATCGCTTCAAAGCTTGAGAGTAAATCGGGAAAGAGACACCTTGCATAAGATTCGGTTGTTCCAATAATTAATTGAGCGGAGTGTTCCTCCTGAATGTCTTCCAGCAATTTCTCAATCTCATTAAGGTGAGCTGAAATCTTTTTTGTGGCATCAAAAAAACCCCCCTCGGTAGCTATAACAGAACTCGGTTTTTGTGATAAAGGTACCCATTATATAAGAGACCTTTTAGAAGAAGACTATGATATCATCTCTTTTCATGCTACTGGATTAGGTGATAGAGCCGTCGAGGATTTAGTTAGTCAGGGATTCTTTGATGCTTTCATCGACCTAGTCCCAGCCGGTCTCAGTGAGTATCTTTTAGGTGGTAACCGGGCTGCTGGACTAGATAGGCTTGAAACCGCCTGTAAGCAAGGCATACCCTATATTCTGGCTCCCTGTGGATTTGATATGATAAGCTGCGGTCCCCTTGACCGAAAGGATAAAGGTGACCCTCTCTGGGTATCCCGCAAGCTGGCGGAGAGAAAGCTCTTTATCCAGGATGCCATGAAGGTCCAAGCCGCGGAGAGGAATGTGGAGCGCATCTTGGCTAATATAAAGATGCTTGAGCTCAACATAACTGATGTGCAGGAGTTAGTCTGAAGTCAATCTCATATGTCCTAAAAAGTTTTTCCAGCTTAGCTTAAATGCTTCCTTTGAGTTTAGCCGGATTTAGACTTAAGTATTCTTTCCTTACTAATCAGCTTCATTACTGGCTGGAAGAAATTTTGTCCAGTCTTACCTCCTATCGTGGTAATAACCGAACTGCATCTTTAAATCGCCTACTTTACTTCCACATACCAGTAATATATAATTAACGAAACAATCTCAAAATACACTTCAGAAAAGAGACATTTTGGCTACAGAAAAGGAAACAATAGCTGAGGCTTTAGCTAAAGGCAGGACGATAGGGGCATTTAGGTGTCTAAACTGCTTTAATCGGATAACCGTTCCTTCCGGGGCTAAAACTTGTAAGTGCCCAAATTGTGGCTTTGAGTGGCGACTACACTGGCTTGACCCTGAATTCCCTCGAATAAGAGGACCCGTATGGGCGGTAAATAGAAAGTTAGCTCAAGAAACCACAAAAGAAGCTGATTATGCTACTGGATAGAAAAATTGCCTACATTGACTTGACCACAGGTAAGATTCAAATTAAATCCATCCCCATCAAGCTGCGGCAGATGTTCTTAGGAGGCAGAGGTTTAGACGCCTATTTAATGTATAACCATATAAAACCAGGCATTGACCCATTTAGTCCTGAAAATGGGATTTTTATTGGTACCGGTATCCTCACTGGCGCCTTAGCTTCTGCTTCGGCGAGAACAGATATCGCTGGTAAATCACCCCTCACCAATTGTTTTGGTAATAGCAATGTGGGGGGCTTTTTTGGTCCTGAACTAAGATGGGCTGGCTTTGACCACCTGGTAATAAAGGGCAAGGCAGAAAAACCCGTTTATTTATGGATTCATAATGGCGAGATAGAAATAAGAGATGCCACATCTATTTGGGGAAAAGGTGTCCACCAAACACAGGAAATAATCCGAAAAGAGCTGGATGACCCTAACATCAAAATATTAACTATAGGGATAGCCGGGGAAAAGTTAGTACGATTTGCCTCGGTTATTACCGATCTTAAAGATGCTGGAGGCAGAACCGGAATGGGAGCCCTCTTTGGGTCAAAGAATCTTAAAGCTATAGCTGTCAGGGGAACTATGGACTTGAAAATAGCTCACCCTCTTGAAGCCTTAGAATATAATCGGCGATTTATTACTCAAATAACCTCATCCAAGGTAGCCCAGACTCAAAGCAAATTGGGTACTCCCTTTATTTGGGGAGCTACTAACACCCAGGGAATGATACGAACAAGGAATTTCCAATTAAATCAGCTGGAGGATTCTGATGAGGTAGAAGCTGAAGCTATTAACGAAAAACTCATCGGTCGTGCTGGTTGTTTCGGTTGTATGATTCACTGTCGGGGAAAATATTTTATCCAGGAAGGTCCCTATGCGGGTGTTTATGACGAAGGTCCTGAATATACTTCTCAAGGAGCTTGGGCTTCAGAGCCAGGTTGCCGAAGCACTAATACTATTCTTGTTTGCAACCATTTAGTTAATGACTATGGTTTAGATACTTTAGAAACTGGTAGTATGATTGCCTGGGCTATGGAGCTCTATGAACTGGGGATCCTTACAAATAAAGATACAGATGGCTTAGAACTTAGGTTTGGCAATGATGAGGCTCTGATAGAAATGATTCACCGCATTGCCCATAGACAGGGTTTGGGCGATATTCTGGCGGAAGGACCTCTTCGAGCTGCGGAGAAGATAGGCAAGGACTCCCTTAAATATAACATCCAAATTAAAGGGATGAGTAGCCTTCAATCAGACGAAAGACCCACGCCTTGCCTTGCCTTAGGCATCGCTACCAGCACTAGAGGTGCTGACCATTTAAGAAGTCGAGCCGCTATTGATCTTTATTTCCTCCCTGAATCGGTCTTGAGAAAAATTTATAGTCAACCTGTCCCTTACCTTGGTCCATTAAGCTCTGATTATACTGACTATGAAGGCAAAGCCTGGCAAGTTTTTTGGCAGGAGATGTGTTATATGGCAGTGGACAGTCTCGGTATATGTAAATTTCATACTACCTTTCTTGGTCCGACAATGCCCAACTTTGAGGAATGGTCTAAGTTGCTTTACTACAATACTGGCTTAGAATTATCACCTAAAGACATTTGGGATATTGCCGAGAGAGCTTATAATCTGGAGAGGTTGTTTAATATTAGGGAAGGTTTTACCAGAAAGGATGATTGGCTTCCTGATAGATTTTTTGATGAGCCCTGTAAACTGGGCATACCCCATATTCGGGGTAGAAAAATAGATAGGGAAAAATTTAACAAAATGCTCGACGAGTATTATCAACATCATGGATGGGATGAAAGGGGAATTCCTCGTCCTGAGACTTTACAAAGGTTAGGCATAGATAAAGAGCCCTCCCACATGCTATAACTGCAAAGATTAGAAAGGAATTTGGATAATATGGCTAAAGTGATCATGATAGATTATGAAAAATGTACCGGTTGCCGTCTCTGCGAGTTAGTCTGTTCTGTTAAACATGAAGGAGTGAGCAATCCAGCACGGAGCCGAATACAAATAGTAAAATGGGAAATGAAAGGTTTATATGTCCCCATGGTTTGTTTACATTGTGAATCCCCAATTTGCCAGACCATATGTCCAGTAGAAGCGGTTTTACACGACGAGGCATCTGGCAAAGTAATGACTGATTATGATAAATGTATCGGCTGTCGTATGTGCGTTGTGGTCTGTCCCTTCGGTGGTAGGAGCTTTGATACTATAGGTAGAAAGATAATTGCTTGTGACTTTTGTGATGGGGATCCTCAATGTGTCAGATTTTGTGATACAGGTGCCTTACGATTTGTTGATGCCATGGAGATTAGCGCTATTAAGCAAAGAATAGCTGCTGAAAAATTCTCCAGTATAATGCGGAAAATCGCCGCAGCTATAGCTTCCGTATGAACGCTTCCATGACTTTAACTCCAAATGACCTCCTGAGGTATCAGCGACAAATCTTATACCCCAATTTCGGCAAAGAAGGCCAAGAGAAACTCAAACATTCCCAAGTACTTGTTGCTGGTCTGGGTGGACTGGGTTCAGCAGCTTCAATATATTTAGCTTGCGCCGGAATTGGTTGTATTGTTATAGTTGACTATGACCGGGTAGAACTTTCTAACTTAAATCGCCAACCCCTTTATACTGAAGCAGACATGGGAAAAGAGAAAGTAGTGGTAGCTAAGCACAAGCTTAATCAATTAAACCCTTCTTTAAAAGTTATCCCTCTCCCAGTAAAGATTAAGGAGGACAATATAGCTGATATTGTTAAAGGTGTAAATGTAATAATAGACGGGCTAGATAATTTCGAGACGAGGTATGTTTTAAATTCAGCTTGTGTTTCCCACCGAATACCCTTTATTCATGGTGGTGTTTGGGGGTTTGACGCAGAAATAACCACTATCATTCCCGGAAAAACAGCTTGCCTAAGCTGTATTTTCCCCCAGCCACCAAAAAGGGAAGAAGAAATTCCTGTTTTTGGAGTTACTCCAGCCTTGGTCGCAAGCTTACAGGTTATGGAAGCCATTAAACTTTTGACAGGAATTGGGAATTTACTAACTAACAAAATGTTATATTTTCGGGGTGAGGTGATGGAATTTAACCTAGTTAATCTAACCCCTAGACCTGATTGTAAAGTTTGCGGAGGGTTAAGATGGGTGTAAGGGTAAGGATTCCCCCGTTTTTTCAGCAATTTACTGGAGGTCAGAAAATAATAGAAACAAGAGGTCATACTGTCGGAGAGTGTCTTGAGGATCTTGCCCGTAAATTCCCCGAAATTAAACAACGCCTTTATGATAAAAGGGGTAAATTAGCCCCATACATTGAAATTTACGTAAATTCCGAAACTTCTTATCCTGAAGAGTTAGCTAAAAGTGTAAAAGAGGGAGATGAGCTTACTATTGTGGTCGCCCTCAGTGGCGGCTAAAGATAATTAACAACTCTATCATTGTGAAGGGCTGGTTTGGAGGTGCGCCATGGGCCAGGTAATAGTAAAAAAGGAATGTGTTTCTGGTGCAAGCCCCGGTGGTCACATCAGTGACCCCCAATTTGCTCGAGAGGCTGTGGAATGGTTGGATAAGATGATACGCGGTTAGTTTCTTAAACCAGTTTTTACTCCTATTGACTTTTCTCTAACTGTTTAGTAATTTATCAATGAAAAATTAAATATTGAAACGTAAAACTAAGGTGCCCGAGGGCGACTGAGGGCTTAATTGGAGAGCAAGCCGGTGGAATTCCGGCGCAGTCCCGCCTGCTGTAATAGCCAGAACGCCTGCCTTAGTAATATAACTGCCTCCGCGGAGTAAGGGGGTGGGATTTTAAATTTTAAAAAGCTCCTAAATCCCCTTGTTCCAAGGACAAGGGGATTTTTACTAAGAAGAAGAAAAAATGATATTAGGATTACTTAAGAACTTGATAATAGTTAATACTCCCGCTGCTTATCCCCTCAAGTGGCGAAGCCGTCTTTGGGCTTTGTTGGGTTTGATGTGTCTTTTTTTAATTATTATAGCCTTAGCCTCAACCGTAGGCAGTACTCGAATCCCTTTTTCTCATGTTTGGGGTATTTTGCTTAATAAATTACCTTGGGTAAGCATAAGTCCAGTTTGGGAGCCGATTACAGAAACAATAATAGCCGATATCCGTTTGCCTAGGGTAATCCTGGCAAGCCTGGTGGGGGCTGCCTTAGCTGTAGCTGGAGCTACTTACCAAGGATTGTTTCGAAATCCTTTAGCCGACCCTTATCTTATTGGAGTTGCCCAAGGCGCTGCTTTAGGCGCTACTATTGGTTTCTTAGTGCCGGGGAGATTTGCCGGCTTGGAAATTGTTCCCCTCTTTGCCTTTTGCGGCGCTCTCCTGGCTGTAATTATTGTCTATATCATAGCCCGAGTTGGTAAGACTTTACCTATAACTACTCTTATTTTAGCCGGTGTTGCCTTAGGTGCTTTTTTAGCTTCCATCACTTCTTACCTCATAATCGCCTCGGGAGATAAACTGCATGGCATAATCTCCTGGCTTTTAGGTAGATTCTCTTTGAGTAATTGGGGGCAGATTGTAGCAGTAACTCCTTATATTATGAGTGGTATAGCCATTATCTGGCTTTATGCCCGGCCGTTAAATATCATGCAACTGGACGAAGAGCAAGCTCAACAATTGGGAATAGACGTAGAGAAAACCAAACTGGTATTGCTAACCGCAGCCACTCTAATTACTGCCGCTGCCGTTTCCTTTTGTGGTACTATAGGTTTTGTCGGTATTATTGTTCCCCATGCTATTCGTCTTTTATGGGGACCCGACCATCGCTTCTTACTACCTTTAGCTACTTTTGCTGGAGCTATTCTTTTGGTATTAGCTGATACAGCAGCCCGTACTATCTTAGCCCCGGCAGAGATTCCAGTGGGAGTAATTACAGCTTTCTTAGGAGCCCCTTTCTTTCTTTATTTATTAAGACAGAAAAAAAGAGCCATATTTTAAATAGGGAGACCAGTTGCTTAACCTAAGATTAGAAAAAATCAGTCTTGGCTACGACAAACAATTGGTGTTGACAGATATTAGTTTTGAAGCTGAGCCCGGGCAGATTATAGGTATTATTGGTCCCAATGGCTGTGGTAAATCTACCTTGATTAGAGGAATAACTCGCTTAATCCCTTGGCGTTCTGGAGAAATATTGGTTAATGGAGAAAAAATTTCTAAACTAAAGCGCCTTCATTTAGCCCGCTTGATAGGGGTGGTACCGCAAAATACTTTTCTCCCTGAATCCTTTACCGCTTTCGAAGTAGTCCTAATGGGGCGAACTCCTCACCTCGGCTATTTCCGCTACGAAAGCCATAAAGATATAGCTATTGTCAAGGCAGCCATGGAAGTTACTCAGACTATTGCCTTTGCAGAAAAGAGGATTGGTGAACTTTCTGGAGGGGAAAAACAGCGAGTGACTATTGCCCGGGCTTTGGCTCAAGAACCAAAAATTCTCCTTCTGGATGAGCCTACAGCACATTTAGATATTAACTTTCAAATAGAGATTCTTGACCTCATCCAAAATTTATGCCAGCAACAAAAGCTAATAACTATCATCACTTTCCATGACCTTAATCTGGCTGTCCAATACTGTAACCGCCTGATTCTGCTTCATAAAGGCACTATCTATCGGCAAGGTACCCCAAAAGAAGTAATTGATACCCAAGTTATTAAAGAGGTCTATGGCGCCCGAGTTTTTGTTTGCCCTCACCCTATTAACGAATTACCGACTACTTTTATTATCCCTAGCAATACTCAAATAAGCCACAATGGACAATATTTTAATTATTCTTAGTGCCTTACTTATTGATATCGGCTTTGGAGAACCACCTAATGAGGTACACCCAGTAGCTTGGATAGGAAAAGTCATCGCCACAGAAATGAAATGGAAACCAAAAGGGAATAAAGCCCAATTAATTTATGGGACTGTGGTAGTGATAATTACCACTGGGACTTTTGTCACCTTGATTTACTTCATCCTTAATCACCTCAAACAATTAAACACAATAGCTTACATTTTAAGCGCCGTCATCTTACTCAAATTCACCTTCTCAGTTCGGGGATTAAGACAAGCTGCTGTAAAAGTCAAAGAATCTTTAATTAAAGACAATCTAGAAAAAGCCAAAAACCAACTTCGCTCCTTAGTCAGCCGCAATACTAACACCCTTAACAAAAAGCAAATAATTTCAGCCACTATAGAATCCGTAGCTGAAAATAGCTGTGATAGTTTCGTGGCTCCTCTTTTTTATTTTTTGTATTTAGGCATACCTGGGGCTGTAGCTTACCGTATAGTCAATACTTTTGATGCCATGATAGGTTATCACGATGAGTGGGAATATCTGGGGAAGTTTGCTGCTAAACTTGACGACTTTTTAAATTATATACCATCCCGTTTGACAGCTTTACTTATTGTGCTATCAGCTTGGATAAAAGGAAAAAATACTTCCCGAGCCTGGCAAATTATGCTCCGGGATCATAAAAAGACCGAGAGCCCCAACGCTGGCTGGACGATGAGTGCCATTGCCGGGGCTTTAGGTATTCAATTGGAAAAAGTTGGACATTATCGTTTAGGTGACAACTTCCATCCCTTATCACCAGCAACTATTGAGGCTTCCTTATATGTCCTAACTATAGTGGCCATTTTTTGGAGCTTAATATGTCTTTCAGCAGAGGTGGTGCACCTTGCCCTTATCGCTCAAATCTAATTTAAGCCAACTTCAACCTTGCCCCCACGGGGGTATTGATTATTTGGAGTCGAAAGAAAAAGACATTGCTCAAGGGACAATTATTGACTTCAGCGTCAATATAAATCCTTTTGGACCACCACCAAAAGTGAAGCAAGCTTTAACGGAGATAGTTATTAATTACTATCCTGATTCAGAAGCCAGAGAGCTTAAGCAAGCTTTAGCTGATAAACTGGGAGTAACCCCAGGTAATATCTTAGTTGCCAATGGTTCGACCGAGCTACTTAGGCTTTTAGCTTTATCTTACCTTAACCCGAAAGATTTGGTTATTATTCCTCAGCCTACTTTCGGTGAGTATGAGATTGCCTGCCATCTAATCGGTAGTCGTTTGCTAAAACCATGGGGTGACAAAAAGGAAAACTTCACTATAAACACCGCCCATATTCAAAATTTAATAAAAAAGCATCGACCTAAAGCTATTTTCCTCAGCAATCCTAATAATCCCACTGGGCAATACTTTAGCCGGGAAGAAATAGAAGGAATTTTATACTTGACTAAAGATAGCTTGATGATAGTGGATGAAGCTTATATAAATTTCGTCGATGAAAGATGGTCTTCAGTAGACCTGATAAGGAAAGGTAATTTAGTTATACTCCGTTCCATGACTAAAGACTATGCTTTGGCTGGAATACGCTTAGGCTATGCTATTGCCCAGGAATCTATAATCTCTGACCTGCGTCGAGTTCAACCACCTTGGAACACTAATGTCGTCGCTCAAAAATTAGGGTTAATAGCTTTGCAAGCCGATGAATATCTGGCTGAATGTCAAGCCAGGCTAAGAGAAGCCAAAAACTATTTAGTAACCGAACTAACCGCTTTAGGTTTACGACCATTACCATCCAAAGCTAATTTCTTTCTTATAGAAGTAGGTGACGCTAAAAAGTTTAAGCAAATCCTACTCAGAAAAGGAATTTTAGTCCGCGATTGTACCTCTTTCGGCTTACCTAATTACATTCGTTTGTCAGTACAAACCCTATCTAATTGTGAGAAACTAATCAAAGCCATAAGAGAAATTAAAAGTTTACTTTGGCCATAGAAGAGATGAGGGTAATTGTGTCCTGGAGTAGTGGCAAGGATAGTTGTTTAGCCTGTTATAAAGCAATAAAAATGGGCTATATAGTTAAATACCTTTTCAATACCATATCAAAAGATTCTCAAAGAGTAGCCTTCCACGGTACCACGAGATATCTTCTCAAAAAGCAAGCTGAAGCAGTGTCAATCCCTCTTTACCAAATAGAAACTACGCCCGATGGCTACACCCAAGAATTTAAGAACGCAGTTAGAAAATTAATTAAAAAAGAAGGAATTTCAGGGGTGGTCTTTGGAGATATCTTCCTTGAAGAACATAAAAAATGGATTGATGATGTCTGCTCGGATTTGGGTATTAAACCTATTTTACCTCTATGGAATAAGAGAACTGAAGAAGTAATTAATGAATTTATAAATTTAGGCTTTGAAGCAATTGTGGTAGGAGTCTGGACAAAAAATATAAAAAATGGATCTGAATGGCTGGGTAGAAAAATTGATAGGGAATTTATAGATTATGTCAAGTCTTATGAAGGTATTGACCTTTGTGGTGAAAACGGCGAATTCCACACCTTAGTAATAAATGGTCCCCTTTTTAAAAAAAGAATAAATATTCTTGAGACAGAAAAGATTTATAAAGAAAGGGAATACAAAGGAGAAATTTACGGCAATTGGTTTCTGGAAATTAAGAGTTTTAGATTAGAAAAGAGGTGAAATAGTTATGTCAAATTCTATTGAGCGAATAATCAAGGCAATAAAACCTCTTGATGAACAAGCCATGGCAACAGCCCGAAAACGGCAAGATAGTTTAACTAAGCCCTTGGGAAGCTTAGGGCGGTTGGAAGAACTATCTATTAAGATTGCTGGGATTAAAGCTGACCCTTTACCTAAGCTAAAGCACAAGGCTATCATCACTATGGCAGCCGACCACGGTGTAGCTGCCGAAAGCGTTAGCCTCTACCCTCAAGAAGTTACTCGGCAAATGGTTTTAAATTTTCTTCGGGGTGGAGCTGCCATAAATGTTTTAGCCAGTCATGTAGGCGCTCGAGTAGTAATTGTGGACATGGGGGTAATTGGCGGCTTTCCCCCTCTCCCTGGTCTTATCTGCAAGATGATTGACTTTGGCACTAAAAATATGACACGGGGACCAGCCATGTCTCGAGACCAAGCCCTAAGCAGTATTGAAGCCGGCATCAAAGTAGTAGAAGCTGAAATAGGCAAAGGACTGGATATTGTTGGCACTGGGGATATGGGAATTGGCAATACTACTGCTGCCAGTGCCATCTGTGCCGTCATGACCAAAGAACCAGTAAAGAAGGTTACTGGTCGAGGCACCGGTATTGGCGATAAACAATTAGCCCATAAAATGGAGATTATTAAACGAGCTTTAGCTATTAACTCTCCTTCAGACAAAGACCCTATAGATACTCTGGCTAAGGTTGGTGGCTTTGAGATTGGCGGTTTGGCTGGTGTCATTTTAGCTGCTGCTGCCAACCGCATCCCAGTAGTTATAGACGGCTTTATCTCCGGAGCTGCCGCCTTGATTGCTTGCAGGTTATCCCCAAAAGTAAAAGATTACCTTATTGCGGCTCATGTCTCTCCTGAACCAGGTCATCCAATCTTGCTCAATTTTCTTGGCTTAAAACCTCTCCTTAATCTGGAAATGCGTCTCGGGGAAGGCACTGGAGCTGCTTTAGGCATCTTCCTGTGTGAGGCTGCTACTAAAATTTTGACTGAAATGGCTACCTTCGCTGAAGCTGGCGTTTCCGAAGCCAAGATAATTCCGGAAGACAAAATTAAGAAAGGGAAATAAATAATCTTGGGGTTTTGGGCTGCTGTTCGCTTCTTAACTATTTTCCCCACCCCCTTTCGTCACCAATTGGGAGATAAAGAAATAAAGGCTTCCCTGACTTATTTTCCTTTAGTAGGCTTAGGGATAGGACTAATCCTTATAGGACTTGATTGGGGACTTAAACTTTTGTTACCCTCCCCCGTAGCCAATGCTTTCCTCATTGTAGCCTTAATCATTATTACCGGAGCTCTTCACCTGGAAGGCTTCATTGATACCTGTGACGGTGTCCTCGGTGGCAGCACACCAGAAGAAAGGTTAGAAATAATGAAAGATAGTCGAACTGGGGCTTTTGGAGTTACTGGAGCCTTCCTATTGCTTCTGATTAAATATGCTACCCTAATTTCTCTTCCCCCAAAATTGAAAATGCAAGCTCTCTGTCTCATGCCAACTCTATCCCGCTGGACTATAGTTGAAGCTATTTTCTTTTTCCCTTATGCCCGAAGCTCAGGCACAGGGTTAATTTTCAAACAAGGTGCTAACCAAGTCCGACTAATTATAGCTACTACCATAACTTTTGCCACTTCTGTGTTACTCCTGAAAGAACTCGGGGTAGTGGTGATGTTAACCTTAGGAGTTATTATCCTCGGCATAGCTAAATACCTCCATTCTCGCTTGGGAGGTCTTACTGGCGATAATTATGGGGCTATAAATGAAGTAGCTGAAGTAATAGTTTTAGTTTTATTACTTCTTCTTGACCAGTGGCTATAATGACTGAACAATTACCAAGCAAAAAAATCATTTTCATTCTTGGTGGGGCTCGAAGTGGCAAAAGCCAGTTCGCCCAAGAGTTAGCCCAAAAATTGAGCCAAAAAGTTGTCTTTGTGGCTACGGCTGAGCCTTTAGATAACGAGATGAAAGCACGCATTGAAGAACATAAAAGAAGACGACCTCCCCATTGGCAAATAGTGGAACTGATTAATAATATAGCTAAAGGAATAGAAGCTCAGTGTAGTGAGGCTGAAGTGGTGGTTTTAGATTGCCTCACTTTGCTTGTTTCTAATATACTGACTAAAAGTGATGATTATATTCACGCTGAAAAGCAAGCAATGACCGAAGTAAATGAACTCATTAACTGTTTTAATAAACTTAGTGCCAGCTTTATTATTGTTTCTAATGAAGTGGGAATGGGTATAGTGCCGGAAAATAAACTGGCACGGTATTACCGTGACCTCTTAGGTAAAGTCAACCAACTTATCAGCCAAAAAGCAGATGAAATTTATTTCCTGGTCGCCGGTATACCTTTAAAAATAAAGGGATAGTTAAACAAAAATAAACACTTCTCCCTAAGCAAATGATACAATACCTGCTCTTGACTTTACTTCTAAGTGAGAGTATACTAACAGCACACAATAAAATAAACTTTCGGCTGAGGTGCCCGAAGGCGACTGAGGGCTTAATTGGAGAGCAAGCCGGTGGAATTCCGGCGCAGTCCCGCCTGCTGTAATAGCCAGAACGCCTGCCTCAGCAATAATAAACCGCCTCCGCGGAGTTTGGGGGTGGGGTTTTTTACTAGGCTTAAAAAAATCCCTCTGCCCGGAGGTGGAGGGATTTTTTATTGGCGATTAAAGAAAGGAGAAAAATGAACCGGTATCACAAACCCCTCTTATTAACCTTATCTATTATAGTTAGCATATTTTTATTAGTTATTTCTTGTGCTCCGTCACCCCCACAAGTTAAGCCACCACCTCCTCCACCCCCTCCAGAAAAACCAACACCACCAGAGCCAGAAAAACCACCACCAACACCCACCTTCCCAATTACTGTGACTGATGACCTAGGGAGAAAAATAACTATTGACAAATTACCTCAGCGAATTGTTTCTTTGGCTCCCAGTAATACCGAAATTCTCTTTGCCTTAGGTCTTGAGAATAGAATAGTCGGTGTCACCTCCTATTGTAATTACCCTGACGCGGCGAGAAAAAAGCCGAAAATAGGTGGCTTTTATCCCCCTGATATTGAAAGAGTCATAGCTCAAAAGCCTGACTTAGTATTAGCAGCTAAAATTCATGATAAAACTGTCCTTCCACGGTTAGAAAAATTGGGCTTAACGGTTTTAGTTTTAGCCCCGAAAACTTTAGACGAAATATTAAATAATATCACTCTAATTGGAAAAATCAGTGGCAAAAGCCAAGAGGCCAACCTCTTAGTAACTAACTTAAGCCAGAGAATCAAGGCTATTACTACCAAAACAGAAAAGCTGCCCCCGGAGCAGTATCCCCGCGTCCTTTATGTTGTCTGGCACGACCCCATATGGACAATGGGTGGGGACAATTTCCAAGACGATGTCATCAGGAAAGCCGGCGGTAAAAACATCTTCGCTACTGATTTTCCAGAATGGCGGATTGTCTCCTTAGAAGAAGTTCTTACTCGAAATCCACAAATAATTATCGTCAGTGGTATGGGCGCCACTCGAGAACTTATCTTTAGCTCTATAAAAAATGAACCCAGATTAGCTACCACAGAAGCCATAACCAAAGGCAGAATTTATGAAATTGAGGGTGACCTTATTGAACGCCCTGGACCAAGGATAGTTGATGCTTTAGAACAATTAGCTAAGCTTTTCCATCCTGAAATATTTGGCACCAACTGAAAAGGGGAAATGTAACCTTTACTTTAACATAGTTTATATAAATTATAGGGTGCCCGAAGGCGACTGAGGGCTTAATTGGAGAGCAAGCCGGTGGAATTCCGGCGCAGTCCCGCCTGCTGTAATAGCCAGAACGCCTGCCCTATAAATAAATCTACCTCCGCGGAGTTTGGGGGTAGGATTTATTTTTGAAATGCTCTTCAATCCCCTTACTCCGGAGAGTAAGGGGATTTTTAGTTTATTGAATAAAATTGAGGAGGTGTTTAATGAAATTAAGATTTTGGCATTACTTTTCCTCCATCATATTTATCTTCTTCATCCTGATGATAATTAGCCCGATGAAACAGACTTCACCGGTATTAGCTACCACCCCTGTCCTCCAGTGGCAACGCCTTAACACCCCCCAAGATGGAGCCGCCGGGCATTATGTTTTAATGTATAATTCCGAAGTAAATCGCATCGCTATCGGCAATGATAACAAGACTATTTATGCCTTAGATAGCCAAAATAACCGATTATACAAATCCAGTGACAGTGGCTATACCTGGGTTGACCTTAGTGGACGCATTGCTGGTGGTGCCTCTTGGAATGAAATAGCAATAGCACCCGACAATGCATCCATAATAGCTGTAGTCACTGATAACCGAAAGAAAGTTTATCTTTCCATTGATGGGGGTAATAACTTTGTCAATACTAATCCTATTTTAAACTCCAGTGAAGTCATTACCACCATCGCTATATCTATATCCTACCCAGGACAAGGTAGTAAAGCCTGGGATATAGCTGTTGGTACCAGCACTAACTCGGGTAATGGTCGTATTTTTATTCTCTCCTTGGGTTTGGCTTTTATCCCTTGGAAAGATATCAGCACCGGAGTTAGTGGCTGGGGGAATGTGGATGTCTTTGCTTTAACTTTCTCCCCAAAATACCCTATTGATAAGACAATAGTAGCTATTGTCGCCGATACTAATGATACTTACCTTTATGCTGGGCAAAAAATTGCCCCCCACACTGCTATCTGGAATTCTTGGACTGGCTACCCGGTAGAAATTGCCCGGGTTGGGGAAGACTCGCCTCCATCACCTCTTACTTATGCTTCTTTAGCTTTACCCTTCGATTACAATGGCACAGACGTGTCTTTTCGCCGCATTTATGCTTCCTGGTCTGACGGCCCCGGTAATAACCCTAACGATGATGTTTACCGTTTGGATGATACCAGGGTAGTGCGTCTTTATGCTGGGGAAGGCACTGAATTTATTTGTACTAGCTTGGCTTATCATGGGAGTGTTAATTCCGGTAAGCTTTTAGCTGGTATGAGAGCTACACCCTGGGCACCCCCCTTACCTCCCAGTGTTCAAGTGCGCCGCTCCTTTGACCCACACACACGATTCCCAACCTGGACAGATAGTCACAAGCCCCCTACTGGTCGCCACGAAGCTCAGGTAGCCTGGTCCCCAGACGGTAAAACCGCTTACTGTGGCACTAGCACTATTGGTGGCTCACCTAATGACGAATCAGCTTTCTCTAAAAGTATTGATGATGGTCTTAGCTGGAATCAGATCGGGCTTATTGACACTGTTATAAATAAGGTTAACGATGTGGAACCATCCCCAAGGGGTGATACCTTGTTTATAACTACTGTCAATACAGGAGCTCCTAATGCCGATAGCTTGTGGCGGAGCCTTAGTCCATCAATAGGTAAATGGGAACGTGTTTTGGCTCGAAGTAGCACTGGTAATGGCGACAATCCTCAGGTAAAAGTAGCCCCTGATTATGCCGATACCAAAACCATATGGTATATCAGTTTTGATACTTCAATAACTACTCAGCAACTCCTTGTTTCTTACGATGGAGGAAATATATTTGAACCCCGGGCAAGTAATATAGTCTTAGTTGATTTAGCCGTGGAAGATAAAGATACCCTTTATGGGCTTAATAAGGATGGTGTTGTCAGCAAAAGCATTAACTCTGGCTGGACTTGGGAAACGCCGGTATTTACCGGACTTAGTAGTGGCTATAGCATTGCCACTGCCTACACTGGTTCTACCCCTGACAACCTTAAAGGTCATGTGATTGTTGGTGGTCGGGGTACTGGAAACTATGATGTAGCTTATTCCCTTGACGGTGGAAACACTTTTACTCTCATCCCAACACCTTTACCAGCTCCTCGAGGTGATACTCTGGTTCTTGCCAGCTCCAGTTACAAAACCGATGGCACTATTTTAGCTATGACCGCTAAGGGTATTTACGCCTGGGGAATTTATTCGGGAAAGAATCTTTGGGAACAATGGGGATATACTTCATGGGATGGCTGGGACTATGGCTTTTGCTTTACTGGAATAGTCATCTCTCGAAACTATACTGCCTATGCGGCTACACTCCGAACTTCGCCTTGGGGCTCCAATGGGGTAGGGCGTTGGTTTTATCCGAATCTTTTAGCTAACCTTGACCCAGATGTTAAATTTGAGACTAAGCCACGAGGGCTCAAACTTTCCGGCGGGCTGGAAGTGGATGAGCCAATAACTTTATGGGCTGCTGATACCCGCCCCTATAATCCACCTACCGGAGGAGTCTGGTATTATGCAGATACTCTTACCTGGCTCGGTCCCGCCCCTACTGAACCAGCAAGTTTAGCTTTAACTGAATATGATCCAGTAAGTGGAAGAGCCGGGAGTATGATTCTCAAATGGCAGCCCAGGTCTTTATCGGATGGTTACCGGATTCAGATAGCTTTAGACGAAGATTTTACTACCCTAATAACTGATATTGGAAGCTATCCTTATTATTATCCTCATGACCCCCTAAAGCCAGCCTTAGTTCTACCGGCAGGTGGTGGTATGATTACCGATAGAAGAGGTAATTCTTGGGAAGTTCCTGCCCTCCCAGCAGGCAAGGTTTACTACTGGCGAGTCCGAGTTCAAAGTGTAGCTACTGGTGATTTCCTTTGGAGTCCTTATTCCTGGCAAGAAACTTTTACTGTCCAAACAGGCTCGCCAGTAAAAACAACTTCGACGATAACCATCCTGAGTCCCAAAATAGGCACCATCGATACTATCCTCTCCCCAGCTTTTTCCTGGACACCAACACCAGGAACAATTAAATATGAGTTCACCTTGGCCCGGGACGCTTCTATGACTGATATAGTAACCAGAGTCTTGACTCCAACTTCAGCTTGTCTCTATGAAGGAAAGCTTGAGCCAGGCAAAACCTATTTCTGGCGAGTAAGAGCTATAGAACCGGTAATAAGTGATTGGAGTCCCGTTGGTATTTTCACTACTAAAATTGAAGAAAAACTCCCTTCTCAAATTGCCAAACCACTATCACAACCAGCAACACCTACCTGGATATGGCTCATTATCTTCCTTGCTGGAGGAATCTGGTGGCTTCTCCTTATTCTCTTCCTCCTCAAACGACGCTCCCAGTAAATTCCATGAGAATACGATAATCCGTCGCGGTTTTTACAAATAAACTCAGGTTTCCTAACCTGACTTTCTCTAATCCAGCTTCTTTAGCCACCTGATAAGCTTTAAGCATTTGGTTCAAATTTGGGCTAGGGACAGCTTTGAGTTTATATTCACCAAAGAAAGCTAAAATAGTAAATGGAATTTGCCTATTTACCTTAGCCAAATGGCGAGCAATTTTCTCAATTTGATCCTCCTCAACCCAACCTGGAATATATAAGGACAAGACTTCTAAAGTGAAATTCTTCTCCAAAATCTCCCCTGGTAACTCTAAAATTCGATCATTCTCAGCACCTGTCAATTTTTTATGAATCTCTTTGTCCCAAGCTTTAATATCCAACCAGAAGGAATCTATTCCTGATTTTTTAAACAAATCTAAATTTTGAGGGGTCAAACCATAACCGTTGGTTTCAAATAAAACCCACAAATCTAAATTCAGCTCTTTAATTTTAGTTGCTGTCTGACAATACCATTCTGGCTGACAAGCCAAATCCCCTCCTGTAAAAGCAACTATATTTCTGGCGGGTCCGTAGCCTTGAGGCGAAAGAAGAATTTGTTCTGGCTTTAGTTTATTCGGGCAATACTCAGACTTTTCCCCAATTTGAACGCAAAGTCCACAATGGTGACAAAGGTCTTGAGCATGAAAAGAAGTAACTCTCTCTTTTGGCTCCTTAACTGTAACAAACTTAGCATACTCTTTAGCCAAATTAGCAACTTCTTCCGGAGACATCCATCTGCCACTTTTGTATTGACTAAATTCCCAGGAATGACATTTAAGGCAAGAAAAATTACAGCCTGATTGATAAATAGATAAATAATCTTCAGGCCGGGACAGCAAAACTGATTCGATCAACCTCAGCGGCGTATTCCCTTCCCACTTTAAAGTTACTCGACAAGCAGTATCACTCACATAGCCAGGCGTATATAATCGCTCTGGTTTATAAAAAGTCAAACAACTACCCTGCTTAAATCCTTGCTCCACTAATTTGCATTTTTCCATTTTTAACAACTTAAATTCTTAGGCTTTATCATACACCCCCCTACCTCAAAGTTCAAAACCAAGAAAACAAGCGGCTTAAATATAATCTCCTATAGACAAAAGAAGGAAAGCAAAGCTATAATCAGTCTATGCTATCACAATCTCAGCCTAAAGTCCTTTTTACTTCAGAACAAATTAAGAAAGCCATACAAAGATTAGCTTCAGAAATAAAGCGAGATTATTCGGAAAAAGACATCCTTATTGTGGGTATCCTCAAAGGTTCTTTTGTTTTTTTGGCTGATCTTATTCGGGAGTTAGGTTTGCCAGTTGAAATAGAATTCGTTCAACTTTCCAGCTATGGTTCTGGTAAGGAAACTTCAGGTAAGATTAAAGTAGTTAGGGGTTTAAGAACCCCAGTAAAAGGAAGACATGTTTTAGTAGTAGAGGACATTATAGATACAGGTCTCAGTGCCAATTTCCTTCTTAACTACCTCCGCAAGAGGAAACCAGCTTCCTTAAAGTTATGTGCTCTCCTGGACAAACCAGAACGGCGCCGAGTAACAGTACCGATTGATTACCTTGGTTTCACTGTGCCAAATAAGTTTATTGTTGGCTATGGGATAGACTGGAATGAAAAGTTTCGCCATTTGCCCGAAATATGCTTTATTGAATAGGAGAAATATGACCGAACTTAAAGAATTAATTCAAGTCGCTCGAGGTGATAAACCAGCCGACCTAATATTAAAAAATGCCCGAATTGTAAATACCTTTACCGGTGAAATTGAAGAGGGGAACGTAGCCATTTACCAAAAAAGAATTGCCGGCATTGGTGACTATCAGGGCAATAAAGTAATTGACCTCAAAGGGAGCTACCTGGTGCCAGGGCTTATTGACGGTCATACCCATATTGAAAGCTCTATGCTTCACCCCACAGAATATGCGCGGGCAGTAATTCCCCACGGCACCTTAGCCGTGGTTACTGACCTTCATGAAATAGCTAATGTAGTCGGGCTCAAAGGTATAAAACAAATTATGGCTTGGACGCGAGGGTTGCCTTTAGACATGTTTTTTATGATACCTTCCTGTGTCCCCGCCACCCACCTGGAAACTTCCGGAGCCAGTATTACTGTCCAAGATGTGAAGAAGGGACTTAATTGGCAAAATGTCCTCGGCTTAGGAGAAATGATGAACTTTCCCGGTGTTATCTCCGGTAACGAAGAAGTCTTAAATAAGCTCCTTTTTTCTCAAGGTAAAGTTAGAAATGGACATGCCCCAGGGCTTAAAAATAAATCGTTAAATGCCTATATTGCTGCTGGTATCCTTTCTGACCATGAGTCCACTACTTTAAAAGAAGCCCAAGAGAAATTGAAGCGAGGAATGTTTATCATGATTCGGGAAGGTTCCTCAGAAAAGAATTTGGAAACTCTTTTGCCATTAGTCACAGATAAGACCTATAAAAGATGTCTTTTTGTTGTTGATGACCGGACTCCAGTTGATTTAGTTTCGAAAGGTGATATGGACGATGTAGTCAGAAAAGCTATTAAAAAAGGCTTGGAACCAGTCCGAGCTATCCAGTTAGCTACTATCAATCCCGCTGAGTATTTTGGATTAAAGGGACTGGGAGCTATTGCCCCAGGTTATTTTGCTAACTTTATTGTTATTGACGACCTTTTCAATTTTCAAGTAACTATGGTTTTCTACCAAGGGGAGGTGGTGGCTAAAGAAGGAAAATTACTATGCTCGTTACCCCGCCCCAAAAGTACCTGGCTCAGTCACACCGTTAAGATTAAGCCTTTTACTATAGACGCTTTAAAGCTACCAGCCAAAACCAAAACCCATCCCGTTATTGAGATTATTCCAGGACAGATAGTAACCAAAAAGAGCATAGAAACAGTAACAATTGAAGACGGAATAATTATGCCTGATATAAACAAAGATATATTGAAACTGGTTGTAGTTGAACGACACCAAGCCAGTGGCAACATAGGTATCGGTTTAGTTAAAGGTTTTGGACTTAAAAAGGGAGCTTTGGCTTCTTCCGTAGCCCATGATTCCCATAATATAGTGGCTGTGGGAACGAATGACGCTGATCTATTCTTATCTATTAAAGAAGTAGAAAGATTACAAGGGGGCTTAGTAGTTTGTGCTAACCACTCTATCTTAGCTACCTTTCCCTTACCCATAGCCGGTTTATTGTCTGACAAACCCTTGGAAATAGCAGTGGAGGAGTTCAGAAAAATAGAAGCGGCAGTTGCCAGTTTAGGCTCTCTGCCGCCGTCTCCTTTTGCTGTTTTGTCCTTCTTAGCACTACCAGTAATTCCAGAACTTAAGTTAACCGATTTGGGTTTAGTAGACGTTTTGGAGTTTAAGATAATATAAATACACCCAAAATTAGACCAGATTATCAAATAAAAGGAGGACTGACATGAAAAAAACAAGGTTGTGTGAGCTGTTAGGAATTGAATACCCAATAATCCAAGGGGGGATGGTCTGGATTGCCAATGCCGAACTGGCAGCTGCGGTGTCTAATGCTGGTGCTTTAGGGGTGATTAGCCCTACTGCTGGGATGACACCCGGTGGGGATGTAGTTGCCAACCTAAATGAACAGATTGAAAAAACTAAAAGTTTGACTAATAAACCCTTCGGAGTCAACCTGCCCATTATGAATAACCCTTATATTGAAGAATTAATTGCTTTAGTTATTGCTAAGAGAGTAAAAGTGGTCATAACGGCGGCTGGCAATCCTGCTTTATACACAGGGCGACTTAAAGAAGCTGGGATTAAAGTCCTTCATTTGGTAGCGTCAGTAAGGCATGCCCAAAGTGCTGAAAGACGAGGGGTAGATGCAGTTATTGCCGAAGGCTATGAAGCTGGCGGACATAACGGTTTGGATGAGTTGCCCACCTTTGTCTTAGTACCTCAAGTAGTTGATGCGGTAAAAATACCTGTGGTAGCTGCTGGAGGTATCGCTGATGCTAGAGGCGTGGTAGCTGCTTTTGCCTTAGGTGCTGAAGGGGTGCAAATGGGAACTCGTTTTGTGGCTACCCATGAGTGTATTGCCCACCCAAACTTCAAAGAAGCTATTTTAAAAGCGACTGATACAGATACTGTTATTACCGGCAGAAAAATTGGTCCGACTCGAGTATTAAAAGGCGAAGTGGCTAATAAACTTCTGGAAATGGAGAGCGCCGGAGCTTCTGTTGAACAATTGGAAGCTTTTATCGGCTCCAGTCGCTCCTGGAAAGGACAATGTAAAGGGGATCTAATCAATGGACAAGCTTATTGTGGAGCCATAGCCGGTATGATAAAGGAGATTAAAAGCGCCGCTGAGGTAATTAACGATATAGTCACAAATTATGATAAAGTCTTGGCTACTTTGAGATAACCGCTCCTCTAGGAGGAAAAGAGTAGGGAGGGTGTGAAAACAAATTAAAAAATTACTTCTTCTTCAAAGTTTCTATAAAAGTATCAATGTCAACGGCGGCTAAAGTCATTGTTTCTAAGGTACCTCGAGAACCCAATTCTACAGCTACTTTAGCGATAACTTGATTATTGGGAGCTTCCAAAATATTCACAAAATCATACGGACCAAGAACAGCGTATTGAGTTATTATTTTAGCACCCATGGCTTCAACTTCTTTATTAACTTCTTTTATTCTTTCCGGTCTGTCTTTTATTGTCTTCCTTCCATCCTCAGTCAGCCTAGTTAACATTACATAGATTGCCATCTTCTAACCTCCTTATCTTTTTGCCACACCCTCCCTAAGGTTTAGATTATTGTATCAGCTTTTAACTATAATTCAAAGAGTCTTTAACAGCTATAAGTTTTGAAATTATAATTTCTCTAAAATTATTGGGGCAAAAAGGAGGTTTTGGATGAATTTATCTTACCCTATAACCTCAGACCAAATGAAAGAGCTAATAGATACGGCTTTAGGCGAAACAAAAGCTGATATAGCTATAGTGAATGGTAACGTAGTCAATGTATATACCCGAGAGATAATGCCTAATCATTCTATAGCTATTAAAGGAACCAGGATAGCCTATGTGGGCAAAGACATTTCTCATATTATTGGACACAAGACCAAAATTATTAACGCTGATGGAAAAACCATCATCCCTGGTTTTATTGATGCCCACTCCCACATCCTTTGGTTATTCAATATAGATGAATTTGTCAAACATGCCTTAAAAACCGGGACTACTACAGTAATCACTGAAGCTATGGAAATAGTAAGTGTTTTAGGTTATCCTGCCTTATCAACATGTCTAAAGGTTTTTCAAAAGCAACCGATGAAGATTTTTATTACTATACCCCCTATGATTACGATAACTCCGGAAAAAGGTAAATATGCTTTGCCACCACGCACCTTAAAGAAATTTTTACAACAAAAGAACGTTATCGGTTTGGGAGAAAGTTACTGGTTATCTATTGTTAAAAAAGAAGAAAGGGTATTAAATCTTATAGCTGAGGCATTAGCTTCAGGGAAAACAGCTGAAGGACACACTGCCGGTGCCAGGAACAATAAACTTTTAGCTTACCTGACTACTGGTATATCCTCTTGCCACGAACCGATAACCGCTGAAGAAGCAATAGAAAGACTAAGGTTAGGAATTTACGTTATGGTCAGAGAAGGAGCAGTCCGTCAAGACTTGTCCCTTCTGACTAAAATAAAAAATGAACCTATAGATTTCAGGCGTCTTATATTAGCCAGTGATGGCATTAGTCCCCAGACTTTATTAAGGAATGGATATATGGATTCTATTGTTCAGAAAGCCATTGACCTTGGCATTGACCCCCTTATAGCCATACAAATGGTAACCATAAATGTGGCAGAACATTTCTCTTTAGACACTTTTTTAGGGGGAATTGCCCCAGGCAAGCTGGCAGACCTAGTCCTTATCCCAAACCTCAAATCTATCCGCCCTGAGTTAGTTATTAGCAATGGCAAAATTGTAGCTCAAAACCAAAAAACCTTAGTCACTCCAAAAAAATATTCATTTCCAAAAAGTTTCCGACAAACCATTCGTTTGCCTAGAAAACTTGAACCTACCGACTTTATTATTTCTACCAAAGGTAAGGAAACACCAGTCACCATTAGGGTCATAAATCAAGTAACCAACTTAGTAACTCGAGAAGAACAGATAACAATTCTTCCCCGCCAAGGTCAATTAGAAGCCGATTTAAGCCGAGATCTGCTCAAAGTAGCCGTTCTTGACCGCTTTGATGGGGAGGGAAAAATATTTACTGGCTTTATTAAAGGGTTTAAAATGACTAAAGGCGCTTTTGCTTCCAGCGCTACCTGGGATTTACCAGGGATAGTGGTCGTTGGTACTAATAATCAAGATATGGCTAAGGCAGTAAATAGGATTTTTGAGTTGCAAGGCGGAATAGTTATATGTGCTAATGGAGAAATTTTGGCAGAATTGCCTTTGCCAATAGGCGGAATAATATCTGATTTACCCCTGGAAGTAGTAGCCGACAGAATGGCTGAAATTCAGCAAAAAGCTATAGACTTAGGCATACCCTTCCCCGATGCTCATCTAACCTTAACTACTTTAACTACACCAGCTATCCCTTTTCTGCGTATCTGCGAGGCAGGTCTAGTAGATATTCGGGAGAATAAAGTTGTCAGCTTGATTGTGGAGGAAGATGAATCTAAAACCTATTGAATTCAGTCAAAATAAAGTCATAATTCTAGACCAGACAAAGCTACCACAAAAGACAGTCTACCTGAAACTAAATAATTATCAGGAAGTTATTCAGGCTATCAAAGAGTTAAAAGTTCGTGGAGCACCAGCTATTGGAATTGCTGCCGCTTACGGAATTGCTTTAGCCGCTCAAAAGATTATGACAAAGAACAAAGATAATTTTCTCAGCCAATTAAATCAAATCTGGGACGCTTTTCAAGCCAGTCGACCTACCGCAGTTAATCTTTTCCGAACCATAAACCGAATGAAACAAGTAGTCCAAAGAGATAAAGATATCGATTCAATAAAGGAAGCCCTTCTTGCAGAGGCTAAGAAAATTCATCAAGAAGAAGAGGAAGCCAGTAAAACCTTAAGTCAGATTGGTGCTCAATTAATAGAAAATGGCTTTACTATTCTTACCCATTGCAACACTGGTTCTTTAGCCACTGCTGGCTATGGCACCGCTTTGGGTATAATCAAAGCTGCTTTTAAACAAGGCAAATTAATCAACGTCGTTATTACCGAGACACGCCCCCTCCTCCAAGGAGCCCGCCTTACCGCCTGGGAACTTATCCAAGAAGGAATCCCAGCAACCCTAATCACTGACTCCACAGCAGGTTATCTTATGAGTCAACATAAGGTAAGCTGCGTTATAGTGGGCGCTGACCGCGTTGCAGCTAATGGGGATGTCGCTAATAAAATTGGTACTTATACTTTAGCAGTTTTGGCTATTGAAAATGGCATTCCCTTTTATGTCGCCGCCCCTACCACCAGTATCGACCTGTCCTTAAGCTCAGGAGACAAAATACCCATTGAAGAACGAAGCCCAAGGGAAGTAACTAATATTCACCAAATACCAATAGCACCAAAAGGGATAAAAGTATATAACCCAGCTTTTGATGTTACTCCTCATTTTTATATAACAGCCATTATCACCGAAAAAGGAATAATCACTGAACCTTACGAATCCAAATTAAAGAAAATTCTTCAGGAGGCATGATGACCACGGCAAAAATAGGAATAATTGGCGGTAGCGGACTATATCGAATGGAAGGGTTGACCGATATTAAAGAAGTAAAGCTAAAAACGCCTTTTGGCAAACCAAGTGATGCTATACTGATTGGTACCTTGGACGGAGTCAGAGTAGCCTTTTTGCCCAGGCATGGCAAAGGACATCGCATCTCACCTACAGAGTTGCCAGTGAAAGCCAACATTTATGCTTTGAAATCTTTAGGTGTAGAAAGGCTTATATCGGTAGCTGCTGTCGGTAGCCTTAAAGAAGAAATTAAGCCTCTGGACATAGTTATTCCTCACCAACTTATTGACCGGACCAAGCACCGAGATGACACTTTTTTCGGAAAGGGGATTGTCGTTCACGTTGCCTTTGCTGAACCCTTTTGCCCTGTCCTTTCTCAGGCTCTTTTTGAAATTTGCCAAGAAAAAGGAATTAGAGGGCATAAAGGTGGCATTTATTTAGTTATGGAAGGTCCTCAATTTTCCACTAAGGCAGAGTCATATCTTTATCGTGCCTGGGGTGCTGACATCATTGGTATGACAGCTTTGCCTGAAGCTAAACTGGCTCGAGAAGCTGAAATTTGCTATGCCACTCTGGCTTGCGTTACTGACTATGACTGCTGGCATGAAACCTATGGTTCAGTGACTGCTGAGATGATACTAACTAATTTAAAGACAAATGTAACTATTGCCCAAGAAATATTAAAAGCAGTGATAAAGCGTATTCCCGAAGGACGGGACTGCGCCTGCGCTTCTGCCCTTAAAGATGCTATCGTGACTTCTCCAAAATATATCCCAAAACATATCAAAAAAGACCTATTCCTCCTAATCGGAAAATACCTAAAAAATGATAGCTAAAGTTGAGTTTGGTTGTTTAGCCACCGGTATCGGTAGTATGCCCCATCCTGACCCTGAAACTGCCCATGCCTTAATTACCAAGTATTTACCTATAATCCCCCATTGGGCTCAGTTACCAAAGCGCTCCCAAAAAGAAAATATGTATCTACAGTTTAGTGAGGGCTTCCCCGGCATAACTTTAGAAGAAAACAAAATCTATATTGACCGGTCTCAAAATTTCGACCAAGTTTTAGAGCAATTTTACCTAGATTACATAGATAACAATGCTGATAAATATGCCATAAGTGCCGAATATGCTGCTGGACTTTATGCTTTACTGGCCGGAAAACCTTCCATGGCAAAAATGGTTAAGGGACAGATTACCGGGCCTATTAGCTGGGGGCTTTCCGTCACTGACCGACAACATCGGGGGATTCTTTACGACAATATTTTATCTGATGTCATTGCTAAATTTCTTAAATTAAAAGCCATGTGGCAGGAAAAAGTTCTTAAAGAGATTTGTGCTGAAACTATTATTTTTGTTGATGAACCTTATTTAGCTTCTTTAGGCTCGGCTTTTGTTTCGGTACCCAATGAGCAAGTAATTACTTCTTTAAAAGAGGTCTTTTCAGGTATTTCCGGGCTTAAGGGTGTCCATTGTTGCGGTGGTGCTGACTGGTCATTTATCCTGAGCCTCCCATTAGATATACTAAGCTTTGACGCCTATAACTACGGTGACTCCCTAACCCTTTATACTACCGAAGTAAAATCTTTCTTAAAGCAAGGTGGTACTATAGCTTGGGGGATTGTGCCTAATGATGAAGAAATTTTAGCTAAAGAATCGGTAGCCAGTCTTCAAGACCGCCTGGGAGAAATCATAGCGCCTTTGACGCGGAATGGTATCCCCTTCAAACAAATTGTTCGACAAGGGTTACTTACCCCTTCTTGTGGGCTGGGGCTCCTGTCTCCAGAAGCATCCCTTCAGGCTTTAGAATTGTTAGCAGAGCTTTCCGAACGAATCCGAAAAAAATATGTTACTTAGGAGGACACAAATGGAATGTCAACTGGAAATGAACAAAGCTAACTGCACCTGTACTTATGAGCCCTGTGAACGGAAAGGCAAATGCTGTGACTGTCTTTCTTATCATTGGAAACGCAGACAACTGCCTGGCTGTTTATTCCCTCCGGAAATAGAAAGAACATATGACCGCTCCTTAGAGAGATTTTTACAGAGCTATGGAAAAACCAGTCGCAAAGATTAATAAAACTGAAGTCCTAAAACAAACTCTCATCTTCTCCGGTTCTGATGCCGAGGCACTGGAAAGGCTGGCCAAGCTGGCTGTAGTCCGCTCTTTTGCCCCCGGAGAATTTATTTTTTATGAAGGTGACCCCCCTGATTGGTTCTATATTCTTTACCAAGGAAAGGTCAAAATTCTAAAGCATTCCCCGTCTGGCAAAGACATCATTATCGCCGTATTCACCCCTGGAGAAATATTTGGTGAGGTTGCTGTATTTCAAGGGAGACCTTATCCCGCCTCAGCTCAAGCTGCCGAGGAGGTCATTGTTTTAGGCATTAAATACCAAGAACTTTTGCCATTTATGGCTCAAAATCCTCAAGTGTCTCTTAGAATTATTTCTACATTAGGAGAAAGGTTAAAAAGTGCTCATGAACGTCTCAAAGACCTAACCACAGAAAAGGTAGAAGTTCGCTTGGCTAAAGTACTTCTTAT
This sequence comes from Dehalococcoidia bacterium, assembly GCA_042408205.1. Classification (GTDB taxonomy): domain Bacteria; phylum Chloroflexota; class Dehalococcoidia; order GIF9; family DYGU01; genus JBHOQK01. Next base: position 55,868 of record JBHOQK010000016.1, on the reverse strand, counting down.
GCTTTCCTCAAAATTAGGTTCTACTCTACCCTTTACCCGTCAGGAACTCGCTGATATAACTGGAACTACTATTGAAACCACCATCCGAATACTAAGCCAGTTTAAAAAGCAAGGTCTCATTCATTCCTACCGGGGAAAAATTATTATCCGCGATGAGACCAAACTTAAATTGCTGGCAAAAGTCTCCTAAAATCAAAATTCTATCCTCCCCAATTATTATCTATAAGGCTTATATGATTTAAATCATATTCAGCGGGGCTACAACTAATTTATTATTTTGTTAGACAAACAAAAGGAGGTGATGTTCCATGGCAAAGATATTGCGAAAGATTATCCAGGTTGATGAAGAAAAATGCAATGGTTGCGGTCTTTGTATCCCCGCCTGTCCCGAAGGGGCTCTCCAGATTATTGATGGCAAAGCCAAACTGGTAAAGGAAAGTTTTTGTGACGGATTAGGTGCCTGTTTAGGAGAATGCCCTCAAGGAGCCCTAAGGATTATAGAAGCGATAGTAGATGAATACGATGAAGAAGGGGTCATCGCTCATCTCAAAGAAAAATCTCCAGACCTTCTCCAAAAACATTTAGACCATCTCAAGGAGCACACTCAAGAACTTCCCCAACACTCTTCTCAGCGGGGAATAACTGCCTGCCCCTCCTCCCAAATGCTCCATTGGGAAAAAGAAGAAAAGGTAGTAGAGGAAAAGGTGAGACTGTCATCAGAACTTCGCCAATGGCCCATACAGCTTCACCTGGTGCCACCTCGAGCTCCTTATTTTGAGGCTGCCGACTTAATTCTGGTAGCTGACTGTGTTCCCTTCGCTTATGCCAATTTCCATACTGATTTTTTAAGAGGTAAAGCCATTGCCATCGGTTGTCCTAAACTTGATGATGTTCAAGCTTACTTAAACAAGTTTACTCAGATCCTAACAAATTCAAATATAAAAAGTCTAAAAATTATCATCATGGAAGTCCCTTGCTGTTCTGGGCTGGTTCATGTGGCTCTTGAAGCTTTAAAGAAAAGTGGTAAAGATATTCCTGTTGAAGTTGTAGTCATTGGTATTAAAGGCAGTATACTAGGTAGGGAGGTAATAAGAAATGTTTACTCAGTGCCCCGGTAGCAGTAATATCCGAACTCCAGTCCCCTCCTATAAGAAATGCCCAAGCTGTGGCGAAGAAGTAGAAATATGGAGCCACGAGCTAAAGACCCAATGCCCTAACTGTGGAACAACCGTCTTTAAAGAAGATGTTCCCTCATGTATAGAGTGGTGCCCATATGCTGAAGAGTGCATTGGAGAAGAAAAGTATAAACAACTGATAGGAAAAAAGAAAGGTTAATCAATAAAACAGTTCCTTGTTTATCACTCAGTCATGGGCTCTTAGGCCAACTTGCTGTTATAATAGGCTTCTCACAGAATTGCCGTCTTCCTTCTCAGCAAAAGCGCCACTATTTAGCTATATCCTAACAATTCTGGCGCTTGGTCTTTCCCTCTTAATTTCTTGACCGATGTTTTAGCTTTGGAATCCCAGCCCGAAAATTTTTGCCCCTGACAAGAATAGCATGTTAAACTTATTTTAGTTAAAGAAACATTATTGGCTTTGAAAGTAATCTTACAGACCATCGAAGGGAAAAGAATAGAATATGACTCTCAGCGGAAGAGCTTTCAATTAGAGCAAGCTATGCCATGCTTCCGTTGTGGTATCTGCTGCACTAAATGGCAGCCACCTGTCGAGGAAGCTGAAATCACCACCATAGCTCAAGCTTTAGGTATGCCTTCAGCTGAGTTTCACCATAAATATATTCAAGAATATCCATTAAGACCGAGAACCTATCTAATACGTCGTGAAAACAATGCCTGCATCTTTCTTCAATATGATAATGACAAAGCTACCTGCACTATATACCCTTTTCGACCACGAGCCTGCCGTAATTGGATACCCAGTCTTTCCCGAAAAGAATGCCAGGAGGGACTTAAAAGAAGACAAGAAAATGGTCTATTATTACTTCCTTATCAGCTAAATTTGTCCCCTCAAGATTTAGCTTTTCTTTGCCGTTCTCTTCAAAATGTAATATCATTTAGAATACCATGAACAAACGTAAACGAATGGCAATGTTAAAACATCGTCGACGCCTGAGAAAACTTAAAGAAAAAAGACGCGCTCAGGCTTTAGCTAACTTGGCAGCAGTAACTGCCGAACCGGTAGTCGAAGCCGTTGCTGAAGCCCCGGCACCAAAAAAGAGAGGCGCTCGTAAGGAGAAAGCCCAGGTTAAAGCAGAAACAATAGAAGTTAGCACTTCAGAGACACCAGCACCAAAAAAGAGAGGCAGACCAAAGAAGGAAACTACCGCTAAACCAGAAAGTTAGTGAAAAAGGTTTATCTCCTTACTGGTGAACCTGGAACAGGAAAAACCACCTTAATCCGGGAAAGTATTGCCCAGCTAAAAGTTAAAGCTGGGGGCTTTTACACTGAAGAAATTCGCCAACACGGGGTAAGACAGGGTTTTAAGATTATTACTTTAGACGGACAGGAAGCTATATTGGCTCATGTTAATATTCAAACTCCTTATCGAGTGAGCAAATATGGTGTTGATATTAGGAATTTGGAGCAAGTGGGTGTTTCCTCCCTTCATAAAGCTATTAAAGAAGATGATTTAATAATTATTGACGAAATCGGCAAGATGGAACTTTTCTCCCCAAAATTTAAAGAAGCCGTCTTTCATGCCATTAACAGTGGCAAAAAAGTCTTAGGTACTATCATGTTTTCCCCCAATCCCTTCGCCAATGAAATCAAAAATCATCCCCAAGTCAAAGTAATTAATGTGACCAAAGCTAATCGAAAAGAGGTACTTAGAGAAGTAATGAGATGGTTAGAGCAAAAAGGTGAGGAGTAAATTTGACTAAGTCTCACGTCGGTCGTGAAGCTTCTCAAATTGAGAGTAAATCGATGGTTGCCTTATTGGAGCAAGTAGGCAGAATTCTTCAGCCAGAGTTACTTAAATCCTTCTTATTGGACAAGCTTCACCAAAGGAGGCATTAAATTTCCTTCAAAGTAATCCAGTATTGGAAGCGGTGCTTCGGGACAAAGCTTTAAGGCTGTTCATTTCTTGGATAGGACATCCAGAATTAGGTATAGATGTTTCTGAAGGAAAATGGAACAAGTCCAGTTTCGAAATGCCAGTAGATGGGCATGTCGGGAAGATTTTTTGTAGAACTGGCATTCTCTCTAAAATAATTCATGAAAGGAAACAAGGTAAGGGTGAAAGATGGAATGTCATCGTTGCCTCAAAAATGCGCCCATTTATTCAAGAAGTAGTAAATCAGTTTGGCTATGATTGTATAATGGTCGACCATGGCGCGTTTCAAATTGGTTTTCATTGTTGCCCTGATAACCGAGTGGTATAAGTTGTGACCAATGTCAGAAAATCTTATATTGCGAAATCGCGAGTCAAATTGGTTGTCAAGGTTATTGCATATTGAGGAAAGACTGTAAGCGGAATTTAACGTGAAGGGCTTACTAATGAAGAAAGTACAACAAAGAACAACGACTAATTCCTGGCATAAAATAATTCTGGGTGATAGCAGGAATATGAGAGAAATCGGCGATGAAACTGTGCATTTAATGGTAACTTCACCACCTTATTATAATGCGCCTTTTGATTATCCAGGACTTTTTAAAGACTATAATGAGTTCCTCCAAATGTTGACGGATTTCGCTAAAGAGCTGTACCGGGTGCTGGCTCCAGGTAGAGTTGCCGCGTTTGTAACCGACGATATGCTGGTAAATGGCGAGAAGTATCCTGTGGTAGCTGATATAACCAAGATAATGGTGGAAACTGGCTTTCGATACAGAGACAAAATAATTTGGCGAAAGCCCGAAGGGTATACCCGAATAAGTCGAAGAAGTGGTGTAGTCCTTCAGCATCCTTATCCTATGTATTTTTACCCTGATAATATCCAAGAAAGTATTTTAATCTTTCAAAAGGGTAAATTTGATTACCGTTACCTGAAAAGGCTCGGCCTGAAAGTCAAAGAATCTTCTCGCCTTGACATTAGCGAATATCAAGGGAATAAGTGGTATCTAACTGTTTGGGATATCACGAATGTATTGCCAATCCCGGGTAGAATCGAAGAAGGTATAGCTGCTTTCCCTGAGGAAATACCTTATAGACTAATAAAACTTTTCTCGTTTGTAGGGGAAACAGTACTCGATCCCTTTTTAGGTTCAGGCACTACTATAAAAGTAGCGCGAATGCTGGGCAGAAACAGCTACGGTTATGAAATAGACCTAGAGCTTGTGAATATTATAAAAAAGAAATTAAATTACGACCAAAGTACTTTTTTTGCCGAACAAATTGAATTTATAGTTAGGGGGGATGCCCGCAGGTTGAGAACCGGGCTTAGTGAAAAGATAGCTAAGCAAAAATCTGTAGTAACTAACCGAAATGCTACTTCCTCTCAAAAAATTAGTAGGAAAAAATTTGGCTTTCAGCTATTAGACGCCAGAAGACGCTGGATAGCCGATGAAAATAACTCTTAAACCCGTTGGAACAATTAATCAAGAAATCCTTGAGGAATTAAAAGAGAAACTGGTGCCAGTTTTCGGTTGCCCAGTAGAAATAAAGCCAGGAATTGATTTACCTGAGCAAGCATACGACTCAAAGCGAAAACAATATTTATCTTCCTTATTGCTGGTTTTCCTAAATTCGTTAGGCAAAGAAAAACAAGAAAAAGTCTTAGGGATAACTGATGTTGACCTCTATGTCCCAGGACTTAATTTTGTTTTTGGCGAGGCTGATATAAATTCTGGAGTGGCTATCATCTCCTTGTGCCGCCTCCGTCAAGAATTCTATGGTCTAATGCCAAATAAGGCTTTGTTTTTAGAAAGAGCCTTAAAAGAAATGGTTCACGAACTGGGGCATACTTTTGGTCTTCGCCATTGCTTGAATTTAAGGTGTGTAATGCACTTCTCTAACTGTTTGGCTGATACCGACCTAAAACAAGCCACTTTCTGTAATCAGTGTCGCCCAAAATTGTTAATTTAAGTGAGGATTAATTCGGGTGAACAAATTACCACCTTTAGTTGAAGCTCTACTTGAACCTAAAGTCTATCCTCACAACCCGCCTAAAGTTGACCTATTACAAACCCAGATGTCCTTTCTTTTCCTGACCGGTGATTATGTATATAAGATAAAAAAAGCGGTTGACCTGGGATATCTAGACTATACCACTTTAGACAAACGTCTCTTTTTCTGTCATCAAGAAGTGAAGTTAAACCGGCGCCTTTGCCCTGAAATTTATCTTGCTGTAGTACCTATTGTGAAAGAAAAAGGACAAATCCGCTTTGAAGGTAAAGGAAAAGCAATCGAATATGCCGTGAAGATGCGTCAGCTACCCCAAGAAAAAATGATGAACGTTCTGCTTTTAGCTAATCAAGTAACTCCCCAAATGGTGACAAGGGTGGCTGAAAAATTAGCTAACTTCCATAAAAAAGCTAAAACAAGCCCGGAAATTTGTGCTTTTGGCGAAATAAACGCTATCAAGAAGAATACCGATGAAAACTTTATACAGACTGAAAAATATATTGGTGTTTCTATTTCTTCCTCAAAATATCATCATATCAAAAGTTATACTAATGACTTCTTAGAAAAACATGCCTCCCTATTTTTAGAACGAATTAAGGAGAAACGGATAAAAGACTGCCATGGCGACCTCCACACTGCTCATATTTGCTTTACTGACCCTATTTGTATTTATGATTGTATTGAATTTAATGACCGATTCCGTTACTGTGATGTAACTTCCGAAATTGCCTTCTTGGCTATGGACTTAGACCATTACGGTCGGGCTGACCTTTCCCATAACTTCGTTACCGCCTATATCCAGCTAACTCAGGATAAAGGTCTACTCCAGCTCCTCAATTTCTATAAGGGCTACCGAGCTTATGTCCGAGGCAAAGTGGAAAGCTTTAAATTAGATGACCCATATATTTCAGACACAGAAAAAGAAAAGGCTTTAGCTAATGCCCAAAGTTATTTTGATTTAGCTTACCACTACACCAAAGAAAAACCTCTTCTGCTTATAATGAGTGGTCTTATCGGCACTGGGAAAACTACCGTAGCTCAAAATTTAAGCCAGAGACTGGGATTAGTAATGATTTCTTCAGATGCTACTCGAAAAAGGTTAGCTGGTATTCCACTAACAGCACATCGGTTTGATGAATTCAAAACAGGCATCTATTCTGAAGACTTTACCCGAAAAACCTATAATGAGATGTTTACCGAAGCTGAAAAATTCTTATTGGAAGGTCAATCAGTAATTCTGGATGCTTCTTTTAAGAAAAGGGAAGACAGATTAAGAGCTAAGAACATTGCCGATAAGACCGGTGCTGATTTCTTAGTTATTGAATGTGTTCTGGAGGAAGAAATAACTAAAAAACGCTTAGAGCAAAGGCTTAAAGAGGGAACAATCTCTAACGGACGCTGGGAAATCTTCCACCTACAAAAGCAAGATTTTGACCCAATAGTGGAATTTTCTAAAGAAAATCATATAATAGTTGATACTGCCCAACCATTGGCGAATATTATCAGCTTAATCTTAAAGAAGGTAGAATAATTGCCGAATTACGATATTAAAAACCTTTCCTTATCATCCCAAGGCAAACTTCGTATAGAATGGGCAAGCCGGGAAATGCCAGTCTTAACCAAGATTAGAGAACGCTTTGCCCAAGAAAAACCTTTAAAAGAAATTTCTATTTCGGCCTGTCTTCATGTTACTACCGAAACAGCTAATCTGGTCTTAACCCTAAAGGAAGGGGGAGCTAAAGTGGTCTTGTGCGCAGCTAATCCTTTAAGCACCCAAGATGATGTGGCTGCCGCTTTAGTAGAATACGGTATTCCTGTTTACGCTATTAAAGGAGAAGATACTCAGACCTATTACCAGCATATATTAGCAGCATTAGAACAATCACCCCAATTAACTATGGATGACGGCGCCGACTTAGTAACTACTCTTCACCAAGAAAAGATTGAGCTGGCTTCTACTGTTATTGGCGGTACTGAAGAAACCACTACGGGTGTTATTCGGCTTAAAAATATGGAAAAGGAAGGGAAGCTTAAGTACCCTATTATTGCTGTAAATGAGGCTCGAACCAAAAAATTCTTTGATAACCGTTATGGCACAGGGCAGAGCACTATAGATGGCATAACCCGCGCCACTAACATCCTTTGGGCCGGGAAAAAAGTAGTTGTCTGCGGTTATGGCTGGTGTGGTAAAGGTGTCGCCCGAAGGGCTCAAGGTTTAGGGGCTCAAGTAATTGTGACCGAAGTTGACCCAGTAGCAGCATTAGAAGCTGTTATGGATGGCTACCAAGTCCTGCCTTTGATAGAAGCAGCTAAAATAGGAGATGTCTTTATTACTGCCACAGGCAATATTAATGTTATTGATAAGCAGCATCTTATGGAAATGAAAGACGGAGTTCTTCTGGCAAACACTGGTCACTTTAACGTGGAGATAAATATAGCCGCCTTAGAGCAAATAGCAAAGACAAAAAGACCAATACGCCCATTAGTTAACGAGTACACCCTTGGTGATGGGCGTCGTTTTTATTTATTAGCTGAAGGTAGAGTGGTCAATTTAGCTATAGGTGAAGGGCACCCAGCCAGCGTCATGGATATGAGCTTTGCTAATCAGGCTTTATGTGTAGAATATTTAGTCAAAAATAAGCTACAACTCAAGCCAAAGGTTTACCCTGTGCCTGAAGAAATTGATAAAGAAGTAGGTAGGCTTAAGCTGGAGACAATGAAAATAACCATTGACTTTTTGACGGAAGAGCAAAAAAAATATCTCCAGAGCTGGGAGATAGGAACGTAAAAAATTGAGCCTAAAGAGGAGGAACTTGTGCCTAAAAGAGAAGATGAATATTGGGCAGCTCAAAAAGGAAGCAGCCTACGATACTGTCCAGTATGCAAAAAGTTTTTTAAGGCTAAAGATAAAGAGTGGGAAAGACACTGGAGATATGAGCACCCCACGGCTTATAGGTGGCAGGAAATCTCAAGGGAGCGGAGTGGGAGGTCGAATCTCAAAATTGCCGTTAGGCTTGCAATAAGTATATTTTTGGCACTCTTTATTATTGGTTGGTGGCTATATCCAAAAGACATTGAGCCGCCTCCAACCCCAATTGTTGTTTACCCCAACAAAGTAGCTATTAGCGATCTCGCTCCTCAAGGGCATAAACAAGAAGTTATTCCGTTTAGGTGGCGCTCTGTTTCTGATCCTTCAGGTGTTAAATACATTTTCCAAATTGACACCAATAACAATTTTAGTGCTCCTGAACTCACAAGAGAGCTGAAACAAAAAGATTATAGTTCCGAAGTTGCAATTACATTACCTTGGCCAGGGAGTGGAATTTATTACTGGAGGGTTGCCGCCATTGATGGTAAAAAGAATGTCAGCTCCTGGTCAGAGACAGCCGTATTTAGTTGTTACTCCCAACCCCCTGTAGCAAAGGCTGCTAAAAATAGAGTTTATTTAGAAAATAATTGGAATGCTAAAGATATAACTTGGCAGGAGTTAATAGCTTTTCTAATTAAAGATGACACCGATAAATATCCTTATAAACTTGGCTCCTATGTATGTGCTGACTTTGCCGAGCTTTTGCATAATCGGGCGGAAAAAGCTGGTATCAGAGCTGCTTTTGTGATGGTAGAGTTTACCGAAGGCCCAGGGCATGCTCTAAATGCTTTCCAGACAACTGATAGAGGGCTTATTTATATAGACTGTACCGGAGTAAGAGAAGATGGTGGAATAGTGACATTTGGCAATGGAAAGGTTTCTATAGACTGTGACAAGGTGGCTTATATACAAATAGGCAAAAATCTGGGATTTGTTAGCTTAGACAAGGCAGTGTCACCAGACTACACCTTTTATGAGCAGTACATGATGCGAGTTAGAAGGTATGAAGAAAGAGTAAAGGGCAGATTGTTCGTTTCCTATTGGGAATATTATGAATTGGAGAGGGAGAGAAAAGCCATTGGTGAATATTATTGGGAACCTCTCGGTATTGTTAAAGAAGTTAAAGTATACTGGTAGAAAGGAAAAGTAATGAATTCCTTTGCTAATTCTGATTCTTACTTTTTTACCTCAGAATCGGTTACTGAAGGGCATCCGGACAAGCTTTGTGACCAGATATCTGATGCTATCCTAGATGCCATTTTGGAAAAAGACCCTTTAGCCCGGGTTGCCTGTGAAACAGCTGTAGCTATGGGATTGGTTATGGTTTTAGGTGAAATTACTACGGATTGTTATGTAGAAATCCCAGATATAGTCCGTCAAGTTATTAAAGAGGTAGGCTATACTAAACCCGAGTATGGCTTTGAATACCGGACTTGCGGAGTGGTTGTTTCGATTAAGGGACAATCCCCAGATATTGCTGCTGGAGTTGATAGGTCTTTAGAAGTAAGGAAAGGTGAAATCACGGATGAAATTTTGGACAAAACCGGCGCTGGCGACCAAGGAATGATGATTGGCTTTGCCTGCACTGAAACCCCAGAACTCATGCCCCTTCCCATCTCCTTAGCCCATAAGCTGTGTCGACGCCTAGCCCAAGTAAGAAAAGCAAAAATTCTACCTTACTTACGTCCTGATGGTAAATCTCAAGTTACTGTTGAATATGAGCGGGGTAAACCAAAACGGGTTGACTGTATTGTCTTAGCAGCTCAACACGATGAAGAAGTTGACCACGATACTATAGAGCGAGACTTAATAGAATATGTAGTTAAAGCGGTTATTCCACCTCCCTTACTGGATAATCAGACTAAATATTATGTCAATTCCGCTGGACGCTTTGTTATTGGTGGCCCTGTCTCCGACACTGGCTTTACTGGCCGCAAAATCTTAGTAGACACTTATGGAGGAGCTTGCCGCCATGGCGGTGGCTGCTTTTCAGGAAAAGATCCAACCAAAGTTGACCGCTCTGCTGGTTATATGACTCGGTATATTGCCAAGAATGTAGTTGCTGCTGGATTAGCTGACCGGATTGAGGTGCAAGTAGCTTATACTATTGGAGTCGCCCGGCCTCTATCCTTATCCATTGAAACTTTTGGCACGGGGAAAGTGTCCGACGATGTCATTCTAAAATTGATTAAAAAGCATTTTGACCTCCGTCCTGAAGCCATTATCAGGACCCTTGACCTCCGCCGCCCCATTTACCGCCCAACAGCTGTCTATGGACACTTCGGTCGAGATGACCTCGATCTTCCTTGGGAAAAAACTGATAAGGCTGAAATCTTAAAAAGAGAAGCCAGACTCCTTTCAAATTTATAAGATTTTCTGGGATTAACATGATAAGCTCTAAAATTAAGTTTGGCACAGATGGCTGGCGAGGGATTATTGGTGACGACTTTACTTTCGATAATGTGCGCATCTGTGCCCAAGGAGTGGCTAATTATTTAAAAGAAACTACCCCCACTGAAGGAGGAATTGTCATTGGTTATGATACCCGTTTTGCCTCAGAAGAATTTGCTGCTGCCGCTGCTGAAGTCATTGCCGGAAATAAAATCAAAGTTTACCTTTGTCCCAAACCAACGCCAACACCAGTAATAAGCTATGCCGTGGTTGCCACTAAAGCTTGTGGCGCTATTATCATCACCGCCAGCCATAACCCAGCTCTATGGAACGGCTTTAAGTTTAAGATTAAGGATGGTGCTAGTGCTCCTCGTCCCGTTATTAACCAAATAGAAAAACAAATTGCCCACGTCATCGCTACTGGTAATTTAGAAAAGCTCCCCCTCTCTTCAGCCACTAAGAAGGGATTGATAAACTATTGGGACCCAGCTCCGGCTTATAAGAAACATTTAGAGTCTCTGATTAACCTCTCTTCCCTACGCCAAAGCCAATTAAAAATAATTGTTGATGCTATGTATGGAACTGGAGCTGGTTATTTCCCAGACCTCCTTAGAGAGGGCAAAATTCAAATAACTGAAATAAACAAAGAACGTAATCCCCTTTTCCCGGGAATCCAACCTGAGCCTATAGCTAAAAATTTAGTTAAGCTGTCTAATTTGGTTAAGGAACAACAAGCTGACGTCGGACTGGCTAATGATGTCGATGCTGACCGTATTGGCATTATTAATGAAAAAGGTGAGTTCCTTAACCCCCAAGAAGTTTTTGCCCTGCTTACCCTTTATTTTCTGGAAGTCCGAAGAGAAAAGGGAGCCATAATTAAAACAGTAAGTTCTACTGACATGCTCCACCGCTTAGGGGAGCTTTTCCAGGTTCCCGTTTATGAGACAGCTGTAGGTTTTCCCTATGTGGCACCATTAATGTTAGAAAAAAAAGCTCTTATTGGAGGTGAAGAGAGTGGCGGCTATGCCTTCCGCAACCATATTCCAGAGAGAGATGGTATCCTCGCCGGGCTTTACTTCCTCGACCTCATGGTCAAAACAAATAAAAGTCCATCTCAATTAACAGATTACCTATATAGTAAGGTTGGACTTCATTACTATGACCGCCTTGATTTCCCTTTGCCTTCTGAGAAACATCAAGAAATCATTGACCGAATTCAAACTACTCCCAATTACATCGCCGGTATTAAAGTAACTGGAGTAAACACTACTGATGGTTTCCGCTTCCTTTTAGCTGATGGCTCCTGGCTTCTAATCCGTTTTTCTGGCACCGAGCCTTTAGTTCGACTTTACGCTGAAAGCACCACCAAGGAAAAAGTAGCCGAAATACTGGAAAATGGCAAAAAAATTCTGAAGATTTAAAGCCAGATGACCATGGTTAATCTTGATGATCTGGAAGTATATGACCAATTCGATTCGGCAAATATGCGATCCCATCTTCATTATCTACCACATCAATGCTATCAAGCTTGGCAAAAGGCAAAAGCTTTTCCTTTGCCCCCTGATTATACCAATATGGACAAAATAGTCATCCTTGGCCTGGGGGGTTCAGCGATAGGAGGTGTATTGCTGCAAGGATTAGCATCTTCCATGGTTAAACCTGTTATCTTCGTCCACCGGGATTACAACTTACCTTCCTTTGTAGACGGAAGAACTTTAGTCATCGCCTCCAGTTATTCAGGAATGACTGAAGAGACTCTTTCCGCTTTTCGCCAAGCTTTAGAAACAGAGGCTAAAAAATTAGCTATTACTACCGGAGGTAAATTAAAGAAATTAGCTGATAGCCATAGCCTACCTGTCTTCCCTATTGAGTACACCTCACCCCCTCGGAGTGCTTTAGGCTATAGTTTCATTCCTCTTTTGGTCTTTTTACACAAATTAGGCTACCTTAAAGATGAGCCTCCTATTGAGTTAATGATTAAAAACCTGAAAAGTCTTGGGGAAAAATTAACCGAAACTGTCCCTTTGTCTTCAAATCCAGCTAAGCAGTTGGCAACTGAGCTATACGGCAAACTTATAGTTATTTATAGTGCGGGTATTCTATCCCCAGTAGCTCAACGGTGGAAAACCCAGTTTAACGAAAATAGCAAAGCCTGGGCATTCAACGAAGTTTTCCCTGAACTATGCCATAATGCCATCGTCGGCTATCAATTTCCCAAGGAGCTAACAAAACAAATTTATGTAATCCTTCTCCGTTCCCCATCTTTTCCCCAACCCATTCTTCTTCAGTACAAAATTACCGCCGAAATCCTGAATAAGGCAGGCATTAAACATAAAATTATTGACAGTGACGAAGAAGATAAACTGAGTCAAATAATGAGCTTAGTCTTCCTTGGTGATTGGGTCAGTTATTACCTTTCTATTCTTTACCAAATCGACCCAACCCCCACACCACCTATTAATTACTTAAAGCAACGCTTGAGCACTCTCACTGACTAAGAGCCCTTCTAAGCCAAAGTGGCTAAACGTTTAATTCGTTTTAGCATATTGGGGTGAGTGGTAAAAAGTTCGGCTATCTTTTCCCCTACCCCCAATTTCACTTTGGCTTTTCTTAAAGATAAAAGTTCATTTTGGTCAATTGTCCCTGAGAAATCTCTGTCAATAGCTTTGAGTTCGGCTATTTCCTCATGGGCTCTGCCAACATCATTCAAAAAGAAAGCTCTTAACCCCTCTACTCGGTGTAATTCTTCCTCCCCCCACGCAGTTCGCCGGCACTGAGCCGACCCATAAACCAGTTTGTAAAGTGCCGAAGCTAAATGATGAGGAGGATTGCCTAATTTAACACTCCTCTCATCGGCTGAATACTCTCTTATCCTTGACCCAGCCAAAACCAGCAAATTAGTAATAAAATAAGCCAGCATTGCTCCCAAACCAATTAAAGCGGCATAACCACCTTGTCTTCTCCCACCTACCCCTCCCCAAATAAATGACCAAGCTAACCAATAACAAATCAAAGGAATAACTGAAAGCATAGTAATAACTAACATATCGCGATGCTTTAAATGGGCAATCTCATGGCCTAAAACTGCCTTAAGCTCATCTTTACTTAGCAGTCTCCTGAGTCCCTGAGTAATACAGACCCGCCCATCTTTTTGACTTCTACCAAAGGCAAAAGCATTTGGAAGGGAAAGCTCAGAAATACCCACCTTCGGCTTGGGAATTCCAGCTCGTTGAGACAGCTCAGCTACCTGCCGATGAAGTTCCGGTTCCTCTTTCTCCGAAACCCATCTTACTCGCATCATCATTGAAACTAACGAAGGACCAATTAAATACTGGAAACCCATAAACAAAACTGCCAAAACAATATAGAATACGGCGTTACCAACCCCAATATAATTTCCAATACCAGCAATTACTCCGTACAATATGCCAAACATTATCATTACCAGCAACCACATTTTCATTTGAAGTCCCATAGGTCACCTCCGGATTCCCACTCTGGCTCCCAAATTACTATTTTAATAATTTTTAGCCAAAAATTTAGCGCTTAGTATATTGAGGTGCTTTGCGAGCTCTTTTGAGCCCATATTTTTTACGCTCTTTAACTCTTGGGTCTCGAGTAAGTAATCCTTCTTGACGCAACAAAGGCTTAAAACTTTCGTTGATTTGAGCTAAAGCCCGAGCAATACCATGGCAAATTGCCCCCGCTTGTCCACTTACGCCACCCCCCTCTACTTTTACAAAAACATCATATTTGCCAACAGCATTAACAGCTAAGAAAGGTAACTGAATAAGACGGCGGTGCTCAAGACGGGGAAAAACTTCCTCATAAGGTTTTCCGTTAACTATAATTACCCCAGTACCAGGAAAAAGCTTTACCTGAGCAATAGCACATTTGCGTTTTCCGGTTGCTCTAATATAAGTCCCATTAGTCATAACCATAACTAATTACCCCTCTGATGATATTTGTCCCGAACTAACGCTAACCTGAGCTTGATGAGGATGACTATCTCCGGCATAAACTTTAAGTTTTTTAAACATAGCTCTCCCCAAACGATTATGAGGAAGCATCCCTTTAACAGCATGTTCAATTATTCGAGTAGGATGGGTCCGAAGCATGTTTTCAAAAGTCACGCTTTTAAAACCACCAGGGTAACCGGAATAGCGATAATAAATTTTCTCCTTCGCCTTCTTTCCAGTTACTTTAACTTTAGCTGCATTAATTACTATTACATAATCTCCTGTATCTAAGTGGGGAGAATATATTGGTTTATGCTTCCCCATAAGTAACTTGGCTATTTGGGAACACAGCCTACCTAATGTCTTTCCCGAAGCATCAATCACATGCCACTGACGTTTTATATCTTCTGGTTTAGTCGAATAAGTCTTCATCATTGCCCGAAATTATTTAAAGGTTGACTATAATTAATTTTGGTTAAATATAATCCGCAAGCAGGAGCAGTTGGTCCAGCTAAACCTAATCTTTTTTTATCCATTATTTCTTGAAAATCATTAACACTTATTTTATTTAAACCAACCCTGAGTAATAATCCCACTGTATTTCGAACTTGGTGAGGTAAAAAAGAATTAGCTTTAATATGAAAAATAACCCAATCTCCCTTTTTCTTCAATTTTGCCTCATAAACTATACGCACTGGATTATTTATTTTCCCTAAAGAAGTAGCAAAAGAGATAAAATTGTGTTCCCCTTCCAGAAGTCGACACGCTTCATTCATAGCTGACAAATTCAAAGGATTAGCTACCCAATAAGCTAATCCATTAACGAAAGGAGACCTTACCGGACGATTCAAAATAAGATATTCATATTCCCTACTCACGGCATCCCGCTGAACGTTAAATTCCTTAACTACTCTATAAGCTTCTTTGACCACAATGTCCTTAGGTAGGTAATAATTAAGAGCCTTTATTAAAGTCTGGGGCGGTAAAGTACTCTCTGTCCAAAAGCTGACTACTTGTCCTTTGGCATGTACTCCAGCATCAGTCCTACTGGCTGCTACCACGCGACGACTTTCTCCTGTCAGCTTCATGATAGCTGTCTCCAATTCACCTTGTATGGTGGGCAGACCTTCCTGCCACTGAAAACCATAATAACGTGCCCCACTATATTCTATAACCAAAACAATTTTGCTGACGTTGTTAACTCCCAACCTTGGTCACATTACTTTATTCAACTAGCTCTAACTGGACCATTACCGCTCCATCCCCGAGTCGAGGACCTAACTTGGTTATCCTGGTATAACCTCCAGCACGATTAATATACTTCTGGGCAAGTTCTGAAAAGACCTTATCTACTACCTTTTTATTGTAAATTAAAGCTAAAGCTTGGCGCCGAGAAGATAAACTACCTTCCTTACCCAAAGTTATTACCTTTTCCGCTAAACGACGAACTTCTTTGGCTTTAGCTTCAGTGGTAACTATCTTCTCATGCCATAATAAATCAGTCACCAAATTGCGAAATAGAGCCAGACGGTGCCCTGTAGCTCTACCCAATTTCCTACCCACTATTTTATGTCTCATTACTTATCTTCCTTTCTTTAGAATTAGACATTGAAGCTGCTCGCCCTTTCCTTTTCTTTATTTCGATAGGTATAGGCAAGCCTAAGTCTTTAAGAACCTTCTCTAATTCCTCTTGAGATTTGGCTCCAAAACCAGGGAGAGACAACAAATCTTCACGACTCTTTTCTAAAAATTGTCCCAAAGTAGTAATTCCACCTCGTCTTAAACTATTATAGGTGCGAGTTGATAAATGTAATTGTTCTAATGGCATATTATATTGTTCTGGAGATAAAAGCTGCCGCCAAGATAAAGCAGCTTCTGGAACGGGAGCTTTAACCAAATCTCGAAAATAAGACAATCTGTCTATAAGAATAGCCGAGGCTTTAGACACAGCTTCACTAGGAGAAATAGTACCATCAGTCCAAACTTCTAAGATTAACCTCTCCGGACTACCTTCTTGACCGGGATGTATAAGCTCCATAGAATAATTGACCTGACGAATTGGACTAAAAACAGCGTCTACAGGTATTGCACCAACAGGTAAACCACTGCTGGAACCAGCTGAAACATAACCCTTACCTAATTCTACATTAAATTCAACATAGAGCTTAGCCTCAGAAGAATCAAGGGTGGCTAAATAGAGTTCCGGATTAGCAATCTCAAAATCTGCCGAAGGTTTAATATCACCAGCATAAACCTTCCTCTCTCCCTCCACTTCCAAAAATAATTTGCCAGGTCTATTAGTTAGTGGACGCAGTCTTATCGCTTTTACATTCAATAAAAAGTCTATCACGTCTTCTTTAACATGAGGGATAACCGAAAATTCATGCTGGATTCCTTCAATTTTAACCCAGGTTACAGCAGCACCAGGTAAAGAACTCAAAAGCACCCGACGTAAAGCATTACCCAAGGTTATACTATTACCTCTTTCCAAAGGTTCAGCCGCAAAACGTCCGTAATTACCCGTAGTCTCAAGACATTCAACTTTAAGAGCCGGTAAAGAAGTCATGACTCGCTAAAAATTTATTGGCTTATCATCGTGAGTAATATTCAACAATAGCTTTCACGTTAAATTTAGCCCCAATATCCTCTGGAGTAGGCAAACTAATAACAGAACCAATAAGTTTTTGCTTATCCAGATGCAACCATTGGGGAACAGTTACATCACCAATAGTCTCAACTAATTGTTTATAATACTCGGTGTTTTTGCTACCCTCCCGCCACTCAATAACATCCCCAGGTTTTACCAAAAAGGAAGGAATATTAGTTTTGCGGCCATTTACCAAAAAATGTCCGTGGCGAACTAATTGCCTTGCTTGAGACCGAGAAACGGCAAAGCCAAGGCGGTAAATAACATTATCAAGACGCCTCTCTAATAAAACAAGAAGGTTTTCCCCTGTAACACCAGGAAGGCGCTCCGCTTCAGCAAAAAACCGGCGGAATTGGCGTTCCAACATCCCGTAAGTATAACGGGCTTTCTGTTTTTCTCGTAATTGAATTCCTCGGTCAGAGATTTTTCGCGGTTTAGCCCCATGTTGCCCTGGAGGACCACTCCGTCGCTCCATAGCACATTTTGAAGTAAAACATCTTTCCCCTTTAAGCATTAGCTTGTCACCAACACGACGACACAAACGGCAAACTGGTCCTGTATATCTTGCCATTCTTTCACCCTAAACTCGTCTTCTTGCTGGAGGGCGACAGCCACCGTGAGGAATAGGAGTTACATCCCGAATAACGGTAACAGAAAGACCCGAAGCCTGGAGAGCTCGAATAGCTGCCTCACGCCCGCTTCCAGGACCTTTAACATTAACTTCAACCTGGCGCAAGCCATGCTCCAGAGCCCGTCGGGCAGCTTCTTGCGCAGCCATCTGAGCCGCATAAGGGGTCCCTTTTCGGGAGCCTTTAAAGCCGACAGTCCCAGCACTTGCCCAGGTAATAACATTTCCTTGCTTATCAGTAAGAGTAACAATAGTATTATTGAAAGTAGACTGAATATAAGCTTTACCTTCAACTATTCCTTTGCGTTCCCGTTTCTTAACCCCGGTTTTCTTTTTAGTCATTTAATAACCCCTACTTTATTTCTTAGCTAGACCTCGTTTCTGGCCTCTGCCAGCTACTGTTTTCCGAGGGCCACGCTTAGTTCGAGCATTAGTTCTGGTTCGCTGCCCCCGCACCGGTAAATTCTGTCGATGCCTTAAACCGCGATAACAACCAATCTCAATAAGTCGCTTAATGTTAAGATTAACTTCCTTTCTAAGTTCTCCTTCTACCTTATAATTTTTATCAATAATTTCACGAATACGACTAATTTCGTCTTCTCGGAGATCCTTTACCTTAGTTTGAGGATCAACACCCGCTGCCGACAAAATTTGCCGGCTTAAAGTAGGTCCAATCCCATAAATATACTGTAATGAAACCCAGACCCTCTTTTCATTAGGTATATCAACGCCAGCAATACGAACCATTTTTCACCTCAGCCTTGCCTCTGCTTATGCTTTGGGTTTTCACAAATTATCCTAACTATTCTCTTACGTCGGACAACCTTACACTTCTCACAACGTCGTTTTACCGAAGCTCGTACTTTCATCTCTAAGTCTTCTCTAAATTATTTTTACAAGCTTATAAATAATAAATTTTATTGTTTAATCTGTCAAAAACTATTTAAAACGATAAGTAATTCGTCCTCGGGTTAAATCGTAGGGTGAAAGCTCAACTAATACTTTGTCTCCGGGTAAAATCCTAATGTAATTAACTCTCATTTTACCTGAAACATGAGCTAATACTTTGTGACCATTAGGTAGTTCAACATAAAACATTGCATTAGGTAAAGACTCAACTACCGTACCCTCAACTTCTATTGTCTCTTTCTTAGGCATATCTTTCAAATAGTTGTCAAAATTTCCGCCTCGGCGTTAGTAATGGCAATAGTATGCTCAAAATGAGCTGCTAAACTACCATCAAGAGTCAGCACTGTCCATTTATTGTCAGCAAGCTTAGTGCGCCAGTCACCAGCAGTGACCATAGGCTCTAAGGCTAAAGTCATGCCTTCTCTTAAAACAGGACCCTCACCAAAAAAACCAAAATTGGGTACTTGTGGGTCTTCATGAAGTTGCCGACCAATCCCATGACCAGAATATTCCCGAACTACAGAAAAACCTTTAGACTCTACATAGCATTGAACAGTAGCTGAAATATCCCCGACATGGCAACCGGGACGCGCTGAGGCAATACCAAATTTTAGAGCAGCCTCAGTGATAGCAATAAGTTTCTCGGCTTGAGGGCTAACCCTCCCAACCCCCACTGTTATTGCCGCATCGGCGTGAAAACCTTTGTAGATTACCCCTACATCCAAAGAGACTATGTCTCCCTCTTCTAAAACCCGGTCGTTAGGGATACCATGAACTACCTCGTCATTTACTGAAACACATAAATGGGCTGGGAACCCATGATAGCCTTTGAAAGAAGACTTAACGCCATTTTTTTCCAGCTCGCGAACAGTAATTACTTCTAAATGACTAGTTTTAATTCCGGGTCTTATTTCTTCTCTCAACTTCATTAGAATAGAAGCAACAAATTTCCCAGCTTGCCGCATCAGTGCGATTTCTGAATTTGATTTAATTATTATCATTTTAAAGCCTTTAATATATTTTGGGTCACTTCCGTAATCTCAGCATCGCCTTCTATTTCAATTAATTTGCCTTGGGCTTGATAATAATTGAGAAGAGGCAATGTCTGGGTAAAATATACTCTTAATCTCTCTTTTATTGTATCTTCTGTATCATCGGGACGCTGATACAGTTCTCCGCCACAGTTATCACATTTGCCAGCTGATTTCGGCGGAGAGGTTATTAAATGATAAGGTGCCTGGCAATTGCGACACAACCATCGTCCGCTTAGCCGGCGAAGAAGTTCTTCCTCAGATACTTTAATATATATTACTTTGTTTATACTTTTACCTAAATCCATCAAAGCCTTATCTAAAGCTTCAGCTTGATTTAAGGTTCGGGGAAAACCATCAAGAATACAGCCAGAACCACACTCCTTAGAATTAAGTCGATTCAAAATCATCTTTATAGTAATTTCATCGGGAACTAATTCACCTTTATCCATATAAGATTTAGCCAATAGACCCAAAGATGTTCCCTTTTCTACTTCTTGACGGAACAAATTGCCTGAAGCCAAATGAGTTATCCCAAGCTTGTGGGATAAGACTTCAGCTTGTGTTCCTTTTCCAGCACCAGGTGCTCCCAGTAAGACTAAATACATTTTAAATTTATCTCAGAAAACCTTCGTAGCGACGCATTAATAACTGGGCTTCTATTTGCTTCATAGTGTCTAAAGCTACACCAACTACAATAAGTAAACCAGTGCTGGAAAGGGTTAAAACTCTAACATCAGTAATTTCCCGAGCCACAAAAGGCATAACGGCAACCAAAGCCAAAAAGAGAGCACCACCCCAGGTAATACGAGTGATGACATAGTTAAGATAATCCTCTGTGGCACGCCCCGGGCGAATACCAGGAATAAACCCCCCCTGTTGCTGTAAAGTTCTAGCCAGATTCAAGTTCTGGAAAATCACCATGGTATAAAAAAAGGCAAAAGCAATCACAAACAAAAAATACAGTCCCCAATAAACAAAACCTAAAGGAAGAGCTGCATCAGGGCTAAAAATTTCCATAACTTTATTAGCCCAGTTCGGATCCTGACCAGGAGGCCGAGCTAAATAGCTAGCTATAGTACTGGGGAAAATCATTATTGACATAGCAAAAATCAGAGGAATCATACCAGCCGAATTTACTCGTAATGGGATATGAGTTGAACCCGATTGCCGATACATCCGACCGCCCCGAATAATACTTCGGGAATACTGGACAGGAATACGCCGATGGGCTTCAGTAAATATAACAATAACTGCAATAAGAGCCAATCCCAAGATAATATAGGCTATCAAGCCACCAAAATTTTCTTTAGCCAGAAAACCCCGTCCAATCATTTCGGGTAAGCCAGCCACAATACCACCAAAAATTATTATAGAAACTCCATTACCAATACCCCGCTCAGTGATAAGCTCACCAAGCCAGACTAGGAAAATAGTGCCTGCAGTTAATGAAAGCACCATAGCTACAGTTGGCAGCAATTCAGCTTGACCAATAACATTTTGCCCCCGAAGCAAAGTAAGCTGAGCATAACCTTGGAGAGCCGCTAAAGGTACAGTTAACCAATGAGTAATCAGATTAATTTTATGTCTCCCAACTTCTCCTTCTTGGGCGAGAGCCCGAAGACGAGGAATAACAGGCACCAGCAACTGCATAACAATAGAAGCTGTTATGTAAGGATAAACACCTAAGGCAGCCACGCTAAAGTTTCTCATAGCGCCACCGCTAAAGAGATCAAGCATGCCAAAAAGTTGATTTCGCTCAAAAAGTCCCCGTAAGGCTTCAAGGTCAACACCAGGTAAAGGCACGTGAGCCACAAAACGAAAGATGATTAAAATAATCAAGGTAAACAAAAATCGGCGTCTCAAATCAGGTAATGCAATCGCATCCAACATTGCTTGAATAAGACGGGGTCTTGTTTCCTTTTGCCTCATTTTAAATCCTTTTTATCCTCCCCCCTACAGCTAGAATTTTCTCTTCAGCTCCTTTAGAAAAATCAGCAGCACTAACCAGAAGAGGACGGTCAAGATTGCCATCGCCCAAAATTTTAATGGGCGATTTCAAAGATTTAACCAGACCCTTTTCAAGTAACTTCTCAGGGGTTACTTCACTATTAGGGGCAAAAATATTAAGTTTGCCTACATTAACAATGGTATATTGAGTCTTAAAAGGATTTACAAAACCTCGCTTTTGTGGTAACCGTTTTACAAGAGGTAACTGTCCACCTTCAAAATAAAGGGGTATTTTCCCCCCAGAGCGAGCCTTTTGCCCTTTAATACCTCGACCGGAATAGGTACCGTGTCCGCTACCGTTTCCACGCCCAACTCGCTTTCTTTTATGTTTTGCACCAGGTGCTGGTTTCAATTCATTTTGCTTCATTTTCAATTACTCTGACTTTAACCAAATGCTTAACTTTTTTTATCATACCTCGAAGAGGTGGCGAATCTTCTTGCACTATAGTCTGTCCCAATCTACGGAAACCTAAAGCTCTTATAGTTTGTCTTTGATCTTCAGGATAACCAATATCACTTTTAACCCAAGTAATATATAGCTTAGTCATTTCTGTCAGTCGATGCAACTTCCGACGGAGCTTTACGTTTGGCTATAACTTCCTGAGGATCTCTTAGGCTAGCCAAACCAAGTAAGGTTGCTTTAACTACATTAATAGGATTAGAACTACCCAAAGATTTAGTCAGAATATCCTTTATACCAGCAACTTCAAGAAGGGCTCGAGCCCCACCAGCAGCAATAACCCCAGTCCCAGGACTGGCTGGTTTAAGCAAAATCTTTGCCGCACCAAATTTAGCCAAAACTTCGTGGGGAATAGTACTACCAACAAGAGGCACCTTAATCAAATTCTTTCTGGCTTCAACACCTGCCTTACGAACTGCCTCAGGCACTTCCCTGGCTTTCCCAACACCAGCACCAACAATCCCCTCACCATTACCAACCACTACTAAAGCCCTAAAACTAAGTCGTTTGCCGCCTTTGACTACTTTGGCTACCCGGTCAATAGACACTAACTTTTCTGTTAAAGTTAATTCGGTAGCATCAATTTTATCTCTCTTTTTAATTAAAGGTTTTGTTATCGCTTTCATAAAACCTACCTTAAAATTCTAATCCAGCTTGACGCGCTGCTTCAGCTAAAGCTTTTACTCTACCATGGTATTTATAACCGCCCCGGTCAAAGACCACCTGTTTAATCCCCTTTTCCAAAGCTTTTTTAGCGACCAAACTCCCAACCAAACTTGCCTTCTCTACTTTGGTCTTCCCGGCAGCATTTTTTACTATCTCAGGAGAAAGAGTACTAGCCGAAACCAGAGTATTCCCCGTGGTATCATCTATAACTTGAGCGTAAATATGTCGGAGACTCCTAAAAACAGATAACCTCGGACGAAGAGCAGTGCCACTTATTTTTTTCCTGACCCTAAGATGTCGTCGTTTACGTGCTAATCTGGGGTTTACTTTTGCCATTTTCATCTATTTCTTCATCCCAGCTCGACCAGTTTTACCAGGTTTAAGACGAAGCTTTTCATCAACATATTTGATACCCTTACCTTTATAAGGATCTGCCGGACGAATAGCTCGGATTTGAGCTGCAACATTTCCAACTAATTCTTTATCAATCCCACTTACTTTAATGCGGTTAGAACCTTCTACAGTAATCGAAATACCCGGAGGAGGTTGAAATTCCACAGGATGGCTATATCCAACCATAAGTACTAATTTATCACCAACCTTCTGAGCTCGGTAACCCACACCATTTATTTCTAAGACTTTATTAAAGCCTTTAGTTACCCCCTCAACCATATTAGCTAAGAGACTACGAGTTAAACCGTGCAAAGCACGGTGAACTCGGTTATCACTTGGGCGAGTCACTATCAAAAGGCCGTCTTTCACTGAAATAGACATATCAGGATGAAAAGTGCGAGAAAGCTCTCCCTTCATACCTTTAATGGTCACTCGATTATTTTCCAGCTTAACTTCAACACCTGAAGGTAAAACTATAGGTTGTTTCCCAATACGAGACATGATTTCAACTCCTTAAGTTTGCCTAAAAATTAAAACTACCATACGTAACATAACAACTCTCCACCAAGTTTTCGGCGCCAAGCTTCCTGACCAGTCATTACCCCTTGCGATGTCGATAGAATAGCGATACCTATCCCCCCGTAAACACGCGGAATCTGATGCTTCTTTACATAGACCCTAAGACCAGGTTTGCTCACCCTTTCCAAACCTGAAATAGCTGGTTGACCATCTATATACTTGAGGTAGATTTTAAGCATCCGCTGAGGCTTACCTTTGAGCACCCCATAGTCAGTGATAAAACCTTCCTCTTTAAGGATTTTAGCAATAGCAATCTTCATCCGTGATGCTGGAATTAAAACACTCTCATGAGCTGCCATAATTGCATTCCGAATTCGAGTAAGCATATCAGCAATAGGATCAGTAACAGTCATAAATTCCCTACCTACCAACTTGATTTTCTTACCCCAGGGATTTCTCCAGCCAAAGCCAGTTTCCGAAAACAAATACGGCACAAACCGAACTTCCGTAAATAAGCTCGGGGTCGACCACACAACTGGCAGCGGTTGCGGTGTTGTACCTTGTATTTTGGAGGGCGTTTTGATTTGATAATTTTAGATAATTTTGCCATGGCTAATAACCCTTTAAGCTCGCCTAAAAGGCATACCTAAAAGTTCCAGCAATCGTCTGGCTTCATTATCGGTCTTGGCGGTAGTAACTATAGTTATTTCCAATCCTCGTATTTTATCCACTTTATCATAATCAACTTCGGGGAAAATTATTTGTTCTTTGATCCCCAGACTATAATTGCCTCGCCCGTCAAAAGAATTTCGTGGCACTCCTTGAAAATCTCGAATACGAGGCAAAATAGCGTTAACTAATTTATCAAAAAAATCTAGCATCCGTTTGCCCCGTAATGTCACCATTAACCCAATAGGCATACCAGCTCTTACTTTAAAGGCAGCGATGGATTTCTTAGCTCGAGTTATTATTGGATGTTGTCCAGCTATAGCTTTTAAGTCAGTAATAGCTGTATCTAAGGCTTTGGGATTAGATATTGCCTCTCCTAAACCAATGTTAATAACAATTTTTTCCAATTTAGGAACTTCCATTACATTCTTATAGCTAAACTCAGCCATTAATTGGGGCACAACTTCTTTATTATATTTCTCTTTTAGGCGAGACATTTCTTAGAGATACCTTAAATATTTAGTTAATCGATTACTTCGTGACATACTCGGCAAATACGAACCTTCTTACCATCAGCAAGAAACCGAAAACCAACACGAGTCGGTTTATTACATTTATTGCACAAAAGCATAACGTTGGAAACATCAATAGGTGCTTCCAGCTCTATTATTCCAGCCTGTCTTGCCCCACCTCGAGCTCGAGAATGGCGCTTGATCATATTAATACCCTCTACTATTATCTTATGGTCTTTGGGGAAAGCACGCCGAACTTTCCCTTTTTTTCCTTTATCTTTACCAGTAATAACTAAAACCAAGTCACCTTTCCTAATCTTCATACTACCTCTGGAGCTAAGGAAACTATTTTCATAAAGTTCTTCTCCCTAAGTTCTCGAGCTACCGGACCAAAAATGCGACTACCCTTAGGGTTATTCTTTTCATCTAAGATAACCGCAGCATTCTCATCAAATTTGATAAAGGAGCCATCGGGGCGACGGTAAGATTTAGCTGTACGAACAATAACGGCACGAACCACATCACCCTTTTTAACTGCTCCGCCGGGTATTGCTCTCTTTACAGTAGCCACAATAATATCGCCTATCCAAGCATATCTTCTTCGGCTACTCCCCGGAATGTTAATACACATAATTTGACGCGCACCAGTATTATCAGCTACTTTTAGTCTCGTATATGGCTGAATCATCGACCTTCTCCGGTTCAATAATCTCTTTTCTACTAATTATTTCTTTTACCCTCCACCTCTTTTCTTTAGATAAAGGACGAGTCTCCACAATTTTGACTATATCACCTATCTGACAAACATTGCCTTCATCATGAGCTTTATACTTAATTGTGCGTTTTACAATTTTCTTATAAAGAGGGTGACGTCTTAAAGTCTCTACAGCTACCACTACAGTCTTATCCATTTTATTACTTATCACTTGCCCTATTCGAATTTTACGCTTCTTTTCCATCATCTTATACCTAATTCTCTTTCCCTAAGTACCGTTTTTATCCTGGCAATCCTTTTCTTAACCTTTGGAATTTGACGATGATCTACTAATTGCCGAGTGGCTAAACGAAATCGAAGATTAAATAGTTCTTGATAGGATTCCTCTAATCGTTTTCGTAACTCTTCATCGCGAAGACGGCGAATTTCTTCAATTTTCAACTTTCACCTCTTCTTTCTTAGCCACAAACTTAACAGCGATCGGCAGTTTATGAGCAGCAAGCCGCATAGCTTCACGAGCCACCTCTTCTTTTACCCCACTCATTTCAAAAAGAATTCTACCGGGTTTAACTACAGCCACCCAGTATTCCGGATCGCCCTTACCTCCCCCCATTCTTGTCTCTGCCGGTTTTTTAGTCACTGGCTTATCAGGAAAAATACGTATCCACATCTGCCCACCTCGTTTTAGATAACGAATAAGAACACGACGAGCTGCCTCAATTTGCCTGGCAGTAACCCAGGCTGCCTCCTCAGCCTGCAACCCAAACTCACCAAAGGCAAGGGTATTGCCGGAATAAGCTCTACCCTTTAGTCTCCCTCTATGAGCTTTGCGATACTTCACTCGCTTCGGTTGTAACACTTTTTCCCTCTCTTTCAGGAAGAATATCGCCCCGGTAAATCCAAACTTTAATGCCAATACGCCCTAAAATAGTATGGGCTTCAGCAAACCCATAATCAATATCAGCCCGAAGGGTATGTAATGGCAATTGCCCCTCAAGAATAGTTTCCCGACGGGCAATTTCAGCACCACCAAGCCTACCAGCACAACTTATCTTTATCCCTTTTGCCCCAGCTTGCATAGCCCGAAAAATCGCTTGCTTCATAGCCCGCCTATAGGATACCCGACGCTCTATTTGCTCAGCTATATTCCGAGCCACTAAAATAGCTTCAAGTTCCGGGAATTCAATTTCTCTTATAGTTAAACGTATCCTTTTGCCCGCTATTTCTTCCAAACTTTTTTTTAATTCCTCAGCTCTTTGCCCTCCTCTACCAATAACAATCCCCGGGCGAGCTGAATAGAGAGTTACAGATACTTCATTCCCTTCACGATCAATTTCCACCCGAGCAATCCCACCATCACGACATTTCTCTTCAATAAGTTGACGTAATTTCAAATCCTCATGAAGAAACCGAGTATACTGTTTCTCAGCATACCATTTAGCCTTCCAATCCCGAACAATACCAATCCTAAAACCATAAGGATGAACTTTCTGTCCCAATTTATTTCTCCTCCTCAACCAAAACAGTAATATGACTGGAACGTTTTAAAATAGGGTTTATCCGCCCCCGGGCTTGAGGACGGAACCTTTTCAAAGTACGACCTGGATCTGCCGAAATCGAGACTATTTTTAGTTCGGAAGGGGTCATCTGAAAATTATTCTCAGCATTAGCTGCTGCTGACTTAATCACTTTAGCCACTGCCCGAGCTGCTGGAGTGGGCAAGAACTTGAGGATAGCTAAAGCCTCGTCAACTTTCTTGCCCCGGACTAAGTCAACTATTAATTTAACCTTCCGAGGTGAAATACCAACGTTTTTTGCCACAGCACGCACTTGCATTATTATCCTTTTGTTACCTTCTTTTTCCGTACCTGAACGGTTATTTGGGCTTTAGTTATATGCCCTTTGAAAGTTCTGGTCGGGGCAAATTCCCCTAATTTATGCCCCACCATGTTTTCAGTGATAAAGATAGGCACATGCTTCCTACCATTATATACAGCAATAGTATGACCTATCATTTGGGGTAAGATCGTAGAAGCCCGTGACCAGGTCTTTATCACTTTCTTTTCTCCACTCTGATTGACCGCTTCTATCTTTTTAAGGAGTTTAGCATCACAATAAGGACCCTTTTTAGACGAACGAGCCATGCTTCATTCTCTCCGTTTAACAATTAGTTTGTCGGATGCCTTCCGTCGTCGAGTTTTGTAACCTAATGCTGGCTTTCCCCAAGGCGTTTTTGGCGGCATACCACGGGGAGCTTTTCCCTCACCCCCACCATGAGGATGGTCACGAGGAGTCATAGCTGAGCCTCTAACTGAAGGACGCCAGCCTAACCATCTCTTCCGTCCAGCTTTACCTAATTTTATATTTTGATGATCTACATTGCCCACCTGACCGATTGTGGCTAAGCAATTCCCTAAAATACGTCGAACTTCACCAGATGGTAAACGAACAAGCACATATTTCCCTTCACTCCCAACAACTTGTGCGGCACTACCAGCACTGCGCACCAATTGTCCCCCTTTTCCAGGTTGAAGCTCAATATTGTGGATGAAAGTCCCAGTAGGAATCAAATTTAAAGGCAAAGCATTACCTGGTTTTATTTCAGCATCGGCTCCCGTTTTTATAATGTCCCCAACTTTCAAACCCAAAGGAGCAAGAATATACCGTTTTTCCCCATCAGAATAATGAATGAGAGCAATTCGTGCTGAGCGGTTAGGGTCATATTCAATAGCAGCTACTTTTCCCGGAATACCCACTTTGTCTCTTTTAAAATCAATAATCCGAAGACGACGCTTCGCCCCACCACCTCTATGACGCACAGTAATTACACCTCGATTATTCCGCCCAGCCTTTTTCTTAAGAGGCAAAGTTAAGGACTTCTCTGGGGTTAATTTGGTAATTTCCTCAAAAGTAGCCCCAGTCATACCTCGTCTTCCCGGTGATGTTGGTGAATAAGTTTTTACTCCCATAAATTTTTACCCCTTTCAACGATGTTTTCGTTGCCACCGAGTTCTTTTTAGTAGCTTCCGATGCTTGTGCTTTGCCATTTTTTTTCGTCGCTTCTTTATAACTGAGCCCAAAGCTTAACTCCTAAACTCCTTCAAAGAATTGAATTTTATGTCCTGGCTCTAAAGTCACCACTGCCTTTTTCCAAGATGGACCGACCACTTCCCGTCTGCCAAAACGTCGCCTTTTTCCAGGAATTTTGGCAATATTTACTTTAACCACTTTCACTTTAAAAGCCAATTCTACGGCTTTTTTAACCTGAGACTTAGTAGCCGTGTCATGAACTTCGAAAACATATTTACCTTCTTCCTGAAGTCGGCTACTTTTCTCACTAAGAATGGGACGCCGCAATATTTCGTAAAGATGTACCCCCATTATCTTTACCCCAAAGCTGTTTTATTTTAATCAAAGCATCCACAGTAAGAATCAAATTTTTGTAAGAAAGCAAGTCAGCTACATTAAGAAGAGCCACTGGTAATGTCTTGATGCCAGGCAAATTTCGCGCCGATTTAACTAAATTAGGTTTTACCTCATCTGTAGCTATCAAAGCTGATGAATCAATTCCTAAAGCTGACAAAAATTTAACCATACTTTTTGTCTTTGGCTTTTCAAATTCCAATTTATCCACAACCTTTAATTCTCCGTCTCTAACTTTAGCTGAAAGAACACACTTTAAAGCCAGCCGACGCATCTTTTTCGGCATGGCTTGATTATAATCTCTAGGACGGGGACCAAAAACTATTCCCCCGCCACGAAGAATAGGGGAACGAATATCCCCCCGACGTGCCCTACCAGTATGTTTCTGAGGATACAACTTACGCCCACTACCCTCAACTTCACCCCTGGTCTTGGTCTTAGCCGTACCTAAACGCCTATTAGCTAATTGCCTCACCAAAGCTTGATGCACGACTGGCTCATTAAAAGGAACATTAAAAACTTCCTCTGCTAACTCTATTTGATTGATTACCTCTCCATTAATGTTATAAACAGAAACTTTCATTTTTATTTCTTTCCTTTAGCTTTCTTAATAAGCAATATTCCCTTTGGCGCGCCAGGCACTCCTCCTTTTACCAGGAGCAAATTATGCTCTGGTTGTACGCTTACCACCTCCAAATTACGGATAGTCACTCGAGCATTACCCATATGTCCTGCCATTCTCTTTCCTTTAAGAACACGCCCGGGAAAAGTAGTAGAGCCAACAGAACCGGGCGCTCGATGTCGATCAGATTGACCATGGGTTTTAGGACCACCAGCAAAATGATGCCGTTTTACAACCCCAGCAAAACCTCTCCCTTTAGACCAACCAACGACATCCACAAGATCACCTTTTTTAAATAGACTGACATCTATCTTTTGACCCAGGTGAAAAGAATTAATGTCATCAACTCTAAACTCCCGAAGATATTTAAACTCGCCAATACCCTTCAGATGTCCCTTCTCTGGGGAATTAAGGCGCTTAGCTTTGCCGAATCCCAACTGGATAGCATTATAACCTTCTTTAGCTTTTGTCTTTATTTGTGTCACAAAGCAAGGACCAGCTTCAATAGCAGTCACTGCTATTGCCTCCCCGTCATCTGTAAAAACCTGGGTCATGGCTATTTTTTTTCCAACCAAACCTATACTCATATTCTTGCTAAAGTTTAATATCGATCTGAACTCCAGAAGGTAAATTTAGCTGAGTCAGAGCGTCAATAGTTTTAGAAGTTGGCTCCAAAATATCTATAAGACGCTTATGAGTCCTAATTTCAAATTGTTCCCGGGAATCTTTATCAATGAAAGGCGAGCGGATAACACAAAACTTTTCAATTTTTGTCGGCAGGGGAATTGGTCCAGCAACTATAGCTCCGGTACTTTCAGCAGCCTCCACAATCTGCTTTGCCGACTGGTCAACAAGTCGATGGTCAAAACCTTTTATCTTGATCCGAATTCTTTGTTTAGGCATTTACCCCTCCCCTGACTTTGGCAATAATCTGATTTGCCAATTCAGGTGTTAATTCTTGGTAACAATAAAACTCCATGGAATAAGTGGCTCTCCCTTGACTAAGAGACCTCAGTTGAGTTGCATAGCCAAAAGTCTCTGCCAAAGGAACAAAGGCACGAAGGATAGAAATTTCACCACGAGTTTCAATATCAGTGATCTGTGCTCTTTTTGTATTCAAATGTCCAATAATATCCCCTAAGAAACTAGACGGTGTTACTATTTCTATTCTCATAATCGGCTCTAAAAGGATAGGCTTAGCTTTCTTAAGCCCCTCCTTTACCGCTATGGAAGCTGCCATCTTGAAAGCCATTTCTGAAGAGTCTACTTCATGGAAACTACCATCATAAAGGGTCACTTTTATATCAATAACCGGATAACCAGCAATACTACCACTTTCCAAGGCTTCCCGGACTCCTGATTCTACTGCTGGAATAAACTCGGGAGGTATAGCCCCACCCCGAACCCGGTCAAAAAATTTGAAACCACTACCTCGCTCACCAGGCTCAAGTCTAAGCCAGACATGACCATATTGACCTCTGCCACCAAATTGACGAATAAACCTACCTTCAGCTTCTACAGATTGGGTTATGGTTTCTTTATAGGCTACTTGAGGCTTACCAACTCTTACCATAACCCCATATTCGCGACGCATGCGCTCGACTAAAATTTCAATGTGTAATTCACCCATTCCCGAGATAAGAGTTTGACCTGTCTCCTGATCATAGCGAATTTTAAAGGTGGGGTCTTCTTCAGAAAGTTTTACTAAAGTGTTACTTAATTTATCCCGGTCAGCTTTAGTTTTAGGTTCAATAGCTACTGAAAGTACCGGCTCTGGAAAACAAATAGACTCAAGAAGCAATGGCTTATCCGGGTCACATAATGTATCCCCAGTAAAAGTTTTCTTCAGTCCTAAGGCGGCAGCAATACCACCGGCATCTACTTCATCTATTTCCTCCCGGTGATTAGCATGCATTAGGAAAAGTCTGCCTAAGCGCTCTTTCTCCCCTCTGGTGGAATTTAAAACCTGTGCCCCAGCCTTTACTTTTCCAGAATAAACCCGAAAATAAACCAGCCTCCCCATAAAGGGGTCAGAAACTGCCTTAAAAGCTAAAGCACAAAAGGGAGCATCATCCCTGGCTTGGAAATAAACGTCCTCACCACTACTTAAGTCAACAGCTCGAGTCGGGGGTTTATCTAAAGGAGAAGGAAGATAATCCACAATAGCATCAAGTAAAGGCTGAATTCCTTTATTCCTGAGGGCACTACCACAAAGGACTGGTATCACCCGACCATTCACAGTAAGTTTTCTTAAAGCTGCCTTAAGCTGACCGGGGGTTATCTCACCCCCCTCGAGATAAAGTAACATAATCTGATCGTCTACTTCAGCTAATTTTTCAATAAGCATCTGACGATATTCTTTTGCTTTAGCTTTCTCTGATTCGGGAATAACTATTTCCTGGGGGGGAATATCCGGATCGTCAGAAAAACTCCAAGCTCTATTATTAACAAGGTCAATTACTCCATAAAACTGGCTTTCAGTGCCTAAAGGTAATTGAATTGGTATAGGTCGGGGATGAAGACGCTCTTCAATCATGCCAATAGTTCGCTGAAAATCAGCTCCAATTCTATCCATTTTGTTAATAAAACAAATTCGAGAAACATTATATTTATCTGCTTGTCGCCATACCGTTTCCGATTGTGCTTCAACACCAGCCACAGCATCAAAAACGACTATCCCGCCATCAAGAACCCGTAGACTCCGCTCCACCTCAGCAGTAAAATCTACATGTCCGGGGGTATCAATGATATTAATCCGATGACCTTGCCAATAACAAAGGGTAGCCGCAGCAGTAATAGTAATACCTCGCTCCCGCTCTTGCTCCATCCAATCCATTACAGCTGTCCCTTCGTCTACTTCCCCCATCTTATAAGTACGACCAGTATAATAGAGAATTCTTTCAGTAAGCGTGGTCTTCCCAGCATCAATATGGGCAATAATACCTATATTGCGCACTTTTTCCAAAGGAAAACTTTTTACCATCACTTTCCCTGATTCAACTACTCTTTTAGACTCAAAATCGTTAATATTTATCTTTGACCCCATAGCTTGACAATTTTTTACCATCGATAGTGGACAAAGGCTCGATTAGCTTCCGCCATCTTATGCATCTCTTCCCGCTTCTTTATACTCGCGCCCTGACCTTGGGCAGCATCAACAAGTTCGAAGGCTAACTTTTCTACCATTGACTTACCACTACGAGCTCGGGCAGAATGGATAAGCCAGCGCATTGCTATAGATACACCTTGATCCGGAGCCACCTCCACAGGAACTTGATAAGTAGCACCACCAACCCGACGTGGTTTAACTCGCAAAAGAGGTGTACAATTTTTTACCGCCTGTTCCAGGATAGTCAACGGTGGTTGCTTTAATCGCTGACTGGCAAGC
This sequence comes from Dehalococcoidia bacterium, assembly GCA_042408205.1. Classification (GTDB taxonomy): domain Bacteria; phylum Chloroflexota; class Dehalococcoidia; order GIF9; family DYGU01; genus JBHOQK01. Next base: position 22,977 of record JBHOQK010000016.1, on the reverse strand, counting down.
TCCAGAGCTTGATAAACAATGCGCTCCGCAGTAGCTTTCTGCCCTCGTAACATAACCTTATTGATAAACTTGGCCACCATACTACTATTATATTTTGGGTCAGGTTTTATCTGCCTTTTTACTACTTTACCTCGCCTTGGCATCACTTCCCCTTTTTCTTCGCCTCTTTTTTCGCCCCATATTTGCTACGACCTTGCCGACGATTTTCCACCCCAGCAGCGTCTAAAGCACCACGAATAATATGATAACGCACTCCCGGTAAATCTTTTACCCGCCCACCACGAACCAAAACTACAGAATGCTCTTGAAGATTATGCCCCTCCCCAGGAATATAAGCAGTCACCTCAATACTATTAGTTAACCTAACTCTGGCAATTTTGCGCAAGGCTGAATTAGGCTTCTTAGGAGTCATTGTCTTAACTTGAAGACAAACCCCCCGCTTTTGTGGTGAGCCCGGACCTTTCACTAATTGATTTCTTAAAGCATTATAAATAAAACGAAGCGCCGGAGCTTTGGTTCGGCGGCTAACTTTCCGTCGCCCCTTCCGCACTAATTGATTAATTGTCGGCATTTATTAGAAACCTCCGTTATCCTTATCTAAACAATTAAAAAGCCACCCAGTTGTTAGCCGGTCTACTTCCCCAAAGGGTTATCGTCCCGGCTCAACCAGCCGGCTTCCTTAGGGCTTTCAACCCCGTCTAATTAATAGATAGACGACAAAAAACTTTACCATAAACAAATAATGAAGTCAACTGCGATTGTTGACAAAGCTTAAATACTTTTTAATACTAAGTCCAACAGGACAGTTTATGTAAAAAGTTTTCCCACCTACCCTAAACTAAAAAGACAAGTGTGTGAGCTTGTGAAGAAGCGAGATATTCAAACTTTGCTAGTTTACGCTGCTGATAGGCTTGCAAGGAACCCTATCCATCTGGCGATATTGGCTGAGGAATGCCAAAGAAATCATGTACAATTACTCTTCGTTACTGAGCCATTGGATAGCACCCCGGAAGGAATGCTCATCCAATATGTGAAGAACTTTAACGCACGAATACGTGAGTAATACTATGCCCATATAAATCTTAGGGCTATAAAAATATATAGGAGACTTTCATACATGCAAAATTGGAAAAAGGCGTTGTTAACAGCTACAGGAACTTTTCTAACATACACATCTATAGCTTTTGGTATAGGTTGCAAACCAAATCCTGTTATTAACTATGCTAAAGAAAAAAATTTGCCAAATGCTGTAGTTAGAGAATTCAAGTCTTTTGGAGAAGATGGAATAATGGACGAGAATGAGAAAGCTTTGATAGAGGAATATGCCTCACTACCAAAAAGCTTACAGATAAGTGAGAAAGTTTTGAACTACCTAAAAGAGATCTCTCTTGATAAGAAAGTTACTAATCATGAACTATATAGCTTCAGTGATTTTGACAGAGATGGATTAAAAAATAGTGAAGAACTAAAATACGGAACTGATTTGTTTAGTAACGATACAGATAAAGATAATCTAACTGATAAAGATGAAGTTTTGCTCTACAAGACAAATCCCTTAATCAAAGATACAGACAAAGATGGTCTAACTGACTGGGAAGAAGTTATTATATATAAAACTGAGCCTTTAATACCAAATCCTGCTGTTAGATATGCTTTTGATAAAAATTTTGAATTTTATTCTACTCGCATTGATGTTTTGAAGGGATTTGAGAAAGATGGTGTGCTTGATGATAACGAGAGATGGCTTATCGACATCATTCCAAATCATGCAGAATTTGATAAGTTAGCAAAGGTTGTACAGAAAGATGGAAAGACGGATGATAGAGAGAAAGAATTTTTTAATTTAGCTATAGAATACTATCCTAAGCTAAATCAGCTCTTTCCAGGGTTCTATGGTGAGATAGCTTATATTCCTACTCTCTCTACAATAGAGGAAGAAGATATAAAAGCTGTTAAAAATATACTCCAATTAGCAACAAATCCTAAGTACAAAGTAGCTTTTGAATCAATGCTAAAAGAAGGAGTTCCAAGAAAGAGAAAGTACTCTACTCCCTTAGAAGCTTTGTTTTGGATTGCCTATGATGATGGGCTTAAACCTTATGATTTAGAGTACTATTCTTTAGAAAATTTAATCACAAAAGCATGGAGGAATACGACAACTTCAAATAACTACAAATCGGAGAGATGGAAGGATTTCGATGAAGTTATTGATAGGTTGAATAGCCCTTATTTAGTCAACATCTGGGTCAGAGACAATCTCGCATATGATTTTACTAAGGCCAAATCAGACAAACCTCTTATTCAATATGTTCTACAAGGGAAAAAAGGAGTCTGTCGTCATGTTGCAGCCTTTGCAACTGAATGTCTAACTCAGGCTGGATACAAAGTCAAGAATTTCACTGTTCTGTGGGAAGATGCAGGAGGACATACAATAGCTGTAGAGGAAAGGGAGAAAGAACTTTGGATTGTAATGGATTTTAGAGAGAGTGGCCCTATAGGTATAAAAGGACCTTATAAAAGCTATGATGATATCGCTAGATACGTTGCTGGACTAAAACGTATCCGGAGCACGTTTATTGAGGACAATTATCGATTACTTGCAAGAAATAGTGAGCCTTATCGATAATTCATTGAGTTAAATTATGTATGTCATTTCACAGCTTAATCCGAATATTCAGTTTTGCTAGAGACTCAGTGTTCAAAAAGTTTAATTTTATGTTGGTATTAATTTCTAAATTACTATAATCCTATGTATTTCTCTATTCTTTCTTGTAAGTTAAACCTCATTTTATGAAGAATAAGCAAGCTCATTAAAGCGTAGTTGGTAAAAAGTGAATACGAAGGGAAATATTAGCTACTGGAAAGATTTTCTAAGAAAAACAGTTCCTGATACTGTAGCTACATAGACTATTCATTTGAAGAAAAAGGAAACTTAGTTTTGCCTAGGCAAGTTAGCCCTACTGAGCAAAGAGATTCTTATAAACTAGAATTAACGAAGGAGACTCATGAAAAACCAGAAAAAGCCAAACCTCTTAACTAGGATAGTACCGATAGCATTAGCTACTACTATGTCAGTTTCTGCTATAAGTTGTGCTAAACCACCTGTTACCCCTACGCCACCTACCACTCAACCAACTCCTACTCCCACACCACCAATTACTATCAATCCTGTTGAAGAACATGCAAGAAGTCTTGGTCTTTCGTGGGATATTATAGATAGAATAAAAGTACTAGGTGAAGACAATGTAATGGACGATAATGAGAAAGCTTTAGTTGATTTTCTGAGCCTATATCCTGATATTACCATAGTTAAACTGGCTGAAGATAGAAGGATAACCTTAACAGAAAGAAAATTTATTGATTTAGCTTACAAGATGTACGACAAAAGAATGGTTGAAGCTTTAGTTCCAAGGTTGAACGAAGATACGATTGAAGCTTTAACCTATCTCTCTAATCTGCCTGATGTAACAAAGAAGAACATTTTGAATTTTGGGTTTGAAGGAGATGTCATACCTTGGCTTAAATTTGTTTCTTCTGAGCTGAGTGATGATTGGCAGAAGTATGTTATAGATAATAAACTAACTATACAAGATTATAGGTTAACTGAACTAGAGAAGCAATTTTTGAAAGAACCAGATAAATACAAACAAAAAATATTTGATTATAATCTATCCGAAATTCAAAAACTTAACCCAGAACTAGCTTTGGAATTAATGAAATTGCCCGACCTTAAGCAGATAGATATAAAAGATGTAGAAGCTTTAGAAGATATCGTTACTCTTGTTCCCTACAAATCAGTTGGTGGAATAAGTTTCGAATCAATGTTTAACGAAGGAATAAAAGAAAAGAGAAAGTATAGTACACCATTGCAAGCTTTAGTATGGTCTCTTTATGATTATGAAAAAGAGTTTCTTCAAAAAGAACATTGGGGGAAGGTTTACCTTCCCGGTAGACCGTCTGAGCTTATGAGATTTGTAAGGTATGTGTGGGTAATCAGTTCCGAATCGAATGATTATAGGTCAGATAGATGGAAGAATTTTGACGAAGTTATTGACAGGTTAAATTCACCAGCTCTGGTATACTACTATATGTCCGACAATTTTTCATATTATTATCCAGGAGCTGCACTGTATATGCGAGAATCAGCTTATAAAACCTTCTTAACAAAAAGTGGTGATTGTGGAAACCAATCAAATTTTGCAACTTATGCTTTAAGGAAAAATGGCTACGAAGCTGAGAATCTTTTTTTACGTTTCAGACCAGATAGAAGTGGACACGTGGTCACCCTTTATAAAGATAATTTATTTTATTATTTGGACACTACTCTAAGGGGACATGAAGGTATTTTTGGTCCCTTCGAATCTAAGGAGGAGGCTATTCGTAATTTAGCTAATACTTTAAGAATTTCTACTTATCAAATAGTTGATTTTCCACTCATGCCTTGATTAACAAATAGAAGTGCCCCGTTAACTGGCTTTTGATAAAATTACCCAAGAACTGGAGCAAAAATAACCAAAGAAGTAGCTAATGGGATAACAATAAAGGAAGAGATTTCAAATAACTGTGGAGCCCAAACAGATTGACTTTTTTAACCTCGTAGAAACTGTTATTGGAAGTATTTCTACCCTTACCCCGCCAGAACATTTCCTTAATCAAGTTCTAACAAAGCTAACTTCAGAGCTGGCAGTAGATAGTAGTTGGATTTGGCTTGTTGACCACCAAAAAGAAGAACTAAACCTTACTGCTTACACTGGTTTAACTCCAGAAATAGTAACTACGTTCAGCCAGCTAAATTTGAACCAATATCCTTTTGGTAAAGTTGCCCAAAGTGGTGAACCAGTAATCAGCCCTGATATATCTATTGAATCAGGTTTTGATTTAGCCGCCGTTACCAGATTACACTCTCTCCTTGTTGTTCCCATAAAATTAGGTAATAAGGTTCTAGGAGTCATTGGTTTAGGCTCTAAGGAAATTAACAAATTCACCAACTATGAATTACGAGTTTTGTCTGTTATTGCTGCTTATTTAGCTATAGCTACCGAGTTGACATGGCTACACCAAAAGACTGAAGAAAAAGAAAAGCAAATTGAAGCTATCAGTCATCTTACTGCCGCTATTACTTCTACAACTACTATTGATGAAATATATGACAGCTTTAAAAGTGAATTTAGAAAAGCAATTCATGCTGACTGGATAGAGGTTACCTTAATTGAGGGTGACAAACTACGTTTCATCGTCCTTGCTCCAGAACAACTCCCCATAGAATCCATGGAGTTAGAAAAAATGGCTGGAATTATTCCTCTCGCTGGCACCCCGGCAGAGTTGATAGCTCAGAACCCTCAACCCATTATAGAGAAAGACCTATCTAAAGAAAGACGCTTTTGGACCAGCGAGTATCACTATGAATGGGGACTTCGCTCTTTAGCTTACCTGCCCTTAATTGCTGCCGGCAATACCTTTGGAACTCTCATTATTGGTAGCAAATTGCCAGAAACCTTTACTTCTAAAGAGCTCCCCATCCTAGAACACTTTGCTCGCCAGTTAGCTTTATCTCTTCGCAACTTAAAACTGTATCAAGAAGATGCCCAAAAAGCTCAATTCATCTCTACTATTGCTGAACTAGCTAAGATTATTAATTCTGGTGCTGACTTAAACGAAATTTTTCAAGATTTTGTCGCTAAGCTCAAAGAGTTAGCAGACTTTGACCTTCTCACTATCGAAGTTATTGAAGGAGAAAAGACCAAGTTGATAGCTGCTTTCGGTATTGGGGTTCCTGGGCTATTTCAAGGGAATGCCTATCCTCTATCTGACTCAGCCCTGAACTGGCTTAAAGAGCATAAAATGGCTAATATTGAAAAAGACCTCACTTGGGAACACCAATTCCCTATAGACAACATTCTCCTCCAAAGTGGGCTTAAATCAGCTCTCCGTGTTCCTCTCTTGGCTCGGGGTGAAGTTTTTGGTAGCCTTAACTTGTTTAGTATTAAGCCCGATGCTTACAGCACAAAACAGGCCAGACTCCTAGAACAACTGGCATCGCTTATTTCTGGAGCCATTCAAGCTTTGCATCTTTATGCTTTGGAAAAGAGCCAACGTCAGGAGTTAGAACAGCAAGAAAAACAAAGGCAACAGTTTTTAAGCGCTTTAAGTCACGAGTTACAAACACCACTAACTGCCCTCATCGCCTCAGCCGGCTTACTTTCCGAGGAGTTTAAAAAAGAACCCGGGAGTCCCCAACATAGACTAGTGCAAAACATTATCCACAGTGCCTCTAACCTTGAGAATCGGCTTAGGGAGCTACTAGACCTGGCTCGGGCTACAACTATTGGGTTTAAAGTAAAAAAAGAACCAGTCAACTTTCCAGCTCTCACACAAGAGGCTATAGCTAGTCTTTTACCCCTTATCCGAAATAAAGGGCAATCTCTACTTTTAGAAATACCCCCTTCCCTTACCGTCATTGCTGATGAACAACGTTTAGAACAAATACTATTTAATCTACTATCTAATGCCATCAAATTTACCCCAGAAGGTGGGCAAATCACCTTTAGAGCCAGAGAAGAAGAAAAAAATCTTATCATAGAAGTCCAGGACACTGGTCCTGGTATCTCTAAAGAAGAGCAAGCCAAGCTCTTCCGTCCTTATTACCAGGTCTTAGCTGACCGTCAGCGGGCTCCGGGTTTGGGATTGGGTTTGGCTATTACCAAACAATTAGTTGAACTCCATGGGGGTAGAATTTGGGTGGAAAGCGAATTGGGCAAAGGTAGCACTTTCATTGTTTCTCTACCTATACAACAAGGTTCTAACCATGAAGGTCTTAATAATTGAGGATAGTCCTGAAATTGTGGAAGCAGTTCGCCTCGCTTTTGAACTTCGCTGGCCTGAAGCTAAAGTTATTGCCACCGGTGAAGGGAAAAAGGGAATTACTCTAACTGAAAGCGAATCACCGGACTTAGTGATTCTCGACCTCGGCTTGCCTGACATGGATGGTTTGAAAGTCCTAAAAGAAATTCGTAACTTCTCTGATATTCCAGTAATTATTCTTACAGTAAGAGGTGAAGAAACAGATAAAGTGAGAGGTTTAGAGTTGGGGGCTGATGATTACATTGTTAAACCCTTCAGCCATATGGAATTTTTAGCCCGGGTAAAAGCTGTTCTCCGGCGTAGCCACCTCCCTGAACTTAAGGGGGCTATAGCACCTTTTGTTACCCCAAAATTATCTATTGATTTCGCTACACGAACTGTAATCAAGAACAACCAAAAAATAAAGCTAACTCCGACTGAGTTTAATCTTCTTCAGTATCTGGTAAGAAATGAAGGTAAGACTCTTAGCCACCGTACCCTTCTGGAAAAAGTGTGGGGAGAAGAATATACCGATGCTACTGACTACCTTAAAGTTTACATCCAACGCCTTCGAGAAAAACTGGAAGACGACCCAGCCAATCCGAAAATCCTCCTTAGTGAAAGGGGAGTAGGCTATAAATTCATTAAACCTGCTTAACCCCAAGTTATAAGAAGCCAAAGGCATGGCGATTTGTCTCATTTTTTACTCAATTTTTACTTTTATTTACCGAAATTTTAACCTTCAGTTGCTATACTTAACTCCAAAGTCCGAAAGGAGGTAGAAAATGATTCAGATTCTCATGTTATCTAGTGACCCAATTCTAAAACAAAAAAATATTGAAGCTTTAACCAAAGCTGGCTTTCAAGTAGTTGCTGTTTCTGATTTGCTTGAGGGACTACTCCAAATTGATAAGAATGGCTTTGATGTTGTTATTATTGACGAAGAATTACCCGATGCTGATATTTACCAAGCTTGCCAGCGTATTCGCCAGTCATCAGAAATACCTATTATTCTCTTGGGCAGTGAAGTCGATGAAAAAGTCTGGTCTAAGGTAGACGACCTTGGCTTTAATTTCTATTTAAGAAAACCTTTAAGCCCGAAGGAGCTAGTAGCCAGGGTCAAAGCCCTTATAAGACGAACTCTCAAGGAAGCACCAAAAGCAAAGGAGAAAGAAGAGATTAGCGGAATAGCAACAGCTCCAGCTACCCCAAAAGTTGAGGCTGAAGCTACTTTCCCTCAAAAAGTTAGTGAACCACAAAGAACTTCAACCCCAATCCCCACAAAGATATGGGAAAATCCTCAGATAAGGGCACTTCTAGATTCCCTATACACAGGAAAACTCACTGAAATTAACCCAGTACTCGACTTCTCCCTAAAAGATGGTTTCACTTACCCTGAGGTTGATAAAATTTTAGGTACTTCAGGCAGAGAAACAAGTCAAATTCTGGAATCTTTAGCCGAAGAGGATATTCTTTTAAAACAGTTCTTTGAAAAACTCCTTCTTACCCCTGGAGGTTCACCACAAATTTTGCCGGTAGAGCGCTGCCCCCATTGTGACTCCAGTGATTTAGTCAAAGGAAAAGTTTTAGAACACTTCGCCTGTGGCTATGTCGGATTAGAAGATGATTTTAAGGTGGAACTTAAATATATTTGTCCTAAATGTAAAAGAGAACTCAAACTTCTCGGTACTGATTATCGAAGCCCAGGAACGCGCTATATATGTCGCCAGTGTAAGGAAATCTTTCCAGCACCAACCATTAAATGGCGCTGTCTTAAAACTAGCAAAGTTTATACTCTTGATGAACTCCAAGAAGTCCAGCTTTACTCTTATCGCTTTAACCAAGCCAAGAAAGACTGGCTTGAGTTTGAGCTGGAACCAAAAACTCAGCTTATTGATTTTCTAACGCGTCGGGGTTATGAAGTAGAAGAAGCAGCTAAAATAACTGGGAAATCGGGAGCCACCCATACCATAGATATTCTTGCCATTCGAGATGATGGAATAGCCAAACACACTATCTCTATCGGTATTTTGACCGCCAAGCCCAACGAGGAAGAAGTAAGTGTAGATAAGCTCTTTGACTTTGATACCAAAGCCTACGATATTGGTATTCATGATAAAGTTGTTATAGCTATCCCTAAATTGAGCCCAGAGGCAAAGAGATTCGCCGAGAGACAACGGATCAAAGTCTTTGAAGCCAAAGACTTCCGAGCCTTCGCATCAGGGCAGCCCCTAACTATACCAGCTGAAAGTGAGCTGCCTTGGGAAAAAGCCCCTGAACTACCTAAAGTAGACCCCAGAGCCAAGCTAATAGAACTTTTACAGAGTCTTGGCTATGAAGTAACTGAAAATGCCAAAATTAAAGGAAGTTCAGGAGTTGAACATATTATAGATATTTATGCTCAGAAAAACGACGTTATCGTTACCCACACCTTAGCCGCTACTGTTAGCTATGCTAAAGACGGACGCGAAGTAGGAATGAGTGAAATCTCTCAGTTTGATACTCAGACTTATGATGCCGGAATCCACGATAAGGTCTTTATCGCCATTCCTAAACTCAGTTCTGAGGCACAAAAATTCGCCAAACAACAGCGTATAAGAGTCCTTGAAGCCAAGGACTTGGACAATCTTCTCCATAGTCCAATATAGGGCGACAAAAAATGACAAAAAATATAATCATTACCGCTATTCTTAGTTTTGCCGTATGTGGACTTATTCTATGTGTAGCTCCAAGTGGTGTTGCCTTTCTGGCTGCTGGTACTGGCATTATCACCGCTTTATTTTTCCTAACTATAGCAATTAAAACAATAAGGTCGCAATTCGGTAGCAAAATGCCTTGGCTTTACACCATCTCCTTGTCTTTTGCCTTTTTAGCTATTCCACTCATTTTTGCTCTTTTTCTACATCTTCAAGGTAAGCTGTCTCTCATCTTAATAATAGTTATGACCTCCCTATCTTTCACTTTCTTTTACCTCTTTAGCAATATCCCTTTAGCCGTTTACCATAAGTTTCAGGAAGCTAAATTACAAAAACTGGATCGCTACCCTTCTTTGAGCATACTTGTTCCAGCCTATAATGAAGAAAAATGCATCGCGGCTACTCTAGAAACTTTAATTGAAGCTGATTATCCAGATAAAGAGATAATTGTCGTTGACGATGGCTCTACTGACCAAACTTTCCAGATAGCTTCAAGATATGTCAACCAAGGGATAAAAGTCCTCCGCCGACCTAATGGTGGTAAAGCAATGGCTTTAAACTATGGTTTACTCTTCGCCAAAGGAGAGATTATTGTCACTGTTGACGCCGATAGCCTTATTACCAAAACAGCCCTTCTGGAATTGGTCCAGAGATTTCAAGACCCAACGGTAGTTGGAGTTGCCGGAAACGTTAAAGTTTTAAATCGTACCAACCTTCTGACTAAATTACAAGCCTTAGAGTATATCTTTGACATAAATATTAGCCGAAGGGCTCTTGATATTTTCGGTGCCATTCCTGTCATCCCGGGCTGTTTAGGTGCCTTCCGTCGTGATGCGCTTCATAGTAGTGGAGCCTGGGATAGTGAAACGGTCACAGAAGACTATGATGTCACTGTGAAAGCTTCTAAAACTAGGGCCGTAACTTTAAATAATGGTCACCTGACTACCTACCCTTTAGCTCCAGATTTTACGATTACCCTGAAACAAGCTAAAGTGGGCAGGGTAATTCAGGCAAGTTCTAGGGCTTTAGCCTATACTGAAGCACCCCAAAGCCTTGGTGACTTGTGGAGGCAAAGAATGAGATGGTATCGGGGTAACTTTCAAACATTGTTTAAACATCGGGATGTCTTCCATAATCCTCGATTTGGTACTTTATATAGTCTGGCTTTCCCTTATGTCGTCATTTCCATGATATTCATACCTATTGCGACAATAGTTATTATTATCTCGGCTGTTTTAGCAGTCTTGAGTGGTTACACTACCCAGCTTTTAGCCATATTTGGTTTATTCATCCTCCTCCAATTCTTTATCTGCTTATTAGCTATCCAGTTGGACGAAGAGGACCTGAAATTGTCAATTTATTCACCATTTTTTGTTATTGGCTATAAGCACCTTCTGGACTTAGCTAAGATAAAAGCCGGTTTTGATGTCCTTACCAAGCGCCAGATAGGCTGGCAGAAGGTTAAAAGAATCGGTGCCTATCAAAAGCAGATTCATACCTAGTCAAAATAAATGCTCTTGATTAAGGAATTATCTCGAACCTAATCATAGATTTAGCTATAGGTTAAACTCAGATTTGAATCTAATTTTTAAACCCTTTGTTTTCTTTCCATTTCAGAGTCAGATCACAGTAGTAAATAGTGGCTTAGAACTTGGAGGCAAAAGCTACTCCAGTTACCATAAACATGCCTCATACCCCACCTCATCAAGCACCTTGTTTTATAACTCTAATTATGCTGCATGTTCTAAGGTCTTTGACTTTGTGGAGACCGCCAATTTGCTTGCTAAATAAAAGATTTGACAAGGTTTCTTCATTCGCAATAAAGGGGTAAAACTGAGTAAACAGCCTTACTTTTAGTATTTACTTTAAAAGGTCAGGCAAAAGGACGACAGTAAAGCCATTTTCTTTAAGATAACGCATTTGCTCGGCAAAGCTTGCTACTGGAGTGGAAGTCTCTTTAGGACCAATATCCGAGATAAAATGATAACATAAGATCCCAACAGAATATCGGTTAGCTTGGGCTACAATGGTTTTAAATTGTTCCAAATCTTGGTTTGTAATTGGAAAAGCTGGAACAGAAAACCGGGCTTTAGGATCGGTAGCTTTAAGATCGTAAGTGATGCCAAAACCACCCCTGGCGCATATATATCCCGCTTGTCTAACATAATTAACGGTAATGTCATTCCACTTAAGATAAGGATGGATAAAAGTCCTAATTTTAAAGCCTAATTTTTCAAGATATTCTTTAGATCCAATAATCTCTTCCCGCAACTGGACTTCGGTTAAATTCGCCGTTAAATCGGGATGGGTTTTAGTATGAGAAGCAATATCCATACCATATTTAGCCAGTTCCTTTAGCTCCTTCTTACCCATATATTTGTAAAGACCAGTCCCAGTGCCAATATTACCGGTAATAATACCAAAAGTAGCTTTGAAGTTATATTTCAGCAGTATAGGTAGAGCTACATCATACTGGTTCATCCAACCATCGTCAAAAAATAAACTAATAAGCTTAGCATCAGGAGGTAGGGTAGCTGGAGTTACAGCAGATGGTGATCCTAAACAACTAAAAGCCACTAAGCTTACAATAGGCAACCAAAAAAGTAATTTCTTTTGCAATTTAATCCCTTATCCTTTTCTGGTCTTTACCCTAAGGACTCTCCATTGAGTGCAATCTCTTTAAAAGCCTCGTCATTAACTTATGCTCCTCTGCCGTTCTTTTCAAGCCGAAGTAGCTATTAGAAATATCTCCATCCTATATAATCCTCTAATATAAAACCATTATGACCAGCAAAAATGAGCTTGTCAAAAAGTTACCATACTTGTTTAGAAAGTAGTAAAGGGTATAATAAGGGTGTAAAATATCAGAAGAAGCTATGGAGGTAAGTTGTTAAGCTTTATTTGTTTTATTTTAGCTGGGAATATTTTGGCTTGTGGCACTGTTATAAGTATTACCCTTACTATTCAAATATTTACTCCAGCAATTCTATTGATAATTCAAATCCTATTGGGGGTAATGTAATTTTTAAAATGAAAGCCGTTATTTTAGCTGCTGGTGAAGGGAAAAGAATGCGCCCCCTCACTTATACCCGCCCCAAAGTCATGCTACCTTTAGCTAATAAACCTATCTTAGAACATCTCCTCTTGGAAATAAAAAAGGCTGGTATAACTGAATTCCTTTTTGTTGTTGGCTACTATGCTGAAACTGTTCGGGATTATTTCGGTAATGGCAACAAATGGGGAGTAACCATTGAATATGTGACCCAAACGCAACAATTAGGGACTGCCCATGCCGTAATGAGAGCGGAAGGGAGAGTTAATGGTAAATTTCTGGTTGCTAACGGTGATATTATAGTTAAGTCGGAGGATATCCACCAGCTATTAACTTCAGATAACATTACGTTAACTTTAACCAAAGTAGATAACCCCGTTGATGTGGGTGTAGTGGAAGTAAAAGGCAATCGAGTTACCCGAATTTATGAAAAGGTATTAAAACCCCCATCCCATCTGGTCAATGCCGGTCTATATTTGCTTACTCCAGACATTTTTCCAGCTATTATGAGCATTTCCCCTTCACCTCGAGGTGAATTTGAACTCACTGATGCTCTCCAATATTTGATTGACCATGACTACCCTATAAGCTACCAATTCGTCAGCTATTGGCTTGATTTGACTCACCCCTGGGACTTACTTGAGGCTAACGAGTCTTTTCTTTCGAGCCTAGAAATGACAAACTTGGGTGAAATAGAAGACAATGTAACTATAAAAGGGAAAGTTGTTATTGGTAATAGGACCCTGATAAAAGCCGGCTCATATATTGAAGGACCGGTAATTATTGGTGAGCAGTGTGATATCGGACCTTTCTGCTACCTTCGCCCAGGGACAACTATCGGAGATAATTGCCATATTGGTAGTATGGTTGAAATTAAGAATTCTATCATAATGAGAAATACTAAAATCCCCCATCATAATTATATTGGCGACAGTATTATTGGTGAAGATTGTAATCTGGGGGCTGGAACCAAAATCGCTAACCTCCGTTTTGACAGAAAAAATATAAAAATTATGAATATAGATACCGGTAGACAGAAGTTTGGGGCTATAATTGGCGATAGAGTTCAGACTGGCATAAATGCTTCCATTAATACCGGCACTCTCATTGGCAACGACACCTTCATCGGTCCTGGGGCTATCGCTAGTGGCATAATATTGCCTAACTCAAGAATATTTTAAATGGAAAGAATAAACCAAGCCATAATTTTAGCTGCTGGGGAAGGGCAACGGTTAAGACCTTTTACCCGCCTCAAACCAAAGGTTATGCTTCCCATTGCTAATAAACCTATTCTCCTTTATATCATTGAAGCTTTAGCTCAGGTCGGTTTACGGGAGATAGTTATGGTGGTTGGTTACAGGAAGGAAGAAATACAAGACTATTTCGGCTCAGGAAAGAAGTTTGGCGTAAACATGAAATATGTAGTTCAAAAGACCCAAATCGGCACCGCTAATGCCTTAAAACAAGCCAAAGAAGTGGCTGATACCCACTTTTTGGTTCTCCCCGGTGATAATATAATTGAAGCTGATACCATCTTTCCTTTGCTCACCACACCAATAAACACTATCGTAGTAAAAAGCCAAGAAAATGTTTCCCAATACGGAGCAGTAACAGTGGAACAAGGTAAGGTAACCAAGATTGTAGAGAAACCAGAGACAAAGATTAGTTACTTAGTAAACACAGGCATTTACAGCCTAAACCGGGACATCTTCTCTTTTATTGAACACGAAACCGACTTACCTCAAGCTATCCAAAAAATGATTGACCAAGGAAATGACTTCTATGCCCTAGAGACAAAAGCTACTTGGCTTGATGTTGTCTATCCGATAGACATCTTGCGCCTTAATGAGCTAATGCTAACTAAACTCTCCGCCAATACTGCCGGCATAATAGAAGGAAATGTCACTATAAAAGGTAAGGTCTCTATAGGCAAAGGGAGTAGGATAAAGGCAAATAGTTACCTGGTGGGGCCTATAGTCATCGGTGATAACTGTGAAATAGGACCTAATGTGTGTATTTTTCCTTTTACCAGTATTGGTGATAATGTAGTTATCTCCCCCTTTTCTCAAATTAAGAATAGTGTCATTGGCAACCAAGTAACTATTGGCTCTAACTGCAATATCCAGGATTCTATAATTGCTCCCGGATGTATTATAGGTAATGGTCTCATCACTCGGAGTCAGGAAATTACCATAACCATAAACAAAGAAAGCCATCGCGCCAAATTAGGAGCTTTAATAGGAGATAACTGTGAACTAGAAGACAATATAATTATTCATCCTGGAATTTCCTTAGGTGTCGGCACTAAAGTAAAAGCATTAAAGACAATTACTGAAAATATCCCTGAGGGATGCTTAGTATTTTGAACCAGAAATCTAATGTGTGGAATTACTGGCTATATTGGCTATAAGCGAGCTCAACCTATTTTGCTAAAATCTCTCAAAAGATTAGAATATCGGGGATACGATTCTTGTGGTATAGCTATCATTACCAGTGGTAAAATTTATCTTTTTAAAGACAAGGGACGGATAATCGAGCTGGAGAAAAAATTACCTCAAATTAATGGTAATATTGGTATTGGTCATACTCGCTGGGCTACCCACGGTGAACCTTCCCAAATAAATGCCCACCCCCATTTAGATTGTCACCAAAGAATTGGCGTAGTCCATAATGGGATAATTGAAAACTACTCAAGCCTTAAACAGCAATTAATTAAGGAAGGACACGTGTTTCTGTCTGAAACGGACACTGAAGTTATTCCTCACCTTATTGAAAAATACTATCAGGGAAGTCTATTTGAAGCTGTAAATAAGGCAATAGGTTATCTTTCCGGGTCTTTCGCTATTGTGGTGATTAGTGCTACCTCTCCAGAGCTGATTGCTGCTAGGAGAGAAAGTCCGTTAATAATTGGGATTGGTGATAAAGAGAACTTTGTCGCCTCTGATATCC
Organism: Dehalococcoidia bacterium; assembly: GCA_042408205.1. Taxonomy (GTDB): domain Bacteria; phylum Chloroflexota; class Dehalococcoidia; order GIF9; family DYGU01; genus JBHOQK01. The sequence goes on along the minus strand of JBHOQK010000016.1, from coordinate 7,440 downwards.
CAGCTCTCCTGGATTACACTGACCGAGTAATTTATTTGGAAGATAATGAATCAGCAATTATCACTCCCACAGAGGTTAAAATAACCCATCAAGGTCAGCCAATCTACAGAAATTGGCAAATAATCCCTTGGAAGCCTGAAGAAGCGGAAAAAGCTGGTTACGAGCACTTTATGATAAAGGAAATCCACGAACAACCTCAGGTGATCCGCCAGACTTTATCAACTTATGTCCCGGAAACCGGGACTATAGTGGGCTTGGATATTCCCAAATATGATAGGGAACCTAATATTTTTTGTTTAGGTTGTGGTAGCTCTTTTTATGCTTGCCTGGCTTATGAATATATTTTTGATAAACTGGGGTATCAAAATATAAAAAGTCAAATTGCCTCCGAATTTATCCATTCCTCGGGAGTAAAAGAAAAAACCTGGGTAATTGGTATTACCCAGTCTGGGGAAACCGCCGATACCCTTAAAGCGCTAAAAAAGGCTAAAGAACAAGGGGCTAAAACTATCGCGGTAACTAACGTTATTGGCAGCAGTGTTACCCGTGTTGCTGACCATATCCTTTACATTCGCGCTGGACCAGAAATAAGCGTAGCCGCAACTAAAAGCTTCACTGCCCAGTTAATCATTGGCTATTTAATCGCTTTAACTATAGTTCCCGTTGACGATTATGTGAAGGCAAAAATATTAAATGAGCTACGATTGATTGCCACAAAAGTTAAACAAATTCTGGCTGAGGAAAACGAAATTGCTCTCTTAGCCCCTTCCTTAGCCCAATACAATAACCTTTTCCTTATTGCTCGAGGTATTAATTATTCAACAGCCCTTGAAGGAGCTTTAAAATTCAAAGAAATAGCCTATATCCATGCCGAAGCTTATCCTGCTGGAGAACTAAAGCACGGTCCTTTTGCTCTCCTCCGTGAAAATACCCCTGTCATTGCGATTGCAACCCCTGATGAAACTTACCAGTCCTTACTAACTTCTATAAAAGAAATAAAGGCACGAAACTCACCAGTAATAGCTATAGCCGGAAAAGGAGATAAAGATATAGAACAAATCACTGACCATGTTCTATATGTGCCTCAAACCGAACCTTTATTATCACCAATAATTAACACCGTTGTCCTACAATTGCTTGCCTATTATATTGCCAGAGAACGAGGCTGTCCCATTGATTTCCCAGCCAATTTAGCTAAAAGTGTTACTGTAACTTAGTAGGTTACTAAGACAAATTATTTAAAAGGAGCAAAAAGAGAAATTATGGAACTTTCAGCTCATATTTTATGGATGATTACTGGTGGCTTTATTGGCGCTTCTTTGACAAGCTTAGTTTTCTTATTTCTTCTCTTCATCCGAAGGCAAAAAATACCACCCAAGCCAAAGCCATCACCAGTAGAAATTAAAAAATTAGTCACAGAAGGCTTACCTACCTTTAAAGTAACTAATCTCCAAATTAGTCCGACTCAAGCTCAGGAAGGAGAAATTATCACAGTCACTGCCCAAGTGACTAACGTCGGAGGTGCCAAAGGTAACTATAGTGCTACCCTAATTTTAGACGGAAGAATAATAGCTACAAGGGGAGTAACCTTGGAAGCAGGTTCCACTATACCTGTGACCTTTACTATAACAGAAAGACAAGGTGGAAAGCACACAGTAGAGGTGGATGGTTTAAAAGGAGAATTTTTTATTCCCCCAGCTAACTTTAGCCTAAGCGATCTCACCATTAGCCCTCCTCGAGTTAAGGAGGGAGAAAAAGTAACTGTGTCAGTCAGGATAACCAACACTGGTGGCACTACCGGGAGTCATCTCGTCGAATTAAAAATAAAAGATGTAACTGAAAGAACCCAAGAAATAACCCTACCACCTAATTCCAGCCAAATAGTAAATTTTGATATAGTTAAAAAAAGACCTGGCTTTTACCCGATAAAGGTCGGCAATTTAGAGGGAAAGATTATTGTAGAAATGTCCGACGAATTTGAGGCATTATGAACTTGTTTCTGTCAATTTTCTAAGCTTGTCAGGGCTTTCCAAACGGTCAATATATAAAATACCATTAAGATGGTCTATCTCATGTTCCAAAGCTTGAGCCAAAAGCCCCTCCGCTTTAAGTCGAATCTCCTTTCCATACCGATCCCAACCTTTTACCTTAACCACTTCGGAACGCTTAATTTCCCCTTTATAACCAGGAAGACTTAGACATCCCTCTTCAACAACTCGCTCCCCTTTTCTTTTTATAATCTCAGGATTAATAAGGGTAATCACCTCTTCCCCAGGTAGTTCAATTACAGCTACTCTCAGGGGAATGCCTATTTGCGGAGCCGCTAAACCAACTCCCGAGTAAGCTCGCATAGTCTCAATTAAGTCATCAATAAGCCCTTGAATGGAGCCATCAATTCTCCTTACCTTTTTAGCTTTCTGCCTCAATATTGGGTCTGGAAAAAGACGTATATTAATTACTGTCATCGATCTGCTTTAAACTTATATAAAATTATATTAAACCAACAGGGTCCACATCTACCAACCAATCCCGAGGTAGAGATAAGTCGGCTATAAATTTAACTGGATCATTCCCCCGCAAAATAATCTGCCACCAAAACCGCCCTCGGAGCCGACTAACAAAAGTTGGTGCTGGACCTATCAGACTTAAATCAGCTATACCCCTCCGGTCTCTTTCAGTTAAAAGAAATTTACCCATTCTTTCCGCTTCCTTTTGACATTGGCTGGAATTAACATGTCCATAAACAAGGCGAACCAGACGACCAAAAGGAGGATAACCGAATTGGCGACGATAGTCTATTTCCTGATTATAAAAACTCCTATAATCATGGCGTGATACTGCTTGAATAACATAGTGCTCGGGTGAGTAGGTTTGAATAATAACTTTTCCTGCCGATATACCACGCCCAGCTCTACCTGCTACCTGACACAATAGCTGGAAAGTCCGCTCCCCAGCGCGAAAATCAGGTAAATTGAGCCCAGTATCAGCATTGATAATACCAGCCAAAGTCACCTGAGGAAAGTCGAGTCCCTTAGCTATCATTTGTGTCCCAATAAGAACATTAGCCCTGCCCAAACGAAAGCTGTCTAACAACTCTCCATAAGCCTGCCATTTGTCAACAACATCCTTGTCCCAACGGAGGAGTTTGCTTTCAGGAAATAAACGTTTTACCTCTTCTTCCACTTTTTCTGTCCCAATACCCAGAAATTTGAGTCGGCGACCAAAACAACGAGGGCAAAACTGAGGAACCTTAATAGTATAGCCACACCGATGACAAATCAGTTTCCCTTCTTTAGAATGATGAGTCAGCGCTACTGAACACCGCCGACACCGTAAAGCAAAGCCACAACCCCGACATTGAACAAAGGTCGCTGTCCCCCGACGGTTTAGAAATAGAATTACTTGCTCCCCCCGACTTAAAGTCTCCCACATCGCTTTAGCTAAAGACCGACTAAAAAGGCTTCTATTTCCAGCTTTCAATTCTTCCCTTAAATCAACTATCTCCACATCTGGTAATGGGGAAAGACCTCGAGGCGTGACCCTTTCTGGAAGTTCCAATAGCTGATACTCCCCTCGCTGGGCTCGGTAAAAAGTTTCTACATCCGGTGTCGCACTACCTAAAATAACTTTAGCCCCGGTTAATTCCGCTAATTTAATAGCCACATCACGAGCCCGATAGCGAGGCGCCTTATCCTGCTGCTTATAACTCCACTCATGTTCTTCATCAACAATAATTAGCCCAAGTTCAGGCTGGGGAGTAAATAAGGCACTTCTGGGACCAATAACTACATCGCGAGCCCCATTCTTAATTCGATACCATTCGTCAAACTGCTCCCTTAATGAAAGTCCACTATGAAAAACACCAACCCGACCCGGAAAACGAGCTCCAAAGCGCTGTATAGTTTGGGGGGTTAAAGCAATCTCTGGAACAAGACAAATTCCTCGTTTCCCTCTATTTATCACCTCTGCTAAAGCTCGCAGATAAATCTCTGTCTTACCACTACCAGTAATGCCAAAAAGGAGAAATACTTTGGAACCAGCCTCACATAAACCCGATCGAATAACCTGCCATACTTTCTCCTGAGCCGGGGTAAGAGGTGGTGCCTCAGTAGGGGTTAAATTGAGATGAGATAGGGGATCACGCTTTATTTCAGCTTTTACTACTGAAATTAAGCCCCTTTTTTCCAAAGCTTTAATGGTTGTTTCCGACACAACCAGGGTCTTCTTAATCTCAGTAGCTGGAATAGACTGAGATTGTCTGGCTAAAAATTCAAGTACAGCCGCCTGTTTATAGGCTCGCCGCTGCTTAAGCCAAGTCGCTTGAGCTACAGCTTCTTCGGGGATAATTTTTAACTCCAGAAAGGAAATAAGTTTTGGCTTAACTTTAACTTTCTCCAGTTCTTGACTTTTAATTATTAAGCGCCGGCGTAAAAGCTGTTGAGTAAGACGCTGTGCTATCTTCTTGCCAAATTTTTTCTCTATCTCCCTCAGACTGGCTTTCCCTTTCTCCTGAAGAAAATGAAAAAGACGTCTTGATTCCAAGGTCAATCGAGACAAAGCCACCTCATCCCCAGAAGAATTGACCTGAAAAAAGGTGATCAATCGACGTTCAAAGCCAGGAGGCAATAACAAAGCCACTGCTTCAAAAAGGGAACACAGGTAATTTTCTTTTATCCAGCAAGCTAACTCTATTCGTTCTGGGGAAATTAGACGTTCTGAAGTAATAATGCCAGCGATTTCTTTAGTCTGCTCAACAGCAGGATAATCGGTTAACTTGATAACTATACCTTGGAGAATCTTGGAACCAAAAGGTACCCATACTGCCTGCCCAATATCTACCGGCAAATTTTTGGGAACAGCATAGCAAAAAGAAGAACGTCCACTTCCAGGGGAATTGACCGCCACTTCGGCATACTTCATTGCTCCTCAATCTCAACTCCTTCCTCGGCTACCTCCTCGACCCTTTCCCGTCTTTCCTTAAGGCGAGCTTCCTTAGCGCTTAGTCGGCGAAGATAATAAAGTTTAGCTCTTCTCACTCGTCCTCGGCGCAAAATTTCCACTTTTTCCAACAAAGGTGAGCGGAAAAGGAAAGTGCGTTCTACCCCAACACCATGACTAACTCGCCTTACTGTAAAGCTACCCCCATCCACTCCCCGCCTTACCCTAATGACCACTCCTTGAAAGATTTGAAGACGCTCTTTATCACCTTCCTTGAATTTAGAGCTGACTTTAACAGTATCACCTGGAGCTACCGGGGGGATATTGGAAACGGTCTTTTTACCCTCTATTAAAGCTCTAATATCCATTGCCTTTATTTCCCTTCCAAGCTTTTTTGGATGGTCTTTATAAATGCTCTTTCGACCTCAGTTAAATCCACTTTATTTAAAAGCTCAGGACGCCGTTTCAAAGTTCGGAGCAAAGCTTGCTGACGGCGCCACCGAGCAATTTCTTCATGATTTCCCGAAAGCAAAACCTCAGGTACCGACAAGCCACGAAAGACCGCAGGACGAGTATATTGAGGGTATTTCAATAATCCGCTGCTATAGGAATCACTTTTAACTGAGGCTTCAGAAATTACCCCAGGTAATAACCGAATCACTGCATCAACTATTATCATTGCCGGTATCTCGCCCCCAGAAAGAACATAATCACCAACGCTAATTTCATCATCAATAAGATTTTCCCGAACCCTCTCATCCACCCCCTCATAATGACCACAGATCAAAACCAGATGGGAACGCTTTGATAATTCCTCAGCCAATTCTTGATTAAAAAGACGCCCTTGAGGACTAAGGAGGATAACAAAAGGTGTCCCCTTGACTTTTATCATCTCTACAGCTCGGAAAATCGGTTCAGGTTTAAGTATCATCCCGGGACCACCCCCATAAGGATAATCATCTACAGTTCGATGTTTATCTTGGGCAAAATCCCGAATATTGTAAATAGTTATATTTACCAAACCCTTCTCTTTAGCCCTTTTGATAATACTGTAATCAAAAGGACCCGTAAACATTTCCGGAAAAAGAGTTAAGATATCAATCTGCATGGACATTTTTACCGTCTAAACTCTTCCCCTTAAGTATTTCCACAGCATGGGGTAAAACAGGCATTATTACTTCAAGACATTCCTGCACCCCTTTGACACTACCTGGTAAATTAATGATAAGGCATTTTCCTCTCGTCCCGCTTACTGCCCGGCTCAGTATAGCATAAGGTGTTTTCTTCATTGTTTCCACCCTCATGGCTTCTGTCAACCCAGGAACTAACCGCTCCACTACATCCAGGGTCGCCTCAGGAGTTACATCTCGTTCAGCCAAACCAGTACCTCCGGTAGTAAGAATCAAATCCATCTCGCCCCCATCCGCCCACTCCCGCAATTTAGCTGAAATAACCTCTCTTTCATCGGGTACAATTTCATATTTAACAACATCGGCAGGAAGCCGAGATATATTTTTTCTGATTACAAGTCCACTTTCATCGGGGCGTTCCCCTCGCCACCCCCGATCACTAATCGTAAGTATTCCCACTTTCAACATAAATTTACATTTTATCACAGGAACCACTGAGTGTCATTGCCACTGTAACCTGGCCTTTGAAGCCCCTTTATATTTTAGGCCATCAGCTTTTGAACTTTTGAGCCTCTTTACCGGATGACTTGACTTTGTGGGGGAAAATAAGCAAAATAAATATTTTGCTATGCCTGTTTACGAATACGAGTGTAGTTTATGTAAATATCGTTTTGAGCGGCGGCAAAGGTTTGATGAAGAGCCAATAGCCATATGTCCCTTTTGTTCTGGTAAAGCCCGCCGGGTTATTCATTCCATCCCAGTTATATTTAAAGGAAGTGGCTTTTATATCACCGATAGCCGGAAGAGCAATCCTGAGGAAACAACCCCAAAGAAAGAAGACGAGAAATCAGATTAGACAGTTTTGGTGAAAGCATTACTTCAGCGAGTCACTAAAGCCTCAGTTACAGTCAATAGCGAGGTAATCAGTAGGATCGGTAAGGGACTAGTAGCATTAATTGGAGTAGCTCGCGACGATACTGAAGCAGACATAGATTATCTGGCAGAAAAAATAATAAATCTACGCATTTTTACCGACGAAACTGGTAAGTTCAATCTGTCTTTGCTTGATGTCAGAGGCGAAATTTTGATTGTAAGTCAGTTTACCCTCCTGGCTAACACTCGTAAAGGGCGACGTCCTAGCTTCATCGAGGCAGCACCCCCAGCAGAAGCTGAAAGATTGTTTAACCTTTTTGTGGAGCATGTGCGTAGTAAAGGACTAAAAGTAGCTACCGGACGTTTCCAAGAACATATGCTTGTCGAAATTCATAATGACGGTCCAGTAACTATATTCCTTGATAGTAGAGAGAGATTTTTGCCCAGGGATTAATTTTTTAAAAATCTAACTAAATGCAATTAGTTGCATTAACAAAAG
>JBHOQK010000001.1:0-39638 GCA_042408205.1 Dehalococcoidia bacterium | reverse complement strand
CTTGAAGTATCTGGTGTAAAGTATTTTTCCGGCTATTTATTAACTCTAAATTTCGGAGAAGCTGTCTTACCTCTTTGGTTTCTACCTTATCGATAATTCCTTCCTTAATCAGCTGCTCCAGTTTCTCATAATCAATGACGTATTTTCCCCGGGCATAAGCTGGGGAGAAATAGACAATAGTAAAACCTTCCGGTTCTCTTTCGATAGAGGCTATTTTAGAATAAGGCTTTTCTTTATTTGAAATGGAAGACGGGTGGTAAAATTCAGAGGCAACGGAAAATTCGTCAATGAGATTATTTATTTTTTCTACTTGTGAGACTTCCAATTGGCATTTACAGGCAATTTCTTCGAGGGTAATTCCAGGTTCTGGGAACAAAAAATATTGTTTGAATTTGTCTAAACCCAGATTTCTAATTAACCTAATAACTTCTTCTTTATTGGCTATTAACGATTCAATATCAAAAGAACCCGAAGTAGCGATAATTTCATCCTTAAGCTCATAAAAATTCTGGGAAAGGTTGCTTTTAGGAAATCGTTGATAATAAATTACTTTTTCCTTCCGGAGGCGCTTAAATAAGGGTGTCTTTTCTATTTCCTGGATTAAACGTTGGAAATCTTTCTCAGACATCTGAAGTAAAGTGGCTTGTTGTATTCTCAAGTATAATCCCAGTTCTTGTCTTGCCTCCAGAGTCTGAGTTTGGTTTTGATTTACCATTGTAAAAATATTTTACGATAATGGCAGTAAGAAAATCAAATATAAAGATAGCGTTTTCTTGATCCTTTCTTTCCTTTTGCTATATTCTCAAAAATAATGTTTAGGTAAGGTTTATTAAAGTATTATAGATATGATAAAATAGAATATAAAAGTCTATTGGCGGAGGTAAGAGAAAATGGCGATTATCGACGAATTAAGGAGTTCTGAACTTTTTGAGGGTTTAGAGACAAACCAGTTAGAAAAAGTTGCTCCTTTATGCCGTGGTTTTTCCTATAAACAGGGGGAGTTAATTTTCCGGGAGGGAGATAAAGCTGAGGAATTATACTTATTGACGTCAGGAAGAGTTTGCCTTGAGATGGAGTTGCGCCTTTTGCCTGACCGTCCGGCTATACCTACTTGCCTGGAGGTAGTTAGCAAAGGGGACTGCTTTGGCTGGTCGGCGTTAGTGGAGCCTTATACTTACACTTTGTCTGCCAGATGCTTGAGTAATTGTACAGTATTAGCTATTAAGGGAGAAATACTACGCAAAGCTATGGCTGAAGACCCAGTTTTGGGTTACAAAATAATGACTAAACTTTCTGAAGTTATCGCTCTTCGCTTAGCCCATACCCGCTTACGCTTAGTTAGTGGTCTTGGTCTTATTATAAGTAGCAAAGAGGCTACTAAGGAGTGAAGACGGTAGTAATCCTAATTGAAACTGAATTTTACTTCAGCTTTTAAGGGGACCGAGGGCTCTTATTTTCTCGGTCATTTCATTAACAATAGAAACGAAGCGGTCGCCTTCGGAGGCTGATACCCAATCTAATCTTAGTCTTTCCTCTTCAATCCCCATTTGGGCTAAAAATTTCTTTAGTAACGGTATGCGTCGCATAGCCTTGTAATTGCCCTCACTGTAATGGCAATCTCCAGGGTGGCAACCAAGAACCAGAACTCCATCAGCACCTGATTGGAAAGCCTTTAAGATAAAGGTAGGCTCAACTCTACCACTGCACATAACTCTAATTGCTCTTACATTAGGAGCGCATTTCATCCTGGAGGTACCAGCTAAATCAGCTCCTCGATAAGAACACCAGTTACACAAAAAGCCAACAATTTTTGGTTCAAAGCTCATATTAACACCTCCTCTATAAGGTGATAAATTAGCTTAATCCCAAGCCATTTTAAGCAGACACTTTTAGATAAGGTGCCAGTACTTTAGTTACTGGCACAATATTTTTATCCAATCCCAATACTTGTGGCTCAAGTCCGAAAGCAACCCCCATTATTTGACTAATTGCCAATATTGGCATATTAAACTTGGTTTTGAACTTACTATTGACCCTACTTTGATAAGCATCAAGATTAGTAAAGCATAAGGGACAAAGAGTAGTTACCATACTTTGAGCCCCATTATTTAGAGCATTGTCTAGGAGTTTGTAGACTAACTTTAAAGCCATATCCTCATGGCTAATAAGTTGAGCTCCACCACAGCATTGAGCTTTTAAAGGAAAGTAAACAGGCTCGGCACCAAGGCTTTCCACTATCAAATCTTGCCATCGGGGAAGTTCAGGGTCATCAGGACCATAGGGGCGAGTTTGATGGCAACCATACCAACAGGCTACTTTAAGTCCGGTAAGCTTGTTTTTGACTTTAGACGCAATTGTCTCAAGACCAATGTCATTGATAAAGACATCAATAAGATTACGCACTCGGACTTCACCGTGGTATTCAAGATTAATACTGGCTAAAACTTCGTTTACTTTAGCTTTTGTTTTTGGGTCTTCAACAACTGCCAGATGAGCATTTAATAAATTACGGTAACAGCAACTACACGGAGCTACTAAATCTAAGCCAGTTTTTTCTGCCAAAGCCAGATTACGAGCCGCAACGCAAATTGCTCCCAGCTCATCAATTGCCATGCCGGGACAGCCACAGCATGTCCAATCTTCCAGCTCCTTTAGTTCTATCTCTAAAACTTTAGCTACAGCTTTTATAGATAATTCCACAGGTAATCCTGTCGCCTCCATGGAACAGCCGGGATAGTAAGCATAGTATTTCATTAAGCACCTCCAATTGCTTTAACCTTTTTGAGAATAGTTTCAACCTCGCGGGCACCCTTGACTTTCTTTGGCGGTAGGAGGGGCATGCGACTATGAGTAATCAAAGCCAAAGCTACTGGGAAGTTTTTAAGGGCACTAAAAATATTTGTCTGCAAATAATATTTAAGAGACATGCCCACTTCCCAGAGGCGGCCGCGCTTCATGGAATCCCGGAGAGTCCGATATAATGGTAGCGTTCGTGTTCGGGGTTTGTATCCTTCTCGTTCAGCAATGGTTTCGACAGCATGGATAAGATTTGCAGGTTTGATATTTCGGGGGCAGCGCACTGTGCATAAGTAACAAGAAACGCAATGAAACGCTGACGTACTGGATAAAACTTCTTCCTTCATGCCAGCTCGTATCATAGCAATTATTTGTCGGGGGGAATATTCCCACCATTCCCCTGTAGTGCAGGAACCACTACAAACTCCGCATTGAATACATTCATTAATTTTTTCCCCTCCAGGTTCAGCCGCTACCTGGTCAACAAAAGCTTTAGGTTTAGCTACTTCTACAACTGGTCTGACTACTTCCATGGTTAAACCCTCCTTTTGTGTGAAGTAAAGAATTACGGCATCAGACTAAAATACCTTCAATTTCTGCCATAATTTCCTGGGTGGTGAAGTGTTTATGAGTAATGGCACCACTGGGGCAAGCGGCAGCACAGGTGCCACAGCCTTTACATAAAGCTTCATTAATGCGTGTCACTTTTTCTGCTTCCACAAAGTAAGGAGCGTTATATGGGCAGAGAAGATTACATACTCTACAGCCAGAGCATTTTTGTTCGTCTACTACTGCTATGGCAGCTTCAATTTCCACCTTGCCCTTACTGATTAAAGCTAAAACCCGAGCAGCGGCCGCTGAGGCTTGAGCTACAGTGTCGGGAATATCTTTAGGACCCTGACAACAACCGACAACAAAGACGCCGTCAGTCATGGTCGCCACCGGGTCAAGTTTGGGATGCTTCTCGATAAAGAATCCTTCTTTGCCACAGCTAATATTGAATATTCGAGCAATTTTGGAAGCATCCTTTTGGGGTTCTAAGGCACAACTGAGAATAACCATATCTACTGGTAAACGTACTTGCCTTCCAATCAAAGTATTTTCAAACTTGACGATGAGTTTCCCTTTCTCTTCTGGAGTCTCAGCTACGTCGGTTATTTCACCAGGACGACCTCGGAAGAAAATTGTCCCTTCTCTAAGAACCCGATTGTAAAATTCCTCAAAACCTTTGCCGGGACTTCTAATATCAATGTAGAACTCGTAAACATTTGCCTTAGGGAGATGTTCTCTTAATAGATGGGCAAACTTCATTGAATACATACAGCAAACTCTGGAGCAATATTCATGGTAGTTAATGTCCCGACTGCCAACACAGTGAATAATAGCTATGCTTTCAGGTTCTTTGCCATTCTTGAGGAGTATTTTACCTCCTGTGGGTCCGGCAGCATTAACCAATCTTTCAAATTCAAGACTGGTAATTACATTGTCTAACCGACCATAACCATATTGAGTTAAGGGTGTTGGGTCAAAGAGCTGGTAACCAGTGGCTAAAATAATATTCCCCACATCCAGTTCTACGATTTCTTCTTTCATCTCATGGTTGATAGCTTTACGTTCACAAACTTTAACACATTCCAGACACTCGCAGCACACAGCGCAATTAAGGCAGCGGCTGGCTTCTGAAATAGCTGTTTTCTCATCAAAGCCCAGTTCAACTTCAGCGAAGGAGCCTATCCTCTTGGTTGGTTCAAGGAGAGGCATAGTAGCCCGAGCTTTTTTGGCTATTCCTTTTTTGGAAATTTCTTTAACTCTTTCTCTTGCCTCTGGTCGACCTTCTTTAAGGTCAACCCCCCGGAGATAGCGGTCAATAGAAATAGCGGCTTCTTTACCTGCTGCTATAGCAGCAATAACATCAGCGGGACCGGAAACTACATCGCCACCAGCAAAAACACCTTCAATATTGGTCTGAAGGGTAATTGGATCAACGGCTATTGTCCCCCAACTGGTAAAAGCCAACTCTTTGGGTAAAACGTCTCTGTTAACTAATTGTCCAATAGCAATAATGACATTATCCACTTCTATATCAAATTCTGAACCTTTAATGGGTACTGGGCGCCTTCGACCACTGGCATCCGGTTCACCAAGCTCCATGCGAAGGCACTGGATACCGGTGAGCTTTCCATCTTTAGATAAAATTTTGACTGGTGCGGCTAAGAAGTGGATCTTTATCCCTTCCCTCTCCATCTCTTCAATTTCGCTGGGTATAGCTGGCATTTCAGCTCGGGAACGGCGATAAATAACGGTTACATCTTTAGCTCCAAGTCTTAGAGCAACCCGGGCAGCGTCTACAGCAGCGTTTCCACCACCAATAACAGCTACTTTATTACCCAGAGTAACCTTTGTTCCTGAATTAACCTGTTTTAAGAAGTCGAGGGCATGGATTACTCCCGGAGTTTCCTCCCCAGGAATCTCCAGTTTCTGACTTACATTGGCACCAGTGGCTAAGAAGATAGCTTTATAGCCTTGGTTGAAGAGTTCGTTCAGGTTCTTGACTTGGGTATTGGTCTTAATTTCTACACCCAATTCTTGAATATAACTAATCTCATTATCCAGCACTGCCTTAGGCAGACGATAATCAGGGATACCGTAGCGAAGTAAACCACCAGCTTTAGGAGCAGCTTCAAAAACAGTAACCGGGTAACCCAGTCTAACTAAATCATAGGCACAAGCCAGACCAGCCGGACCTGAGCCGATAATAGCTACTTTGTCTTCTTTTGTTTTTGAAATTGGGGTTGCCTTTTCTCTGCCTACTTTTAACTCATAGTCAGCCATAAAGCGCTTTAAAGCTCTTATAGCTATGGGCTGATCGACCTTGCCTCGCTCGCAGTCAGATTCGCAAGGATGAGTACAAACTCGCCCGCAAACTCCGGCAAAGGGCATGGTTCTTCTCAGGACTTCTAAAGCTTCCTTGAATTTGCCTTTAGAAATAAGAGCTACATAGCCGTGGGCATTAACCCCGGCAGGGCAGGCAACAGAACAGGGCGATTTTCCGTTTTTGGTGATAACAAAAGCACTTGGAACAGCTTGAGGGAAGGGACGGTAAATAGCTTTTCTTTTAGTAAGTTCCATATCAAACTCAGAGGGAACTTCAACAGGGCAAACATTGGTACATTCGCCACATCCGGTGCAATCAGCCAGACTTACATATCGGGGTTTTTTCTTTACTTTGACCTTGAAATTACCAATAAAGCCAGAAGCTTCAACTACCTCACTGTAACTCATTAGCTCAATATAAGGATGAGCCCCCACTGAAGTCATTTTTGGTGTTAGAATACAAGCGGAACAATCCAGGGTGGGAAAGGTTTTATCCAGTTGAATCATATGTCCGCCAATAGAAGGTTCTCTTTCAATTAAATAAACTTTGTGCCCAGAATCGGCAATCTCCAGGGCTGCCTGAATGCCAGCAATACCACCACCAACAATTAAAGTATTAGGGTTAACCGGAACTTCTTTAATTTCTAATGGTTCGTGATAGTAAACTCGTCTTACGGCAGCGCTAATTAAAGCTTTAGCTTTTTCTGTAGCTTTTTCTCGGTCTTCAGTAACCCAGGAGCAGTGCTCCCGAATATTAGCCATTTCGAATAAGTACGGGTTTAATCCAGCTTCTTGGCAAGCCCGGCGGAAAGTTGGTTCGTGCATTTGAGGAGAGCAGGAGGCAACTACAATCCGGTTAAGACCTAACTGTTTTATATCTTCTTTTATCATATTTTGACCGGGGTCTGAGCACATGAACCTATATTCCCGAGCGACTACCACTGAAGGTAGACTTTTGGCATAATCTACTGTCTGTTCAATGTCTACTGTCCCAGCAATATTAGTGCCACAGTGGCAAACATAAACGCCAATTTTTGGTTCCATACTAACCCCCTATAATAAAGTAATTTCTATATCTTTACTTAGTTTTTCTTTTTAATGTTTTAGGTAAAATCCGATATATTTTACTGCAAGTTTTATTTTTTTGCCAATATGTGGGGCTTAAATTTTTTGATGAATGCTAATCGAGAAGGCGGGTTTGGAGTTGTTTAAGGTTAGTTATTGATTCGGGGCAGTTGACCTTTTTATCTCTGTCCAGATGGAAAGCCCATATGCCGAGCTGACGGGGAATATCAAAATCAGCTTGCCGGTTGTCTCCTACATGGACTAATTGGTGGGGTGAAATCTCCAGTTCCTGACATATCTTGATATAGAAGTCGTTAGTTTTTAACTGCTTGTAATCGGAAATGGAGGAGAAAATGTTAGTGAAGTAAGCTTCTATATCTTTAAGAAGATGGCGCAGAAATTCCCGAGAGGAACTGGAAGCAACTATAAGCTTAAATTTTTGAGTCAGAGTAGATAGGACTTCAAAAACTTCCGGATAATAACATACTTTACTTTCACAATTCTTTAATACCGGTAATGGTGTGCCTAACCCGAAATAATTAAACCAATAATAGATATCGTACCATTCCAGTCTTTGATCGCCTACTTTGTTATATTCAGTGGTAACAATTTCCCTCGCTTTTTGATAACTAACCCCATATTTTTGGGCATAGAGTTTAGGAATAGCTTCGAACCAGATGGCATAACTGAAGTCAGGAGTCACTAATGTGCCTTCAACATCAAAGGAGATTACTTTAATTTGGCTCAAGGACATAAAAAGATAATACCAACTGAAGAAAACTTTAGCAATCTTTTTCAGGTAAGGATATAATAAAAACACTATGATTACTCAAAAGCTCCTTGATTATTCTTATGAGCTGGGACCAATAAGACCACCCAGTGAAGCTTTTTCTCTTCTCATTCGGGCAACCAGAAATTGTCCCTGGAATCGATGTCAGTTCTGCGGCTGTTATAAGGGATTAAGGTTTGAACTTAGACCGGTTGCAGACATAATTAAGGATATAGAGACAGCTAAAGCCATAAGTGAAACTATCAAGGAGTTAGCTTGGAGATTGGGCTATGGCGGGAAAGGAAGAGAAATAGCTGGGGCTATTTATCAGAGCCCGTATAACGATAGTGTCCGAAATGTAGCTTTGTGGATGTGGGCCGGGGGCGAATCGGCTTTCCTTCAAGATGCTAACAGTTTAATAATGAAAACACCCGACTTGGTTAAGGTAATAACTTTTCTTAAGGCAACCTTTCCTAGTTTAGCCCGAATTACTTCCTACGGACGAGCAAAAACAGCGGCGAAAAAGACGGTGGAGGAGTTAAAAGAATTAAAAGAAGCGGGATTATCTCGACTTCATATTGGGCTGGAATCAGGGAGCAATACAGTTCTTAGTTATATGGAGAAGGGAGTTACTGCTGAGGAACACGTAATAGGTGGCAGGAAAGTAATGGAAGCTGGAATCTCCTTATGTGAATATGTTATGCCCGGATTGGGTGGTAAAAAATGGTCACAGGAACATGCGCTGGAGACAGCCAAAGTTCTTAATGAAATCAATCCCGATTTTATCCGGCTACGTTCTCTCCATGTTCGTCCGGAAATGCCTTTATGGGAAAAATTAGAGAAGGGGGAATTCGACTTGTTGGGGGAAGATGAGGTGGTGGCTGAAATTGGCATTTTAATTGACCACTTGGAGGTTACCAGTGAATTAAAGAGTGACCATATCTTGAACTTGTTGCCGGAGATTGAAGGAAAATTACCTGAAGCAAAACCTAAGATGCTTTCGGTCATTGACCGATATTTTAAGTTAACATTGGAAGAAAGGCTTAATTTTAGGTTTGGGAGACGGGCTGGTTATTATGAAAGGCTGGACGATTTATATAATGAGGATAAATATAGGAAAGTTGAAAAGGCAATGAAGCGTTTGGGTATTGAGACTCCTGAGGATGTAGATAGGGCTACCTTTAGGTTTAAAAACTGCTTTATTTAGTAATTACAACCAATGGCTAAAGGGAAAAAAGGTTTCGTGAATTTAAATCGTTTCAAATCAGGAAAAGCGATAAAACAGCGATTAAAAAGCTCCAGACCCAAGAAATACTCTTAATTGGTGGTTAGCCAATCAGCAATATTACTTATGAACTGATTATTGTCTGCGGCATTACTCCAAGGTTCACTCATAAAGGTGAGGTCATAAATAGCCAGCACCTTACCTTCCTTAGCCAGAACTATGGGTGACATTTCTTTTCTGGCTTGGAACAAAGAAGAGAAAGTATTTTCATCGGTAAAGGCGATACCTAAATCTGAGGGGCTTATAAAGCCAGTAGTATATAAAACAATCTTTTTCAAGCCTTTAGTCAATGGGTTTTCTTTAAATTTAACAACGAAGATATTTCGATAATTGGTATCGTTTTCTTTAAGGTTATACAAGTAACCGGGCTCAAAAAGGAGGTTAAGGCTGAAAGAAAGACTATTAATTTCGCTTGGTCGAGTTGGGTCGCCGATGAGTAATACCTTTTTGCCTCCCTTTAGGAAATCATCTACTATTTTCACATCCTCTTTAGAAAATTCTTTCCGAGGACAAACCACAATTAGGGCATTAGCTTCAGGCAAGGATGTTTTAAATTCGGAAGCAGTTCGGACAAGTTCAATAGTAAAGCCTCGAGAAAAAACTCGCCCAAATAAGACATTAAGCTCTGATAAGCTAAAATTATTATTGTGAGATAGGTCGACTATTATTTTGCCGGTTTTCTTTTCTGAAATAGTGTCACCAAACTCAGTTGGTTGGTACAAGATAGGGGTAATTTTCTCAAATTCTGGCGTTTTGAATTTGGGGGAGAAATACCAACCTTTATAAAAAAACAACCCCTGAGCGAATATAAAAGTGAGCATGCCTATAAACAAAAATGTTAACTTTTTCATTTATCTTTGCTCTATATATAGGTAATAATATCGGGGGGAAATATTGCTAATAGACTTTTCAATATCTTCTTCAAGGGAAGAAAACCATAAGGAAGGTGGATAAATTTTTAGTTCTTTATTTATATTAACCAGTTTATACTTCCTGACACCAGCTAAAGCAGCAGCTTTTTCTTCTGCTTCTTTATCTGTCCCGAGTTTATCAACCAGTCCCAGTTTAATTGCTTCCATACCAAGGTAAATTCTTGCCTCAGATAATTGGGTAGCATCTATTCTAAGCTGTTTTCCTCTTTGGGAAATCACTGCCTGGATGAAGGCTTCCTTAACCATATCCAAGGCACTGATCCAATGTCTCATCAAGCCTCCCGTCTCTTTAAAAGGACCGGAAGTCATTATATCCTCTCTTAATTCCTCTGGTTTGGGTAAGCGTACCAAAGCCCCAATACCACCTACCAGAGAGGTAGGTTTACAGTAAATGAAATTAGAGGCAGCGGCAATATAATAGCCACCACTTACAGCTCTTATTCCTATGGAGGCAACAATGGGTTTATCTTTTTTTAAGGAAAGAAGATTAAGATAAATTTCTTCAATAGCAGCTACCCCACCTCCGGGACTATCTACCCTTATCACCACACCTTTTATCTGACTATCCTCTTTAGCATAAGTTATCATCTGGACAATATCGTCCACTGTCTTTTGGCTTATGATAGCTTCGGAGATAGTAATAACACCAATTTTTGGTTCTTTTATGAAGATAACTGAGATGGCAAAGCCGAGAAGTAAACCTGATAAAAAAAGAAAGACCGCTGGATAAGCTCGGCGGCGTCCAAAATTCTTTATAACTTCAAGTCCCTTTCTAATATAATTCATCATGCTCAGAAGAAAACTATAGCATAAGTCAAGGTAATAATAAAGCCAACATCGTTTCTTTAATTCGTGCTATCTAATTTTGGTCGTGGGTTTGTCTAGGCGAGGATAAAAAATAACAAAAGTTATTGTTTTTAAGTCTTTAAACTTTGAATTTATATAAAAAGACGGTTTATAATTAAGTTTACGAATTAATATGAGAACTATAACCAAACTGGGTTTTGTTTTAGCTGTTCTAAGCTTAATAACTGTAACTTTAAGCAGCTGGGTCGCTGAAGCGCAAGTAGACTACAAGCCGCCGCACGAGAAACCTGGTCCGGCAGTTGATCGTATTTATTATCGGGCTATCCCTATGGATGAAGCCGGGCATGCTTTGCGGAGGGGGGATATTGATTTTTATGCTTTTAATTTAGGCGTAGCTACAGCTATGGGACTAAAGGGAGCTCCTGGGATTCGCCTTTATGAGGCTCCGGCTTTAACCAATGCTCTTATCCTTAACCCAGCTCCGGCTCCTCCGGGTCTTCTAAATCCACTGGCTATACCTGAAATTCGCCAAGCTCTTCAGTTAGTGGTAGATCGTGATTTTATCGCGCAGGAACTCTTTCGCGGCATGGCTAAACCTATGAAATCTTTTGTTACTCCTTATGATTTTGATTATCTTATTGCGGCGGAAGTCATTCGAGAAAAAGGCATCCGATATGCCCCGGATTTAGCTCGAGACCGTATCTCAAAAGCTATGAAGGAAGCTGGTGCCGTTTTTCGAGATGGGCGTTGGTATTATGGTGATAAGCCGGTAGTACTCAAGTTTGTTATCCGTACTGAAGATGAAAGAAGGCACATTGGTGATGCTATAAGTAGTGAATTGGAAAAACTGGGGTTTAGTGTTGAGCGCCTTTACCGAGATTTTGGACCAGCTATTTCTCTGGTCTATGGTTCTGACCCGGCAGCTTTAGGTTGGCATCTCTATACTGAAGGTTGGGTAACTGGTGTTGCTGTTCGTTGGGATGATACCCGAGCCAATCAATTTGCGGCTCCCTGGTTTGGGCGCATGCCTGGCTGGCAAGAAGCCGGCTTCTGGCAGTTTGAAAATCCCAAAGCTGACGAAATAGGTAAGCGGTTATCCTTAGGAAAGTTCAAAGATGTTGAGGAGCGGAATGCTCTTTACCGGGAAATTATTAGAATTAGCCTGGAGGATTCAGTCCGAATTTGGTTAGTAACAGTGACCAATGCTTTTCTTACCTCGGACCAGTTGATAGGTGTTACTGAAGATATCGCTGCTGGACCAAGAAACCTTTGGACTCCCCGGACTGCTTATATACCGGGGCGAGACACTTTACGCATTGGCAATTTGCATGTATGGACAGCGTCATCTTTTTGGAACACTGTAGACGGGCTTCGCGACCTTTATAGCAGAGATATCTGGAACAATCTTTGGGATCCGGCAATGTGGCGTCATCCTGGTTCAGCCCAGCCTATGCCCTTCCGGGCTACTTATAAAGTAGAGACTGCTGGACCAGAAGGCAAATTACCTGTGCCGGAAGATGCTTTTATTTGGGATGCCGCTGCCCGGGAATTCCGTAAAGTAGCGCCGGGGACTACCGCTACCAGTAAAGTTACCGTCGACTTATCTCGTTATTTTCAATCCCGCTGGCATCATGGTCAACCGATTACTCTGGCTGACCTGGTTTATAGTTTATATTATGGTTCTGACATAGCTTACAATCCAAGGAAAGCTGAGATTGAGACTAGTGTTGCTGCCCGGCTAAAACCTTTTCTTGAGACATTGCGTGGCTACCGTATTCTTGATGACCGGCGGCTTGAGGTTTATGTAGATTATTGGCATTTTGATAAAGACCACATTGCTGAATATGCTACTGGTTTTCCTAGTACTCCTTGGGAAATGGACGCAGCCACAGATCACCTGGTTTTTACTCAACGCCGGGCGGCTTATTCAGAAACTGCTGGGAAGCGTTTTGGTGTGCCTACATTAAGCTTAGTTCTTAAAGACCATGTAGCTTTAGTCCGTTCAGCCCTTTTAGAACTTCGGGACCAGCGTTTTGTTCCGGAACCTTTGCGGGGTAGTGGACCAGTCCAAATTACTCCTGAAGAAGCGGTAGCTCGTTACGAAGCAGCTCTTAAGTGGATTGAGGAGCGGGGGCTGGCAGTAATAAGTAATGGTCCTTTCCGATTGGTGCGCTTTGACCCAGCAGCCCAGTTTGCCGAACTGGAAGCTTTCCGAGACCCGACTTACCCATTTAAGCCAAAGGACTGGTATTATGGAAGCTTAAAGAGAGTTGATTTTGCCCGTATCGATCTTCCAACCGTTGCTGTTGGGGCTGAGGCAAAAGTCAGTATAAAACTTGAAGGACCAGAACCTCTTCACCTCCGTTATACTCTTCTTGAAGCCGGTACAGATAGAGTTATTACGAAGGGGGAAGCAAAGGCAGTAACGGCTACCGATTTTGCCATTACCTTACCAGCGGAGTTGACAGCCAAACTTTTGCCAGGTTTGTATCAATTCCATCTTATTGGTTACAGTGATAAATTAGCTTCACCTACAGAACGGCTGGTTGAATTTACTATTGGCGTAGCCCCAGGCTTGCCCACCCCTACACCTCCGCCACCTGGATTGCCACGAAGTACACTAATTTATGTAATAATAGGTTTGCTTGGATTAACTGCCTTTGTGGTATTACTTTTATGGCGGCGACGACAACAAACCACTGAACAAAGATAAAAGGGTTAAAAGGATGATGCTCCTGTGGGGAACAGCCTGGTTCATCTGGGTGATCATAGCTATTTATACGCTACTTTATATTCTCCTCTTAGTTTTAATAATGAAGTGAACCGCTAAATAGTTATGGCATTGTTAAGAACATTAAGCTTTCGTGCCCTTAGCTTAGGTGGTGTGCTCCTGGTGACCTTAGTCCTGGTAGTGGTTGTTTTGGGGGCTACGGGGGTATCTGACCGTCTTTTAGATGCTATTATTCGGGAAGAAATCCGAGGTATTCGAGAGACCCTTGCCCAGACTATCCATGACCCCCAGCGCTTAGAAGAGGCAGTTAAGGTTCACCATCAGGAATTAATCAAGCTTTATGGACTTGACCGACCTTGGTATTTGCGTTTACCGGGTATGGTTTATCGAGTTATCACTTTAGACTTAGGGGAGGCGCGAGTTGCTCGCAGTTTTAAAGGGTCAGCTCGGGTAGCCGATATTGTCTTGGAAAGAATACCTTTTACGGTGGCGCTTCTTCTTATGGCTACTATATTTACAGCTCTGATAGGTCTTTGCCTTGGCGTTTATTTAGCTACTCACCCGGGAAGTACTTTAGACCGGACTATTTGTTATCTTTCGGCTGGTTCCTATGCTTTGCCGACTTGGTGGACAGGTATTTTGCTCATTTTGGTCTTTGGCTTTTACTTGCAGTGGTTTCCTACTGGTGGTATGTATAGCATTCCTCCTCCTGAAGGGGGGCTACCTCGTTTTTTGGATCTTATGTGGCATACGGCTCTTCCTACTATAGCTATGATTTTAGCTGGGGTAGGGGCTTGGATTTATGTAGTCCGGACTATGGTTTTAAACACAGCTCAGGAATTTTTTGTCACTGTAGCTCGTGCCAAAGGACTTCCTGAAAACCAGGTAATGCGAAAATACATCTTACGGGTGGCGGCACCACCGATTGTGACTAACCTTATCTTTGCTTTAGTTGGTGTCTTGGGAGGAGCTATTCTTATTGAAACTGTTTTTCGATGGCCGGGTATGGGGCGTCTCTACTATGAAGCTATTATGTCGGCTGATGAAAATGTTATTGTAGCTCTTACTTTTATTTACACCCTTCTTTATATAGCTGCTCGTTTTATCTTAGAGGTTCTTTACATAATACTTGATCCACGGGTGAGGTATACTTAATGCCTCTTAAGGATATTTGGCGGATTTTTATTTCCAGTACCCCCGGGCGTTTAGGGATTTTTTTTCTCATGATATTATTGGCTATTTCTATCTATGTTATCGTGGCTTATCCTTTAGATTACGGCCGGCGTATTTGGAGCAATCCTCTGGTTTGGGCAGACATGCCCAAGAATGCCCCTCCAGCTTGGCTTCCTGGGGAATCCCCCCATCGTCTTTTAGAAGCAAAGCAGCCAATCAAGGTACTGAATGGAGGTAAACTTGTTTTTTATACTTTTTCCATTAACCATAACCGAACTCAGCCACCATCTTTCTTGGCTTTTGGAGTCGAGGATGTGGTTTATTACCAAGCCCCACCTCTCCTTACTCTTTCTTTGCGTCGTCCTGATGATAAAGAAGTAATGCTGTATCATTTTGTTGTCTCACCTCCATATCCTGGTGAGTTGCCTCCTATTTATCGCTATAAAGATACACCTTATCGAATTCTCCTTAGCGCCCATGAGACGGTGTTAGAAAAGGTAAGTGAGTTTTTGAGACGAGAGTATGGGGTAGAGATGAAGCCTGCTGAAATCCGGGGCAAGTTAGAAAATATTCTTTTTGGGGTGCCTACTTCAGGAATGCCGACGAAGTTTCAACCTCTCACTGGAACCTACACTGTGGTCTTATCAGCTATTTTTCAGGATAGTCGGGACAAAATAGGTAAAGTGAGAATGGTTTTTGGAGGAACTGCTTATGGACTCTTGGGCACTGATAATCTTGGTCGTGACTTGATGGAGGGGCTTCTTTTTGGTTTTCCTATAGCTTTAGCTATTGGGTTGACCACAGCTTTGTTTACCACTATCCTTGGTTCCAGCTTAGGTATAGTAAGTGGTTACTCTGGAGGAAAAACAGATACTCTTATCCAGCGCTTGGCTGATATTGTAAACAACATTCCGCTTCTCCCTATCCTCATCTTTCTTATTTTCATTCTCGGTTCTCGCCTGTGGTTAATTATTCTGCTTTTGGTTGCTTTTAGCTGGCCTGGGCTGACAATTATGATCCGGTCAATGGTGCTTCAATTACGCTTTGGGCAGTTAGTGGAAGCGACTCGGGCTTTAGGGGCTTCACCGTGGCGGATTATGTTCCGACATATTGCCTTTCAAATTGCTCCTTATCTATTGGCTCAAATGATTTTCTTCACTCCCGGAGCTATTTTGGCTGAAGCTGGTCTTAGTTTTCTTGGCTTGGGTGACCCTTCTTTGCCCACTTGGGGGCAAATTTTAGAGCAGGGCTTTCGTACTGGAGCTATATACCTTGGTTACTGGTGGTGGGTAGTGCCTCCGGGTCTTTTGGTTGTTTTAACTGCCCTAACTTTTGTTCTTATTACTTTAGGGTTGGAACCAGTAGTTAATCCACGCTTGAGGTAAAAGAGTGGCGTTACTTGAAGCACAAGAGTTGACAGTCCATTATGGGACTAACCGCGGCATAATCAAAGCTTTAGAGGGAGTTTCTTTCAATTTAAAGGCAGGGGAAGCCTTGGGGATAGTAGGGGAATCAGGTTCGGGGAAAACAACTCTGGCTTTACACCTGATGCGTCTTTTGCCTCGGAATACTGTCTTTAGCCATGGGAAAGTTTTTCTTGATGGGCTTGACTGCTTTAAATTAGGAGAAAGTGAATTTAGGCGGCAGGTTCGTTGGCGGATGCTTTCCATGGTCTTTCAAGGAGCTCTTGAAGCGTTAAATCCGGTGCTTAGGGTTGGGGAGCAAGTGATGGAGCCCTTACTTTTGGACGGTGTTATTTCGGCGAAGGAGGCTCGCCAGCGAGCACGCGAAGCTTTAGCTCGGGTAGCTTTACCCAACGAGGTATATGACCGTTATCCCCATGAACTTAGTGGGGGTATGAAGCAGCGGGTTATCATTGCTATGGCTCTTATTTTAAATCCAAAAGTAGTAATTCTTGATGAGCCGACCTCTGCCTTGGATGTAATCATTCAGGCACAAATAATGAACTTGCTTAAGGAATTAAAGGCGCAGTTAAATTTGAGTGTCCTTTTCATTACCCATGATATAGCTTTAGCCAGTGACTTATGCGATAGACTCTGTGTTCTATATGCTGGACGGTTAGTTGAAATTGGTCCTGCGGAAGCTGTTTTGACTTCTCCTTACCATCCTTATACTGAAGGGTTATTAGCCTCTTTACCTCGCCTCCATTCTCAAACCCAACCTAAACCTATAAAAGGGGCACCTCCCGATCCCTTAAGTCCACTTCCAGGTTGCCCCTTTTATCCCAGATGTCCTTATGCTTTTGAACTTTGTCGTGAGGAAATGCCACCAGTGTTTAGCCCGGCTCCAGAACATGAAACTCGCTGCTGGCTAAGGAAGTAAATTTATGGCTAATTTAGTAACCTTAAATAAGGTATCGGTTATCTTTCAAGCCCGGGGACATTTTTTCCTGCGGAGTGTGCCCGTTCGCGCCTTAGATGAAGTCTCCTTAACCATTAATGAACAGGAAACGGTAGGAGTAGTTGGAGAATCGGGGAGTGGTAAGACTACGTTGGGCAGGGTGTCATTGGGGCTTATTAAACCAACTATTGGCACAGTTTATTTTCGAGGGAAGGACATAACTAATGCCAAAGAAACTTATCTTAGGTCTGAAATTCGTCGTGATGCTCAGGCTATTTTCCAGGATCCTTTTTCCAGTTTAGACCCTTATATGACTGTGGGTCAAATTGTGCAAGAACCTTTAATAATTTACGGTCTTGGTTCCAAGGCACAGCAGAGGGAGAGGGTACTTAAGGTGTTGGAAGAGGTGCGACTTATTCCCCCGGAAGAGTTTGCGGCGAAATTTCCTCATATGCTTTCTGGTGGGGAGCGTCAGCGAGTTGCTATTGCCCGAGCCTTAATTTTAGAACCTATTTACATTGTCGCTGATGAACCTGTATCTATGATTGATGCCTCAAGTCGAGCCGAAATTTTAAATGTCTTGACTACTCTTCAAGAGAAGCATGGTATTGCCTTTCTTTATATAACCCATGATTTAGCCACGGCGCGACACTTCTGTCACCGTTTGGTTATTCTTTATTTGGGGAGTATAGTTGAGACAGCACCGACAAACATTTTATTAGAAAAGCCCCTCCATCCTTATACAGTTGCCCTTATTCAAGCTGTTCCGGAACCAGACCCGTCTAATCGTTTCCGAATAAGGCAGGTAGTCTCAGGGGAACCACCTGATCCGACAAACATCCCCCCGGGCTGTCCTTTTCAGACTCGGTGTCCCCAGGTAATATCGGTTTGCCGTAATCAAAAACCAAATCTTCGTCAAGTAAGCAATGGGCATTTGGTGGCTTGCCATTTATTCTCCTAAACCTGGTCTTTTGCCATAACGGCTGTACCAGGCATCAAAAATAGCTAATACCTGCTCTGGTTCATCGGCTATAGTGAACAGGTCTAAGTCTGAAGCAGAAATAAAGTTTTGAGCAACTAAAGTTTCCTTCATCCATTTTACCAAACCCTCCCAATACTTACTGTCAACCAAAATAACTGGGAAGGGTTTTATCTTACCTGTCTGGATTAAGGTCAAAGTTTCAAAAGTTTCATCCAGAGTTCCCCAGCCCCCAGGCATGAGGATGAAAGCTGAGGCATATTTGACTAACATTACTTTGCGAACAAAGAAATAGCGGAAGCTAAGACGAAGGGTGGCATAAGGGTTAGAGCATTGATCCGGTAACTCAATGTTGAGACCTACTGAGGGTACACCCGCTTCTTTAGCTGCCTTATTAGCTGCTTCCATAACTCCCGGACCACCCCCGGTAATTATAGAAAAGCCTCGCTTGGCAAAACTGCGAGCAATTTCTTCTGTCAGAGTATAGAGTTTATCACCGGGCTTGACTCGGGACGAACCGTAAATGGTTACCGCTGGTTGGATTCGAGATAGATGATCGAAGCCTTCAATAAATTCACTCATAATACGGAACATTCGCCATGCTTCTTCTTTAGTTAGCTCGTTTATTTCGTAAACAGGTTGCATATTTTGCCTCCCCGTAACTTTTACAACTCTTTTACCATATAGGCACCATCTAACTCATAACCCCATACCTGGAAATAATTGCGAGCTCCAATGCCACTTAGCACTTTTATTTGCTTAATCCCGAATTCTTCTCGAGCAATTTTTTCGGCTTTTTCTAAGAGTTGTCTTCCGAGTCCTTTATGTTGAGCTGCCTCGGGGTGTGTTTCTCCTATAGGTACTTCAGGTCCAAAGACATGTATCTCTCGGACAAAGGCTTGACTTTGCTGGTCTTTGATTCTGAGACGTAACAATCCGAAAAGGGTTTCCCTTTCATCTTCAAAAGATAGAAATATTTCTGTTCCCCCTGAGGCTTCGTAGTCAACCCTTTTCAAGAATGGTTTGCCTATTTTCCAGCCATCCCGGTAACGATGTCCGTATTCTCGGCATCGGATACACCGACAACTTAGTCCTGATTCTTTCATTCGCCTTTTTATGGTGTCTCTTAGGGAGGAATCTTTCACGCCAGCAACGATAAACTTGTTGGGAATATCGCGCATCACCCGGGAGATCCGAACGTAGTTAGGAATAAGAGTCTTAATCTTTATCATCAGTTCTATCATTTCTTCGTCAGAATAGGGTTGATAGCGCTGGTCATAGAACCATTTTTCTAATTCAGTGCCAGTTACGACAAGGGTAGGATATAACTTGAGACCGTCAGGTCTAAAATCTTCCCTATCAAAGAGTTGTTGGGACAATTCTAAGTCATGTTTTGGAGTTGAGCCAGGTAAACCTGGCATCCAATGATAATAGACCTTGAAACCCCAGTCTTTGAGTAATTGGGTAGCTTTAATTACATCACTTACAGTATGTCCCCGTTTTATCAATTGGTAAATGTTATCGTCCAGAGTCTGCACTCCAAGCTCGACCCGGGTAGCACCAAAATCCAGCATTCTCTTTATCTCTTTTTCCCCACACCAGTCTGGTCTGGTCTCAATACATAAACCGACGCACCTATGTTCAGCTTTTTCATTAAGTCTTTTGGCTTCTTCCAGGCTTGAGGCAGTATAGTTATTCAGGGCATCATAACATTCTTTTATGAATTGATACTGATAATCCTCAGGGTAAGCTAAGAAAGTACCACCCATAATAATGAGTTCTATCTTATCGGTAGGGTGCCCCATTTCGGAAAGCATTTTGAGTCGGCTTTCTACTTGTCTTTTAGGGTTATAATTAAGTTGGCGAGCCCGGAGTACTACTGGGGATTCGGGGGTGTAGCTTTGGGGGGCTTCAGAATAGGTAGGACAATAGATGCATTTCCCCGGGCAGTCCTGAGGTTCTACCATCACTGCTACTGGAGTTACCCCTGATATAGTCCTTGAAATTTTCCTCATTTTATGTTTTCCTTACCATTGAAGTTTATCAAATTTGTAATTATGAAGGAAGTTTTTGACCAGATAGCCGAAAGTTGGTATCGGTTACGTCACTGGACACGTTTTCGGTGGGAACTTGAGGAGATGGCTAAAAGATGGAAACAAGGAAGGCTACTGAATATAGGCTGTGGTCACGGGGCTGATTTTTTACCTTTTAAAGATGACTTTGAACTTTGGGGGCTGGATTTTTCCCGGGAAATGGTGAGACTGGCACGAAAGTATGCCGATAAATTTAATTTTAAAGCAAACTTAATGATAGGGGATGCTTGTCTTTTACCTTACAAAGAAGGTGTTTTTGATTGGGCGATATCTATTGCTACCTACCATCACCTTCTTGGGGATAAGGCAAAGGAAAAAGCTTTCTTGGAGCTAAAGCGGGTGTTAAAACCAGGTGGAGAAGCTTTTATCACTGTGTGGAATCGGTGGCAACCTCGCTTCTGGTTTAGGGGTAAAGAGATAAGAATACCATGGCGACTCAAAGATAAAACGGTATACCGGTATTATTATCTATTTTCTTATGGTGAATTAAAAAAGCTTGTAACCAGGGTTGGTTTTGAAATTATTAAGATATTTCCAGAAAAGTCTTTTCGTTTCCCCTTGAAAACTTTCTCCCGAAATATATGTCTCCTTGTTAGAAAGCCAAATTAAGTATTAGGATTTTTAGCTTTCACTGTTTCCGGAGTTGAGGATAAAGCGATGGGGAAGAAGAGTTCTACCAGTTCAGGATCAAACTGGGTGCCAGCCCCTTTCTTTAATTCCTCTATGGCTTCCCTATAAGATAGAGCTGAGCGGTAAGGGCGAGGGGAAATCATAGCTGCGAAAGCATCAGCAATTGCCAGAATCCGGGCTTCAATGGGAATGTTTTTCCCCTTTATTCCCTTAGGATAACCTTTCCCGTCGTAGCGTTCATGGTGATAGAGAACGATAGGTAAACAGGGAGCCAAGCTGGAAATACGGCTAATTATGATGGCACCAATATTGCTGTGACTCTTAAGGGTTTCCCATTCTTCAGCGGTAATTTTCCCTTCTTTATTGAGGAGCTCATCAGGGATGCCAATTTTGCCCACATCGTGGAGCAAAGCTGCGTTCTTTAGTATTGCTATCCTATCTTGGGGTAAGCCAGCGGCTTTGGCTAAGGCTTCGGCATAGTTAGCCACAGTTAGGGAGTGGCTGTAAGTATACCGGTCTTTGGCATCCACAGCGCTGACTAAAGCTTGTATAGTCTCAAAGGTAACCTTTTCTTGAGTGGTAGAAACAGTCCTTGTTTTGGGAGGAATAAAGATTGTTTTAGAGAAAAGCTTAACCTGATTGCCACCAGTTTGCTTGGCATGATAAAGAGCGGTATCGGCAGCCCGAACAATCTCCTCTCCTGTTGTTCCATCGGCAGGGAAAGAAGCCACCCCAAGACTAATAGTTACCGGTATGTTTCTGTGAGTCATCTCTTCAGCTACTTTAAGACGTATTCTCTCGGCAATCTGATAAGAATTTTCTGGAGTTGTTTTGGGTAAAATTAAAGCAAACTCATCACCTCCATAGCGAAAGCAGAGGTCTGCTTTTCTCACCGAATCTTTTATTATCTGGGCAATTTCCTTTAGGAGCTCATCCCCAGCCCTGTGCCCATGACTATCATTGTAAGCCTTGAAAGAGTCAAGATCTGAGATTATTACTGAAAACGGTATATAGTATCGGGAATAACGAGCAATTTCCTCCTCTAAACGCTGTTCAAAATAACGGCGATTGAATAACTCGGTTAAACTATCAGTTATAGCTTGTTTTTGAAGTTGTTCGTAAAGGCGGAAATTTTCAATAGCAGTAGCTAATTGCCCGGCCACTTGTTCCAATAACCCGATTTCTCTTTCTCCATAGGCATAGGGACGGAAACTGCCTATTATTAGGCTTCCAATAACTTCATTCTTAGAGATCAAAGGAATGTAAACTATAGACCTAATACCATGTATGAGATGGATATCTCCCGTCCAGAATCGGTGACATTGAGACAAATCAGGCTCAACTAAGGTTTTTTTAGTCTTAGCTATATAAGCGGTAGCAGTTCCCTTTAAAGGTATGGTTTCGCCAGGCTCCCATTCTGAGCTGGCTACTTTAGAAAGAGCAAAGAACCGTAGCCACTCCCCTTCAATCAAAGCTATAGATGCCCAATCCGCATCCATCACTTGTCTAATCTCTTGAATAAATTTTTCATATATTTGATTAATATCAAGACTAGAGGTAATGATTTTACTGAGCTCGTTTAAGAAGCGGAATTCCTTTTCCCTTTCTTTGGCATAAGCATGAAGTTGAGCATTTTCAAAAGCAATAGCCGCCTCATTAGCCAGGGTTTGAAGAAGCTCTATATCATTAATATCATAAATAGACGAAGTTTCTTTACTTCCTAAGGCTAAAATGCCAATGAGCTTGCCTTGGCTTATTAACGGTTGGAATAGCTTTATTTCGGCTGCTCTAATTAGGTCTCTTTCTTTTTCCCAAAGGTTACAAAATTCATAGAGAATGTCTAAATTTTCCGCAAAGAGAGGCTTGTTTTCCCGCTTTAGCCATTCAATAATTGGGTTATCTTGGCTTAGATTTAACTGAGAGAAAGTCCTGTCCCCGGGGGTAAGGGAGGTAAATTGGACTGTGAAAGTCCTCTCATCATGGTTGGGTAATAACAAGTAAGCTTTTTGGGCACCAATAGCAGCTACCACCAGCTGGATCAACTCTTTACCTAATTCTTCAAGGTTAATAATTTTGCTTGCCTTCTTACTGAAGTCGAGGAGTAGCTGACGGTATTTGTAAGTTTTCAGATAGAAAAGCTGGTCTATTCTTTTTTGAAGTATATTGCGTAAGGGATAAAATGAAGCAGCAATTAGAACGGTTATCCCGGCTGCGATAACTAAAGTAGGGAAGCTGAGCTCAAAGCCAAGCCACAAATGAAATAAATTAAGCAAAGTTATATAAAGAGCAGATATAAATATAATTAGACTTCCATATAATATCCATCGCTGCAAAATAAACTTAATATCTATCAGTCGATGTTTTAGGATGGCATAAGCCAAGAGAGAGGCTACGATTATGTTGCCCGTATGAGCAATGGGTAGCTTCCTTCCTAAAGGGATAATGTTACTGGAAGCAGAGAGAGCCAAAACTATGATGCATATGATTAGGTAAATAAGCTGGTTATGTATGTTTGGGTTTTCGACAGTTTTAAGCTTTTGCCATAAACGGAATATGCCTCTGACAGCTAAAACAAGAAGAGGTAGAACCACAAAGAGGAGAAAGAACGGCATGTGGTACTCGGGATAAACGGTCTCCTCCAGGATCACAGTGGTGGGCATATAACCCAGGGCTGCTAAAACTATAGTTGCCAGTAAAGGTATGTAGATAAGATGCGTCCAACTGTCTCCAAAAGAAGTATAGAAGGAAGCTACAAAGTAGGAAAAGGGAACCAACATGAACATAAAACAAATTATGTTGATTTTAGACAGAAAAAGCTTATCTGCGGGGAAAAAATCACTGCGGAAGAAAATATTGCTAATACTCCAAAGCAAAGCGCCCACTAAGTACCAGGCGAAAAGTTTATGCCGCTTTTCCCAGGGTCGGTGACTTAAAAGGAAAACAGCTAAAACACTATAAATAAGTGTAGCTATTAAAGGAATTATAGAATAAATATTCATAGCTGAAGCTATTATTATTGCAAGTAGAAAGCTTGTCAAGAGGGACGATAGTACTAAATATTCAATAAAAAGGAGGCGACAAAACGGTGTCTATAACAAATTAATGTTTCTTGAAAAAGGGTATAGAACTACCAGTTAATCCTGATTTAACTTTGAGCTACAGTGGTAATTTCAGCTTGAGCTATAGTTTTAATTTCTTCTGGTGCCTCTATTTTGACTCCTAATAAAGATAACACTTTGTCCGACGGATTGATGTGGGGTGGCTTTATATGGGCTAAATCAGCCCCTTCAGCCCGGCGCTGGGCAATGTAGGTGGCAAAAGCTCCAGTAGGTAGTAAAGAAACCTTTATAGGTATTGTCCCCACAATACTTTCTAAGGTCTGAAACGCTAATTGAGTGATTCCATCATGCAAATTTTTGATTTCCGTATATATGGCATTAGCTATCTCAAACTCGGAAACTTTATAATCATTTTTTAGTTCAATATAGATATGTAATTTAGGTTTTTCTCCGATCTCTTTTCGGGCTATCCAATCTTCGTAGGGAATGCCACTTTTTTCAATAGCTTCCCAGATTGTTCTCTCGGTCAGCCTAACATAACCACCCAAGTCAATAAGGTCATCGGCTCGTCTTTCAAAAATCATTTGTGGGATGTCAATACCGAGTTTGTCATTGCGTAATGAAGTTATCCTAATCATGTCTCCAATCCGGTACCTGACCAGAGCCCCACCGTGGAAATTGGTGATGACTATTTCGTAGACCTCTCCCGGTTTTACTTCATCTAATAAAACGGTTTTGGGCTGATAATTAGAGTCCCGTTTTCCCTTGAAATGCTCTTCTTCAGGGATAAACTCTAAAAAATTAAGGTTAGGCACAAAAGTCATTCCTTCGTAATCCCAAGTTTGGGTAGCAATAATACCACTTTCTGTAGCCGCATAAATGTCCAAGGGATATCTTCCCCATAATGTTTTGATTTTTTCTTTAAGAACCGAACTATCTGTGCCACCGCTAATAATTCCTTTTAGGGACCACAAATCTTTAGGTAACATAGGGCGTCGGGCTAATTTGCTCTTAATTAAGCCCTTGGTTAAGCGAAACAGGGCTTTTGGCTGGGATAACAAGGAAGCCAACTCTACTTTCTGAGCCCGGTGACGAATTGCTTCCCCAACAGCAACCAAAGCCAGGGACAAGCCACAAAAGCCATCAAACCCCTGGGACAAAGCTTGTCGGAACCCTTCCTTGATTCTATCCTCAAAGGACATAGTTTCTGCTTGTTTCAAGGATGGCAAGCAATCAAAAGGAAATTCTTGTTGCATAATATAAACGAGAGTACCGGACGTATAAGGTCTGGGAGCTACTGCATAAATCATTTTTAAATGTTCTTTGAGCTTATTAGAGACCTCTCTTCTTTCGCATCCACAAAAAATGATAGCAGCCATCATTACCTTCACCAGTTCCTGACAAAATCTGGCGCTAAGTGGTACCCATTTGCAAGGATATTTATCATACCTGCCGGAAGTGCGTTGCCATAAGACCGGTTTTGTCGGTAATACATCTTCACGCCGTTCTAAAAGTTCAGGACAATAGTCAGAATAGGTGGTTAGAGGTACTATCTCCCGGAATTCTTCTATAGTTTCGGGTATGGCTCCGCGCATTATTTTCCTTCCCAGCTCACAGTTTTTAAGCAGTTCTATTTGCTCCAAAAGCAATCGGCGTTGAATCGACATAAACTGATCCAAGGAGAGGTCAATAAAGCCGCAGCACATTTGCCAGAGCTCGTCATATCGCCCTTGGTGCAGAAGTTCTTTTATTTTGGACATAAAAATACCTCCCAAGTCATCATTGGCTTGTAATTATCACTATGGCAAAGGCTATAGGGCTTGGGAAGTGATTAAGTTATAGAAAATAGTTCTATTAAATCGATTGAATTAAGATTTACTATCAAAGGAGAGGCAAGCGTTTTAAGGCTTTAGAGGTTTAGAGGGTGAGAAAATGGACTAAGGAGACACTTGCAAAGAAACTTCAATCTCGGTAAAAAGGGGGATTTTAGCGGTCTTTATTTTTTGACAGTATCCAAGGTTTCCAGTTTTGCAGTTAAGTCATTAGAACTTCTGTCTGATAATTTACCTAATTCCAATCCATAGGCGATGAAAAATTCCAGAAAACTGCGTAGGACTTCCTTAAAGCTTTGTTCTAAGTGACGAAGTTCTTCTTTAGTAGCATATTTTTCTTTTTTCTCTGGACTTTCCTTTAGTTGACTCTCAATGAGAAAATTAATAAATTCGGAGCGGCTCATATCACCCCGGTTTTCGTCTATTTTCTTTATTACCTCAGCATCAACGATAAGCATTCTTTTTTCAGACATAAACTCTCCCTTTACTTAGAGATAATCTTATTATGACTTTACCTCCCAGAACAATTTTTGGAAAATTCAGAAGTTGGTTATTCTTCCCAGTGGCTAAGCTTCAAAGCTTGTAAAACATTATCTATACTCTTAAGTAATCGAGACCCTTTCTCAGTTAGTCGGTAGTTAAAATGAGAATTTTCTGTCATTAGGCGACAAATAAAGCCCCGCTCCAGAAGAAAGTTAAGGTATTTTTGAAGCTGGTAATAACTCATGTTAGCACCATACATAATTTCTGTTTTACCGACCCCATCCTCGCCGATTCTGAGAATATCAGCTATTATTTCAATGTTTGAGCGGCGACGTTTCATCCTTTCCACCCCCTTCACCACGGCCTCTAGAACTTTTATCCTAAGACTATAGTACTATATCCCAAGAAAGACTTGTCAATAGGGGGGTTAATAAAGAGGGGGAATTATTTTTTCCGAAACAAACTGAAAAACCTATCCTGATACTCGGAGAATAACCCCCAGCGGTGAAGTTCGGCAACTAATTTAGGAGCTTGGGAAGGGTCTCGTTTTACTTCTAAGAAAAGCTCATCAATGTAGCGGCGAGCGTCCCGGGGAATCCCGACTTCATCTATGTCTAAGAGTCCGCTCCTTTCTAACTCAGCAATATTAGTGTACAGAGACCGGCGAGTTAGTTCATAGGTAAATTTGAGGAGAGATACGTCCCATAATTCTTCCACTCCTTTGATAATAGCACTAAGGGGATCTCTCTGGCTTTCTATCCGAGCATTAATCTTGTCTATAAGCTCTGGTAAAGATTCAGAGACAATATTCATTTCTCGGGGTTCATTTCGGTATCTATAAAAGAGTCCGGGTTCATTAGGGTATTTTTCCGCCATCATTTCTATGAAGCGTCTGGCATGCTCTGAAAATCCTTCCAGATGAATAAGATAAGAGGGAGTGACGATACGAGGTCGTTCAGCAATTACCCTACCTTCTCTGACTACATTTACAGCCTTTGTTAACTCTGTGATAAGGTAATAATAGATATTAGTAGTGCCAAAAGTAGCCAGACTTTGCTTTGGTGGTCTGATTACTTCGGTGTGGGCTAAAGCATATTGAATTTTATCATCAGCTTCCATAGATAGTTCCTAAATGAATAGCTTTACTGCTTGAAAGTTCCGCTCTACATTCTGTTTTCCTCGAATAATGGAACCAAACTCGGTGCTATGACCAGCTACCAAATACTCGGCGCCAAGTTCAGATAACCGATTAATGCTTTTTTTAAGTTGGGAAAGACTACCACCGGGAAAATCGGTTCGGCCAATGCTACCATAAAAGACGACATCACCAGTTATGAGGAGTTTGTTTTCTTCCCAGTAAAGACAAACTGAGCCCGGGGAATGTCCGGGGGTTAATAAGACTTGAAAATTGGCTTTGTTTTTTGCACCCAAACTTAAACTACCTTCTTTAAGGTAAAAGAAAGGATTAAATTGGGGGACTTTAGCTCCAAACAAGGTGTAAAATCTTTCTCCTGTAGTTTGACGGAATTCATCTTCTTCCTTGGACAGGGCAACTATAGCTTGGCTTTTCTGAATGAGGACTTCGTTAGCTTGACAATGGTCGGGATGAGAATGGGTATTGATTATCAAGCCTATGTCTTCAACTCGGAAGCCATCCTTTTCTATAGTTTTGATTAAAGTATCAAAACAGGGCTCTCCAAATTCATTAACTGTATGTCCAGGGTCTATGAGCACATGAGGGCGTTCACCCCGTAAGACATGAGTTAAAAGGTAAGTATTACAATTATTTCCTTTTCCTCGCCAAATATAGCAATAAAAATTGTCAGTCAGTTTTACTGAGTTATAAAGATGAGGGTAAATCATGATTTTTGAATCCTAATAAATTATAGGGTAAAATTGGCTAAAACAAAATAAGCGGTAACTATGTCAGAAATAAAAAGTGCTTGGGAAATTGCTCGGGAAAAAGCAGAAAAGCTGGGTAAGTTATCGGCAGAGGAAATAAGGAAACAGAGAGAAGAAAAGGGTAATTCTATAGGTAAAGCTTTAGCCGAAAAATATCTTATCAAACCTGACTTAAGGGAATTGACTGAAGCATTGAATAACTACCAAGGGGAGGAGGGAAAAATAATAAAGCAAGCTGTAATCGCTCAGTTGGTGCAAGCGGTTGAATTGAAAAGAGGTGACAGGTTAAAAGATATAAGCCAAGGTCTTTTAGCTTTTTTACCCGAAGAAGCGTTAACGATAGTGAAAGACATAGAACACCTTTTTGAGGAATATAAACAAGCTGAGCAAACGGTAAAACGGCAAATCGACACAGAAGGAAGAGAGATACTTCACCGGTTTAGGATTTCGGGAACAGCTATTGGTGGAATCAACCCTGAGGCTAAAGAGGAATGGCAGAAAGTTTTGACGGAATTTGCTCAACCCTTTATAGACAGGCTTAACGAATTGAAGCAAAAGTTACTGGAACAGTCTAAGCAGCTTCAGAGTAATTCCGAAAAATAAGGGCACTATTATGCCCGAAGTTGAAGGAATTAATAAAGCTATTCCAAGTCTGTTTAAAAGGGGTTTATTTTTGCCTAACATAGCCTATGCCTTTTATCTTGAGGTGGTTCCCGGATAATTCAGTCGCGGCTCCAAATTTACCTAGAATGTATTCTATTAGCCACAAATTAGCCTCCACATGTTCCGTTAGGGAAGGTATGATATATTCGGTTGTGCCCTCAGCTAAAGCACCATATATTATTAATTGGTCAGCTAAATATCTATCAACGGTAGCTTTAGACATAATATCCTGAAGAAAATTAGTAGCTACATATTTGCCAATACTTTCAGCTCGTCTACCTTTTTTCCCGGCTTGGTCAAAACCAAAGAGACAGTTCCCGGCTTCTGCCCAAATTGCCAAAGCGGCACCGGCGTGAAGAGCAGTATCATCGTAAACGGGTTCTATTTTAGTTTGATAACCCTGCTCTTTTAATAGGCGAGCACATTCTTGCGCCATTCTATGGCTAACCTTGGCTTCTTTCAGATGAGAGGATAGCGCGATACCTTTTATTTCTTTGATTTTGCCGGCTTCAAGCAATTGTATTGGCTTAATTTTGCCTTTGAGGGGCTCTATTTTTACTCGGATAATACCACCGCCAAATTCGGCGTATCCAGGTCGTTCAATTATTAGTTCAGCTTGAATTCCCATTTTGGCTAAGGTTGGCAAAAGGACGTGCTGAACGTGATAAGCTGAAGGGGCAAAGTCTTGAAAAAGTCCTCCTATAATACGCAATGTGGTTGTTTCAGGGGCAAAGCAGGCTAAAGGCAGCAAAGTCATGGCTAACATGGTGGTTGAGCCACCTGTGCCAATATCCCAATTATAAGAGCCTCCTTTTATTATCTTGCCCGGTTTATAATTTATTTCCATAGAACCTACTGTGGCTCCTTCTACTATTGCTTGACACATATCTCGGCAAGCTAAAACGGCTTGACGGTGCTGAGGTCGCAAGCCTGGTTTTTCTCGTTTAGCTCGGATATTCCACATATGAAGTTCTTCGCCTAATAAAGTAGCTAAGCTTACTGCATGGCGAAGTAAGGTGCCGCTACCTGATTTTGCTGAGCCGTCTAACTCTATCATCTTTTTGGTTGAATAAAAAAATTATCTAAGTTAAACTTTTTAATATCTTGCTCAAGCCAAGAGTCAAGATAAGAGGTATATATACTACAGCCTTAACTAAACTTCTTCTGGATGCCAATTTTTCCATAGCTCAGCCTTCAGCTGTTATTTGCCAACGTTTTGGGTTACAACCTAACTCAGAGTTAGAGCAGGTCTCAATATATGATAGGGATTTGCATTCTATTATAATAGAGGGAGAAAGGAAAGGAGTAGAGGAAATAATAGAGGTCTTAAAGCAAAGTCTTCTGGATGCTGTTATTAGACCGGTTTCATCTAGGTCAGCTTACCCCACGAAATTAGAGGTTCCTTTGGGAAATCAAAAATGGCAAGGGACAAAGCTTTCTTGGCAGGAATTTGTAGCTAAGTTTGGCAAAGTTGCTTTTGTTCTTGAATTCCCCTATATGTCTAAGGCTACTCTTGATGCTTTGCGAGCGGAAATAACTCCCACCCTTCCCCAGCATCATTTGCTTAAGTCAATAAATGCGCCAAAGGTAGACGAAGCTGAAGCCAGTTTAGATTCCTTAACTGATAAAGCCAGGCAGCTCAAGGAAGAGTTAATTTATGCTCATTATCAGATAGGACGGATAATTCCGTTGGAGCATGTCTTTCTTGAAGGCGGAGTAGCGGTGATGAAAGGCAGATTAACTGAGTTTGACCCGGGAGTGGGATTAGCTGTTATTAAGCGGAGCTTCCGCGGTACTGGAAAGTACGATGGACTTAATCTTCTTCAAGAAGACGGGGATTGGGGGGTTATAGAAGCCAAAGAAGGTTCTTGGATTTGTAAGCGCTCCTATTATCGTCGGTCTGGAGACTTGATAGGAGAAGTGTACAATATAAATACTGGTATTGAGCTATATCCTGACAAAATGCGTTACCTTGATCTAAAGGTGGATGTAGTCCGCTGGGCAGAAGGAAGAGTCAAAGTGATAGATAAATTAGAATTGTATCAAAGTGTTAAGGACGGGCTGATACAAACTCAGTTAGCCGATAAAGCTCTAGAAATCGCTGAAGAATTGAAGTATTCATTAGAAAAAGTCTAAGACCTTTTATATTTCTTTTTTAAGCTCTTCAAAAGCTTTCTTAACCTCATCCACTGAGGTTTCATCTTCTAAAGTAGCCACGTCACCGAGAGGAGCATTGGTAGCTATAGCTTTCAACAGTCGTCGCATGATTTTACCGCTACGAGTTTTGGGTAACTTTTGGACAAAATATATTTCATCGGGAGTAGCTACAGGTCCGATAGTATGGCGAATATGTTTTTTAAGTTCATCCTTTAGCTCCGGTGACGGTGAGAAGCCTTCTTTTAGGGTGACAAAGATAACAATGTTTTCTCCTTTGACCGGATCAGGTTTACTGACAACTCCCGCTTCAGCTACTGCTGGATGGGCTATAGCAGCGTCTTCTATTTCAATAGTACCTATTCTATGTCCGGCAATTTTAAGAACCTCATCCGCCCTGCCTAAAATCCAAAAATAACCATCCTTATCTCGGATAGCATAATCACCAGTATAAAACTTACCCGGAAATCTGGACCAATAGGTCTCTTCATATCGCTTGGGGTCACCATAAATTCCCAGGAGCATTCCTGGCCAGGGAGATTTTATGACTAGAAACCCTCTTTCGCCAGTGCCAACTGTTTTGCCCTCTTCATCAACTATGTCGGCATCAATACCAGGAAGGGGAAAGGTAACTGAACCTGGTTTGAGAGGGATACTTTCTATGGCTGGGGCGGGAGAAATCATTATGCCGCCTGTTTCTGTTTGCCACCAAGTATCAACTATGACACAACGCTCACCACCTACATTTTTGTAATACCATAACCAGGCCTCCGGATTAATAGGTTCGCCAACACTTCCCAAGAGCTCAAGACTGCTTAGATCATGTTTTTTGAGAGGCTCTTCTCCGTATTTCATCAACATACGAATAGCTGTGGGTGAAGTATAGAAAATGGTGACTCCGTATTTTTCGATAATGTCCCACCACCTATCTACCTGAGGATAATCAGGGGCTCCCTCGTAAAGGACTATAGAAGCCCCATGCATTAAAGGAGCGTAAACAATGGAGCTATGTCCGGTTACCCAACCTACATCAGCTGTGCACCAATAAACAGATTCTTCCCTTATGTCAAAGACCCATTTATAGACGGAATTATTAAATACCAAATAACCTCCGGTACCGTGGATTATTCCTTTCGGTTTACCAGTAGTTCCTGAAGTATAAAGTATATACAGAGGATGGGTAGACTCTATAGGCTCAGGGTCAACAAAAGGTTTGGCTTTATCAAGCAAATCATGAAGCCAAAAATCGCGGTTTGGTTTCATAGGTATGGGTAAGTTTGCCCTCTGAACTACTATCACTTTCTCCACTGATGGACATAAAGTTAAAGCCTCATCGCTAATATCTTTGAGGTTTAAGGTTTTCCCTCTTCTGAAGCCAGCATCGGCAGTGATTAATAGTTTAGCTGCGGTGTCATTTATCCTATCGGCTAAGGCTTGGGCACTGAAGCCAGAAAATATCACTGTATGGGGAGCACCAATTCGAGCACAAGCAAGCATAAATATAGGTAGTTCAGGGATCATTGGCAAATACAAAGCAACCCTATCACCTTTGTTTATTCCCAGATTTTTAAGTATTGAGGCAAAATGATTTACCTCACGGTAAAGGGTAGAATAACTTAATACTCGGCTATCACCCGGCTCGCCTTCCCAATAGATAGCAACCTTACTTCTACGCCAGGTTTTGACATGACGGTCAACACATAAATAACTGGCATTAAGCTCACCACCAACAAACCAACGGGCAAAAGGTGGTTTCCATTCCAACACTGTATGCCAGGTCTTAAACCAATCCAGCTTGCGAGCCTCTTCTTCCCAAAAACCTTCCGGATCTTTAAGGGACCGAGTGTATATTTCCATGTATCGCTTAAAAGGCCAGTAGGTTGATTCAAAGGGTAAAGGTTGGCTTATCATGCTCTCCTTTCCTTTTGTTTTTGCTTTAATTTCTGCTGACATTCTGAATGCCACCGCTGAAGTCCACACGCATTACATCCCTCATAGCGGCAATCAGGAGTTTCTTTTCCTTCATAGAGTCTTTGATATTCTTCTTTTAAAAAGGTAACAGAGACACCAGTATCAATATGACTCCAGGGCAATAGTTCGTCTTCATAAAATTCTCGGGCAGTATAAAAAGCTGGTTCAATACCAGTTTCCTGAAAGGCACGGAGCCAATAGTGATAGTTAAAATGCTCTCTCCAGGCGTCAAATTTGCAACCTAATTGCCAGGCTTTGTAAATAGCTTTACCCATCCGGCGGTCACCTCGAGATAGGATTCCTTCCAACTGGCTGGTTTGAGGATCTTGCCATGAAAGCTGGACATTCGCCCGGTGGAGACGTTGCCGTAGCAATTGATATTTAGAGAGTAGACTCTCCTGTCCTTCTTGGGTTGACCACTGACATGGGGTGTGGGGCTTTGGGACGAAGTTTGACAGACTAATTTTAATCCGGGGGTGGCGAGCTCCCATTCTTTTACCTAAATCACATATTTTAATTACCAGTTCAATTATGCTTTTTATATCTTCAATGGTTTCGGTAGGTAAACCAATCATGAAGTATAATTTGATATTCAGCCAGCCACGGTCAAAGGCAGCAGCAAAAGTATCTAAAATTACCTCTTCTGTGGCTTTCTTATTTATCGCTAAGCGAAGACGTTCGCTACCAGATTCGGGAGCAAAGGTGAGGGTAATTTTACGCCGTTGGGGTAATGATTCTATCAACTTGATGGACGAGGTATCAAGACGAAGACTAGGTAAAGAGAGAGTGAGATTATCTCGGGAATATCTTTGGGCTAACCGGGCAACTAAGGTCTCAATCCCTTCATAATCTCCTGTGCTCAGAGAGACTAAAGATATTTCGTTATAGCCGCAATTCCTTATGATTTGTTCTGTCGTATTAATTATTTCTTCCTGGGAACGTTCCCGTACCGGACGGTAGATTATTCCAGCTTGACAAAAGCGACAACCTCGGCTACAGCCCCGCTGAATTTCTATATTGCCTCGGTCATGAACCACTTCAATGTAAGGAACTACTGGCTTGGTAACGGGAGGAGGTAGCTTAGTTACTATTCGTCTACTAATAATGGGGCTGGCTTGACTGACCTTTGGGGTAATGCTGGCAATGGTACCATTTTTTCGGTAGCTGACCTCGTAGAAGCTGGGAACATAGACACCGGGTAAATTGGCTGCTTGCAATAGAATTCTCTTTTTATTACCCTTATTAGCCCGATAAACTTCTATAAACTCTAAGATAGCTTCTTCTCCATCGCCAATAATGAACAAATCTATAAAATCAGCCATGGGCTCAGGATTAACGACACAACTGCCACCCGCTATTATTAAGGGGTGAGAATCATCTCTTTGGGAACTGAGAAGGGGTATTTGAGCCAGATCAAGCATATTAAGAACGTTAGTATAAGTAAGCTCATAACCCAGGGAAAAGCCAAGGATATCAAAGTCGCGCAAAGGGCGTTTTGACTCTAAACTAAACAAAGGAATGTGATGACGCCGTAAGATTGCTTCCATATCTACCCAGGGAGCATAAACCCTCTCGGCTAATACGTCGGGTTGTTTATTAAGTATTTCATAAAGAATGGGTAGGGCTAAATTGGACATACCAATTTCATAAGTATCGGGATAAGCGAGG
Source organism: Dehalococcoidia bacterium (assembly GCA_042408205.1). GTDB lineage: Bacteria > Chloroflexota > Dehalococcoidia > GIF9 > DYGU01 > JBHOQK01. The sequence goes on along the minus strand of JBHOQK010000001.1, from coordinate 5,411 downwards.
GCAACATGTATAGTTGTTGTTTTCCAGTCTTTGATGATGCTATTCCATTCGCCACCAATATACCGGGCTGGCTTGGAAACTTGATAGAGAAGCTCAGTGAAATTAACCATTCTTAAAATTTGGACTAGTAGCTATTATTATAGGTTTAGTCTAATCATGGTTCAACTCTCCTTGTGGTTTTATTTAATTGCTTTTATTTATTGAATAGTTTAAAATGAAGTTGACATATGGAAGGGTGTGTTACTGAGGTGGTTGATTTTAATTTACTCCACGAGCGTTTAAAGCAAGAGAAGGCACGATTAACCGGAGAATTAGAGCAATTAAGAGCCCGTGTTCCTCGACCTACGGGAAGACGGGAAGGGAGTCCTTTCGGTAAACGAGAGGAAGAGGCTACCGAAGTCTTTGAATTGGAAAAAAGATTAGCTTTAGAAAAGCATCTAACCGAGGCTTTAGCTGAAATAAACTATGCTCTCCACAAGTGGGAAGTTGGCACCTATGGATTATGCGACCAATGTGGTCAGCCTATAGAGCCAGCTCGTCTGGAAGCTTTACCTCAAGCTGTTTTGTGCCTTAAGTGCAAAGCTCGTCAGGCAAAGGATGCAAAAAGCAGACCGGCAAGGTAAAAGTCAAACCTTGTTATTTTTACTTATGGCTGCCTCGGTAGTCACTGTAGACCAATTAACTAAGCTGTGGATAAGGTCAAATTTATTTCCAGGTCAGTCATTGCCTGAAGAAGGTTCTTTTCGGCTAACCCATGTACAAAATACTGGCTCTGCCTTTGGGCTTTTGGCGAATCAGGGATTTCTTTTAATAATTATGGCGTTGGCTGGTTTAGCGGTTATTCTTTTCTTGTATCACCAGTTTTCTTTTAAGACTACTTTAAGTATTGCTGCTCTCAGTCTGGTTTTTGGTGGGGCGGTAGGCAATTTGATAGATCGGCTGCGACTTGGTTATGTTACCGACTTTATTGATATTCGTCTATGGGGTGATTTTTATTGGCCTGCTTTTAACTTTGCCGACTCGTCCATAACTATAGGTATCTTTATTCTTTTTTATTTCCTGTTCAAGTCTTTTGGGAAAGGGGGTAAACTATACCTGAGGAGTTGAATAAAACTTTAGATATTATGGCAACTGCTTCAGGAGTTCGGCTTGACAAATACTTGGCTGAGACATGTTCTGGATTTTCCCGTTCTTATCTTCAAAAATTAATCCACCAAGGCTATATATTAGTCCAAGGTAAGCGGGTAAAACCAAGTCAAAAGCTTCAGATTGGTGACCAAATAACTATTACCTTACCCCCACCAATCTCTCCTCTAATTGCTGAAGCTATTCCGGTTACTATAGTCTATGAAGATAAAGACCTTTTAGTTGTAGATAAACCAGCGGGATTAACGGTTTATCCAGCCCCAGGGCATCCCAGCCATACTTTACTAAATGCTCTGTTAGCTCATTGCCCAGAACTGGCTAATATAGACGATTCAATGCGTCCCGGGATAGTCCACCGCTTAGATAAAGATACTTCAGGACTAATGGTGGTGGCTAAAAATAAAGCGGCGCAACAGAATCTTGTAGAGCAGTTTAAATCCCGTTCTGTGGTAAAAGGTTACCTGGTTTTAGTCAAAGGTAAATTGATTCCAGAGCGGGGGACAATTGACGCACCTATTGGGCGTCACCCCGTGCATAGAAAACGTATGGCAGTAGTCCCCGGAGGCAGGGAAGCTAAGACTCATTATCAAGTAAAGCAATATCTGGGAAATTATACTCTTTTGGAGGTTAATCCAGAGACGGGTAGGACCCATCAAATACGAGTTCATCTTTCGGCTGTTGGCTATCCTGTAGTTGGAGATTCAGTCTATGGTATAAGAACACCTTATCTTAACCGACAATTTGTTCATGCCTATTATCTGAAATTTTGTTTGCCTTCTAATGGAGAATATAGGGAATTTACCTGTCCATTACCTTTAGACCTTCGCCAGGTTCTGGAATTGATTGCTTCCGGTCTTGCTTAAGTGAGAGAAGTATGTTAAAGTATAAATTAAAAATTAAGTAAGAAATTAAGAAAAGGGAAAAGAAATGCCAGGGCTGAAAGATTTTGAGGAATCTTTAGCTAAGTTGAAGCGGGAACAAATGGAAAGAGAACAAGGTCTCCTGTCCAAGTTAATGAGCCAGGCTCAGTCAACCAAAGACCTTAAAGTTTTTGAAGCCGATTTAGCTGCCCGAAAGAATGAAATTTTATTTAAAGTTACAGCAGAAATTGAAGACTGTCAAAATGCGGTAAGAGAAGCTGAAGAGCTAACTAATCGGCTCAAAAAGCATCTCATTCAGTTGCAAAACTTACACCGTATCCTTACCCGATAGCGCTTAGTAATTATATTTTCAATCTCTTCTTTTTGGAAAGTTTGTTAATTCCTTTAGTGGATAAAACTAGGGATTATAAGTTTTTTCCTTTTCATTTCTTCTTAAACTCATTGTCCACCAAAATTAGTTTCGTCTCCAATTTTGTTTTCCTCATAGAAACCTAAAAGGGAAGATGTTAAAATGCTTTTGGGAAAAGCTGATTAAGATGGGGCCAAAAGGGATTGGTATAGAATTTGCCGGTTTTTGGGTAAGACTGGGGGCTTTCCTAATTGACGTTATTATTCTGGGTTTTGCGGGGATAGCTTTGTATTTTTTCGTTCCATCGCCACTAATTTGGGTTTTATTTTATCTGATAACGAGTGCTTATTTTTGTTGTCTATGGTGGTGGCGGGGGCAAACTTTAGGGAAAATGTTTACAGGAATAAAGGTGGTTTGTAGAGATGGCTCTTCTCTGAGTGTAGGTTGTGTTCTTCTTCGCTACGGTGGAAGTATTGTTTGTTTTTTGAGTGTTTTTATTGGCTTTATCTGGCTTGCCTTTGATTCTCACAAGCAGGGCTGGCACGATAAAATTGCTAATACTTATGTGATAAAGTTACCTTTAAAAGAAACGGTCTTAATAGAGAATTATGCCTGAAGCTATTTCCAATAAAAAGGTTAGGGTGCGGTTTGCCCCCAGTCCTACTGGCTATCCCCACATAGGTAACATTAGAACTGCTCTATTTAATTGGCTTTTTGCTCGCCATCACGGGGGTAGTTTTATTTTACGCATTGAAGATACTGACGTGGCTCGGCGAGTAGAAGGGGCTGTAGAGGCTATCTTAGACAGCTTGCGCTGGCTTGGACTTGACTGGGATGAAGGTCCTTATTTTCAGTCACAGCGACTGGAAATTTATCGGGAGGTAGCAGAACAACTACTTAAAAGTGGGCATGCTTACCTTTGTTATTGTTCTCCCCAGCGGCTGGAGTTGATGCGTCAAGAACAAATAAAACAGAAGCAGCCTCCAAAATACGATCGTCATTGTCGGGAGCTGACTCAGAAGCAAAAAAAAGAGTTTGAAGCTGCGGGTATCATTCCGGTAGTCCGGTTCAAAACTCCCCTTGATGGAAAAACTCATTTTTATGATTTAATCCGAGGTGAGGTGACTTTTGATAATAGTGTCCTGGATGATTTTGTTCTTCTTAAGTCGGATGGTTATCCCACTTATCATTTAGCCAATGTGGCTGATGACCACTTTATGGCAATATCTCATGTCCTCCGGGCTGAGGAGTGGCTTTCCAGTACTCCTCGGCATGTGTTGCTGTATCAAGCTTTGGGCTGGGATCCTCCTCAGTTTGCCCATCTGCCCATGATTTTAGGACCTGACCGAACTAAATTAAGCAAACGCCACGGAGCAACAGCTTTTCTTGACTATCGGGAGCAAGGTTACCTCCCGGAAGCCATGATTAACTTTTTGAGTTTGCTTGGCTGGTCACTGGATGACCGTACCGAACTTTTAGGTCGTGAGGAAATAATAAAGTATTTCTCGTTAGAGCGGATAAGCAAGACCGCAGCTATTTTTAATAAAGATAAACTGGATTGGATGAACGGTGTTTATTTACGCCGGTTGACAAGGGAAGAATTTACTAAACAAGCTCTTCCTTTCTTAAATAGAGATTTGCCAGTCAATGTAAAGCGTCCTCTGGATTTAGACTATGTTAGTCAAGTTCTCCCTCTAATCCAGGAGCGAGCCCGAACTTTAGCTGAAGTTTCTGAACTTAGCCAATTTTTCTTTGTTGAGGAATTGGAGTATAACTCGGAACTTTTTTTGAGCATTGGGATGGAAATTGAAATAGCTATTAAAGCGCTTCAAATTACTTTGCCGAGGTTAGCTTTGTTAGAGACTTGGGATGCCATCTCTTTAGAAACACTTTTACGTCCTATGGCAGAAGAACTAGGGTTAGGAACTAGTAAATTTTTTGGACTGTTAAGGATAACCACAACGGGACGAACGGCGGCTCCACCTTTGTTTCAGACTATGGCTGTTTTGGGCAAAGAAAGATGTTCCAAGCGCCTTAAAGCTGCTTTAGATAAGCTACTTGCTATTAACTTACAAAATAAAAAATAAAGGGGGTGAAGAAATGCCTATAGTTAGAGTTGAAATGTGGTCTGGGAGAACCACTGCCCAAAAAGCCGAATTAGCTAAAGCTATAACTGAAGCTATGGTCAATATTGCTAAAGCACCTCCTGAAGCTACCATTGTTATTTTTGAAGATATAGATAAAGAAAACTGGGCAGAAGCTGGGATTCTGGCTTCAGAGAAAGCTAAGTAGGCGGAGCTTGACATTTAGGGCAAAAATAACTGCCCCGATTTCGGATAGGCAAGCGCAGAATAGGAGTACCACAGACAGGGCAATTCTGACCCCGTCGATGAGCTACCTGAAAGCTAAAATGGGCTGTACCTAGACTACCATCAGGACGGATGTAAGTATCAACGCTGGCTCCTTTATTAGTAATGGCTGAGGAAAGTACTGTTTGGATAGCCTGATGTAATTTTTTAACTTCTTGAGGCAATAGACTATTAGCTTTTCTTAACGGATGAATTTTAGCTTGAAATAAAGCTTCATCAGCATACATATTACCAATGCCGGCAATGAAACTTTGGTCAAGAAGGACGGCTTTTATTGGTGCTTTCCTTCCTTTTAAACGGTCGCTAAGGACTTGATAAGTAAATTGCTGCGTTAATGGTTCAGGTCCTAATTCGTTATCTATGGCAGCTATATCTTCAGTCAGCCATATAGCTGCCATCCGTCGCCGGTCGATTAGGAAAAGCTGGGTATTGTTATCAAAATTGAATGAAGCTCTTAAGTATTGGTTAGGTGGATTTGGTGCTAATAGCAGAGCTCCTGCCATTTTCAGATGGATAACCAGGAATTCTCCCCTTTGGAGGGCAAAAATCAAATATTTTCCCCGGCGCCGGATATCTTCTATTTTTTGTCCAATTAGTTTTTGACAAAATTCTTTTACCGAAGGCTGGCGAACAACTTTGGCATCGAAGATAGTGACCGAAATAAAG
>JBHOQK010000025.1:0-67028 GCA_042408205.1 Dehalococcoidia bacterium | reverse complement strand
AGATAAGGTAGAAAGTAATTGGATTCTTCCTTTATAATATAGCTTAAAAGTTTAAGGAAAGGAAAAAGAAGATGCGTTTTAAATGTTTCACTTGTGGTGCTGAATTTGGAAACATTGAACAATTAGCCAATCATAAACGCCAACATCAAGCAAACCCGAAAAGTTCTCCTGGAGTAACTTGCCTTAATTGCGGTAAAAGCATCCCTATTGAGCCCAATAAAGCTAATTACAGTGGTCCCCTTACCTGCCTTCACTGCCACCGAACTCTAACCGTAGTTATAGAAGGTGGCGAAGTCGTGGTAGCTCGGCTTGGCTAAAAATTTAAAATGGGAGGGTAAAGAATGCCAATATATGAATATTTTTGTCCAAAATGTAATCAAGAATTTCAGCTTATGCGCCCGATGAGTAAGTCTAACGAGCCGGCTCCATGCCCTAACTGTGGCACTGAAGGACAAAAATTAATTTCGGTCTTCGCCTCCAAATCTGGCTTCTACCTGGGAGTCCCAGAAAAGGGAGCTTTTCGAAAGCTGCCCCAGAGCCAGTAAATAGATAAAGTTATGCAACTGGAAAAAGAATTAGCCAATTTCACCCCGCCAAAAGAGACCATCCTTACTATTGGCGTTTTTGATGGTGTCCATCGGGGACATCAGCACTTAATTAGCCATTTAGTCACAAAGGCACGAGAACAAAACCTGACCAGCGGAGTCATTACTTTCGACCGTCACCCCCAAACCGTCCTTTCCCCCAATACAAAGCTACCTTGGCTCACTAATTTGGAAGACAGGATAAATTTACTTCGTCACCTTGGTTTGGAATTAGTTATAGTCCTGCCCTTTACCCGAGACTTAGCTGAAATGAGCGACTACCATTTCACCCAGCTGCTTAAGAAACACTTGAAGATGAGGGAATTAGTAATTGGTCCCGACTTTGCTTTAGGCAAAGATAGGAAAGGCGATGTTTCCCGGCTTAAAGTTCTGGGTAAGGAAATAGGGTTTAATGTTGAGGTTGTGACACCAGCTATCCTTGACGGAATAGTCATTAGTAGTACGGCTATAAGGGAAGCTTTAGCTTCCGGAGACATGAAGCGAGTGGAAAAATTAATCGGACGCCCCTTCAACTTTATTAGCCAGGTCGTCCCCGGAGTGGGGCGGGGTAGAACTTTAGGATTCCCTACCGCTAATCTAGAGATAATACCCCACCAAGCTTTGCCCAGCGACGGTGTCTATGCTACAATAGCTGAAATAAATCAGCAAACTATTCCCTCAGTAACCAATATTGGCATTAGACCTACCTTTGGAAATAACGAGCGCACAGTAGAAGTTTACCTCTTAGATTACCAAGGGGAATTATACGGACAGAAACTCAGAATTAGCTTCATTGAAAGGTTGAGAGACGAAAGAACCTTTGAAAATGAGGAAAAACTTAAAGCTCAAATAAAAAGGGATATAGAACAAGCTAAGTCAATCCTTAAAGAGAAAATTAAACCAGAGAAACCCTAAGGAGGAAAGATTATGCAATTGCGTATACCGGGTCCTACCCCTTGCCCCCCCGAAGTTCTTAAAGCCATAAGCCGACAAATGATAAACCATCGGGGTAAAGAGTTCGGCGAGCTTCTTCATCATTTAACGGCAAAATTAAAGGAACTTTTCCAGACTAAGGGGGATGTTTTCTTACTTACTGGTTCGGGCACTGGGGGTATGGAAGCTGCCATTGTCAATACCCTTTCCCCAGGAGATAAAGTCTTAGCCGTTAGCAATGGCTTCTTCGGTGACCGCTTCAGTGAACTCGCCGAAGAGTTTGGGGCTGAAGTGAAACGCCTTAACTTTGACTGGGGAAAGCCCGTAGACCCTGAAGCTGTCCGCCAAGCTTTAAAAGCTAACCCCGGAATTAAAGCGGTTTTAGTCACCCATAATGAGACTTCTACCGGTGTTACTAATGACCTAAAAACTATTAGTGCCATCGTCAAAGAGTTTGATAAATTAATCTTAGTTGATGCCATAAGTAGTCTCGGTTCTATTGAGTTACCAGTAGATGCCTGGCAGTGCGATGTAGTTGTCACTGCTTCTCAAAAAGGGTGGATGGCACCTCCAGGTTTAGCTATGGTGAGTATGAGCGAAAAAGCCTGGCAAGCCCATACCAAAGCCAAAATGCCCCGATATTACTGGGACTTTACCAAAGCCAAGAGCTATTTAGAAAAAGGACAGACTCCTTGGACACCAGCGGTGTCCACCTGCTTTGGTTTAGCCGCAGCTATAGACCTTATGTTAGCTGAAGGACTACCTAACATCTTTGCCCGACACGCCCGGGTAGCCAATAAAGTCCGAGAAGGAATAAAGTCTAATGGTCTAAGTCTTTTCCCAGAAGAAAAATATGCCTCTAATACTGTTACGGCGGTTAAAGCTCCAGAAAAACTGGATGTTTCTAAACTCCTCCAAATTTTACAAAAAGAATACAACATAGTTCTTGCTGGTGGACAAGATGCTTTAGCCGGAAAAATTTTCCGGATCGGTCATTTAGGCTGGGTAACGGAAAAAGACATGGAAGAAGTCCTCGGAGCTATAAAAGAAACCTTGCCTAAAGCTATTAAAGGATAAAAGTGGAGACTATCTAATGAAAGTCCTGATTACCGACCCTTTTGCGGAAGAAGGTATAAAGATTCTCCGAGAACAGGTTGAAGTTGATATCAAGTTAGGGCTGAAGCCTGAAGAGTTAAAGGCTATAATTGGCAATTATGATGCTTTAATCGTCCGTAGTGAAACTAAAGTCACTAGTGAGATTATTGAAGCTGGGGAAAAACTTCAAGTCATTGCCCGGGCTGGCGCTGGACTGGACAATATTGATGTGGCTGCCGCCACTAAAAAAGGCATAATAGTAGTCAATGCCCCCACTGGCAATACCATCTCCGCCGCTGAGCATACTATGGCTTTAATGCTGGCCTTAGCTCGTCATATCCCCCAAGCCAACTATAAACTCAAATCAGGAGTTTGGCAACGAAGTGCTTTCCTCGGTACCGAGCTCCGAAACAAAACTTTAGGCATCATCGGCTTAGGCAATGTAGGTTCCGAAGTAGCTCGGCGGGCTAAAGCTTTTGAAATGCGCCTTATCGCCTATGACCCTTTTGTCTCCCCAGAACGTGCCCAAAACCTCGGGGTAGAATTAGTCTCCTTAGATCAGTTACTGGCTGAATCTGATTTTATTACTCTCCATTTACCCCTAAACCCTAACACTAAAGAATTTATTAACGCTCAAGAACTATCCAAAGTCAAACCAGGGGCTCGAATTATTAATTGCGCCCGAGGTGAGCTTATTAATGAAGAAGCCCTTTTCAAAGCCGTCCAAGATGGAAGGATAGCTGGAGCCGCTGTTGATGTTTTTAGTGTAGAACCTACTACCGATAACATTCTTTTCAAAGATGACAGGATTATTGTGACTCCCCACTTAGGTGCCTCCACCGCAGAAGCCCAAGTCACTATTGCCAGAGACATTGCCGAACAAATTTTAGCCATCTTTAATGGTAAACCAGCCAAATATGCAGTGAACGCCCCTTACATTCCTCCTGAAATTGCCCCTATTTTGACACCTTTCCTCTCTGCCGCCACTACCATTGGCAGTTTAGCCAGCCAGCTAATGGAAGGACAGATAAATAGCCTCCAGATTACTTATAGTGGAGAAATTTCTAACTATGATACCACCGCCTTAAAAGCCGCCCTCCTCGGCGGATTTCTGGAAAGGATTAGCGAGGAAAGAATTACCCTCGTTAATGCCCATCTAATAGCAGCCCAACGTGGTCTAAAAGTTATTGAGCAAAAAGAAGCTACTTGTGAAAACTATGATAGCCTTATTACCCTCAAAGTAACTACCAGTACTGGAACCATTACCGTTGCTGGAACAGTAATGCGGAAAGAAACTCACATTGTTCGAGTTAATGACTTCTGGGTAGATATTGTCCCCACCGGTGGCTATTTTCTATTCAGCGACCACAAAGACCGTCCCGGACTTATCGGCGCTGTGGGGACTATTACTGGTAAAGCCGATATAAACATCAGTGCTATGTATTTAGGCAGATTAAAGCCTCGGGGACCAGCACTAATGATTTTAGCCCTGGATGAACCCTTAGGAGAAGAACAAAGACAACAAATCTTAGCCCTCCCTGATGTCTACACCGCCAAATTGGTAAAACTTTAAAACACTATCCACAAGGATTTGAAACTTCCCCAGCTTACTTTTTGCCTTATTATCAGTTCTGGCTAATGGGTTTTTAGTTATCTAATTCTTCCTCCGGGAACAATGTTTGGATAAGCTTTTTCGCCTCTTTCATATTTTCTTCTATGTCTTCACAAGTAAGCTCTGTCGGAACAAGAGGCGGGTATCTATCAGCAAAATAATATCCAGAGGTCTGCTCACATAATTTACGAAAAGATTCCAGAACTGGATTATAAATAACAGCATCACTAAGCAAATCGTGAAGTGCATGAATTTTCTTCAATCTCCAACCATGCCCAAGTAAAAAAGCTTTCAAATACTTTTCTAATGCCTGCTGTAAAAAATAGCCGGCAGCTTCAGCATCCCCATCCTTCAAGTTCCTTTTTAGACGAGCCCAATCCTTTCTAGCTATCTTTTTCCAATCCTCAAGAATAGAACTCTCAGGTTTTTTCATAATTCTATTCCTGTTTCTAATATTTCCTGAATAAAATGATCTCCTATCTTTAATCTCTCCTTTACCTCTTCCGGTCTTAATACGATTGGCGATAGAGCCAATCCGGGGTAAAGGTCACGAACCAGTTCGAGCACTGTTGCCATCCTGTCAAAGAAACGCTCATTAGTGGGGGCGATAATAAAAAGGTCAAGGTCGCTACCCTCGGAAGCCTCTCCCCGGGCGTAAGAACCGAACAGAATGACTCTCTGGGCATTATATTCTTCCTTCAACCTTTTGCTTATCTTTCTCAATCGTCGGCTTATCTGTTTATTCATTTAATTTTAATCCCTTACCTCATCAAAATAACATAGAGTATAACTTTAAAGCAAATATCACATTAGATGAACCCCTTAACCCTGCCTAACATCGACACCGCCGAACTGGTGAAGCTGTGAGTAGACTATAGCTTCCCAATCAGAGAATTAATCACCAGCCCTGTAGGTAACTTGGGATAGAAATAGGTGGACTTTCCCGGCACGCGGTCACCAGCATCGACAATAGCTTTTATTTTGCTTACAGGAATGGAAGGCAATAAAAAGGCAAGCTGATAGTCACCACTTTCCAGTTGACGGTGAGCCATTTCCACACTGGGAGTATAGGTAATACTCCCTGGAGGAAGAGGTCCAATTAACTTCTCCAAAATAAGATGTTGGAAAAGACTGACACTTAGCTTGGAGTAAATTTCAGAATGACCTGCAGGTATAACTTCAGAAAGAGCCACATCAGGACGTAACCTCAAAATTGCTACTTGACCTGGTTCCAACCCCAAAACCCCTATACTACCTTCAGGTAAAGGTAACTCGGAAGGATTAGCTGAGCTAAATTTAATTTCAAAAAATTCCTGAAACTGGCTTTTTAGTTTTACCAAGGTTGACTCCGACAAACCCCGCACCAAGCGATGCACCGGCAAAACGATAAGCCCAGGGTCAGCCAGACTAACCAGGGTCATCATCACAAAATTAAACGCTTCCTCCCCAGTGGCAGCAGAAACTTTTTTCTTCTCCTGCTGAAAAGTTAAGGCAGTTTCATACCGATGATGCCCATCGGCAATATAAAGCGGCTTTGACGCCAAAAAATGGCTGATCCGCTGAATAAATTCCGGCTCGGTAATTACCCACACTTTATGAATCTCGTCACCGGCAGTAAAATCCATAACTAAGCGGCGACGAGTCTGTAATAATTGAACTACCTTTTGTCCCGGGTCTTCATACAGAGCTAAAAGAGGGCTAATATTAGCTTCACAGGCTCGTATTAATTCCAGACGGTCACTCTTAATTTCAGGGACAGTATTTTCATGGGGGCAAATCATTCGGCTTTCCCACGGCTCTAGTTTGACGCAAGCCATAAACCCAAGGCGCTTTCTTCTTACCCCCTTATAAAGGAACTGGTGCTCATGAATATAAAAAGCTGGAGCATTATCTCTTTGGAGGATACCTTCATTGAGCCATTGGCTAAAAGTAGCGGCTACCCGAGCATACTTGCTACCGGGTAGATCTTCAGGCATGTCTAAACTATATTCCAGACGAATAATGTTATAGGCACTCTTTTCATAGTAAGCCTTCTGCTCTTCCGGAGTAATAACATCATAAGGCGGGCAAATTACCAAACTAAGGTCGCCAACAATTTGTTGGTTATACCGTATACCTCTAAAAGGATTAATTTCAGCCACAGACTACCCCAGTCTTTTTTCTAACCCACCCCGCCAGGCTTCCTCCAAAAGAGTTAAAGGTAAATCTAATAAACCTTTAACTACCAAACGCTCCCCTCCGACTATCCCAAGTTTCCTTATAGGCACGCCCCTTTTGCCAGCGATTGCGGTCAACTTTGGTACGGAGGCAGCAGCTACCGAAACCACAATCCGGGAAGGTGACTCACCAAAGAGAGCTTTATCTAACCTTCCCCTTATTTGCCAGTCGTCATTAACAAAGCCTCGCCCCCCAGCCAGACAGCTTTCAACAATAGCCACCAGCAACCCCCCTTCAGAACAATCATGAGCTGACTTGACTATACCAGCTCTAATGGCTTCAAGACAACATTGCTGCACCCTCTTTTCCAAATCAAGGTCAAGATATAAATTTCCCGCCACTATCCCATGCACCACCGCCAGATATTCACTCCCCCCAAGACCATCCCCCTCCCCACCAAGCAAAAAAACCACATCCCCATCTTCCTTAAAAGCCATAGTGCAATGCCTGTGGACATCCTCCATTAGCCCAACCATGCCTACCACCGGTGTCGGATAGACAGCCTCACCTTTAGTTTCATTATATAAGCTCACATTACCGCTAATAACCGGAATCCCCAAAACCCGACAAGCCCGAGCTAGCCCGCGAATACACTCTTTTAGCTGATAATAAATATCATCCCGTTCCGGATTTCCCAAATTAAGGCAATCAGTTACAGCTAACGGACGAGCCCCACTACAGACAATGTTCCGAGCTGCTTCCGCTACTGCCATCGCCGCCCCTAAATAGGGATTAAGATAACAATAGCGACCATTACCATCAGTAGTCACAGAAATAGCTTTTGAGGTACCCTGAATCCGCAACACTGCCGCATCACTCCCAGGAAGAACCACAGTATTATTCCCTACCTGATGGTCATACTGTCGGTAAACCCATTCCTTACTGGCAATGTTAGGAGAAGACAAAAGCTTCAGCAAAACCGAACCACACTCCTGAGGCTTTAAATCGGGTACAGTGGATATATCAAAGCTTTGCAATTTTCGGAGCCAGGCTGGTTTTCTAACCTGACGACGGTAAATCGGAGCTGACACCAATAAAGAAACGGGAACTTGAGCTACTACCTTATCCCCCTCCCTGACCTTAGCCATACCATCCCCCGTCACCTTCCCGATGATTTCTGAAGTTAATTCCCACCGATTAAACACTTCTTTTACCTTCCCCTCATACCCCGGCTTTACCATAACCAGCATTCTCTCCTGAGACTCAGACAGCATCACCTCATAGGGGGTCATACCCTGTTCTCGCCGTGGAACTTTAAGGACATCAATTTCAACTCCTGCCCCTCCCCGAGCTGCCGATTCCACACAGGCACTTGTTAAACCAGCAGCACCTAAGTCCTGCATCCCTTCAATCCAATCAGTTCCAGCTAATTCAAGACAAGCCTCCATAAGTAACTTCTCCAAAAAAGGATTACCTACCTGGACAGCTGCCCTTAATTCCCGGTCAGCGTCAAAAGTTCTGGAAGCTAAACCGGACGCCCCATGAAGCCCATCCCGCCCCGTATCAGCTCCCACCAACATTAACAGGCTACCTTCCCTGGCTTTAGCCCGAACCAATTTCCCCCTCTCCGCAATACCCAGACATAAAACATTAACCAGAGGATTAGCTGAATAACAAGGGGCAAAAAAGACCTCCCCACCTACATTAGCTATGCCAAGACAATTACCATAACCAGCTATCCCAGCCACCACCCCATTAAACAGGTACCGATTTCGCGCCTCTTCCAAGAGACCAAAGCGCAAGGAATTAAGTAGAGCTATCGGGCGCGCTCCCATAGTAAAAATATCGCGGACAATCCCCCCAATTCCCGTTGCCGCCCCTTGATACGGCTCAATAGCCGATGGATGATTATGAGACTCTATTTTCATCACCACCACCAACCCATCCCCAATACTTATTACCCCAGCATTTTCCTCCCCAGGCTTGACTAAAACACCTCTCCCAGTAACGGGCAACCCTTTTAATAAAACCTTAGAATGCTTATAGCCACAATGTTCACTCCACAAAGCCCCAAACATGCCTAACTCAACCTCGTTAGGCTCTCTCCCTAAAAGCTTAACGATAAGCTCATATTCAGCTTCACTTAAAGCAATTTCCTCAAGAACTTCTTTTGAAACTGGCAATTAGCGACTCCCAAATTAAATTACCATCCCTACCCCCCAGAAGGGCTTCACAAGCCCGCTCCGGATGGGGCATCATCCCCAAAACATTGCCCTCTTTATTAACAATTCCAGCAATATTATGAAGAGCCCCATTAGGATTAGCTGCCTCAGTTATTTCTCCCGTCTCGGAACAGTAGCGAAAAACTATTTGACCCCTTGATTCCAGTTCCTGCAAAGTAACTTCATCGGCATAATAATTGCCTTCATAATGGGAGATAGGGATCTTCAATATTTGTCCAGCTTGACACAGCCGAGTAAACGGCAACTGATTATTCTCCACCCTTAGATTCACCCACTGGCAACGATATTGAAGGTGACTATTGCGCAACAAAGCTCCAGGAAGAAGACCAGCTTCGCACAAAATTTGAAAACCATTACAAATACCAATAACAAATCTACCCCGGGCAGCCAAATCTGCCACTGCCTTCATAACCGGAGAAAATCGGGCAATAGCCCCAGCCCGAAGATAATCACCATAAGAAAAACCCCCTGGAAGAACAACACAATCATAAGCGGAAAGATCTGTCTCCTTATGCCAAATATAATCCACCTTTTGCCCTAAAACTGCCTTCAACGCATAGTAGCAATCCCGGTCACTCCAAGTGCCAGGAAAAACAATTATGCCAAACCTCATATCAGTTCCCTTCCCCCTTCATCCCGGTTAAAAGTAAGGCTATCAAAAATAAAAACCCAAGTTTAAAGCAATAAAAACTTAAAATAAGGGGTAGTATTCAAGCCGTCATGAAGAAGCCAAAAGTTCGGAAACAATGGTGCTTACTTCTTTCCCATCAGCTCTTCCTTTTAACTGAGGCATTAGCCGCCCCATCACTTTCCCTTTATCCCCAGGTCCTTTGGCTCCCACTTCAGCTATGGTTTTTTGAGCCAGAGCTATAATTTCCTCCCGAGACAGTGGTTGGGGCAAATATTCTAACAGAATAGCCAGTTCCGCTTCTTCCTGACTAACTAAGTCTTCCCGATTGCCTCGGCGGAAAGCTTCAATACTTTCCCGACGCTGTTTTACTTCCTTAACCAAAACCTCCATCACTCCAGCATCATCTAATACCCTCTGTTGAGCAATCTCGGCATCTTTTATTCTGGCTAAAGCCAAACGAAGCACCGAGCGCCGAATTCTATCTTCTTTCCTGATTGCCTCTTTAAGGTCTTCCTTTATCTTTTCCACTAAAGTCATTGGGAGCTACGAGCACTTTTCCGTCTTTTTATGGCTTCCTTCTTCTTCCGCCTCACACTGGGCTTCTCATAAAATTCCCGACGCCGAATCTCACTTAAAATGCGAGCCTGCTGCACTTGCTTGTTAAACCGCCGCAGCAAACTCTCAAAATCTTCTCCTTCCATTAGCCTCACTTCAGTCAAAGGTCATCTCCCTCCTTTCCCAGTCTAAATTTAAAATAGAAAATTACCCCACCCCAAAATGGCTAAAACGTCATTTTAAATCCCAAATAAATTCCTGTCAAGAAAACGATTTAAATCGTCTAAAATGTCACCGATGAATCTCTCCAGTGGGCAAAGGCTTAAACCCTTCTTAGAAATGGATGATTAACCATGACCTTTATCGGAATGAGCTGAAGCTATACAAAAACTTCTTCCAGCCGGTGATGAAGCTGATTAGTGAAGTAAAGGGCTCACCTACCTTATGATAGACTCTTTGGGGCTGGCAGCCCCAGTAACTGTTCCCCCTTCGAAGATTGGTGTAGCCGTGGTTACTTTTTCCCCGTTGGCAGGTAAGACCCGTTGACGCTACGAAGAGTCAATGCTATTCTAAAACATAATTAGCCCAAATTAGGTTCAAAAGCAAGTGTCAAAGTGATAGCTGAAATTGCCTTAATCCTTAGTGCTTATCTCTTCGGATCTTTACCCTTTATGATTGCCCTTAGCCAGGCTAAAGGCATTGACCTGTCTCAGGAAGAAGACTTGCACATTGCTTTATGGCGAAAGGTAGGGCGTCGGGAAGGATTAGCTGGAATCTTAGTTGACCTGAGCAAGGGAATTATACCCGTCCTTATCGGTTATGGCTTTAATCTGCCTCTTTGGGCAGTAGTTACCGCTGGAGTAGCTGCCGTCGCCGGGCAAATGTGGCCTGTCTTCCGTAACTTCGATGGGGAAAAAGGGAATAGTGTGGGCATTGCCCTGGCAATAACTTTAGCCTTAGTTTACCGGGCTTACCCCATATTATTGGCTTTTATCCCCATCCTCCTCGGCATTTCTATCCGAACTATCCCCCGCTTCTTGGCTAAAGGTCAATCTTTAAATGAACGCCTTAAGTTTGGTGGTCCAGCCAGCCGTAGCTTACCCCTGGGCATGGCAACTGGCTTCCTGACTCTGCCCATCGCCTCCGGACTCTCCCGCCAACCCCTCCCCCTTACTTTAGCCCTGACTATCTTATTCCTCCTTATCATCCTCCGCCGCCTTACCGCAGGACTAACCCAAGACCTCAAAAACGCCCCCAATCTCAAAAGCATCCTTTTAAACCGCCTCCTCTACGACCGAAGTTACGTCTAAAATATGTATTTCATTGGCATTGATTTAGCCTGGTCAGAAAGAAATAATTCAGCCGCTGCCTGTATTTATGCCAAAGATGATACCAGTGAACTTATTTCCACCCAGGAATGTCTGGGGCAGAATGAGGAAATCCTTAACTTTATTTCCAAAATTGCCGGTACCAACCCAGCTTTAGTCACCATAGACGCCCCCCTAATTGTGCCTAACCAAACTGGAAGTCGCCCTTGCGACCGGGAAATAACCCGGATTTTTGGTCGCTACCATGCCGGAACTTTCCCAGCCAACCGGGCTAAATTTGGAGGCAAAGTCCGAGGGGAAGAAATCGTCCACTTATTACGGCGCCAAAACTTTATTCATACTCCAAAAGTTGCTCGCCAGACTCAAGTCCGCCAGGTAATAGAAGTCTATCCCCACCCGGCGACTATCATTCTTTTCCACCTGCCGCGCATCCTCAAGTATAAAAGGAGAAAGGGACGAAGCATAGAAGAGCGCCAAAAAGAATTAAACCATCTCCAGGAATATATTGTCCGCCTTGACTCCGCCAAGCCATCCCTCCACCTGAGCCCATCCTCTTTTAAAAATCCCTTTTCTTTATCAGGAAACAGCCTTAAGACCTATGAAGACCTCTTAGATGCCCTGCTGTGCGCCTATATCGGCTACCATGCCTGGTATTGGGGTCCTCAAGGCTATCATGTCTTTGGGGACACTAAGACAGGTTATATTTTAATTCCAAAGCTGATAGCTTTTTCTGGTCTCCCCCACCCAATATTTAACCTTGTTTCTTCCCCAACCGACGCAGAATCTCCCGGGCTACCACCACCCCAGAAGCCGAAGCTTGAACCAAACCCCGACTCACCCCAGCCCCATCCCCACAGGCAAACATATTACCAATCTCCGTCTCCAAACACGGACTGAGCTTTAGCTGACTGGAATAAAACTTAACCTCCACCCCATAAAGCAAAGTATGCCGGGAAGCCACCCCAGGAGCTAATTTATCCATTGCTTGAAGCATTTCTACAATACCTTTCAGATGCCGGAAAGGTAAGGCAAAACTTAAATCTCCGGGCACCGCCGACTTTAACGTCGGCTGCACAATACTGGACTGAATTCGAGTTAAGGTTGACCGGTGCCCTTGCATCAAGTCGCCTAAACGCTGCACCAAGACACCACCACTTAAAATATTAGCCAAGCGGGCGATATATTTCCCATAGGCTATCGGCTCCCGAAAAGGCTCGGTAAAGGTAGTGCTAACTAATATGGCAAAGTTAGTATTTCCTGTCTTCCGTTCTATAGAGCTACTACCATTAACCGTTATTACCGGGTCATCGCCACCGGTTAACTCCGTGATCACCTCCCCCTGAGGACACATGCAGAAAGTCCGAATTCGGTCATCAAAACTCTTAGAAAAGAACTCTAACTTACACTCATACATCACTGAGGTCAACTCCTCAAGGACAGCCGCCGGCACCTCTACCCTCACCCCCACATCCACAGGATTAGACCGTAAACTAAGCCCAAGGCGCTTAGCTTCCTTTGCCAACCAATCAGCCCCTTCCCGACCCGGAGCTAAAATTAAGTAGCTACATTCCATTATCTCCCCATGATTAGTTTCTACCCCTTTGACCACTCCCCCCTCCACCAAAATCCTAACCACCATTTCCTTTAGTTTCAGGTCTACTTTAGGCAAGACAAAGTCCCACATTGCTTTAAGAACCTGCCGTGACCTCTCCGTGCCCATATGCCTTAGCTTTACCGGAATTAATCTTAGTTCGGCTAAAGTGGCTCGCCTCTGTAATTCAGCTACTTCCTCCCCAGCCCCATAAACTTTAGGCTCAGCCCCAAACTTAAGATAAAGACTATCGACATAATCAATCAGCTCCCTAACCTTATCTTGAGCCATAAACTCCCCCAGCCTACCCCCTACCTCAGGCGACAAGGTCAATTTGCCATCACTAAAAGCTCCAGCACCACCCACCCCACTCACCTGATGACATAAAGAACACGTCGGGCAGGGAATATTTTTTCCCTGAGCCGGACACACCCGCTGCTCTATCTCCCCTCCCTTCTCCACCACCAAAACCTCAACCCCTTGCTGACACAGCTCCAAAGCAGCAAATATCCCCGCCGGACCACAACCAACAATAATTACATCATATTTCTTCCTCTCCAGACTTCGGGGAGTCCTCATCCTTCTTTTCCCGTTGATTTCCCGTCCCTAAGGGAGGTCAAGGTAAGGGAAACCAGACTGAAGTATGGCTTCGGCTGCCGAATAGGGGTCAACTTCCCCCGCCTCCACCTTGCGGATATACTCGGCTAAACGCTCATCCTGCTCCACCCATTTCAATAGGTCTCCAGTAACTTTCTGCTCTACTATCTGGATAAATTCCCGGCGCCTCTGTTCCTGACGCCTTAAGGCTAACTTTCCCGTAGCTACCATTACTTCCCGATGCTGCTCAATTTGCTTATAAAGTTCATCAATACCCTTATTATTTACTGCTTCGGTGGCTATCACTGGTATTGACCACCAGCCCGGCTCAGGTTTCAACCTTATCATAGCTTTAAGTTCCGCCACCACATTATCAGCCCCCGGTCGGTCAGCTTTATTCACTACAAAAATATCAGCAATTTCCATAAGACCCGCTTTCATGGTCTGGATAGTATCACCAGCTTCAGGAACCAAGATAACCATTACGGTATCGGCATTTTCCACAATATCCAGCTCCGTTTGCCCCACCCCCACTGTCTCCACCAAAATCAAGTCCATGCCAAAAGCATCCATGAGCTTCATCACACTGCCCACAGTCCGTGGCAAACCCCCACGACTCCCCCGAGTTGCCATGCTCCGGATAAAAACCCCTTCATCCAGATAATGCTGTTGCATCCGAATCCGGTCTCCCAAAACCGCCCCACCAGTAAAGGGACTGGAAGGGTCAGCACAAATTATGCCTACCCTATGCCCCTGCTGCCTCATTAACACCGTCAGTTTATCCACCACCGTGCTCTTCCCCGCCCCCGGTGGTCCAGTAATTCCAATTCGATAAGCTTTACCTAAATGGGAATAGACCGACCTTATTATCTCCGGGACTTCCTTCCCCTCCCCCTCCACCACCGTTATCAACCGAGCCAGAGACAAAACACTCCCCTTAAGCATCTCCTCAACCAAATTCATTATTCCTGGACTAACCATCGCTAAATCTCACCTATTCTATAGACTGGCTCCTTTAGTGTCAAGATACTAAGCTTCCTCAACCCCCAGCGCTGTAGCCTTAGGTGAAAGGGTTGGCTATCCCGATACCAAGCCTGGGACTTCCTCATTTGACCTATTTGTCTTCCTTTGTTACACTAAATTTGATGCTACCAAAAATAAGAGTCTTCCTTATAGACCAGCAACCTCCCTTCCGCCAAAAACTAAGCCAGACCTTGTCCCAAGAGACCAAAGATATAGAAGTCTGTGGCGAGGCTGAGGTGAAAATAAGCTCCGTAGCTTCCCTGGAAAACACTTTGCCCGATGTCGCCATTATCGATATCAACTTCCCCTCCCTAACCGGAATAGACCTCTGCCGCCTGATAAAGCGACGCCTCCCCAGCATCAGCATTATCCTTACTACCCCAAAGCCTGAAGACGACCAGCTATTTCAGGCTATTAAAGCCAGAGCTGCTGCTTATATCAGCCGCGACCTTCCCCCTGAAGAATTAATAACCACTATCAGGAGAGTTGCCGCTGGAGAATATCCGATAAACGAGACTCTCTCCGCTTACCCAAAAGTAGTCGAGCAGATTATAAAACAGTTTCAAGACCTCTCTTGGGGGGAAGGAATAGAAAACATGCTCTCCCCCCTCACCCAGCGGGAAAGGGAAGTTCTAAATTATATGGCTCAGGGTTACCTAAATAAACAAATTGCCCTTGCCCTCGGCATCAGTGAACAGACAGTTAAAAACCATGTCACTTCTATCCTCAGAAAATTAGATGCCAATGCCCGCACCCAAGCCGTAATTATCGCCATGAAACACGGTCTTATCTCCCCTAAATAACTCATCCCCAAGGAAATTAGCCTTGAGCCAAGCTAAGGATGGCATAGAGCTGATTAGTTTGGGCTCGGTAAGATAACTGATAGGCTTTAAGGCGGAATTGAGCCTTAATTACTGGGGTAGTGATAGTGACTAAGTCATAGAGTTCTCGGGCGAAATCCGGTGGAATAACGAGTTTAACGCTTTGACTTAACTGTTTTGACAGGATGGCTTGGGCTCTGGCTTTAGCCTGGGGGATAGTGGTAAGGCTGAGGTCTGGGACAAAGCTAAGGCGGTCTAGACCAGTTTGGATTTCCCCCCAGATAAAGTCCTCGACGATGATATCGGTAGTGTCACTTCTGCCTAAGACCTGGACATGGGTTATTTCTGGGGTATCTTGGGTAAAAGTGACTTCAAGGATAGGATGGCTACCACTACCATATTCATAGACTGGGACACCTTCTTGAGCTGGGTTTACCAAGTAAGCTTTACCTTGGCAGAAAATTAAAACATCGGGGACAAAGGATAGGAGCCGTTTTACGGCATTTAAGCCATTATCACCCGGGTTTATGGCAAAATCAGGCATAAAGCCAAGGCAAGTTGGGCTTACCGACACTATATCTAAGGGGATACCAACTTTAGCCAGGATTTGCCTTAAGATATGATAAACGGTGGTATTTTGTTGCCAGCGGAGGCTATGCCGGGGTGTCCATTGGTCAAGGAGTTGCCACGGGCTTAAGGCAGTTAAAACTAAGGTTCTTTGGTTGGGGTTAGTCATTCGGTGCTCAATTCTTTCAATCCAATAATGATTAAGCTCAACTTTGTCTCTACCGGCTTTGGTATAATAACCACCGCTAAGCCTAATTTCATCGCCTCGGTTAAGGTTCTGGTAACTGCCTTTGGCATTGTCTATTTCCAGGGTAAGCTGAGCCCAGTTTTGGGTTATATCTTCGTCTAAGCTGAGAATTTCCGTTTCCGTTATAGTGATAGGGTTAGTTACGATAGGAGCCCGCCAAACCCCAGAAGGAGTAGCTGCCCAAGCATAATTACCGAAACAGGCTAAGGCTAAGCCATATTGGCTATGACAGTTAAAGGGGAGAGGCTCCCGCCACAGGGTATCGTAAAAATCAGTTTCTTTAAGCCCATAGGCTAAGAAAGGTCGTGATATAGCTTCCTGCCCAGTATATCTTTCCGAAAAGGACATTAAGAAACTATGGCGCTTTTCTTGGGGGAGGTTGATTAAGAAAGGGTGGTACCACTCATAGCCTTGCCCTGCCGGCATAGACATGACTACTTCTGGGGTAGATGTCTGCTCTTCTCGTAGCCTATAGCCATCACCATAAATGACTTTATAGAGATAGAAGATGTTGCCTCTTTTTATGGTGATGAGCAAATTCCAGTCACCGTCATATTTAACGGCGATACCGGTGTGAATGTCTTGACCAAACTCGAGGATTATGGTTGGGTAGGTGTCCCAAAGGTTATTAATTCGCCTCAGGACGTATACAATTGCCCGTCCGGTATAGTTTGGGTGGTAGTTAGCGTTAAACAGATAGATATCGCCATTTGGCTTAAAGTCAGCGGCAAGGTAGTTAGTGGCATAGTTTGGGGTGAGGTAGAGAGTTATCTTAGATGATGTCCAGGTAGCCCCGTAATTTGTGGAGCGATGCTGATAGATATAATTGTAATCACTTGGGTTGAAGTAGAAAAAGCAAATTTCAGCACCTTGGGCGCATAAGGCGAATTTACCATCTTTCGCCGAAAAGGCTTGTGTCCAGTTAGAGAAGTCAGAACCCGGGGCTGGGTTAGTTACTTTCTGGCGGTAGACAGCTGGGTTAGTGCCGAGGCTCCTTCCCCGGTATAAGCTCCCTTGTCCATCAAAGGCTAAGGCAATAGAGCCATCTTCTTCGGTACCGGAATAAAGCTTTTGCCAACAAAGTCTGGGGACACCGGCGAAATAAGGATAGATTTGGGCGTCAAGGACGGGCTTTTTTAAGCCGTGTTTTCTTTGCTCATTAAGAAGAGGGGCGGAGAGGACTTTAATCCTTCTGGGGATAGTGAGCTGGTTTGGGTTTAGATTTTCGGACAGGCTTATAGACATGGTTAACCCTTCTTACTCTTCATAAATAACGGTCATAGACAAGGCAGTAGTGCCGGCTTCATTTCTAAAGCCGATACCTCTCCCGGGCTCAAGGACAATTTCTTCCAAATTTCTAATAGCCACCCAGCGGACAAAAGCCATATCATTAAAGGCAAATACTATTAAGGGCTCGACATTGGCATAAGTTGGCTCGGCAGTATGGTCTTTTTTGACGGTAGCTACGGATGGAGCACCACCGATAGTTAAATTTCTGGGGGTAACTTGGGTACCAGTGCCGTCGGCAGTGCCAGAAAGCTCTCTCACCGTTATTCGGGAAGCCGCCGAAGCCGTACCACCAGTGCCAAAGAAGATATCCAGAATTCTTATTGCCCTCCCCGAATTAGCTGGGTTAACAATAGTGAGCTCGGTAGTACCAGAAGCTCTGGTCTGGGCATTTAAGGTTATAGAGTAAACTGCCATAGTTCCTCTATATTTTCCAACCTAACTTACGGTAATAATCCAGATATTCGATTTCCTTACCTTTTGGCTGTTTCCAAGGGGGTTTAGAGCCGATGATATAGTAATGGGCTTCACACACCGGCAAAGCCTTACCGGTTTTGACAGCTTCAATAAGCGTCTTTTCTACCTCAAGGCTATGTTCGGCGTCTTTAACCATAGTTTGGGCAAGCTCAATTTCTTCCCTCCCCTGGGGGATGTCTTTATATAAGTCTTGGACAAACCTGAGATATTCTCTGGCTTTCCTAAGCCTCTCCTCAAAATAAGCCAGATGGGCTTGCTCTACTTCCCAAGGAGTCATTTCCTCATAAGCCTTAGGCTTTTTTGTTTCTTCTAAAATTTGAGCCTCAGGCTTTATTTCAGGAGTAGTTTCAGGCTGAGGTATATCCTCTGGAGATGGCGGAGGGGAAAGAGAAGCTTCAGCTGAAGCTGGGGCAGGCGAGGCATTTTTTTCCACCTTGTTTTTGCCTAAGTCGGCAAGACCTTGACCCAAGATTAAGGCAAGACCGGCATAAATAGCTTCCATAGGAATATTCAGACCGGCTTCCCGGGCAATCCCAGCTACGGCAATGACTACTGCATACCAAAACTTTTTGGACTTATAGAAGGGCTTTTCTGATGTTTTGGGGTTTATCATTTTATGTCACCTCCTTTCTTAATTAATTCAGCTTCTAAGGTGGTTAGTCTGGCTTCTATTTCGGCAATCTTCCCCCAAGGTTTATCCTCTCTTTTCTGGCTCATTAGTGCCAGGGTTTGGGGACAATTTAAGGCTCTAATTTTTTCCCCCAGGTCTTCAGGAAGAGAGACATCACTGGGACAACGAACTTCAGCTTCATCAATAAAGCCTTTTTCCTTTAAGGCTCGCTCTAAAGCAGTGAGCCTTAAGGCTAATTGGGCAACTAACTCTTCTAATATCATATTAAGGCTAACAAAGTATCAGGGAGAGACTTATCATTTTCAGTATAATGACGGGCTAAATGTCGGGCAGCTTCCAGAATTTGCTCTGGGGTAGCTTCTACCCGTCGACCCCGGTATCCCCCAGGGGATAAAGCGGCGACGGCTAAGGGAAGCCTATCCCAGTCGGTAGTTCGGTAATGCCCGATTTTACCTTTTAAGGCTCGCCAAATGGCTTTAGTATGATGGGGTAGTTTCCACGTCTCCGGGTCATCTTTATCACCCACAATAGCATAAGCCTGGTAAGGGAGCCCGTCTTTAGTCTTGGGTAAGCCGTCTTTAATTTTGTCTCGGCTTGTTTTAGTCATTCTTTACCTCCATTAAAAGGTATAAACTCCAGTGACTACAGCATCTTTAGGGTTATTCTGGTCAAACATAGTCACCTCAACAAATCTACCCACGACCATTTCAGCAGCAGCGATATTTCGAGCTACTGGGATACCCACTAAGAGGGCTTTTTGGGAACCAACTAACTGGACAGAGGCTAAGTAACTGGTGCTGTCAAAGGCTTTCAACAGAGCCTTCCTGTGGCTGGTATACCTGGTGATGTCACTCATAGAACCGGCTCACCTTTAATTTTCGGCTTTTGGCTATCCGCTTTAACTCTTGCTGAAACTGCCTTAGTCTATCCCTACCCCAGAAGGAATAGTCTCTATCCGTATCTCTGCCTCCTGGGTTTATTCTTTCGGTAGAATACTGGGAATGGGCGATAATGGCATAGGCAGCGGCACCTAAGGCAACTAAATCTTCATACTGGGATGGGATGGTAGAAGTTTGGGCATCTAAAGTATGGAGCTTACCCCAATAGATATAGCAATTAGAGCCGTCAGGGACAGTATCCGCCTTATCTGGGTCGTAAGGCTTGCCTAAGGTTAAAGTATCCTGATAAATGGAGAAGTTGCGGAATTGCTTCGGATATTTGTCTACCGGATACTCGACCAGGTCAATGGAAACTCTATCAGTCAAGCTTGAAATATCGACATTTCTACTACCTGGGGTAGTCGCCAAGGTTGACTTCATTTCCCTGGGGCAATAGCGGCTAAACTCCCTTAACGCTTTCTGGATGGCTCGGTCAATTTCAGCATCAGTGAAGCGATATTGACTGGGGTCTTCATCTTTTAAATCGCGCCGGACTAATTCCCGCATCAAGTTTAGATTCATTTATCTCCTTATAAGTTTTTAATGGGGGTAAAGCTAAGCTTATGCTCATCCCCAGCTTTACCCCCGCTTAGTTTAGTCTTGGACACCGATTAAAGCTGCCCGCTTAACCTGAGAAAAGTCAGCAATAGCACAATACCACTTTATCCGGGTTCTGGTGGCATCTTTCGACTCCAAGGAGCCAATTCTCTCTACCATAAGCCCCCCAGGACCAGTGATGCCACAGATAGCACCTTCCCCAAAACAAAGAGCATAGATAGTGGAACAAGTGCCACCAGTAACGGCAGTTTCATAGCCACCGGTTAAGACATGGGTATCTCGGATAAAGTCAGAGACACCGATGGGGATGCCGTTGTAAAGCTGAATGAATTCCCCAAATTCCCCCTTGACAGTTTCCAGATAAGCTCCGGAGGCTCGGACTAAGGCATTGATTTTCCGCCGACTCCGCCGGCTCATTAAGAGTAAGTCAGGCTTACCGCCTTTTACGGCATCAATCAGCTCGTCAAGCTTAGACAGGGTAAGACTGGCGCCGGTGCCACCCATAGTTATGACCTGACTTGAGGCTTGACTGGTGTTAATGAGCTTGATAAGACCATCAAAGGCATTGGGATCCCCAGTCATGTCTAAAAAATTGGTGGTAGTGCCGTAGATAAAGGTTTCCTCAAACCGATGCCTGACGGATTTAGCCGTAAGCTCAATAATAGCCGCTTCAATATCCTGGACATTAGACCGGGTAGCTTTGACATAATTATCCACATCAGCATCTTGCCCCAGAATTTTGAGCACCGCCGTGAGTTGGTCAAACTCTAAGGCAGGTGGAGCATCCCAGGTGGCATCCACGGCGTAAAATTTGGCTTGGGGGAGGCTTCTTTCTCGGTTATAAGTGAGACCATTGCCAACAATTTCAATAAAGGGAAGTTTTTGTAAAATAGGGCTTTCTTTAATGATAGTCTCAATGACGCCTTGAAGCAGAACATCATGAGACAGCTTGGCATATTCAGCAAGCGTTGTTGCCATTTAAATCACCTCCTTCCTTTTTATCTTTTCTGGCTTATGCCATAGACGATTTTCTCCCTGGGGCTTAAGCCTTCAGGGATAAGGTTAAGCCTTACTGGAGCCCCGGCGGGAACTTGAGCCTGCTTAATTTCTGTCTCCAAAGCCGTTCTTACCTTCTCCATTAAAGCTTTAGCCTTGGCTAAAGAGGCATCAATTTCCTCTATTGAGTTTCCTTGGATAAAATCGGCTAAATAAGGGTGCTGAGAGATAATAAGCTCCCGATATTTCATCACCGACTGGGATAAGGCTTGGGTTAAGAGGTCTTTTTCCTGGGTAAGGCGGTTAATTTCGGCTTGGAGATTAATAATAGTCTGGTCTTTTTCCCTTTTTGCCTTAATTTCGGCTTCCAGTTGGGCTGTGATAGCTTCCCGTTCGTCTAAGGTAAGACTGTCATTAGTGGTGGTAGTTTCTTCGACCACGATAAACCTCCTTTAATCTGGGATTTCTGGTAAAGCCTCAGTCATGTCGGCGGCAAAAGCTCTCCCTCGCTCACCACGGCGTGACCGGGCTCGATATTCTAAGTTCATCTCTAAAATCCGCCGCCGCTCCTCAAGCCAGCGCTCAAATTCCAGATCCGGATCCTCAATGCCTAATTCGTCCATTGCCCGCCGCCGGGAATGAACCCCAGCTTGAACCAGTAACTGCTCATTCTGGACTTGTCGCGCCCTGTCTTGAGGTATTATTGCTCCCCAAACTATCCGATGCCGAATACCCGGGAACGAGTGTTGGCTAAACATTTGTATTAGAGATAATATCATCGAGTTACGCTTTTTATAGACAGCGGTTCTAATAGTTCGTTTTCGGTTAACTTTTTGGAGGAGGGACTGGGTTTCGATTTCCAGGGCAACGCCGGAGAGTTCTCGTTCAATACCGCCGAAAACGGCTCTGGGGGTTTCAGAGAGGTCGTGAAGGCAGCGGTAAAGTAGCTCGATATAGTCGATATGGAGTCTGACGCCACCCCCTTGGAGCAGGTCTAAAAGATAAGCTCGGGCATCTTCGGGAAGTGTCCACACAGCCCCAGGCTGGACTTTAATGCCTTCGGCAGTATCGACATTTTCTAAGACGGCAATAGGGTTGCCGGAAAGTTCTAAAATTCGGGAAAGTTGAGACATGGCTCGGTTTAGCTCCCGCTGCGCTTCCATTAAGGGCGGGATATCGGATATCCCCCAAAACTGTTTTGGCTGTCTTAAGTTAGGGAAGATGATGAAGGGGATAAAGCCATAAGGGTTAGGCTTTTTTTGGTGAAGCTGGTTATCAATATAAAGCTCAAAATCCGTATCTGTCCAGACTTCAATAATGGTGGTTTGCTTCTTCGGCGCCTTAACCCCATAGGCTAACTGGACTTCCTCCTGGGACAAAGTATATTTAGACGCCACTCGCCACACTCGACTAATATCATCCCCCCACCACCAGGCAAAAATGCCCGAGACGTCCGGAGCAGTAACTTTAACTCGCTTCTCCTTAATATCCCAGATAACCTTGTAACACCCATCCCCTAAAATCGCCGTATCGATCTCGGTTTCATAGTCTAATTGAGCCAAATTATTTTCATCATAAACTTGTCTTAGGATTTGTTCGGCGGTGCGAGCAGTTTCAGTAGCTTCAGCAGTGACCGGGTCAACGGCAAAATTAAAGCCTTGGCAGAGGTAGCTGGTGACTTTGTCAATAGCCACTTTAGCATAGTTAAACACCAAACGCCGCTCTCGAGACGAGCCTTGCCACTGGTTGCCATTATAAAAATCCAAGTTCTCCCGATACCGCCTAAGCCGGTCTTGGTCTAAATTGATTAATATCTGAGGGTCAAAGTTGGTCATGTCGGCTCCGATGTAATGCCCGTCTTACTGTCCTGGGACTAACCCCAAAAATAGCCGCAATTTCCGCCGTCGTCTTCCCCTGCCGCCTTAAATCCCTCATTACCTCATCCCTCAACCTCTGCCGTAACTTCTGCCGCCCCCGCGGCTCCTCCTCCACACACCTCGGTAACGGACAGTTAAGACAACTATGAAATACCTCACACCCCTCATCCCGATATTCCCATTCCTCTAACTCTATCATCACCAAATAATTTAGCACTTATGTTCTAATTAAGCAAGGGAAAAATGACCGGGGCTTATTGGTTGTGGGATCTTAGTACCTCGTTATAAAAGGGGGTCTTGACAAGCGTGGTAAAATGGTGGTGGAAGAAGTAGCTCTTTAACAAATTGGGTCTTGACAAGTTATGATAAAATATAGAGGGTAGAAGAAAGGTTGACGGTAATGGCAAAACTTGTATTAGAAAGGAGGTGAGGCTATGGCAAAAGGCCGCGGCGGAAGCCAAGGCAAGGAAGTTTTGCCCTGACCCGGGGCATAGGTTATTATCCTTGGGGTAGCCCGGATGGGCGGGCTTAATAAATACTCATCAAAACAGGAAAATAAGCCCAAAAGGGTTTTTTTCCCAAAACTCTTGCCGAAAGAAATAAAAAGGTCGATTTCGGCAAGGGTCTTTAGCTTAGTTCTGAACCGAAAGGAAGGAACTAACTGAAGTTAGTTAAACTAAAAAGGAGGAAAAATTGAGTAAAATTCCCAAAATCTTGGCTGGTTTAGCCATCCTGACACTGGTAGTCAGCTTAGTGCCGTTGGCGCCAACAGCTCAAGCTGAGGTACCAACGCCAATGAGGTGGCGGGTGATAACAACGCCGAGTACCACTCACAATGTTATTGCTCCAGGTACAGAGATTTATCAGATCGGCGTAGCTACAGACAAAATCATTTATGCCATCGGTCGCGCAGCTGCCCCGCGCTTTTGGAAGTCTTCCGATGGTGGCTATACTTGGCTTGACTTAACAGCTCGGGTACAGGCAGCTACCGGTTTACCAGCAACATTTACTCAGTTCTGGGCAATAGCCGTAGCTCCTGATGACCCCAATTTTGTGGCTATTGCCGGGGAGAGTGCCACTGGAATAGCTAACCAGTATGTGGTCATTTCCAACGATGGCGGGCATAACTGGGGCTACACCGGTCCATTGCCAAACCTTTGGGGTGGTCTTACTGCTAACGCTCGCATTGCCCCAAGGGCTCTTGACATAGCCAAGTCTATACCTGGTGGTCTGGGCACTATACGCACTGTAGCCGTGGGTGTATATGATCCTGACGATATTGATAAAGGTACTGACGGCAAGTGGTTTACTAGTGACGATAATGGGCATGGTTTTGCGGCTATTCTTGAGGTCGGGGCTGTTGCCACTTCGTGGAAAATACCGGGCTATACCCCTGGTCCTCCTCCTACTATCGCCGGTTGGACACATTCAGATGTAAGCTCAGTCCGGTTCTCCCCCGCGTTCCCACTTGATAGAACCCTATTGGCTATCACTCACGATGCTGCCAGTGCCTGGTTACAGGCGGCCAACTTAGGGGCTGTGCCCGCCTGGAATGGGGCTGCTATTTATACTCTGTGGCCAGTAAATCTGCAGTACCCACCTGGCACGGTTGGAGCTAAGGAGGGTCAGTGGCGAACTTCGGACATGGCTATACCTTCAGACGCCAACTTCGCTGAGGCAGCTATGCGCCGGGTGTGGCTCACCATTGATAGCGGTGGAGACGCAGCAGCTACTGACGATGTTTACCGCGTTGACAATGTTACTGTTTTCCGGCTTGACATTAATGCTGGAGCTGATTTATCTATAACCAGCCTGGCTTATCATGGTACGCGCGATACAGGTAAGCTTTTAGCTGGACAAGTGGGTTGGGCAGCACCCTTTACCCAAGTGAAACGTACCATGGATCCACAGGCTCGTTTCCCCACTTGGCTAGACTCAGCTAAGCCACCCACCGGAGGCAAAACTATAGGCACAACTCCAACGGGTAATGCCTTTGTCCGGTGGAGCCCTGATGGCAAGATAGCTTTTGCCGTTACCAGTACTGGCGTTCCTGAGAAACACACAGCTAATTTCCTGGTTGCGGCTGAGCCCAATGACGAGACAGCCTTCTCAGCTTCAACTAATGATGGTGTTTCCTTTAACCAAAGAGGGCTTATAGATACCGACATTGCCACAGGCGACTCAAAGTTGACTGATGTCGGTGTATCCGCTGATGGCTCAGTAGTCTTTATTGCTAATCAGAGTACCGCTTCCTATGACAGTATATTCCGCAGCACTACTATCCCTCACGGGACAAGGTGGGAAAGAGTTGAGACACGAGCCTGGGCAGGCAATGGGTTAGCCAAAATCAGACCATCTCCTGACACCCCAGATGGCTCTGTTGTTTATTACATAGAGGCTACCGACTCAAACAAGATTCGTGTTACCACCAATAAAGGTGAAACCTGGGGATCCCGAGCCAGCAATATCGCTAGCCTGAGGGACTTAGCCGTTGAAGACAAACTGACTATTTATGGTGTCGATGGCACTTCTGGCTTTGTGGCTAAGTCAACCGACGCTGGTTGGACTTGGTCAATTCCTGTGGACAGCATGGTTGGCGCTGCCAATATGATAAGTGTGTATAAGAAGGGCAACGTCTTTGTTGGTGGCACTAGTGGTCGTGTTAGCTATTCCACTGATGGTGGTGCCAGCTTCACCCTCATCCCCCTTGCCTGGGGTACAGGTAATGTGGAGGTAATTGCTGATAAGGACTTCGATACCAACAAGATTATCTATGCTGGTTCTGCTACTGCTGGTCAGGGTATTGGGCGCTGGATTATCGGCGTTAGCACTGTCTGGTCAACGCTCATCTCTGGCGATAATCGGACCATAACCGGTTTGGCTACTCACTGTGGTACCCTCTATGCTGGTGACTCAACAAACCGTTGGGCTGATCGTTCCCTTAACCCAACAACTCCTATTCCACCGGGACCAGAGTGGACGCAGATGGATATAGCTACCGTTAGTGGCATGTTCAGTCTCCAACCCCAGTCAATAAAGGTATCTGATGGTGTCCTGGTTTGGACATTGAACGGCGATGATACACTTGTTGCCTACCTGGATGCCTTATCCAAGGCTGGACCTGACTTGACTACACCTG
The DNA here is from genome assembly GCA_042408205.1 of Dehalococcoidia bacterium. GTDB lineage: Bacteria > Chloroflexota > Dehalococcoidia > GIF9 > DYGU01 > JBHOQK01. The sequence goes on along the minus strand of JBHOQK010000025.1, from coordinate 41,141 downwards.
CAGACAAAGCTACGATTGGCATTGACCCAGTCTCAGGCAGAGCTGCCAATGTTACCTTAACTTGGGCTTTCATTGACCTGGCTACACGTTACCATATACAGATAGCAAAGGATCCCGAATTTACCCAGGTCCTCCTGGATAAAACTGACTACTCTCCGCCTGATGTCGCGAAACCGGCTGCGGTTGTCGGTCCTACCGGTGCTATCACACTTAACCTTGAGGCTGGCAAGACCTATTACTGGAGAGTCAGAGTGTGGGACGAAGTTACTGGTGACCTTATCCTGAGCCCGTGGTCAGCGGTGAGGAGCTTCATGGTGGAGGCTGGTGTCCCGGTAGGAGCGCCTCACCTTGGTCCTCTGATCCTATCTCCAGCAAATGGGGCTACCTTGACCTATAAGCACGATGAGAAAGCTATGCCAGCCTTCTCCTGGTCACCGGAGCCCGGGACTGTGGCTAAGAAGTATAAGATTGTCATTGCCACTGACCCAGCCCTGACCAAGACTGTTGATGGCACGCCTAAAGAGGTGACCACACCGGCTTATCAGGTAGGCACTGACCTTGCCCCTGGCACTTACTTCTGGCAGGTTCAGGCTATTGACCCGGTGGGCAACCCCAGCCCAGTGGCTAACTTCACGGTGGTGAAACTACCACCACCACCACCGCCGGAACCACCAGCACCACCACCACCAACCCCGGCCTGGGTGTGGACAGTGATTGCCATCGGGGCTATCCTGGTGATCGTCACCTTGATCCTCATCGTCAGGACTGGTCGCCGGGCATAATACATCCTGCTTGGGAAAAGCAAGAAGGGGTGGCAAAGACCACCCCTTCTTTTTTTCTGCCCAAATCTTTGACAAAAGTTGGGAATCTGGACAAGAGCCGAATCAAAGAGGTGACTGCCCTAGCCGATACCGGAGCTACTTTAACCGTTTTACCCCAAAGTTTGGCTGAAGAATTGGGAATTAAAGCAGTCGGTCTAATGTGCAAAAGTTGACAGAAGAAAAGAAAATGAATTAGACTTAAGCCAACATAGTAAGCATCACCTGCTTTGGTGTTATTTTAGCCGATGTCTGGAGGGCAACTAAGCGATGATGAATCTGGGGTTAGTAAGATCTAAAATGGTGAGCCTGAGAGGAGTAATTTTCTTAGCTTTGATAGTTAGCTTCTTACTCTTTGCAGCACCATCATTAGCCCAGAACATCACCTTAACCCCAGCCCAAGGTCCGGTGGGAACTCAGGTTAACCTTAAGGGGAGTATTGATATCCCTGATAGCCCCTTTAGCGTCCACTGGAACTCTACGATCGGACCAAAATTAGTGGAGGGGAAAACTGGAGCTCCTTTAGACCATCCCTTAAAGTTCTCCGTCACTTTCACTATCCCTGAAGACCATTACGGTCGCCATCCCCTATACATCGTCCCTCTCGGAGCTCGGGACGCTATTGTGGCTCCAGCTTTTTACATTACCCCAAGCCTTTTCTTAGAGCCAAAAACCGTTATACCCGGGGGAACAGTTACCGTAACGGGCAAGGGTTTTGTGGCTAATGATACAGCTAAAGTAACTCTGGATGGCCAGGTTATTAAAGACAATATTTTGGTTAATAGCTTAGGCAGCTTTACTACCCAGGTTACCATACCCGAAGCTACTGCCGGGGATCATATCTTGCGCGCTTCCAGTATTTCTACCCCAGAGGAAGAGGTGCCACCTCTTAAACTGGAAGTCAAGCCAGTGATTATCATCACTCCCTCCCCGGCAGAAATAGGCAAACCAATTACTATCACCGGTAAAGGCTTTGGCGCGGAGCGCACTGTAACCGTAAAATATAACGGTACTACCATAACTACCGACCCCTCCCCCCTAAAGACTAACTCCTTAGGCACCTTTACCGCTACCTTTACCTTAGGAATGGGCACCACTTTAAAACCAACTATTACGGCTACCGATACTGCCGGCAATACCGCTACTTTAGATATGACCTTATTCTTGGAAAGAACACCGCCACCAGCCCCAATGCCCATTTCCCCCACTAGCCGTATTAATTGGTATGGAGGAAGTCAGGTTACCTTCACTTGGACAAAAGTCACTGACCCCAGTGGCGTTAGTTATACTTTGGAGGTAGCCAAAGACTTAAATTTCTTCCCCCCTTATCTAAGGCGGTCAGGACTGACGGAGCCTGAATATAAAACGAAGGAGAAAATGCCTCCGGGAAGATATTATTGGAGAGTAAAAGCCGTGGATGGAGCTGGCAATGAAAGCCCCTGGGTCATTGCCCCCCACCCCTTCCAAGTCGGCTTCTTCCCCCTCTGGAGCCTTGTTCTTGCTGGCGTTATAGCCGCCATTATCAGCCTCTGGCTTATCATCCGCCTCATAGTTGGCTTTTTCCGCTGGCTGAAAAGCATGTTTTATTACTAATGGATATCAACCAAAAAATAGCCCAAAAGCGAAAGGAATATGTGGAGCTTCTTAAAGCTTCCGTAGAGAAAGTTAAAAGGGAGCTCTGCCACAGAAGTGATATCAAAAGAGTCAGCCTCTTCGGCTCTTATGCTCAAGGGAGGGCTGACCTATTTACTGACTTAGATATCCTGATTGTAATGGATAGTGATAAAAGTTTTATCGATAGGCTCAGGGAAATTTATGCTTCTCTCAGCTTGCCCGTGGCTGCTGATATTATATGTTATACCGTTGAAGAGTTTGACCAAATGAAACAGAGGGGCTTTTTAAAGCAAGTTTTAGCTCAGGAAGTGGTTCTTTATGAGAAAAAGTCCTATTGAAGACGGCAAAAGGTGGTTGGAACAAGCCTATGAGGACTTAAAATGGGCAAAAGACTTAGCCTCAAGAGGCGGTTATCATATTGTTTGCTTTTTAGCTCAACAAATAGGGGAGAAGGCGTTAAAAGCTTTTCTTTATGCCTGCGGTGAAGAAATTGTCTTGGGACATTCCGTGGAAAGGTTGTGCTCCCTGGCTAGTGTCTATGACCAGGTTTTTGGGCAAAAAGCCAAAGAATGGGCAATTCTGGATGGCTATTATGTCCCCACCCGCTATCCCAATGCCTTACCCGATAGTATTCCGGCACGGGTGTATAACCAGAAAGTAGCTACAGAGGCAATTGCCATAGCTGAGGAAATCTGTGCCTTAGTTAAGGAAAAAATTGCCCCTAACTAACTATGAGACAGGAAGTCCGAGACTTACTCCTCCAGGCTGAAGAGGACTTAAAGACGGCTGAGCTTCTTTTGGAGCATGAACGGTATTGCACCTGGAATATGCCCAGGGGATCCTTACATGGACGAAACAATTAATAAAGTAAGGCGCTTCGTCAGTAAAATAGCTCAAGATTATCATTTAAAAAGGGCTATTTTATTTGGCTCCCGAGCTAGGGGTGATTACCTTAAAGAGAGTGATTTTGACTTAATTTTGGTCTCAGATGACTTTGGCGATATCCCCTTTCCGGAACGAGCCTCTCGGCTTTATAAATACCGGGAAGTGGGGCTACCTTTAGACATTTATGCTATACAGAAAAAGAATTTGAAATTAAGAAAAAGAGAATTGGCTTGGTTAAAGAGGCAGTAAAAGAGGGTATTAGTCTCCTTTAAACTTGACAGCCTTGCCTTACCCCTTTTACAATTAAGAAAAACCTCGCTATCGCCCCGAAAAATCTCCTTAGTTAAAGCAAAAATTGCCCACGGTAGCAAGGAAATATAATCTCAGGAGGTAATGTGAAAAAACAAAGGAGAAATTTAATTTTGAGGCTTAGTCTTATTCTCTTGGTCTTGCCCATAACCATAAGTCCGGCGGTTGCTACCTCAGGGAGCTGGTCTATTTTCCCCACTCCCAGTAGTGACGGTTTGGTTATCCTGAGCCCTTCCGAAATAACCCATTTAGCCATCGGTAAGGATGGCATTACTTTCTTTGCCTTAGACAGCGTTAATTTTCGATTATTTAAATCCACAAATGCTGGCATTACCTGGATAGAACTAACTTCCGAGCTAAGGCATCAGGGTATCTTGGGCAATCTTACTGGTTTAGCCTTAGCCCCTGATGACCCTTTCTTTTTGGCTATAGTTGAAGATGGCACTAAAGTCCATATTTCTACTGATGGGGGGAGGACTTTCATCAAAACTGGAGCTATCCCCAACTTGCCCCCGACTTTAATTAAGGACATAGCTATTTCGCCAGCTATTGGCGCCGTTAGAGACATTATTGTCGGCAGCGCTTCTCTCAATGATGGCTATAGCTATGGGATTGTAGCTCGCTTCACTTTCCCCACCCCGGGAAAATGGGAAGACCTCACCGACCCTTACCAAGTAAAAGGCTTCTCCGGCGGTGATGTCACCGCAGTAGCTATTTCGCCTAACTACCCCCTTGACTTCACTATCTTAGCCGTGGCATCAACTACTGACCAGCCAGGAAATAATGACGGCGATACTTTCCTTAATATATTAAATACCCGAATTTTGCCCCTCACCTGGAATGACCCTAAGCTCTTTGCTGGCTATCCAGTAAGGATAGAAACTCCCGGCACTGATTCACCAGCCGAAGGCACCGCCCACCCGGGACCAAAAGCCGGACAAAGCGGTAGAATCCTGAGCTCTACTATGGTTTTGCCCCAAGACTACTCCGGGGCAGAAATAGCTAAACGACGCCTTTATATCGCCTGGAACAGCCAGCCCCAAATAGCCGGCGGGGCTACCGGTAATCCCGATGTCTACCGCTTAGACAATACTACCGTCACCCGACTTAATGCTAATGCCGGCGCTGATATTCCTATAGCCAGTCTAACTTATTTCGGCACCGTTGCTTCCGGTAACCTCTGGGCGGGGGAAGTCAAAGGCAGCCCGGAAACAGCTTCAGTCCAAATCAGACGGACGACTAATCCCCAAGCCTCACCCCCCACTTGGCAACTGTCCCTAAAACCCCCTACCGGTCCGGGCAATGCTTTAGTCCGAGTCTCTCCCGATGGAAAAGCGGTTTATACCGCTACTTCCAGCCCCATCATGACCGCAAAGGATGAATCAGCCCTATCCCTGAGTCTGGATGGAGGTGTCTCTTTTAACCAAATAAGCCTTATTGATACTGAAATTAATACCAGCACCTCCTCCTTCCAAGATGTCGCCCCCACCTTAAATTCTAAAACAGTTTATCTGGTAACTACCTCCCCCGGCTTTGATAGCCTGTGGCGAACGGTTAATCAAGGAAAAAGCTGGGAAAGAATATTATGTTTCGCTACCCAAACTAATACCGCCCTCCTTAGAATTATCCCCGATGACCCTGAGGGTAAAACTTTTTATCTGGCGGAGACTAATACTGCCGTTAGTGGCACCACGACTATCTATACCTCAAAAGATATGGGACAAACCTTTGAAAAAATAATAGCCCCCCTACCAACTATAGATATGGCAATTGCCAGCCCAAACATTCTTTATATAGTCAATAGCGCCGGGCAAGTGGTCAAGAGCCCCGATGGCGGCAAGACCTGGAGCCGACCAGTAGATAGTCGTATTGGGAAGGCTAATATGATTACTACTGCCCCGGGTAATTATGTCTTGGTTGGTGGCGCCGAAAATGGTCAGGTGAGCTATTCCCCTGATGGCGGAGCTACTTTCTTTCTTACTCTCCCCCTTGGCGGCGGCAGAGGTAATATACAAGTAGTTGCTGATATAGATTTTGGCACTAACAAGACTATTTATGCTGCCTCCGATACTCCTGGAGAAGGTATTTACCGCTTTGTTATAGACACCAGCAAAGAGTGGACTCAGATCAAGCGAGTTGAAAGCTATCAGCGCCTCAGCGGTTTAGTTCAACACTGGGGAGTTGTTTATGCCTCATTTTATTGGTTCCAGCCGCCACCTTCACCACCCTATCCGGAATTTCTCCCCCCCAGCAGCGGTGCCCTTCGCCTGCTGGCTCCCGCCAGCCCAACCCCCACCTTAGATAGTCTCACTTCAGGTATTCCAAAATATAAACCACCACCACCAGAACCTTACTTACCACCCCTGCCACCCCAATTCTGCCGTCTCCCTAAAGCTCTCAAAGCCAGCGACGGCGTTTACCTCTGGGCAATAGACGCAACGATTATCGTTAAAGAAGGGAAAACTATTGCCACTAATGTTTTATATCATTACTTTGACCCCCAAACCCCAAAGACACCGCCACCTCCTCCCTCAGTACAGCAGCCACCGCCACCACCCCAACCCCCACCACCTAAAAAAGGCTGTGGCCGCCCTGGAACTGCTGCCACCATAGGTTTGACTATAGTGGCTCTGTCACTCCTCAGCCGGAAAATAAAATGAAAGTTCTTATATGAAGCTAAATCCCTTGCCCAAAGGGAACCCTTTGAGCTGGATAAGCTTGACAGATTTGCTTTGCCCTTTTACAATAAATAAAAACCTCGCTCTTACCTCAATAGAGTTAAAGAACCCAGAAGGCTCATAAAAGAATTAGTTGACCAGACTAAGACGAGTAGTTAATTTATGACTAAGTATATATTTGTGACTGGGGGAGTAGTTAGTTCGGTAGGGAAGGGGATTTCTGTAGCTGCTATTGGCCGAATCCTGAAGAGCCGCCGGGTTTCAGTGTCGGTTCAGAAGCTTGACCCATACCTTAATGTGGATCCAGGGACTATGTCTCCCTATCAGCATGGCGAGGTCTTCGTTACAGAGGACGGTGCCGAAACAGACTTAGACCTGGGGCATTATGAACGGTTTATTGATGTCAATTTAACTCAGGCTTCCAATGTTACTTCAGGGCAAATTTATTCCGCAGTTATTGCCCGGGAAAGACGAGGGGATTTCCTAGGCGGCACTATCCAAGTAGTGCCCCATGTGACTAATGAGATAAAGAGACGGATACGGGAAGTAGCGGAGATTTCCCAGGCTCAGGTGGTTATTGTGGAAGTAGGGGGCACGGTAGGGGATATTGAAGGGCAACCTTTTTTGGAAGCTATCCGCCAGATGAGAAAAGAGGAAGGTAGAGATAATGTCCTCTATATTCATGTTACTTTTCTACCCTTTATTACCACTACCGGTGAGCTCAAAACTAAGCCAACCCAACATAGTGTCAACGAACTAAGGCGTATCGGTATCCAACCTGATATTATCCTCTGCCGCTCTGACCACCCCATTCCAGAAGCGATAAAAGAAAAGATTTCTCTTTTCTGCGATGTAGATAAAGAAGCCGTTATTCCCCTGATAACAGCGGAGACTATTTACGAAGTGCCCCTGATTTTGGAAGAGGCGGGACTGGGAGATTTAATCGTCCGTCGTCTGGAGCTGGAGGCACAGCCTTCGGAACTGGAAGAATGGCGAGAGTTGGTGGCTAAATTGAAAAGTCCTAAGGAATCGGTGACTATAGCTTTGGTGGGGAAATATGTGGAGCTTAAAGATTCTTATTATTCTGTTAGGGAAGCTTTATGCCATGCCGGGCTTTACCATAACCGGCAGGTAAATATTTTGTGGGTGCATTCCGAAGACCTGGCTAAAAATGGTGACCATTTGCTGAAACAAGCTCAAGGGATTATCGTTCCCGGTGGCTTTGGGCATCGAGGTATTGAAGGGATGATAAAAGCTGCTACTTATGCCCGAGAGAAAGAAATCCCGTATCTGGGCTTATGTCTGGGAATGCAAGTAATGGTCATTGAGTTTGGGCGCTATGCTTTTGGCACTCCTGAAGTTAATTCTACCGAATTTGACCCGAATACCCCCTATCCCGTAATTGACCTCATGCCGGAACAAAAGGAAATCACCACCTTAGGCGGGACAATGCGATTAGGTAGCTACCCTTGCCATGTGATTCCGGGAACAAAAGCCTACCAGGCATATCAGCAAAGTATCATTTATGAGCGCCATCGCCATCGTTTTGAATTCAACAACCGATTCCGAGAACCATTGAACAAAGCTGGTCTTATAGTTAGTGGTCTATCTCCCGATGGTAAGTTAGTGGAAATTTGTGAAATTAGAGACCACCCATGGATGGTCGCCTGTCAGTTTCATCCTGAATTTAAATCTCGCCCCAACCGCCCCCATCCTTTGTTCTTGGATTTCATTGCCCAAGCTAAACAAACTTTGGTGGAAGGGGCTCAGGTGACCTTGCCTTTGGGTTAAACTAAAAAGGATAGAGCCACTCTAATGAGATTATTTTTAGATACAGCTAATATTGACCATATTCGACACGGAGTTAAATTAGGAGTTATTACTGGGGTAACTACTAACCCAACTTTGGTAGCTAAAGAAGGTAAAGTTAACTACAAAGAGCTTATCCAAGAAATTTGTGCCCTCGTTCCCGGTCCAGTGTCCACTGAAGTCTTGAGCCAGGAAGTCACAGGAATGGTAGCCGAAGCTCGAGAGATTTCCCGGTGGGCGGAGAATGTGGTGATAAAAATTCCCGCCACCATCGCCGGTATTGAAGCTACTTCCATCCTGTCTCAAGAAAAGATAAAGGTAAATTTCACTCTTTGCTTTTCCTTAAATCAGGCTCTCCTGGGAGCCCTTGCCGGGGCAACTTATGTCAGCCCCTTCATTGGTAGATTGGACGATATTGGTCAGGATGGAATAGGATTAGTCAAGGAAATTGTGGAGGTGTTTAAGCATTATAATTTTCCTACTCAAGTCATTGCTGCCAGTATTAGGCATACCCGCCACTGTGTGGAAGCAGCCAAAGTTGGCGCCCATATTGCTACCGTTCCTTATGAAGTGCTACTACAAATGATTCGCCACCCCTTGACCGATGGGGGTATTATTCGTTTCCTCGAGGATTGGAAAAGGGTTATGGGATAGTCTTGATAAATAAAGGGGTGACAGAATGAATATTACGGAACTGGAGGCTAAAACCAAGGAGGAACTTCTGGAATTAGCTCGGGAATACGGAATTACTGGCATTACCGGGCTGAAAAAGTCGGAGATTATCCTTCGTCTTCTCCAGGCACAAGCGGAACAGCAAGGCTATCTATTCCTTTCCGGCATTTTAGAAATTATGGACGAAGGCTATGGTTTTTTGCGCCAGGACAACCTCCTCCCCAGCCCCAATGACGTCTATATTTCCGCTTCCCAAATTCGCCGCCTCGGTTTAAGAAACGGTGACCTAGTTTCCGGTCAAGGAAGACCACCAAAAGAAGGAGAAAAATATCACAGCTTGCTTCGAGTGGAAGCGGTTAACGGCTTAGACCCAGAAACAGCTAAAAACCGCCCCCACTTCTCTAACCTTACCCCCACTTTCCCTAATAAACTTATCAATCTGGAGACAACCTCTAATAACCTGTCTACTCGCCTGCTTAATCTGGTCGCCCCTATCGGACGCGGTCAAAGAGGACTTATTGTGTCACCACCAAAAGCGGGCAAAACCATGCTTTTAAAGCATATTGCCAACGCTATCACTACTAATTACAACGATATCCACCTCATGGTCTGTCTTATTGGGGAAAGACCGGAAGAAGTTACCGATATGAAGCGCTCCGTTAAAGCTGAAGTTATCGCCGCTACCTTTGATGAGCCAGCTGAAACTCATACTCGGGTCGCTGAATTAGCTTTAGAGAGGGCAAAAAGACTAGTTGAGATAGGTAAGGATGTGGTCATCCTCCTGGACGGCATTACCCGCCTCACCCGTTCTTATAACTTAGCTATGCCCCCCAGTGGTCGTACCCTCTCGGGAGGAATTGACTCAGTAGCCCTTTATCCACCAAAACGATTCTTTGGCACAGCTCGAAACACAGAAGGTGGCGGGAGTTTGACTATCATCGCTACCTGCCTTGTGGATACAGGCAGCCGGATGGATGACCTTATTTATGAAGAATTTAAAGGTACCGGAAATATGGAAGTTCACCTTGACCGAAGGTTAGCCGAAAAAAGAGTCTTTCCGGCAATAAACATAATCCCCAGTGGCACCCGCCGGGAAGAACTCCTCTTAGATGAAACTACCTTGGAAAGGGTGCGACTTTTCCGGCGAATGGTAGCTATGGTAGCCGAAGACTTGCCTAATCCCACCGAAGTCACCGAAAGAGTCCTGGAAAGACTGGCTAAAACCCAAACTAACGCCGAATTTTTAGCTACCCTAAGTAAAGATATCTAAACCCCTAAAATCCCAAAAATCTCAAATTCCACCCTTGACATTTCTTTTTATTTGTGCTACTATTTCACAAAAGATTTGAAATGGAAAAAGAAATAGAAAAAGAAATCATCAATCTAATGAAAGCTGACTTGAGGCGGGATTATGCGATTCCGGAGATAATGAGGGGTTTGGGGATTAAGAGTCGGGAGAAGGTTGTGGCCAGTTTAGCCAGACTTGAGGAAAGGAATATCATTGAAGTTTCACGACAAATAGGCAGGGCTAAGTATTATCGGCTTAAAGTAGTATGAAAATAAAAATTTGGGCTTTTTTGATAGTTTTCCTCGGGATAACTTTAATACCGAGAGGTGTTAATGCTGCTGCCAGCATCAGCCTCACTCCCGATTCAGGTCCAGTAGGTACTGCTGTCGCCGTCACTGGGAGTGGTTTTAGCGGTATTAACTTCAGAGTCACTTATGATGGGGTGGAAATGGCTCGGGGATTAGTTCAAGGGGGAACAATTACTGCCGCTTTCACTATCCCCCCCAGCGTTAAGGGTAACCATACTATTACTGTTACTGATGATGCCTCCCCTCCAAACACTGACAGTAAAACTTTCCGAGTCACCCCAAGTATTAGCCTAACCCCAAGCAGTGGACCAGTGGGGACTACTGTCACAGTCACTGGCAGGGGCTTTACAGCTACCGAACCTAATATCAAAATAACTTATGATGGTATAGAGCAAAAAACAGGCATCACCGCCGATAGCAGTGGCTCCTGGACAACGACTTTTACCGTGCCGATAAGTGCTAAGGGAGCCCATCAGGTTGTTGGCTTTAGCGCGATCACTTTAGAAACCGAGGTGCCAGCTGGAACCTTCACCGTCACCCCAAAAATCAGCCTATCCCCTACCTCAGGCGGGGTCGGTACTTTAGTCACCGTTACTGGCACCGGCTTTAACGCCAATGAAACGAATATCCGGGTTACCTTTGCTGGCACTGCCGTTAAAACAGGTATTGCCGCCGATGACAAAGGAAGCTGGACAGCTACCTTTTCAGTGCCGACGGCTATCCGAGGCGATCATATCATTGATGCTATGGGCACTACCTTAGCTACCGAAGTTCCTGATGTTATTTTTACTATTGCCCCCAGGATAAAGGTTGAGCCAACTTCAGCACCAGTATGGAGTACCATAACCATTACTGGTAGCGGCTTTGCTGGAAATGAAAAGAATATCCGCCTCCTTTATGATGGAAATGTGGTTAAAAGCGATATTACCGCCGATGCTACGGGTTCGTGGATAACTACTTTGGAAGTGCCACCCGGAGCCAAAGGTAGTCATATTATTGATGCCTCCGGGACTATTACCCCAGATACCGAAATCCCCGACCTAATCTTTACTGTAACTTCCGCCATAAAAGTTAACCCAACTAACATAGCTGTAGGCACAACGATTACTATTGTCGGCAGTGGCTTTGCTAAGAATTCACCTATAACCATTATTTATGACACTCTGGAAGTAGCTACAGCAATAACAGATACTACTGGTAGTTTCACTATTACCTTCAAAGCTCCCAAAAGCAAAGGTGGAGGACATAAAATAGAAGTTAAAGATGCTGCTGGTAATTCTGTTATTTCTTCAGTAACTATGGAAACAACCCCACCACCAACCCCAAATCTCCTATTGCCATCCCCGGGAGCCCGGGTCAATCTCTTAGGTAAAGCTACCCCCCAATTTAGCTGGTCTCCCGTTACTGACCCCAGTGGCGTCAGTTATAATCTGGAAATAGCTAAGACCGAAGACTTTACCAATCTTAGTTTGCGCAAAGTTAACCTAAATGAAACTACTTATAAATTAACCAGTAAAGAAGCTTTAAGCTACGGTATTTATTATTGGAGAGTAAAAGCTGTAGATGGGGCTCAAAATGAAAGCCCGTGGACAACTCCCCAATCCTTCCGAGTTGGTTTGATACAGACCTGGCTATTTATCGTCTCGGTTATAGGATTTATTTTGCTAATAGGGGCTATAATTTTCCGCCTGCGCCAAGTATTAAAACAAATGAAATTGGAGGAATAGTTGACAAACTGAAAACTATGGTTATAATAAGGAAAATCTTACTAAAAGAAAGAGAGGTAAGAAGATGAAATTAATGGTTATTGGTTTAGGACAATGTGGTTCACGGATTGCTGATGAATTTGTCCGGCTTAATGCCAGAGCCCAGAGTGAGCGAAAGACAACTATCGTTACCGGAGCTTTTGCCGTAAACACTGACCAAGCTGACCTAACAGGATTAACTTATATTGGCTCTGATTATCTCCACCGCATTCTTATTGGCGGGCGTAAGACTTGGGGGCACGGCGTCGGTAAAGTAAATGAAATGGGAGCCGAGCTGGCTAAAGAAGATGGGGACAAAGTTATTGATGCCATCCGGACAGCTCCCCGCTTTTATGAAACTCATGCTTTTCTCCTCATTGCCGGCGCGGCTGGTGGTACTGGCTCTGGAGCCATCTCCGTTATTACCCAAATGATTAAAGAGCGTTATATTGGCAAGCCTGTTTATGCCCTGATAGTCCTCCCCTTTGAACACGAGGAAATGGCTGAATTAAGAAGTGTCTATAATACAGCTACCTGTCTTAAGTCTATCCACACTGTTGCCGATGGTGTTTTCTTAGTTGATAATCAACGCTATGTAAGAAAAGATGCCTCTTTAGCCACAAACTTACAGCGAATAAATAGGCAAATTGTTGAACCCTTTTATGACATAATGTGTGCTGGTGAAGTAACTAAATACAAATATGTGGGGGCAAAGACCCTCGATGCCGGCGATATTATCCAGTCTATTGATGGCTGGACTGTGATTGGCGTGGGCAGAACGGAAATCCCCCGCTGGCGCTTCCCTTGGGAAAGACCCACCGCCACTTTCCGAGAAAAGAGTCGAGAGACTCTTCGGGCTATGCAAGCTATGGATGCTGCCTTAAGTGAGCTTTCTTTAGCCTGTAATCCAGCGGATGCGGGGCGAGCTCTCTTTCTGTTAGCCGCTCCAGCTCGACACATGAATATGGATATGGCTAAAGGCTTGGGGGATTATCTTAGAGAATTAGCTGAAAATGCTGTTATTAGAAGCGGTGACTTCCCTTGGGAAAAAGGAGCTATTGATGTTACCGTAATGTTTTCCCAGCTGGCTTTTGTCCAAAAAATAAGAGATTATTACGACCGGGCTTCTGCCTTTGCCCGCAGTCAGAAAGAAAGGATAAAAGAAACTACCAGCCGCCTCCGGGATATGGAAGAAGCAGCTAAAGAATTACCAACCCTTATTTGAAGTCAAACCCCGAGCTACTCGGGGTTGCCATTCTTTAGCCCCAAAAACTAAGAGGGCTAAGCTCATTAGATAATCGTCGTGCCCGTCTTGCGGGTCGACAAAGAAGTTTAGGGTCTGGTTAGGGCGGTAAACGGACTTAGCTTTCTCAAGCTGATACATTAGTTCTTTATAATCTTCTGAGCCATCTTGCCGGTAGATTTTTAGCCTGCCTGAGTTGATAAAGGCTAAAAGTTCAAAGCCCAGTTCTGATTTAGATTTCTGGGTAAAGACGAAGGGAACGACCTTACTTCCCAGGGCTTGTTTTAGGATGGCTGCGATGGGCTCACCAATTCCCGTGGCATCGACTACTACTTTACTGATATTCCAAGTATTTCTCATTAAGTCAATAATGGTGTTTATGGCTTCGGTGTGTTTTTTGCCAATCCAGGCATAGTGTTCGACTATTTTTAGACTTGGCTGAACTAAGTTAGCTTCGGATTGGTGGCGAAGGTCTAATTCAGCAATGGTGATAACAGTGGCATCCCGGGAGGGTCTGGTGAGAATTAACTCATCTAATTGTTCTTCCTGCCCAGCTAAGTCAATGCCGGCAATATAAGTTTTACCTTCTTCTCGGTATTTTTGTCTGGGATGATTGCCTAACATCTGGGCAATCTGAAGATTGGTTAGAAAGCCACCACCGCCTCTTATGGGTTTAAGAGCATATTGGGTTAAAAACAGGGGATGATTTTCGCCTAACCTTTCCCGTTCACTTTCTACAAAGGCTAAATAATCGGGGTTATATTTACCTACTTCCTGCCAGTCATAGCGAAAATGTCTTTTGATGCCGTCTTTCTTTTCCAGCTCTAAGTTCATTTGCTTTATCTCTTCCAAGAGAGTGGTATCATCCCAGGTCGTGCCGTAATGGACGGTAGTAGTGTTGTAGGCTGAAGCCATGGGTCGGAAATCCTTAGTATATTTGTCTTTACTGACATCTTGACTTTCATCAATTTCTAAGAGGATATCGGCAGTATGACCGACTACGGAGGCTTGCTCATCGGCAGATAAAAAGATTTGGCAAGCATTCCCCAAGCGAAGGATATAGCCCATTTCAGGACGATAAATACCAGTAAAGCCGAACTCATCAAGTCTTTCCTTAAGTCGCATCATTGAGATAATAGTCTGGGGCTTAAAGGTAGGAGAACATTTAACGGCATTACCACCTTTAGCCATAAACAGAGTCAAAAGAAGTACCTCCAAATGGGCAGAGAGTTCATTTTTCCCTCCCTGCCGGGCTATTTCTACGGAGAAGGTTAAGCCTTTCTTTTCGATGACACTTTCGACTACGGCTTTAGCCACTTCTAATTGATATGGTCTTAACTTCATGTTACTCCCTCATTAACACTTTAACGCCTAAAGGAACAGCAATTTCGGTGATGACTTTAGTGATAGCTTCCTTTAGGGACTTCTTTTGCTCCTTGGTGATCAAGTATCTGGTTCTAACTAACCGGGCGATAGTAGAAGCAGCTTCAAGGTGTAAATCTATTCTATCGGGCTGAGACACAATAAGCTCCCTGAGTTTTATCCTTAGTAGCGCTATTTCCTGGTCAATCCCATCAATGCCTAAAGCTTCTTGGAGTTCAAGCTTTTCGGCTTCCTTTAAGGCTTGTTCGTAGAATGATGGTCTTTTTGGCTTGTCTTGACTTTCTCTGGTCTTTACCATTTCCCTGTCTGCCATTGTCAATCTTGGCTTTGATTAAGCCAAAGACTAAGGCATGGGCTGCCAGGTCATAGCGCTGGGTTTCTAAGGCTAACTTTAAAAGCTTCATGGCTATATATTAGCACTAATGTTCTAATAAGTCTATTTAAAAATGTCCGTGGTGGTATTTTGTTTAGGCTGGGCGATAAAAGTTTCTAACAGAGAGGAATTTAGGGGTGAGGGGGTTTAGTCTGGTTTAGTTTTCTTATTTCCCCACCAATTTTGGAGTCGAACTTGAATTTCTTTTTCATAACCTTGGTCACTAGGCAGGTAATAGCGCTTTCCGGCTAAACTCTTGGGCAAATACTCTTGAGCAACAAAATGTCCTGGGTAGTCATGGGGGTATTTATAGTCTTTTCCATATCCAAAGCCACGCATTAGTGGAGTAACTGGATTGCGCAAATGAAGGGGTACGGGATCGTTTCGACCTTTTTCTATATCTTGCTGCACTTGACTATAAGCCTCATATATAGAGTTACTTTTCGGAGCTGTAGCTAAGTAGACCACGGCTTCAGCTAAAGCCAGATTACCTTCAGGCATGCCCACAAAATGGACAGCTTGCTGAGCAGCGACAGCGATGACTAAGGCTTGGGGGTCAGCCATTCCGATATCTTCACAGGCAAAGCGAATTAAGCGCCGAGCTATATACAAAGGGTCTTCCCCAGCCTCCAGCATCCGCCCTAACCAATATAAAGCGGCATCAGGAGCCGAACCCCTTAAGGATTTATGTAAAGCTGAAATAAGGTCATAATGCTGGTCACCAGCCTTATCGTAAAGAAAAGTCCGACTTTGAAGAGCTTCTTCAATAATTGGCAAAGTCAGACACCGCTGCCCAGTCTCATCAGGAGGTGTTGCCCAAGCTGCCATTTCTAAAGCATTGAGAGCTATTCGAGCATCCCCATTGGACATAAGAATAAGATATTCTAAGGCTTCATCCTTTAACTTCACCTTTAATTTAGCCAACCCCCGTTCTTCATCCTCTAAAGCCCTCTTGATAATAAGTTCAATCTCTTTATCCGATAAAGGTTTTAAAGTAAATACTCGACACCGAGATAAAAGAGGAGAAATTACTTCAAAAGATGGATTTTCAGTAGTAGCTCCGATAAGGGTTATCGTTCCCTTTTCTACGAAGGGTAAAATGGCATCCTGCTGGGCTTTATTGAAGCGGTGAATTTCATCAATAAAAAGGATAGTTCTTTGCCCCCAGTTCCGGCGCTGTTTAGCTTCCTTGATAATCTGGCGCAAATCAGCCACACCAGCATTAACGGCACTTACAGGACTAAAATGAGACTTGGTCATGTTAGCAATAACATAAGCTAAACTTGTTTTGCCACTCCCAGGAGGACCCCACAGGATTAAAGACGGTAACTGATCCATCTCAATACATTTCCGAAGCACCCTCCCTTCCCCAATTAAATGTTCTTGTCCCACAAATTCGTCAAAATTCCGCGGGCGCAGCCTAAATGCTAAAGGCACATCTTTATCTAAAAAAGTCATATTTATTATCTCTTCAATTTCAAAAAGGCAACAGCTTTGTCATAATAATTTTTTACTTTTTCTACAAAGGCAAGTTGGGACAAAACCACGGTAACTTGAACTGAATTGGTGCTACCAGCAAAATCACCACCCCTAATTTCAGCAACCTCGGTCAGTTCTCGTAAACGACCAGCTAAAGCCTTAGCCATATCGACGCTCATTTCTTTAGCCGGGGCTGAAACAAGATATAAAGCTTTGCCCGAATCTTTTAGTCCACAATCAATCGACAAATTGTTTAAGGCTAAATTAATTGCCTCCAGAGCCTTCAATTGCTCCTCTCCCTTCTCTCGAAACGTAGGTAACCTCCAGAAGGAAAACCGTGAAGTAAGTTCAACTTTCCCAGTGCCTATAGCAGTAAAACCATAAAGGGTCTGGATTATATCGCCAACACTTAAGTTTCTTACCCCAGCGTATTTAGACCCAGAAACCTCACTGGCACATAAAAGGTCATAAAAGAAGGTTACTATCTCCTGATTAATTTGTGGCTGCCCCCACGATACCTTGCCTCGCCGCAACTTTTCATTGTCCACCAAAAAAACAGCCTCAGTCACCCGGTAAAGAGATTTAAGACAAACCGCTGCCCGATAAATTGCTTCGGTCTCAGTTAATTCTTCTGATTCGAAGGGAAGAACCAGAAGGCTATAAATAGGCTTACCAACAAAGCGCTCCTTTAATTTTTGTCCGATTAGAGGCGCCATCTTAGAACCAAAATTGCCACCAGCACCAGCAATAACCAGGAAAGCTTCAGTATCAAAATATTCACTCCGCCGTATAGCTGATAAAATTCGTTCACTAATGGCTTGGACTGTCTCATTAGGTTTTGTCGATGAAGGTTCCGGCACTAATAACCGAACCAGAAGATCTGTCTCTTTAGAAATTAGCTTCTCTAAGGTCTCCCCATCAGAGCAAGCGGCATATGCTGCCGTTAATATAGTCACATTCCGCTCTGCTTTAGCTTTTTTATTTAACTGAGCAAATTCATCAGCAATTCGAGAGCCACCCTTGCCTAAACCAATAACCAATAACTTCACTTATATCGCCTCACCTGAAAACGATAAAGTTTTATTGGTTCTTCAGGAAGTATGCCGGCTTTAGCCCGACAGATAGCTATTTGCTCCTCAACCGTATTAACTCCTTCCAGGTCAGGAAGAAGGAGTCCACGCCTGAAGCCACTCTCAACAATTATCCCATATTTCTTCGGATCAAGCTGTCTTATATCCGTCACCGGTTCAGGACGGGTAAGAATATCTACAATGTATTCTAAATCTGGTAGCTCTGCCTCAGTTATTGGTGAGAACCGAGGATCCCGAGTAGCAGAACTGATAGCATTAGCTATAATTTCCTCGGCTACATTAGCTTGGGTAGGTTCGAAAGTCCCAATACATCCCCGTAATTCACCATGTTTTTTAATACAGACAAAAACACCAGCTCTTTCCTTCATCTCCGGAGTGAGCTCTTCCGGTTTTACCACCTTGCCCTTGCGGATATAGTTTTCAACGGTTTCCTTAGCTAATTTAACCAAGGGATGCATTTTAGTTACCCCTTCTTAATTATTATTCCAGCATAGCCAACAACACTGGCGTAATTACCAGAGGTATCTCCACTTGTTTGATATTTAATCAGTTCAGCTACCTTGGCGCCTAATTCTTTACTGGCGGAGATAAGACTAACCGTCGGTCCATAGCCACACATGGATATGTCTAACTCATCTACTCGCTTAAGAAGCTCATCTTCATTTAAATTCAGTATTGCCTCTATAGCCTGTTTATCTTTCCTTTGCGCTACCTGATGAGGTTCATAATGGGTCATATCAGTACTGGCAATGATGATTACTTCTTTATTTAAATTCTTGATTGCCTTAGCTATTTCCCGTCCAATCTCTTTATAAGTGCTACCCGGGGCAGGGGCAAGAACAATGGGGACTATCTTAACATCTTCTTTGAAATACTGGAGAAAGGGTAATTGAACCTCAATAGAATGCTCCCTCAAATGAGCCAGATGATCCTCCTTTAAATATTTGGAGATTTCTAATATTTTTTTACTCAATCTTGAGTCAATCTCAACCTCCCCGAGGGGAGTTTTCCAGACCCCTTCAGCCATAATACTAAAAGGACTTCCATACCCAGTATGATTTGGTCCTAAAATAATAAAGGTATCTTTGAATCTAACCTTGGAGATAACGGCACCAGCCACCCCTCCAGAATAAATATATCCAGCATGAGGTGAGACTAGGCCTATTACCTCTTCCTTAACTGCTTTTGGGTCAATAAAACCTTCAATCTGAGCCCGAAGTAAAGAAGGGGATGCCGGATAAAATTGCCCTGATACTGCTGGATTCCTAACTTTTACCATCTCTCTCGTCCTCTCATAGTTTGCCTAATATTAAGTTCGGCTCCGCAAAACTTACATTTTGAACCATCAACACCAACTACCCGGGTATTATAACCAAAACGACTTATGTTTAATTTACCACAAGAATAACAAACAGTATTCTCCTTATCGTGTCCCGGCACATTCCCAAGATAAACAAATTTTAATCCAGCTTTTTTACCGATATAATAAGCTTTTTCCAGGGTTGATATAGGAGTTGGCGGCAGATGGGTCAAATGATAGTGAGGATAAAACCGGGTTACATGCCAGGGGGTTAATTCCCCTAATTCATCACAAATCCACCGGGCAATACCTTGTAATTGTTCTTCATCATCGTTCATAGTCGGTATAATATTGGTCACCACTTCTACATGCATTCCCCACTTCTCCCGAGCCCGCTTCGCCACCTCTAAAATACCACGCCACCGATAAATTTTACTCAGTTTCTGATAAAAATTGTCAGAAAAACCTTTCACATCAACCCGCCAGGCTTCCAGATAAGGTCCAATAACATCTAAAGCCTCAGGGGTAAGGTAACCATTAGTGACATAAGCTGTATATAAACCTTTCTGTCGGGCTAACTTGGCTCCTTCCAAAGTATACTCAAACCAAATTGCCGGCTCATTATAAGTCCAACAAATACCTCCACAACGATAGTGGATGGTTAACTCTATGGCTTCTTCAGGAGAAATTTTCCGAGAAATTCTGCCACCCTTTCCCGGCTCTTCAACACAAGAAATTTCCCAGTTCTGACAATGCTGACAATGAAAATTACACCCCCAGCCCCCTAAAGAAAAAACAAAACTCCCCGGGAAAAAATGAAAGAGAGGTTTCTTTTCAATCGGGTCAACACCTATAGAAGATACTTCCGCATAATTGAGAAGGTAGAGTTCACCATCATAATTGCGGCGCACCCGGCAAACGCCAACTTTGTCCGGAAGGATAACACAACGCCACTGGCATACATTACACCGAACTCGGTTGCCATTAAGTTTTTCGTAAAGTAAAGCCTTTATCATCCTCAGCCCTTCCAAATTTATTATATCATTCCCTGAAGAACAAACCTATTCCCTTCTTAAATACAAAGCAGTATAATAATCGCTAAGGCGAGATAACCAGCCTAAAAGCCCTTTCGGAAAAAAACCAATCATAAACTAAAAGGAAGGTTGCCATGATACTGGAGTTTAGCGAAGAACAGAAAATGCTTAAAAAAAGTGCCCGGGAATTTATGGAGAAGGAAATAATTCCTATTGCTGATGAATATGACCGAAAATATCAACCTTTACCCAGAGATATAGCTATAAACCTTATGAAAAAAATAACTCCCCTCGGTTATATTGGTGCCCTATTGCCTCAAGAATATGGGGGGCATGGCTTAGACTTTGTTTCTTACGGTATCCTCATTGAAGAGCTTTCCCGAGCTTATGCCAGCTTATGTCTTATAGTCATTCTCCAAAATGAAGCCTTACTACCTAGCTTACTTAAAGATGGTACCCCTGAACAAAAGCAAAAGTTTATTCCCAAAGTGTTAGCCTTAGAGAAAATCTGCTGTCTGGCTTCCACTGAACCTGATGTCGGCTCCGGAGCCAGAGATATTAAAACTACGGCTGTCCCTGAGGGCGACTATTATATTCTAAATGGCACTAAGACTTGGATAAGTAATGGGGATATTGCTGATATAGCTGTTGTTTTCGCCGTCACTGACCGAAGTAAGGGAGCTCAAGGCATTACTTGCTTTATTGTTGACCGAGCTGAATCTCCTTTTACCAGCCGAAACCTGCCTCACCTGGGGCTTCGCTCTTGCCCTACCTCGGAACTTATTTTTGAAAACTGCCGGGTTCCTAAAGAAAATATCCTTGGCGGTCTCGGGGGAGGTTATCGCTTAGCTCTCTTGGATTTCCTTGAGATTCGCATTGGCATGGGAATGATGGCTACTGGACTTGCCCAAGCTGCCCTAGATGCCTCCATTAAATATGCCCAAGAGCGAAAGCAGTTCGGACGACTCATTGGCACTTTCCAGCTCATTCAAGAGATGATTGCCGATATGGCTATTACCACCGAAGCCGCTCGCTTCCTCTGCTATCAAGCTTATTACCGCCTCGGGAAAGGGGAAAATTGCTTTAAAGAAGCCTCTATGGCAAAAGCCTTCGCCACGGAAATGGCAATAAGGGTAACTTCCCAAGCCATTCAAATTCATGGTGCTTATGGCGTCTCTGAAGAATATCCTTTAGAGCGTTATTTCCGGGATGCCCGAATGCTCACCTTTGCCGACGGCACCACCGAAATCCAAAAACTCATCGTTGGCCGCGAAATATTAGGCCTGCCCGCCTTCGTCTAAAAAGCCAAGTTGAAAATAGTCATCGGCTTAACGGGAAACATCGGCACCGGAAAAACCACTATTTCTAACATCTTAGCCAAGTTGGGAGCTACTATAATTAACGCCGATCAAATTGGACATGAACTCCTCCAACCCAAAACTCAAACTTGGCACAAAATAGTTTCTACCTTCGGCAAAGATATCCTCAAAGCTAATAATGAGATAGACCGCCGTAAATTAGGAGAAATAGTTTTTAATAACCCCCAAGCCTTAGCTATCCTTAACCAGATAATGCATCCTGAAATGTATCACAGAACTAAAGAGAGAATTGAGACGGAACAAAAAAAGGGAGCTAAAGTCATTGTCCTAGAAGCTCCGTTACTTATTGAAGCTGGCTGGACAAATCTCGTTGACCAAATTTGGTTAGCCACTGCCCCTAAGGAAGTTATTATAGAACGCCTCAAAAAGGAAAAGGGGTGGGATGAAACTCAAATCTTAGCCCGCCTCAACTCCCAGCTACCCCAGGAAGAAAAAATTAAACGAGCTCAGGTGGTAATTGACACTAACTGTAGCTTGTCTCAGTTAGAAACTAAGGTAACGCAACTATGGGAAAAGATAATCCATAGTCCCTAACCTTTTGTTTTAAATTTTGACACCATTTATTGGTATTGCTAAAATTAAGACGTTTTAGTTCAGGAGGTGAATAAATTTACGCCATTATTGAAACCGGTGGTAAACAATATAAAGTAACCCCGGGACAAATAATCAAGGTTGACCGTTTAAATGTACCCGAGGGTAATATTGTTGAATTAGATAAAGTGCTCCTTATTGCTGATGGTAATGATATAATTGTGGGCAAACCGACTATTGACGGGGCTAAAGTAAGGGCAACCTGCCTTAATGAGGAAAAAGGAGACAAAATCATAGTTTTTAAGTATAAATCAAAAGTTCGCTACCGTCGCAAAAAAGGGCATCGCCAACTTTATACCAACCTAAAAATCAATGAAATCCTTAAACCTGAAGTGGTTTGAGCCTAAAGAGAATTCTAAGGAAAATTAAATAGGGGGTGAAGTTTAAATGGCGCATAAAAAAAGCGGTGGCAGCACTCGCTGTGGCAGAGATAGCCACTCCAAAAGATTAGGGGTCAAAAGATATGACAACCAACAAGTTCGTGCCGGCGAAATTTTGGTTCGGCAACGGGGAACCCGTATTTACCCAGGTAATAACGTCGGTATGGGCAAGGACCACACTTTATTTGCTCTTATTGATGGGATTGTCAAATTTGAGCCTATAACCAAAAACAAAAAGAAGGTCAGCGTTTACGCCAATAGTTAAAATGAAAGAAAAAATCCATCCCAAATATTATCCTGAAGCCAAAGTAATTTGCGCCTGCGGTAATACTTTCATTACTGGTTCAACTAAACCAGTCCTCAAAATAGAAGTCTGTAGTAAATGCCACCCCTTCTTCACTGGAGAACAGCGCATCGCCGATACCGCCGGTAGAGTAGAAAGATTTAAGAAACGCTATAAATTGACAGAATAAAAACCTCACCAAATTGTCTTTCATAATTGAAGCAGAACACTTAGTCAAAAAATTCGGTCCTATTACCGCAGTAAAAAACGTTAGCTTTAAGGTAGAAGCCGGGAGTATTTTTGGCTTTCTTGGGCCTAATGGAGCCGGCAAAACTACCACTATCAATATCCTGTGCACTCTTATCAAGCCTACCTCAGGAAGAGCTTCAGTTTGTGGTTATGATGTCGTTAAAGAACCAAACAAGGTTCGTCAATGCATTGCCCTGGTCTTCCAGGAGCCATCCCTGGATGAACGAATGACAGCTTTAGATAATCTTAGATTCCACGCCTTCGTTTACAACTTACCCCAAAAATTAGCTCGGGAACGCATTGAAGAAGTGTTGAGGATGGTGGAACTTTGGGAGCGGCGGGACAGTTTAGTTCGCACCTTTTCCGGAGGCATGAAAAGAAGACTTGAGTTGGCTCGGGGATTGCTCCACCATCCCAAAGTATTATTCTTGGATGAACCAACCTTAGGGCTTGACCCCCAGACCAGAGCGCGAATGTGGGAATATATTCACCAACTTAGGCGAGAGAAAGGGATAACTATTTTCTTGACTACCCATTACATGGACGAGGCGGAGAATGCTGACTATATTGCTATCATGGATAAGGGAGTTATTGTTGCCTTAGATACCCCTGAAGCCCTGAAGCAAAAGGTAAAAGGTGACCTCATTTATCTGGAAACAGAAAAAGATGAAGTAGCTATTGAAGAATTAGCCACCAAATTTGGCATTTCGGCCGTGAAAGATGGCAATGGTTTAAAGTTTGAAGTGCCCCAAGGAAGTAATTTTATTCCCCGGTTAGTTTCCAGTCTTTCTATTCCCATTCGCAGCCTCAGCCTGCGTCGTCCTACTTTGGAAGATGTTTTCCTAAAGCTTACTGGCAAGGAACTAAGGGAAGCTGAACTAAACGGAGCTGAAGCCCTTCGGGAATGGATACGCTACCACCGACGTCGCCACTGACATGGCTGAACTTAAAGGAATTTATATTTTGTGGTACCGAGAGATATTAAAACTCAGGCGAGAGCGCCCCAGAGCTATAGCCTCCCTGGGAGCTCCTTTCCTTTACCTGATAGTTTTTGGCTTCGGACTTAGTCGCTCCATGGGACCCCTGGCTCCAGGCTTAAACTTTACCCAATTCCTTTTTCCCGGTCTTCTGGGAATGACTGTGCTCATGACAGCTCTGATGTCAGGAATGTCTGTAGTTTGGGAAAGGGAAATGGGGTTTCTTAAAGAAGTATTAGTCTCCCCCTTAAGTCGCCGAGCTATGGTTCTGGGCAAAGCTTTAGGGGGTGCTACTTTGGCTATAGTCCAAGGCTTAATTCTTTTAGTCTTAGCTCCTTGCCTGGGGATAAATCTCTCCCTGACTTCTCTTCCCTATTTACTCCCCTTTTTGCTCCTCACCGCCTTTACCCTCAGTTCCTTAGGGATACTTATTGCTTCCCGAACCTATACCATGGAAACCTTTCAAGTAGTTATCAGCTTAGTGCTTATGCCTCTTATTTTTCTCTCTGGAATTTTCTTCCCCCTGACTAATCTTCCCCACTGGTTGGATATTATTGTCAAAATAAACCCCATCACCTATGGAATAAATGCTATCCGTTATCTAATATTAGGTCCAGTAGTTCCTCCAATAATCTGGTTTGGGCGTCCGGTAACTCTTATTGAAGATACCTTGGTAATTGGAGCCTTAGCAATTATTGTTACCAGCTTAGCTATCTGGTCTTTTTCCCGGCAGGAATGACAAATCCTCTTGAGTAAGAGATTGGAAAAAGCAACTCCAGTTACCGGTATGACATACTGGACCAGCCGGCTCCACCTTAAACAAAAGGGCATCTCCATCGCAGTCTTTAGCCACCCAGCTAACTTTAAGAATACTGCCGGAAGTAGCTCCTTTATGCCACAATTCCTGTCGGCTCCGACTATAAAACCAGACTTCGCCTTTATCTAAAGTTCGTCGCAGAGCTTCTTGATTCATATACCCCACCATCAGCACCTCACCAGTGTTGACATCCTGAATAATAGCTGGAATCAAACCTTTATCATCAAACTTAAGCATTGACCTCCTTTATAATCTAACGGGTATTCCCCTTTGGGCTAAATATTCTTTGGCTTGACGAATAGAATATTTACCATAATGAAAAATACTGGCGGCTAAAACTGCATCAGCCTTACCGATTACAATAGCCTCATAAAGATGTTCCAGATTTCCAGCACCACCACTGGCTATAACTGGTACTTCTACTCCCTCAGATATAGTTCGGGTCAACTCCAAGTCATAGCCCATCTGATGCCCATCACAGTCCATACTGGTCACCAAAAGCTCCCCGGCACCTAACCTTACGGCTTCTTTTGCCCACTTCACCGCATCAATACCCGTCGGCTGTCTACCCCCATAAATATATACTTCCCATTTTGAACCTGAATCTAAACCTAAGGCTCCACTCGTCCGTTTCTCCCCCTCCAGTCTTTTAGCATCAATAGCCACTACAATGCACTGGCTACCGAATTTGGCTGCCCCCTCAGTGATAAGCTGGGGATTATGCACCGCCGCCGTATTTATAGCTACTTTATCCGCTCCAGCTTCCAAAATCCGCCTCATATCATCGAGACTCCGAATACCACCCCCAACAGTAAAAGGTATAAAAACTACCCGAGAAACCCGTTCCACCACCTCTACCATAATATCCCGAGCCTCAGAAGAAGCAGTAATGTCCAAAAACACCAACTCGTCAGCCCCTTCATTACTGTAAAAACTGCCTAACTCCACCGGATCACCCGCATCCCTAAGCTTAACAAAACTAACCCCCTTAACTACCCTCCCCCCAGTAACATCAAGACATGGAATTATCCGCTTAGTTAACAACTCAAACCTCCTTAAAGTCTACTATACCCTCGCTTGGGTTATAGCTTCTGTCAGTTTTATATTACCACTATAAAGAGCCCTGCCGATAATAACTCCTTCAACCCCCAAATCTTTGAGCCGTTTCAGATGAAATAAGGATGAAACCCCCCCAGAGGCAATAATGGGCACAGCTAACTTTGTCACTAACTCAGCTATAGCGTCAAAATTAGGTTCCGTTAAAGTGCCATCCCGCTTTATGTCCGTATAAATAAGTCGCTTTACCCCAGCTTTTACTAATTTTAACCCTAACTCTAAAGCCGTAACCGGATTGGTTCTTTGCCAGCCATGAGTAGCTATATAACCATCCCGGGCATCAAGACTTACAATAATGGCTTCCCCAAATCGCTGACACAGTTCTTCCACTAATCTTATATTTTCTACAGCCATAGTACCTAATATTACCCGCTTGGCACCCAGGGTGAGCAACTCCGTCACTACCTGTAGCCGACGAATCCCACCCCCCACCTGAACCGGTATACTAACTTTATCTAAAATTGCTTTTATCGTCTCTTTATTAACTATTTCTCCAGTAACAGCTCCATCCAGGTCAACAATATGAAGGCGTGACGCCCCCTGAGCTTCCCAGTCCAAAGCTACCGCCACCGGTTCCTCAGAAAACACCATTTCTTGTTTTAAGTCCCCTTGATACAAACGAACACACTTCCCCCCTTTAAGGTCAATAGCTGGAATTATTTCCATTTGCTTCCTACTTGAAATTTTTATTGTTTTTTATAAAATACACAAGGTTCAAATATTATCTTAACACAAAGGAGACAAAAATGGATTTTGAATTTACTGAAGAACAAAAGATGTTTAAGCAAGCCATACGAGATTTTGCCCAAAAAGAAATTGCCCCTTTAGTTGACGAAGCTGAAAAGACCGCCACCTTCCCTATCCAACTATTTCCTAAAATGGGTGACCTGGGGTACCTATGTGTTAGGTATCCCCCAGAATACGGGGGGGCTGGAATGGGTAAAATAGGTGATTGCATCGCTATAGAAGAAATAGCTTATGTCAATGTGGGTATAGCTGCTGGGATTATGGTTCAGGGGGGAATTGGCACCTCAGCCATTTATACTCGAGGTAATGAAGAGCAAAAACAAAAATATTTAGTGCCAGCCATTAAAGGAAGAAAAATAGCCGCCTTTGGCCTTACCGAGCCTAATGCCGGCTCCGATGCTGCCGCCATAGAAACAACCGCGGTTAAGAAAAACGGAAAATATATTATTAACGGCACCAAAATTTTCATTACTAATGGTAATATTTGTGACTTCGTAGTGGTGGCTGCCTACACTGACAAAAGTAAAGGCGCTGGTCGGGGAGTCAGCTTGTTTATTGTGGAAAAGGATACTCCCGGCTTTACCCGCTCGAAACTCCATAAGTTCTGTTCTCGCCCTGGGGAAACCGGTGAGCTCCACTTTGACAATTGTGCCGTGCCTGAAGAAAACCTTATTGGCGAAGAGGGCAAAGGTTTTCCCTATATCTTAGAAGTATTGTATGGGGGAAGAATCTCCCACGCAGCCAGAAGTTTAGGTTTGGCTCGGGCTGCTTATGACGCTGCCCTTAAATATGCCCAAGAAAGAGTCCAATTCGGGCAACCTATTGCTAAATTCCAAACTAACGCCTTTAAATTAGCCCGAATGGCTTTAGATATAGAAGCAGCCCGCTGGCTTATGTATTATGCAGCTTGGCTTTATGACAAAAACTTACCCCATGTAAAAGAAGCAGCTATGGCTAAACTTTTCGCCAGTGAAGTGGCAGTAAGGGTAACTACCGAAGCCTTACAAATCCACGGTGGTTATGGTCTCACTGAAGAATCCCCAGTCCAACGCTATTTCCGGGACGCTCGCCTGGCAACTATCACCGAAGGAACTTCAGAAATCCAGCAACTGATTATTTCCCGAGAAATTGGCATCCGCTAAAAAGCCTTAGCTGAAAAAACTCAATCCAAACTAATAAAAGGAGGGGTCACATGAGTGAATGGCACGAGTATCCCGGAGGAGTTTACAAAACCAAGGAAGACTTATATCGGGAACTGGAAGAAAGACGCCAAAAAATAAAACAAATGGGAGACCCAAAGGTTTTGGAAAAGCGCCGCCAAGCCGGACAACTAAATGCCAGAGAAAGACTGGAATATCTCTTTGATGGCGGAGAATACACTGAAATAGGAATGCATATTAAACACAGAACCGTTCATTTTGGTATGGACAAAGCCTGGGTACCAGCAGAAGGAGTTATCACCGCTTTCGGTAAGGTTAATGGTCGGTGGGTAGTCAGCTTCTCTGAAGACTATTCTGCTATGGCTGGAACCTTTGGTGAATACCACGGTAAAAAAGAAACCTACGCTATCCAATTCGCTATGGAAAAAGGTTGGCCCATTATCGGTATGAATGATTCCGGAGGCGCCCGACTCCAAGAAGGCATGGACACCTTAGAAGCTTATGGTTGGCTTTTCCGAATGCAAGACTTAGCTTCAGGAGTTATACCCCAGATTGCTCTCCTATTAGGTCCATGTCTTGGCGGTCAAGCTTACCATCCGATAATGCAAGATTTCCTCATTCAAGCCCGAAATACTGGCTTTATGGGTATTGCCGGACCTGCCTTTGTCAAAACTCAAATTGGGGAAGAAATCAGCCTGGAGGAGCTTTGCGGGTGGAAGGCTCACGCAGTTAAATCAGGACAGACCCATATTGTCGCCGAAGATGATAAAGATGCTATAGACAAAGCTAAAGAACTCCTCTCCTTCTTCCCCTCCAACAACCGAGAAAAACCACCTCGCCGTAAAACGGAAGATCCCCCAGACCGGATTGTCAAAGATCTGGATTATATAGTTCCGGATGAGCCTTACAAAGGCTTTGACATGAAGGAGGTGATAAAAAGAGTAGTCGACGATGGCTATTTCTTTGAAACCATGGGGCTCTTTGCCAGAAATTTAATCACCGGCTTTGCTCGCTTTAATGGTCGTCCGGTAGGTATAGTGGCTAACCAGCCCATGTATGCTGCAGGCATGCTGGATATAAATGCTTCAGATAAGGGAGCCAGGTTTATCCGATTTTGCGACCTTTTTAACATACCTTTAGTCACCTTTGTGGATTGCCCTGGTTTCATCATTGGCTCCCAAGCCGATTGGGCCGGGATTTTGCGCCATGGAGCTAAAATGCTTTATGCCTGGTCTGATGCCACCGTCCCCCTAATTTCTATCATCGTCCGAAAATCCTATGCCGGAGCCCATTATGGAATGCTAGATAAAAGTATTGGCGCTGATTTTGTCTTTGCCTGGCCCACCGCTCGCGTTACTATTGTTGGTGCCGACACTGCTGCCAGCGTTATTTTTGCCCGAGAAATAAGAGAAGCCGAAAACCCAGAGGAAACCAGAAGGAAAAGAATTCGAGAGTACAGCGAGATTTATGAGAACCCCTATGTGGGAGCCGAACGCGGCTATATTGATGATATCATCATGCCCCATGATACCCGAAAATACATCAATTTGGCTTTAGACCTTCTGGAAAACAAATTCGTTACCCCGGGAACTTGCCCCTGGAAGGTGTGGAGGAAATATTCCAATATTAACCTATAAGGAGACAATCATGGCTCAAGAAATTGTAGAAGTTCCATTAGTCGGAAAAGTTCTTAGAGTGAACATTAATCCCGGAGATAAAGTAAAAGAAGGGGAGGAAATTTGCGTTATTGAGTCCATGAAGATGGAAAATTCCATCCTTACCCCTGTTTCCGGGATAGTTAAAGAAGTCAAAGTCACCCCAGGACAGGTGGTTAAAGCCGGGGAGACTATCGCCATCATTGAGTATTAGATCCTTTTGATTATTTGAGACAAAGCCTTGGCAGTAGGTATTTTTACAAAATTTTAGTATAAATATAACTTAACTTATACAGCAGATGACGAAAAAGCACTGGCTTACCCTTATTATAATAGCTTTAATGATCGCCTGTGGAGTGGCGTTGTTGCCCCGGAAGGTCGATATTAAGCCTTCAGGAATTGTCTCTATTAGTGTGACAACAGTTGCCGCGGCTCCAGACACAGTGATTCTAAGACCAGTAAGTAATGGGGATATTCAACTTTCGCCTCATCCCGACGACAACCTTCTTAACTATGACTGCGTCGATGACGAAAGTTCAGAAGAAGATGAGACTTGTGTTTTTACTTCTTCTCAACAGCAGTGGCAGGAAGATTTATATAACTTAACTCAAGTTTCTTCGGCTGGAAAAATTAACTCCGTGACAGTCTACATTAGGTGCAGAAAAGACAGGGGAAGTGGTGATGCCCGGACGGTGATAAAGACCTATGATACTATTTTTAGAGGAACGTCACAAAACCTTATTAAGGAATATAGAGATTACTTCACAGTTTATCTAAATAATCCCCGCACAGGGAGTCAATGGACATGGGAGGAGATTAATACGCTTCAAGCCGGAGTCGGCCTGAGTGCCTCAAATAAAGCAAAATGTACTCAAGTCTGGGTTAAAGTGGACTACTCCCCCCCCCACACACATTAAAAATAACCCCCCACACATAGACTTTGGTATAGTTAACCCCAACTCAGCCTACTGGTCTAATGGCACTCCCCCCGAATTTCCCCTTGATGACAACGAATGTTACTTTACAGTAAAAAATACTGGTGATGTGCCCGTAAACATCAATATCCAAGGCTCAAATTTCAGTGGTGGTGTTGGTTGGGGACTGGTCACTGGGCAGCCAGGACAAAATCAAGTGCGTATCAAAGCTGGTAGGTCAGGGGATCAGAACGAAGATGCCATGGTTACCCTAACCACCTCCTCCCAGCCCTTTATCTATTCATTGTCACCTGGAAGTTCAAAGAAATGGGAGATTAAGATGGAGACAGGAACTTTTACCGACGGAGTTAAAAAACATGGCAGGATAACATTGATAGCCAGCGCATCCGGAGGGTAACCATTTATAAATATAATAAATAAATAAGGGGGTGAAATTCAGGTCAAAGCCGGAACTCAAAGCCTTAAAACTTAGCAACATTATTAAAAATAAATTAAGAAAGGAGGGAAAAAGTGAAAAAGTTTATCACCATTTTGTTGATAAGTTTGCTCACTTTCATGCCAAGTATTCCTGTATTAGCTTCAAGCACAGCTGATGTTACCGTAACGGCTACCCCAGCATATATAAATATTTCAGTTAGCCCAAACAATTATAATTTTGGTGTAGTGCAACCAAACGCCAGTTATGAGACACCCACCACCCAGTTTACAGTAACCAATAGTAGTAGTGTGAATATAAATGTAACTATAAGTGTCACAAGTAATAGCTGGGGAGGCAATTGGAATCATAGCGACACGGGCCAACCGGGAACAAATGCAGTTGCTTTAAAGGCGAAAAAGTATGGTAATAATGATTGGATCGTTGTCAAGTATAACAACCCTAATAAGATTGTTGAGAACCACCAGGCAGGCCAATCCTTCCAGTTTGGTTTACAACTGTTAACACCTACTCAATTTGAAGATGGGCAGCAAAAGCAAAATACGGTTCGGTTGACCGCAACACAAGCTTAAATTAATGCTGGAGAATTAATGAAGATAGCAAAGCTAATAGTTAGCTTATTGGTGGTGTTATTTACTGGCTGTGCCCAAACCCAGCCAGCAATAGAATCTCCGGCGGGGTTACCTCCACCAGATAAGACCTGGCTCAGTCCGGGAAAAGTATACATATCTAACTTCTACCCTGGGGCAAGGGCGGAATGGAATATTACCATTTATAATGCAAAAGAGACACCCAGCCAATTTACCATTAAGTATCGTTACCCCGATTATGTAGCTGAAGGCTACGATAAGCCACCGCCCGAAAGCCAAAACTGGGTAATAATAGCTGACCCAAACCCAGTTTTAGCCCCAAGGGAAACAAGAAATATACTTGTTGCCTTAGATATGCCTAAACAGGCTAAAGTAATGTCCAAGAAGTGGGAGTTCTGGATTTCAGTAATAGAAGAGACGGGAGCTATGATACAGGTCGAACTTTGCTCCCGGTGGTTGGTCACCATGAAGTAGGGTAATGCGAAAAGTAATCTGCGCTTTTATCCTCGCCGCCACTTTTATCAGCTTACCTGTTTATTTTGCTATCGGTCAAGGTAGTGGTAGCAATACGGCTGACATTACTATTACTGCCACGCCCGGAATCCCCTTACCAGGTGGAGGAGGGGGAGGAGGTTATGCTCCAGAACCGCCAAAGCTAAATATCTACTTTGAGGGTTCCCCTATCCTCACCTCTCCTCACTTAACCGACTTAAGGCTGACTAATCTGGTTCTGATATCCAGAGACCAGATAAGATTTGAAATAGAAAGGTTCACCCTGGTTAATAATCCAGACGGAACACCAGCTACCCAGATATTTATAGACAGAAAAGACTCACCACCCCCACCACCCAATACCAAGATAGTTGGTAATATTTGGGATTTCACTCCCCACGGAATAAGTTTCGTCCCACCAGCTAAACTTACCCTTACCTTTGAACCACCTAAACTGCCCAAAGAAACTACCTCTTTAGTTATAGCTTATTATCATCCCAACAAGGGCTGGATAGAGTTAGAATCAGAAACCGCTGGCACCCCTGAGTTAGGAACAGTCACGGCAAAGATAACCCATACGGCTATGTTTGCCCTCTTAGCTAAGCTGGCACCACCAACTCCAGCCACTTTCACGATAAGCAGTCTTAATATTAAACCAAAACAAGCCCCAGTGGGCACCACCATTATTATCTCAGTAATAGTCAGCAATATTGGTGGTTCCACAGGTAGTTATAACTTGGAGTTAAAGATAAACCACAGAGTCGAAGCGACAAAAGAATTGACCCTCACCCCCGGAAGTAGCCAAAAAGTAGACTTCCCTATCACCAAAACTATTATTGGTGAGTACCAGGTAGAAATTGGTGACCTTAAAGACAAATTTACCGTGGTTGCCCCAGCCCCGCCACCAAAACCTTCATGGCTTATTATAGGTATAGCTGTAATTAATGGTTTCATTTTGCTTTCCCTGCTGGCTTTAGCTCTCCGAAGACGCTATTAAAGCCTTTAAGACCTAAAAACGGCTTATCCTTGACCGCTATATTTGATTTCTGTTAAACTCTTTTTGCTGTGCCCAAAAAAACAAAGGAAATCCCTCCCCATAAGCCTTTGACTAAAGGTTTGGTGGAAGTCTTCACCGGCGATGGCAAGGGAAAGACTTCCGCCGCTTTAGGCACAGTAGTCCGAGCTTTAGGCCATGGGTTAAGAGTTTATATTGCCTTTTTCATGAAAGGGAACTTCCCTTATGGGGAACAAAAATTTTTAGCCCAGATTCCTAATGTAACCCTGGCTACTTTCGGTCATGAACATTTCGTTGACCCAAATAATGTTAAGGAAGAAGAAAAGGCAGAAGCCAGAAGAGCCCTGGAAGCAGCTCGTCAGGCAATGCTTAGCGGTAATTATGATATAGTAATATTAGACGAAGTCAATGTGGCTACCGCCTGGAAACTGATTGACCTGGAGGAAGTAATAAAGCTGATTAAAGACAAGCCAGAAAAGGTAGAACTTATCTTGACCGGTCGCTATGCTCACCCGAAACTTGTGGAACTGGCAGATTTAGTCACAGAGATGGTTAAAGTGAAACACCCCTATGATAAAGGTATTCTATCCCGAAAAGGCATTGACTGCTAAACTGGAGGAGGTACCATGTTTGAGGTAAAGGATGAAATAGAGAGAAAAGTGGCAGAATGGTATGCCCGGTCCCAATGCTTCCCCGAAAGACAAGAGACTTTTGTGACCACTTCGGGCACTCCTATTGAACGCCTCTACACACCCGCCGATATTGCTGATATGGATTATTTCCGGGATTTAGGCTTCCCTGGGGAATACCCCTTTACTCGGGGCATCCATTATACAGGTTATCGCGGACGACTCTGGACCATGCGCATGTTTGCCGGCTTTGGCAGCGCCGAAGAAAGTAATGCCCGATATAAATACCTTCTGGAACATGGGGAAACTGGTCTTAGCGTCGCCTTTGATTTTCCTACCCTTAATGGCTATGACACCGATGCCCCCGAGGCTCGGGGGGAATTTGGCAAATGTGGTGTGGCAGTGTCTTCTTTGGCAGATATGGAAATCCTCTTTGATGGCATTCCCTTAGATCAAATAACTACCTCCATGACTATCAATGGACCCGCCGCCGTTATCTGGGCTATGTATTTGGCTAATGCCGAAAAACGAGGCATACCCCTGGATAAACTGGGGGGGACTATCCAGAATGATATCCTTAAGGAATATATGGCACAAAATGCTTATATTTTCCCCCCAAAACCGTCTTTGCGCCTCATTGTGGATACTTTTGAGTTCGGCATGAAATATGTCCCCCGCTGGAATACTATCAGTATTAGTGGCTACCACATCCGGGAAGCAGGGGCAACTGCTGTACAGGAACTGGCTTTTACTTTAGCTAATGGCTTAACCTATGTTCAAGCCGGTATTGACCGAGGGCTTAAAGTAGATGACTTTGCCCCCAGACTCAGCTTCTTTTTCAATTGCCATAATGATTTCTTTGAAGAGATTGCCAAATTTCGAGCCGCTCGGCGTATCTGGGCAAGGGAAATGAAACACCGCTTCGGCGCCAATGAGCGCTCCCAATGGCTCCGCTTCCATACCCAAACCGCCGGCTGTTCCCTCACCGCCCAGCAACCGGAAAACAATATCATTAGAACTACTATCCAGGCTTTAGCTGCCGTTCTCGGTGGCACCCAATCCCTCCATACTAATTCTATGGATGAAGCCTTAGCTTTACCCTCAGAATTTGCCGTGAGAATTGCCTTACGCACCCAGCAAATCATCGCCCACGAAAGTGGTGTAGTTAATACTATTGACCCCCTCGGTGGTAGTTATTTCGTAGAAGCCCTTACCAATCAGATGGAAAAAGCTGTCTATGACTATTTCGCTAAAATTGAGTCTATCGGCGGTGTTATCGCCGGGATAGAGTCAGGCTTCTTCCACAGAGAAATTGCCGAATCAGCTTATCGCTACCAGAGAGAAATAGATACTAAGAAGCGAATTATAGTCGGCGTTAATGAATATATAACAAACGAACCTATCACTATCCCCCTCCTAAAAATAGACAAAGAGGGGGAAAGAAGACACTTAGAGCGCCTTAACCGGATACGCCGAGAAAGAGACAATGAATTAGTTTCAGTAAAGCTGGAAGCTTTGCGTCAAGCCGCTCAGAGAACAGATAACCTCATGCCCTTTATCTTGGAAGCAGTGAAAGCTTATGCTACTCTTGGTGAAATCTGTGGTGTTTTACGCCGGGTCTTTGGTGAATATCGTTTGCCAGCTTTAGTCTAAAGTTAAAAGGAAGGGGGTAACATGATTATAACTTTAAGCGTCATCAAAGCTGACATTGGTGGTTGGGTTGGCCATTCCAGTTCCCACCCCGAGGTAATTCAAAAGGCTAAAGAAAGCCTAAGTAATGCCTTAAAGAAAGGAATCCTTATTGACTACCATGTAACCCATTGTGGGGATGACCTCCAGCTGATAATGAGCCATCAGCAGGGAGAAGAAAGCAACCTTATTCATAAACTTGCTTGGGATACCTTCGCTGAATGCACCCAGATCGCTAAAAAACTAAAACTTCATGCTGCCGGTCAAGACCTGTTAGCTGAAGCCTTTACCGGCACTGTCAAAGGAATGGGGCCGGGGGTAGCGGAGATGCAGTTTGAAGAAAGAGAAGCCGAGACTATCGTCATTTTTATGGCGGATAAAACTGCTGCCGGCGCTTGGAACTTACCTTTATACAAAATCTTCGCTGATCCCTTTAACACCATTGGACTAGTCATCGCCCCCAATATGCATGCCGGCTTTGCCTTTGAAGTCCACGATGTAAAGCTAAGCAAAAAAATTATTTTTAATGCTCCGGAAGAAATTTATGATATGCTTGTCTTCCTTGGCTCACCAAGTCGCTATGCCATTAAAGCCGTCTACCACCGAGAAACTAAAGAAATTGCTGCCGTTTCTTCCACCCAGCGCTTGGCTCTCATTGCCGGACGATATGTCGGCAAAGACGACCCTGTTTGTATTGTCCGCTCCCAAGGACAATTTCCGGCGGTGGGAGAAATCTTGGAACCTTTTACCTCACCTCATATTGTAGAAGGCTGGATGCGCGGCTCCCACCATGGTCCTTTAATGCCTGTTGCCCTTAAAGATAGCAATCCCACCCGTTTTGACGGTCCACCCCGGGTAGTGGCTCTCGGTTTTCAGCTTTCTTCAGGCAAACTCGTTGGACCCCGAGACCTCTTTGACGACCCAGCTTTTGATGAAGCCCGACGCCAAGCTAATGCTATGGCAGATTATTTGCGCCGTCTTGGTCCCTTTGAACCTCACCGCCTCCCCTTAGAAGAAATGGAATATACCACCATGCCGCAAGTAATGAAGAAACTTGAAGGAAGATTTGAAGACCTATAATCAAACTAAGCTAAAAATTTTCCTGGCTACTTCTAACCCAGGAAAAATAAGAGAATTTGAGTCCTTGCTCCAAAATTTTGAAGTTATTACACCCCTTAAGACAGGACTTAAGGTAAATATAACCGAGCCAGGAGAAACCTATGAAGAAAATGCCCGGTTTAAAGCCATTACTGGGGCTAACCTCAGTCAGCTCATTACTTTAGCCGATGACTCCGGACTGGAAGTTGATGCCCTTGGTGGCAGACCGGGTAGCCTTTCCGCTCGCTTCGCCGGTCCTAAAGCTAACGATGCCGCTAATATCGCCTATCTTTTATCCTTACTCAAGAATATCCCCTGGGAAAAGAGAACGGCTCGTTTTGTTTGCATTATTGCCATTGCTTTCCCCGATGGTAAAGTTGAGCTATTTTATGGCGATTGCTTCGGTTTTATCACCTTCGAACCCCGAGGGACTAATGGTTTTGGCTACGACCCAATTTTCTATCTCCCCCAATTAGGCAAAACCCTGGCTGAACTGCCCTTAGAAATTAAAAATCAAATTAGCCACCGGGGTAAAGCTGCCCAAAAAGCCCTAAAGTTCCTTGAGGAGCTTTATGACCGGACTTTCTGATTCCTTTAGCCGCCCTATAAATTACCTCCGCATCTCGGTTACCGACCGGTGCAATTTGCGTTGCCGCTATTGCCTTCCACAAAATAATATCCCCCTTCTTCCTCCTCAGGCTCTCCTTTCCTTTGAAGAACTGGTTACCATTACCAAAATTGCCGCCGAACTCGGCATCACCAAAATAAGACTTACTGGAGGTGAACCCCTCCTCAGAAAGAATTTACCAAAACTCATTGAAATGTTAGCCAAAATAGACCAGATAGAAGAACTTTCCCTAACCACTAATGGCGTCCTCCTCCATTCTCAGGCTAAAGATTTAAAACAAGCCGGGCTAACCCGGGTCAATATCAGCCTCGATTCCTTAAAACCAGACAAATTTCATTACATTACTGGCCAGGATAAGCTAAAAGATGTCCTCAAAAGTATTGAAACCGCTCGTGCCCTCGGTCTCAACCCCGTCAAAATTAACATGGTTGTCCTTCGGGGTATAAATGACGATGAAATAATTGACTTTGCCCGCCGAAGCATTACCGAGGGTTGGCATGTCCGCTTCATTGAACTTATGCCCACCTTCTCCACCACCATTCACCCAGTTAACTTTGTCCCCGCTGCTGAAATAAAAGAGCAACTTCTTACCCTCGGCTCCCTGGAACCCTCATTACCTCCTCCTGGCAATGGTCCAGCTCGTTATTTCCGCTTCCCAAAAGCTAAAGGAACCATCGGTTTTATTACCCCTATAACCGAGCACTTCTGTATTTCTTGTAACCGCCTTCGTCTTACTGCCCAGGGCAAACTCCGCCCCTGCCTCCTCCAAGATACCGAGATTGACTTACATCAGGCGTTACGCCAAGGAGCTTCACCTCTCCAAATAAAAAAGCTTATCCACCAAGCTATTTCCACCAAACCTTCCCACCACTCCCTCCCCGAAAAGCAAACCCCAGTTAAAAGCCTCATGTCCCAACTGGGAGGATAGAAATGTCCAATATCCATATGGTAGACATCAGCCAAAAACCGATAACTTACCGGGAAGCCATTGCCATGGGAAAAGTCGTTATGCAAGCCTCAACCCTTAATCTCATAAAGGAGAGAAAGCTACCTAAAGGAGATGTCTTATCTACTGCCCGAATTGCTGGTATTGCCGGCGCCAAAAATACTCATCACCTCATCCCCCTGTGCCATCCCCTCCTTATAGAACACATTTCTATTGATTTCTTCCTCAACGAACAAACTTCCTCAGTAGACATTACCGCCACAGTTAAAGGTAGGGGCAAAACGGGCTTTGAAATGGAAGCCCTCACCGCCGTGGCTATCACTGCCCTCACTATCTACGATATGTGCAAAACCGTTGACCAATCCTTACACCTGGAAGAAATCCGCTTGCTCCAAAAAAGCGGCGGTAAATCAGGAAAGAAAAAAACTAACTTACTCTCTCATTGACTTACCCTCGTCATCGTGCTATTCTACTTTTCACCATTAATATATCAGGACGATGGCTTTTGTCCTTGTGCGGGAGGTGACTTATGAAACTTTCCTGTCTTCAAGAAAATCTAGCTAAAGGTCTTAGCATAGTTAGCCGAGCTGTTGCTACCCGAACTACTTTACCTATTACCCAGAATGTCCTCATTGCTACTGACCAGTCCCGGCTCAAATTAACCGCCACTAACTTAGAAATAGCTATCACCCACTGGCTTGGCGCTAATGTGGAAAAAGAAGGTGCCATCACTGTTCCAGCTCGCCTCCTCACTGAATTTATCAACTCCCTCCTTCCTGACCGAATTGACTTAAGCCTAAGCCATCGCGTCCTGGAACTCAAAAGTGGTCGTTTTGAAGCTCGCATAACCGGCATTGATGCCGAAGATTTTCCCCCCATCCCTCAGATTACCGATGGTATCAGCACCACCATTGAAGTTAATGCCCTAAGAAATGCTATTAGCCAAGTTGTCTTTGCTGCCGCTACAGAAGAATCTCGCCCCGTATTAACCGGCGTCCATACCGAATTTGATGGCAATAAACTTACTTTAGCTGCCGCCGATGGCTTTAGACTGGCTGTCCACAAAACAAACCTCCTCTCCCCAGTTACCAGCAAAGCTGCCGTCATTATTCCAGCGCGCACCTTAATTGAACTCAATCGCCTCCTTGCCGACCAGGAGGAACCAGTGACCATCGTTGTCAACCAACCAAAAAGCCAAGTTTTCTTCCGCCTCAAAAACACCGAAATGGTCTCTCAGCTTATCCAGGGCACTTTCCCTAACTATGCCCAGCTTATCCCCCAAAGCTATGCTACCCGAGCTGTGGTTGAGGTCGCCCAGTTCTCTCGAGCCGTTAAAATGTCCGCTATCTTTGCCCGCGATGGCAGTGGTATTATCCGTTTAGTCATTACCCCTGGAACTGAGCTTACCCCAGGCAAAATGACAATTTCAGCCCGAGCTGAAGAAATTGGAGATAATGTTAGCGAAATTGATGCCATAATAGACGGTGAACCGGCTAAAATTGCTTTTAATGCCAAATATCTCACCGATGTCCTCGGAGTCATCCATCAACCTCAAGTAGCTCTGGAAATCACTACCCCCTCCAGCCCCGGCGTCATCCGCCCCGTGGGTATCGACAACTATGTCCATGTCGTCATGCCCATGTTTGTTCAGTGGTGACATAGCCTGCTACCTTAGCTACTAACCCCCCCAAGCCCCCTTGCCAAACTTTAAGCTTTTTAATTTTCTTTTTTATAATAAATATAATTAGGCAAAATATACTACTTTAAGCACAAAAGGGAGGAGGTAGCTTATGGCAGAAAAGAAAATCTTGGTAGTCGTACCGCCTTATGGTTTTCACGACCAGCAGTATGAAATTTGCCGCCGACTTTGGGAAAGCCGGGGTTATAAGCTTTCCGTGGCATCCTTAGAACAGGGAACCGCCAGAGGGGAAGCTGGCTTGGCTATCCCCGTAGACACGGCTATTAAAGATGTGAAAACCTACGAGTACGATGCCATAGTTTTTCTTGGCGGAGAAGGCACCAGACGCCTCTTTGATGACGAATCAGCCCGTAAATTGGCAAAGGATGCTAAATATAAAGTGCTCGGTGCCAGCGACAATGCCGTTGTTCTCCTCTCTTTGGCAGGCGCCCTTGAAGACAAAAAGGTAACCGGTCCACCTGAATTAGTAAGTTGGTTAGTAAAAGGTAAAGCCAAATACACCGGTGAACCTATCCAAGTGGACGATAAACTTATCACTATCAAAGAACCAGAAATTTCAGAACAACTGGCTAACGCAGTTATCAAAGCTTTAGAAAAATAAAACCAAGACCCATGATATATAACTTAGCCAAAGAACAAAATACAACCTTTTTGAGGCGGAAAGATTTAGAGTTATCCGACGGCGATCTTGATTTTGTTATCCAAGAAGCTGCCCCAGAATTTAAAGACAAGGCAAAACTTAAGCGACTAATTAGGGAAGATGAGAGCTTTAGAAAAGCTCTTATCGGCGATGTGAGAGTATTTCGCAAAGTAATAGCTGATAAAGACATACTATTGAAAATTTCCCCAGCCCTCTATTTTGAGATTCTCCTGAGACAAACCCTTAAAGAATTGGGGAAAGCCAGTCACACCTTAGAAAAGATTGGCACTGAACAAATCCCAGTATTTGACACCAAAGCTGTAGTTAACCTTTTAGTTAAAGAAGAAATATTAAAATATCTGGCAGATATGCTCTCCTCCTTCACCAGAATTGAAAGCTATACAATACCTATAAGAGTCAGAAAGGGCGTTTGGAGAAAATTAAGATTCAGCGACTTTGACATTGACGCCCTAATCCTTTTATGTCACGCTATGGACAAGGCACACCGATTCAGCTTTTACAAAAGAATCGGCGATGTCTGCCTATTCATCCTCGGCATATTTCCTGAATATGCTCCCCCCAGTTACCCCCACCCCTCCCAAAGGGAAATAAGACTGGGGATAAGAACTCAACAAAAAAGTGAACAAGAATATGAAGAGGAAGGCAAAAAATTCTATAAATTAGCTGCTGAACATGATTCGGCAAGAGAACTCGAACTATCGGAAGTCTTTTGGCTTCTCTACCAAAATTTTAATATAGCCAGAAAATCCTTGAATTTCATCGCTCAACATTACCTTCATCACAAAAAACACCACCTATTTGGAATCCAAAATCTACAATAAAAAGGGAGGTGTGCCAAGATGCCGATTTATCCTTTTCGGTGTCAAGACTGCAGCCATGAATTTGATGTCTTTACTAAAACCTTTGAGGTCAAAGAGCCAACTTGCCCTGGCTGTGGTAG
>JBHOQK010000030.1:0-1507 GCA_042408205.1 Dehalococcoidia bacterium | reverse complement strand
GTACTATTTATGATTGCAAATTTTGTGTAATGGTAAAAGCCCCAAACTCGGAATAAAAGGGGCAGGAATTCCTGTGGAAACCAGTAGCCAAGATTAGACCATTGAGGAATGAACTCTCCCGTACTATTTCCATGTCTTAAGACCTTACAGTTTTAAGGGGCACACTGAATGGCTTGAAAATACTTACCTTCGGTCTTAATGGCTGGGGCAATTACCATTTTTACTTTGTGCATGTCTTTAATAGTGGGGGCGCCACAGATACCCATGGCGGTACGCAAAGCCCCAATATAATTTTCGGTACCATCGGTAACAGAAGTAGGACCGAAGAGAATTTGTTCTAAAGGGGTAATTTTTCCAGCTTTTATTCGGGTGCCTCGAGGTAAACTGGCGTGGGGCTGAGACATCCCCCAATGGTAACCTTTTCCTGGAGCTTCTTTAGCTCGGGCAAAAATGGAACCCACCATAACTGCATCAGCTCCTGAAGCAAAGGCTTTACATAGGTCACTGCCAGTCCGGATACCACCGTCAGTAATTATGGGTACATATTTTCCGGTTTCTTTGAAGTAAGTTTCTCGGGCAGCGGCACAATCCATAGTTGCTGTCACCTGAGGAACACCAATACCGAGGACTTCCCGGGTGGTGCAAGCTGCTCCAGGACCAACACCAACCAGAATGCCATCAATTCCGGTTCTCATTAGTTCCAGAGCTGCACTATAAGTAACACAGTTCCCAACAATAATAGGTAAAGACAACATTTGGTGTAGTTCGGAGAAAATTAATCCTCGGTAGCTTTTGGAGATGTGTCGGGCGGTAGTAACGGTTGACTGGACTACCAGAATGTCCATTCCGGCTTCTTTGGCTATAGGGGATAGTCGTTTGGTGTTAGCTGGGGTAATTGAAACAGCACAAATAGCGCCAGCCCTTTTTATGGTCTGGATACGCTCAAAAATGAGATTTTCTTTAATGGGTTCAGAGTAAATTTTCTGGAGGAGCTGGGTAATTTCATCATCCTTTGCTTGGATAATTTGGGCTAAAATCTCCTCAGGTTTCTCGTATCTGGTTTGAATTCCTTCCAGATTAAGGACAGCTAATCCACCTAATTTGTGGTAAAGAATAGCGAAAGCTGGGTCGACAACCGCATCCATAGCTGCAGCTAATATAGGAAGGGAAAAGGTAAAATTACCTAAGGTAAAACTTATATTTGTCTGGTCGGGGTTAAGAGTTACATCACCGGGAACAATAGCTACCTCGTCAAATCCGTAGGCTCGTTCCATAGTTTTAAACTGAGGGATGGTCATGGCTGTTTCCTTGATAGTTGGCAAAGACTATAACAGAGGAGAAATATTAAAGTCAAGAGTAGACGAGTTTTGTTAGTAGGACTATAATAAACAACTTGTGCCGACTCTTTATCTTATTGCAACACCAATTGGCAATTTAGAAGATATTTCGCTTCGGGCGTTGCGTTTATTGCGGGAGGTAAAATTAAAAGCTGGCGGGTAGTGCGAGT
>JBHOQK010000010.1:0-24803 GCA_042408205.1 Dehalococcoidia bacterium | reverse complement strand
AATCCCGATTATATTTGTAACAACCCAATAAAGAGACAAACCACTCGGGAATTGTAAAGCAAATAAACCAAACATAATTGGCATCATTATTAATGTCATATTATTCATAGACTGTTGCCTTGGGTCAACTGCTGGCGCTGTTACCATCTTCTGCTGCACCCACATAGTCACGGCAACTAAAATAGGTAACAAGAGAGTATTGTCAGGTTTAGCCAAATCGAGCCACAAAAACTTTTCATTTAACGGCACTACTTGATTTACTATCGACCACGAATAAAGATGCTTGGATAGGCTTAACAAATTCTCCGGTGTTGCTGCCAAAGCCCGCATAATTGATTGATAAAGAGCAATCCAAATAGGAAACTGAATAAGAAGAGGCCACAAACAACCCAAAGGATTAACCCCAGCCTCCCGATAAAGCCTCACCATCTCCCGCTGCAACTTGGCTTTATCTTTAGCATATTTCTTTTGAATTTCCTGGAGTTTTGGTTGTAATGCTTGTAATGCCTTTGTCGACCGAAGCTGCCGTAAAGTCAAGGGGTAGGTTATTAACCGAATGAAAAGGGTAAGAGCGATAATCGCTAAACCAAAATTATTAAATAAGACCGAATATAAAACGATTAAACCATTAAGCATCGGGTCCAGGATAAGGGTATTCCACAACTCAGCCATAATTTAAACCTTTGGAATCACAGTTTACTACTTTTCCTTAACCGCCAAGGAAAACTTCCAGATAATCTCGGCTTCAGGTACCTTAATCGCATAAAGATAACGGTTCTTGGTATGGACATAGACGACATCCTTTTCCCCATAGAGGGGGGCAAAAATTGAACTCCCTAAAGAAGTAGTCTTAATTAATTTTCCATCTGTTATATTTATTACGTATAACTTTCCTGATTCTGATGCTACCAACAAAAAATTGTCAATTAAAGTCGGCGAGGCAGCAATAGGACTATCAGCCTTAAACTGCCAAACTTTCTCCCCACTTTCAGCTTTAAGGGCATAAATATTACCATCAAGATTTCCAGCATAAACAATTCCTTTACTTACCAAGGGTTTTGCCCAAAACCAATTCTCACCTGAAACTTTCCACTTCTCTTTACCATCCTCAAGGGCATAGAGATATCTATCAAAAGAACCAAAAATGATTATATTTTGCCAAACAGTAGGCGATGAGGCGATAGCAGCAGGAGCTTTAAAACTCCACAATTCTTTTCCTTCCCCCGCAGACAAAGCGTAAAGTTTACCATCAAAACTACCAGCATAAACAACCCTATCTTTTACCTCAGGTGTTGTCCATACTTTTCCTTCAGTTTTAAAATGCCACCGCAAATCTCCAGTTACAGCATCAAGAGCATACACCCCTAAGGAGCTACCTAAGTAAACATTATTATCAGCTACCACTACCCCTCCCACAATAGCTCCAATACTCTTATTAATTTGCCGGGGATACTCCCACTCCCCTCTCACCCCCACCGGGAAATCTCTTTTTTCTAAGCGAGCTAAGGTATTCACCGCATAAACTCTACCAAAATGAGTACCAAAATAGATTAAATCCCCAACCACGGCTGGTGTCCCATAAATAGATGAAGGAGATGGAGGAGCACAACTAAAACCT
The DNA here is from genome assembly GCA_042408205.1 of Dehalococcoidia bacterium. Lineage (GTDB taxonomy): Bacteria > Chloroflexota > Dehalococcoidia > GIF9 > DYGU01 > JBHOQK01. The sequence continues at coordinate 23,185 of JBHOQK010000010.1, read as the reverse complement.
GGAGAGTGAACCTGATCCCTTGGGGTAAATACCCACTCTCCCGAAGCCGGGAAGGGTAACTCTTGACTCCGGGCAACAGGATTAAGAGCTAATATTTTTCCATCTAAAGAGGCAATATAAATAGCGTTACGGTGTAAAGCAGCTCCAGACCAACCTCCGGTCGCTTCTGGTGCACACCCAGAAACAATTAAAATTATTAAGCTTAAACTAAATAAAAACAAAAGCTTAGTCATTCTTTATTTTTCAAAGTTAAAGGTACTGGATCAAAACCACCTTGAGACCAGGGATGGCACCGGGCTAAACGTTTCACCGCCAGCCAACAACCTTTAATTGTTCCAAATTTCTCAATGGCTTCATAAGCATAATGAGAACAACTTGGAATAAAGCGACAACGCGGAGGAATAACTTGAGATATAGTAGACTGATATAATTTAATTAATCCCAGAATTAACTGTTTCACTATCAACCATTAGCTTAGCCCGATTTAATAATTTTGTCACCGATTCTCGAAGTTGATGATAATCAGCCTTTACTACTTCAGGACGAACTATAAAAACTATATCCCACCCTGGCTTTACTGTTACTTGCCGAGCTATTTCTTTTAGCCATCTTCGTACCCGGTTACGCTTTACTGCCTTACCTACCTCCTTGCCCACAGAAAAGCCAAAACGGCTCCAGTCCAAACCATTGCTTAATACTTTTATCATTACCAGATTATCCCCCCACCCTTTACCCTGCTCATAAACAGCAACATAATCTGCCCGCTTTTTTAATATTTGTAGTTTATTCACCCTCAGGCTAAACTACAGTAAGATGCCACCGACCTTTAAGTCGCCGCCGCTTTAACACTGCCTGACCGCCCTTGGTTGCCTTCCGAGCTCGAAAACCGTGTTTACGTAACCGAGGAATTTTTTTGGGTTGGTAAGTTCGCTTTGGCATCTTTAGCCCCGCAAACCAACGCCCCCTGTCTTTCGAATGTGAATTGGAGCAAAAGGTAACAACGCTAAATGACGAGCTCTTTTAATTGCCACTGCCAAACGGCGTTGGTGTTTAGCACAAGCACCCGTTTGACGTCTGGGAGCAATCTCGCCTCGATCAGTAATATAGCGACTCAGAGTAGAAACATCCTTATAATCAATCTCCTTTTTTTCACTACAAAAAGAACAAACTTTTGGTTTAGGAATAAAGCGTGGCACACTCACTTTTGTTATTTTCGCCTTTTTTTCATTTTTTGCCATCTCTCGTCACCTAATCAGTCTCAAAAGGCAGGTCCTCAGGCTCAATCTCCTCTTCAATTTCTTCCTCAATTTCACTAGGTAAAGGAGCCAAGGCTCGTTTGTCTAAAAATAACACTCGGTCAGCTACTACTTCAACTTGTAATCGCCGCTGTCTATCTTGCCCTTCCCAAGTACGAGTCCTTAGCCTACCCTCAACATAAACTCGCTGCCCTTTGGTCAGAAATTGATTACAGCTTTCAGCTAACCTATTCCAGGTGACCACAGTAAACCATTCTGTTTCCTGTTTCCGCTCCCCATCAGGGGCAGTATATATTCTATTGGTAGCAATGCGGAAAGATGTCACCGGTTTACCACTCGGAGTAAAACGCATTTCTGGTTCTGTACCTACGTTCCCAATAAGAAACACTTTATTTAAGCTTGCCATAACCTTAAGATTCCTTTTTGTTTTTTGTCCTTATTATCAGATGACGTATTATTTCCTCAGAAAGACGTAAATTTGCTTCCAATTCTTTAACTTGACTTGCTTCAAGCTTTAAGTGAGCTAAAAAATAATTTCCTTCTAAATATTGTTTAATGGGATAAGCTAACTTCCTCCTCCCCCACTGGTCTACCTTGACCACGTTACCACCCTTCTCAGTAACAAACCCAGTCACCTTATTTACAATCTGAGATACCCCCTCTTCAGTTACATCAGGCTTGACTACAACTACCAGCTCATAATCCCGCATTTTTCCTTCATAAATCGACTGAAAAGTTATTTCATTATAGCATATACCATGTCAAGAAAAAAGCTAATAATACCCTAATGGCTCCTACCCTGGGTCAGCTTGACAGGTCTTGACTCACCCTGTTAAACTTGGCAAAAAATTATCAAAAATATTTAAGCTTTATAAAACACGGCCCCGTAGTGTAGCGGACTAACATGCCACCCTGTCACGGTGGAGATCGGGGGTTCGAATCCCCTCGGGGTCGTATTCAATAATTTAAGTTTATTTATTTACCTTTTATCCTCTCAATGCTATAATTACTCCAACTGGAAAAGTTCAAAAGTTTACTAAATACCTTAACTTCAAGTGACTAACTCGATAGTCATAATTGAAAGGTATCAACAATCCCTCAACAAAAAGATAGAAGTTCCTGAGAAACCAATACCTGTCAGGCAGGTGCGATAGAAATGGTTACTTTGACTATTGACGGTAACGAAATCAAAATAAAGAAAGGGAGTACAGTTCTGGAAGCCGCCCAAGAAGCTGGAATTTATATCCCTACCTTATGTCACCACCCCAGTTTATCCCCTTATGGCAGTTGTCGGATGTGCATTGTGGAGATTGAAGGGATGAGAGGTTTTCCTACAGCTTGTACTACTCCCGTCGAAGATAAGATGGTAGTTCGGACCAACACACCTCAACTTCAAGAATTGAGACGTAATATTTTGGAACTGGTTCTTACCGAGCATCCTCATGCTTGTCTTCTTTGTGAGCGAAAGGACAGATGTGACCCCTTTGATATTTGTCTGCGTAATGTAGCAGTAGCAGAGCGTTGTGTGCTTTGCCCAAAGAATAAGCGCTGTGAGTTGCAAAAAGTGGTTGATTACGTGGGAATAAAAGAGATTAAACTTCCTTACACCTATAGAGGTTTAGCTATTCTTGATGATTCACCCTTTTTTGACCGGGATTATAATTTGTGTATTTTATGCGGGCGCTGTGTTCGTGTCTGTCAGGAGATAAGGGGTGTTGGAGCTATTGCTTTTACTTATCGGGGTAGTCAAGCTTTGGTTGGTACTGCTTTTGATTATTCTTTGGAAGAAGCTGGCTGTCAATTTTGTGGAGCTTGTGTTGATGTTTGTCCCACCGGGGCGTTAGTGGAACGAGCGGCAAAATGGCAAGGCTTGCCTGAGCGTGTGGTAACTACAATCTGTCCCTATTGTGGTGTTGGCTGTCAGTTAAATTTGGAGATAAAAAAGGAAAGAATTATCAGCTCTGTTCCAGCATTAGAAGGGGTAGTCAATAAGGGACAAGCCTGTGTCAAGGGACGCTTTGGGATTGCTGAGTTTGTACATCATCCAGAAAGACTGACTACTCCTTTAATTAAGCACAAGGAAGAGTTTAAAGAGGCAACCTGGGACGAAGCTTTAAACCTGATAGCTGACAGATTATCGAAATACAAAGGAGACCAGTTTGCCCTGATCTCTTCAGCTAAGTGTACTAATGAAGAGAACTATATTATCCAAAAATTCACCCGAGCAGTGATGGGTACTAATAATATTGACCACTGCGCTCGTCTCTGTCATGCCCCATCCGTAGCCGGATTAGTCCGAAGTCTTGGTAGCGCCGCCATGACCAACTCCATCAACGAGATTGAAAATGCATCTTGTATCTTTGCTATCGGTAGCAATACTACAACCAGCCATCCTATAATTGGATTACAAATAAAGAAAGCAGTAGACAAAGGAGCCCGACTTATTGTCGCTAACCCAAGAAAAATCGACCTCTGCCGCTTTGCCCACCTGTGGCTTCAACAGCGTCCAGGCACAGATGTCGCTTTGCTCATGGGTATGATGCGAGTTATAACCGACGAAGGCTTACTTGATTCCTCTTTTATCGAACAACGTACCGAAGGTTTCAATGAGTTCAAAGAATCCTTACAACACTTTGACCTCGATTTTGTGGAACAAGTTACTGGTGTACCTAAGGAGCAAATAAAAGAAGCAGCTCGAATTTATGCCACCCAAAAACCAGCCACCATCCTCTATGCTATGGGCATCACCCAGCATTCCCATGGTACCGATAATGTGCTGGCAATAAGTAACTTGGCACTACTTACCGGAAACATCGGTAAGCCATCCTCAGGAGTTAACCCCTTACGAGGGCAGAACAATGTCCAGGGCGCTTGTGATATGGGTGCTCTTCCCCATGTATACCCTGGTTATCAACGAGTTGATGACCCCGAGAGCCAACGAAAGTTTGAAACTGCTTGGGGTTGTAGCTTAAGCCCTGTCCCTGGATTAACCCTCACCGACATGGTGGAAGCTACCAAACAAGGGAAGATTAAAGCCCTCTACATTATTGGCGAGAATCTCCTATTGAGTCAGGCTGATATCCAGCAAGTAAAGAATGCCCTTGAAAAACTCGAATTCTTAGTAGTTCAAGATATCTTCTTAACCGAGACTGCTCGTTTAGCCCATGTTGTCCTACCCGCAGCCACCTTTGCTGAGAAAGATGGAACTTTTACCAATACAGAGCGACGGGTTCAACTTGTTCGTAAGGCATTAGAGCCTCTCGGGCTTTCCCGCCCTGATTGGTGGATTACCTGTGAGATAGCCAAGAGATTAGGTGGTAAAGGCTTTGACTTTAGTCATCCCGCTGAAATTATGGCAGAAATAGCTTCTCTCACCCCTATTTACCAAGGAATATCTTACGAGCGACTAAAAAATGGCGGCTTGCAATGGCCATGTCTGAGCTCAGAACATCCGGGAACACCCATCCTTCACACCCAGAAATTTCCCACCAGTAATGGCAAAGCCCGATTCTTCCCAATAGAGTACAAGCCCTCTGCGGAGATTCCCGATAAAGAGTATCCTTTAATCCTCACCACCGAACGCAGTTTGTATCACTACCATACAGGCACCATGACCCGAAGAGTGGCAGGTCTCAATATATTAAGACCTCACGAGCTGGTAGAGATAAACCCAAAGGATGCTGAGGCACTTAAAATTGCTGATGGGGAGACAGTACGAGTTATCTCCCGTCGCGGAGAAATCATGGCTAAAGCCAAAGTTACAGAGAATTCTCCACCAGGCGTAGTTTCGATGACTTTCCATTTCGCCGAAAGTCCCACTAACTTGCTCACCAATCCTATCTGTGACCCAGTTGCCAAGATTCCCGAGTTAAAAGTTTCAGCAGTACGAATAGAAAAAGTAAAAGAATGAACTTTTCTTGCCTCTCTTTGCCCAAAGGTTTTGATAGCAAATCAACGTACCCTATCCTGCTGCTAAAGCAAAACTGGCACCAAAAAATAGCTTTAGCCATATATAAAGTTAACAATGAGTTTTCCTGGATATGCAGGTAATATTTTATATATTGATCTAACTACTGGGAATATTATTTCCCAACCCCTTGACCCAGAATGGATACGGGCTTTCATCGGTGGCTGGGGTATTACTAACAAGTTAGCCTATGACCTTATACCACCCAAGATTGACCCCTTCTCACCCCAGAACGCCATAATCTTAGGCACTGGTCCTTTCACTAATACCATAGTTCCTGGCAGTGGCAAAGTCTTCGCCACAACTAAATTCCCCGTTAACGGTGCTTTTGCTACCGCTGCTGGTGGAGGTCACTTTGGACTCATGCTCAAGACCTGCGGATATGATTTTGCAGTTATTACCGGAAAAGCCGCAAAGCCCGTGTATCTAAAAATCTATAACGACAATGTAGAACTGCATGATGCCCAAGAGCTGTGGGGCAAAGATATTTTCACCACTGTTGATGAACTGCGTCTTAAGTATGAACCGTGCAGTATCATCCCTATTGGGCAAGCTGGGGAAAACCTGGTTAGATTTTCTATCACTTCTATTGACAAAGGAGGAACCTTAGGCAGAGGAGGCTTACCCGCAGTAATGGGAGCTAAGAATCTGAAAGCTATTGTAGCTGTTCTGGGTAAAAAAGAAATAAAAGTAGCTAATTACCGCCAGCTCCACCAATTAACCGACACCCTCATGGGACGAATAAGAAGCTGGGCAGGATGGAAACATCTTATGGAGGGAGGGATTGGAGGAGAATTTCTAAACTCTTGGGGCGACCTCCCCCGACTAACCAATAATCTGACCCAAGCTCATAATTTAAACCCCACAGAAAAACAAAAATTAGAGGAATTCCTCAAAAACTATCAAAAACATCGAAAGACCTTAGCCTGTGCCAGTTGCCCCTTAGGTGATAAAGAAGTCACTAAATATGCTGGGATAATTTCTTACGGTAACTGTGTCGGTGACCCTGTTTTTGAATATACTCAGAAGAGTGCTTTAGAAGGATTAGATAAGGGGATGGAATATATAAATCTCCTTAACAAATATGGTATTGATTTTATGACTTTTGAAAATATTGCCAGTTTCCTTATCTTCCTTTATCAAAAAGGTATTATTACCAATCGGGAAACCGATGGTATAGTTCTTGAAGCTAACTTGGATACCGTTATCCAATTAATAAAGATGATAACCTATAGGCAAGGTTTCGGCAACATTTTAGCTGATGGTTTTCCTGCCATACTAAATTGGTTGGGCAAAGGTCATGAATATGCCAACCAAGTCAAAAATCAAGGTTTAGTTAAGGTTTTTGACCCTCGTTTACGGGGCTTGGGCACTATGGAAATGACTCAAGTTACCAATCCACGGGGTGCCCATGTAGCTGCTGGAGGTTCCCCAGCTTATCTATCAAACCGTCCTCCCAGTGATTTTGCCCGACATGCCCAAAGAATGGGCTTTTCTGAAGAAGCAATAAAGCGAGCTGTCACTGAGACTAATGTCAACATTGGTCGCTATTTAAAAGGCAGTGAGGACTGGTATTCTCTATTTAATTGCCTCGGATTGTGCAACCGAGCTATGGTAAACCGATTTTATCACATAAACACTTTAACTGAACTTTATACCGCTATTACTGGTATAAACATAACTCCCTCAGAACTTATGAAAGCAGCTGAACGGGCTTATACGTTGTATAAAGTCCTCAATCTTAGAGCCGGCTTTAGCCGTAAAGATGATTTGCCACCAAATATCTGGTTTCAGCCCCTTAAAGTTGGAGAAACAGAATACCGGATGATGGATTACTTTAAAACAATACCCATTACTAAAGAAAATTTTAACCAGTTATTAGACGACTACTATGAGGAGCGGGGGTGGGATAAGAAAACCGGAATACCTACTCCGCAAAAATTAGCTGAACTTGGACTTGAAGATATAACCCATGACCTCTGAAGTTAAAGTGTTTAAAGAAAGAATTATCCGGGCTGATTCAACTAAATGCACCGGCTGTTATCTTTGTCAATTATACTGTTCCTATAAGGTAACTAAAGCCTTTAACCCTTCTCGTGCTTATATTGAAATTCTCCGTCAGGTCAACCAGCCTACAGAATACACTATCTCTTTCAAGGACGAATGTAATGCCTGTGGTCTTTGTGCTAAATACTGCCTCTATGGTGCCCTTATTCACCAAAAACCCACATAACTCTATATTTTTATCTGTGCTAAAATATTTTTAGCTATGCCAGCAAATCTACCTCCTCAATACTTTGAAGCTGAAAAACGTTTTCGACTGGCTAAAACCCCAACAGAGAAAATTGAAGCTTTAGAGATTATGCTGGCTATTATGCCTAAACACAAGGGTACCGATAAGCTACGAGCTGAATTAAGACGAAAAATTGCTAAATTTTCAGAAGAAGCCGAAAAAAAGTATGCTTTAGGCAGACACGGCATCCCCCACATAAAAAAAGAAGGTGCTGGACAGGTAGTACTCCTTGGCTTACCTAACACAGGAAAATCACAGCTCCTAGCGGCAGTTACTGAAGCTTCACCAGATATAGCTGACTATCCTTTCACTACAACAATGCCCACCCCAGGAATGATGGATTTTGAAAATATTAAAATCCAGCTCATTGACACGCCCCCTATAACTGAGCGAGGATTACCTCCCTGGCTTACTAACCTCCTCAGAAATACCGATCTTATCGCTATTTTAGTTGATTTAAGTCTGGAGCCTGTAGCTCAAGTAGAAACTGTTATCCAAGAATTAAGAAAGTTCAGTATTGGTCTTCTCGGGAGTCAAGACCAGCCACCTCAAGTAAGATTTTGGAAAAAGGCGATAATAGTGGGTAATAAAGTTGACCTAGATAGTCAAGGGAAGAATTGGTCAAAGCTAATTCAATACTATCAAAAGCAATTCCCCTTAGTTGCTATTGCCGCTAAAAATGGGACAGGCTTAGACGAATTTAAAAATAAAATTTATCAGGCTTTAGACATAATCCGAGTCTACACTAAAGTACCCGGCGGGAAGCCAGACCTAACTGAACCGATAGTCCTGAAGAAAGGTAGTATTGTTGAAGATGCTGCCGAAGCTATCCATAAAGACTTTAAAAACAAATTAAAATATGCCCTTATCTGGGGCTCAGGAAAATTTAACGGGCAAAGAGTCAAAAGAGGACATGTACTTGAGGATGGAGATATCATTGAGTTCCATATTTAAGGCTCCTCCGTCAACTTAGACCCCATTTCTCTATCCCAATTAAGTCCTCCTAAGCAAAGTTTATGATAAACACAGAAATAACTAGAGCCATTAAAGCTATCAAGCAAGATAAAAAACATGGTGCCACATGGCTGTCTCAACAAGCCCTTCGCACCTTAATTTTAGCTACTCAAAAAAGCCAGGCAAAAACCACTGACCAGTTTTTTAGCGAACTAAAAGAAATTGTCTTTGCCTTAATTGAAGCCAAACCTACTATGGCTTCCATAATTAATTACTCCTGTCAATTCCTTTATGAAGTTACCAACCATTCTCCGCCTAACCTTGATTCCTTAAAAGCTTTCGCCCAGGCTAAAGGAGAAGAGATTATTGAAGCCTCAAAACAAGCTCGTCTAAAGATAGCTGAATTAGGAGCTAATCTAATACAACCATCAGATACGGTAATGACCTGTAGTTATAGCTCCACTGTTTGTCAAGCCCTTCAAATAGCCAAACAGAAGGGTAAAAACTTTAAAATTATTATTGCCCAATCCAAATCCCCTTATGGGATACTTTACGGTAAATCAACTGCCAAGGAATTAAAAAAACAAGCTATTCCTTCCGAACTCATTGAAGACAAAGACATAGAAAAATATATTCATCACACAACCAAAGTCCTAATTGGAGCCGATAGTATCCTTAGTGATGGCAGTGTCATTAACGGCACACCAAGCTATAGCCTGGCTTCAGCTGCAGCTTCAATTCCTATCCCAGTCTACTCTTTAGGTGAGACAGCTAAGCTGGATATTCAAAGTTACAAGGGTAAACTGCCAACAATAGAGCCTGGCTTTGATAAAATTCCGCCCCAACTCATAACCGGGATAATAACCGAGCTTGGGATAATAGAACCCCGACAAGTTATTAATTATGTTAAAAAGACACGAACATTACCCAATTTACTTACACTTAACTTATAATTAAAGTTTAAAAATAGGGAACCAATATGAAAGTTAAGAATCGCTGGATATTAGTAATCATTCTAGCTCTAATTTTAACCCTATTTGGACAACAAACAACAATACACGTAGTAGAAAGCAAAACTAACACCACTTCCGAGGTTTTTTATGACAATATCTCTCTCCCATCTTTAGTCCCAATTTTAGGTGAACAAAGGATAATAGTAATTTTGGTTGAATTTGAAGATATTAAACACTCTGTAACAGGAGAAATTATCTATAACCGTGTTTTCAAAGAAATGGCTGATTACTATAATGAAGTTTCCTATGGTCTCGTATCAATATCAGGAGATATTACCAATTGGAATACTCTACCAGCTCCTTACTCTTCCTACGCTGATTTAGACAGCTGGGAAAACTGGAGCATAAAGTTAAAGTTAATACGTGATGCTATCAAAGCTGCTGATAAGGACATAGATTTTAGAAAATATAAGTATGTTTTCGTTGTTCATCCGGCTCCTGTCCGCTGGGCTTGGGGAGGTTTAAAACCAAATATCTTGACCGATGACAATGTTGTAGTCAACAATGTGTCTATTCTAAGTGAAAGACATAAGTGGTGGACCTTTGCCCATGAATTTGGACATAACCTGGGACTGCCTGACCTCTACGACCATGCTAAAGCCAAAGAAGGAACTCGTGATTGGAATATCGTTGCCCATTATACTGGGAGGTGGTGCCTCATGTCCTGGGATCTAGGGCAACATATGTGTGGCTGGGCAAAGATGAAACTTGGATGGATATCTTCAGAGCGGATCAAAAGTATCTGGCTTGGGCAAGTTGAATCTATAATCATTGCTCCGCTTGAACAAATAACAAAGGAGATACAGTTAATAAGGATATTTGTGGGTGCTCCCCCCTATCCCACTCCTCAGTACTATTTGATTGAAGTCCGACAGCGAATTGGCTTCGATAGCAAACTTCCCGATAGTGGCGTTCTTATTACTTTGATCGATGAGACAAAACGTACTGGTATGGGCATCGTTAGTGTACTTGATTCCAGCCCAGTTACTAGCTATCTCGATGATGCCCCTTTTGGGCTTCCGCCTAAGAATCCTCTGTTTGTAGACGGAACCTATAACATCGGTATACTTGTTACAGAACAAGTCGGACTATCCTATAAAATCAAAATTGCGCCACCTACTGTAATAAAGGTAGATTTTGCTGAACTGAAACAACAAGAGCAAAAGACTAAAGTTGCTATTGCAGACGCCAAAGAAGCCTGGAGCCTAGCTTATACTGAAATAAGAACAGAAGGGTTAGACGAGGCTAAGGCAATGCTGGATAAAGCCTCAGCTTTATATCAGTCTGGTAACTACGAGGAAGCTTTTACTTTAGCTAATGAAGCCAAAATAATGGCTCAAAAAGCCCAGCGCCCTCGTGTCTATTATGAAGCCGAAATCGCTATAAACAAAGCAAAAATGAATCTTGAAAAGGCACGAGCATTTAAACTCCGAAGTAAAGAAGCACCTGCTTTATTACGGGAGGCAGATACTAAATACAATACAGCACTGAATTTCTTCTCCTACCGTTTTTTTGAATTGGCGAAACAAGAAGCCCATACTGCCTTGAACTTCATTGACCAAGCCTTGGCTGCCGAACATGCTTACAAAATGCGGGTATTATTAATAACATCGTTAGCTTTGGGTGGGATTCTCCTTTTGGGAGGTGTACTTTTCTACTTCTATTGGAAACGAAGGGGAGTCCCAAAATCGTAAAGAATACCGCCGAGCCCGTCTACAGCTAAATCCAGCCGGCTTGCTTCAAGATTTCCATGTACCTATCGCTTAAAGTAGTAACACGAGACAAAGCCTCAGCCAATTTCTCCCGAGCCTTGATATAATTCCGTAATTCTATTTCTCCTAAAGCCTCCATAACTTTATTTTCAATAAAATTAACTTCTTCCGCCGGTAGTTGCTTCTTGCCCAGATTTAATTCCCTTCTCAAAGCAGCTAAAACACTCCGAACCACTTCTCTGCCCCCCTCCCATTTTTCTCCTTCCAAAGCAGCTAACTTGTCAATTATGCCCGCAACTAAGAAAAAGTTTGACTTTAACTTCTCGGAATAATGAAAACAAAAATTAGTCTTCTTTAAGTCATCACTCATAAGCCGCACCTTCCTTCAATTTTTTCCAGCTTGATATTTCCTCACTTGGGTTTCAAAAATATCTTTCTGTCTTTGCTCATTATATCATTATTTTCCGCCTTTCAACCCAAACCAAAACTATTAAAGTTTGCTTCTATTTTTAAGGGCTTTGCCTATCTTGCTAACAGAAAGGAATAATAAACGAAGGTTACTCTACTTGGGGAACAGTAAAAGTGAAACAGCTTCCTTTCCCAAGCTCACTATTAACACTAATACTTCCACCATGAGCCTCTACCAGGCGCTTGGCAATTGTTAAACCTAAGCCAACCCCACCCGTTGCCCGACTCCGAGACTTATCAACCCGATAAAATCTTTCAAAAATATAAGGTAAGTCTTCGGAAGGAATACCTGCACCGGAATCAGTGACACTGAATTCTACCCAGTTGTCCTTTTTTCTGGCTGCTACTTTGATTAGCCCACCTTCTGGAGTATGGACAATAGCATTATCCAGGAGATTCCGCAATACCTGTCCTATGCGGTGAGCATCTACTTTAACCATTGGTAAGGATTCCGGAAGAACAACTTCCAAGTTAAGCTTCTTAGCCGTTATTTTGGGTTGGACGGCAGCTACTGCTTTGCGAATAATTTCCTCAGGAAAAGAAGGTTTAAACTCTAACTTCAGTTTACCGGATTCGACTAAAGCTAACATCTGCAAATCATCCACTAAACGTCCTAAGAAAAGACTCTCCTCATAAATAGAATCAATGGTAGCTTTATCTGCCACTATTACTCCATCCCGTAATGCTTCAAGGTAACCCTGAATATTAGTTAACGGTGTTCTCAACTCATGAGCTACATCTGCTACCATCCTTCTTCGTAGTTCCTCATTCCGTTCTAAAGCTTGTGACATAGCATTAAAAGCTCGAGCTAATTCACCAACCTCATCCTTTGATTTTACTTCTACTCTTTGACTTAGGTCACCCTTTTCCAGGCGCTGCGCTGCCCGGATCAAAATTTGGATAGGGCGAACTATGTGTCGGGAGAAAAAGAAGGTCAATACAAAGGCTACCCCAGTCGCCAACAAACCAGCCCAAAGTAAAGAACGATTCACCGAAGACAATAAATTTCGTTCCGAGCTATCTCTCTCACCAGTCTCTGGAGCCAGATACAAAGTCCCAAGGAAAATGCCTCCTCTTGTATCAAGCGGTATAGCATACCGATTCCAGTGAGGAGGAGGTCTTTGTCCTAACAAAGTATTTGCTGAATCGGCTATCACCTCCCCATTAGCATTAGCTAAAACGATGCGCTTATGGTGAATGTTGCCCATCTCTTGGATATAAGACTGGATACCTGACCAACTTTGGTGTTCTCTATAGTAACGGTAAAGAAACCATCTTATTCTCCCTAACTCCTCCCTTCGCTCTAATTCAATATATTGTTTTATTTCCCCGGTTGCAGTTTGACTTGCGAAAAGAGCCACAATACCCACTACACTTAGGATGATAACAACAAAAGCTAATAATAGTCGCAACTGCAAACTGAGGGACATATCAGCCACTCTCAAACTTATAGCCCACACCATAAACGGTTTTGATATAGCGGGGCTTCCCTGGGTCAGGTTCTATTTTCTTCCGCAAATTCACAATATGAGCATCAATAGTGCGCTCAAAACTGTCACAGTCGTAACCCAGGGCTTTTTCTATTAATTCTAACCGAGTAAAAACCTTCCCGGGCTGTCTCGCCAGCACTCCCAACAACTTGAACTCGGTAGGAGTAAGGCTAAGCACCTTTCCGGCAATAATCACTTGGTGAGTAGAAAATTTTAAAACCAAATCGCCAACAGATATTTCATCGGGACCTTTATACTGTTCATGAACTCGGCGTAGTATCGCTCGAACTCGGGCTACAAGCTCACGAAGACTGAAGGGCTTAGTAATATAATCATCAGCACCTAGTTCAAGCCCAAGCAGTTTATCTTCTTCGGCAACTCTTGCTGTCAGCATAATAATGGGGACATCAGATTCCTTGCGTATCAGCCGGCATACTTCCCAACCATCAAGTTTAGGTAACATAAGGTCAAGAATAATCAATACTGGCTGTATTTTTGCCACAAGCTCTATAGCTTCTTTGCCATCATAAGCACAAAAAACTTTGTAATTATCTCTTTGTAGGTATAATTTTATTAATTCAGCAGTTTTCCTATCGTCTTCAACAACCAGAATCCGTCTATTCATATCTCAATGCTTCTATAGGATTAAGGCGAGAAGCATGCCAGGCAGGGTAAAATCCAAAAAATAAACCAATCATGACTGAAACCGAAAAGGCAAGGAGAACTATATCAAAAGAAATCATTGTAGGCACGTTACCAAGGCGAGAAAGCAACAAAGAAAGCGCCCACCCCCCCATAATGCCAATGACACCACCACTAAGAGTAAGAAACACTGCTTCGGCTAAAAACTGCCCTATAATATCTCGCTGCTGTGCCCCTAAAGCTTTGCGAATACCTATTTCCCGGGTTCTCTCCACCACTGAAACCAACATTATGTTCATGACTCCAATACCACCCACCAGCAAAGAAACTGCAGCGATGCTTCCTAAAAGGAAAGTAAAAGCACCGGTTGTTTCCGACACAGTTTTAATTATGTCTTCCTGAGTGGTAATAATGAAATCATCTTCTTTACCAATAATGCGATGCCGGTAGCGAAGGAGATTAGCTATTTCATCAACAGTCTGTCTTAAATATTTCTGCTCAGAAACCTGAACTATTATAGTGCTCACCACAGTTTCTCCGGTGGCAGTGCGCTGCTGAGTCACTACTTGCTGCATGGTAGTTAAAGGAATTAAGATAGCATCATCTATTGAGCCGCCGATGAATGTCCCTTTACTTCGGAGAACACCTATGACATAAACAAGAGTCTTACCTAAGCGCATCATTTGACCTATAGGGTCATCGTTAGCAAAGAGAGTTTGACTTACATTTGAGCCGAGAACAGCTACCTTGGCAGCACTGTTGAGATGAGACTCAGAAATGAAGCTACCTTGCGCCACTTCCAAATTAAGCATATACTGATATTCAGGCGTTATTCCAGTTATTCTGGCATACATATTTTGACCCCCAGCCACTACTTGAATACCAGAACCAAATATAGGAGCAACTCCAGCTACATACGGAACCTGCTGGGCAATGGCTTGAGCATCCTGCCAAGTAAGAGTGGTAGCAGTACCAGGGGCAGCTCTTACCCCATATTGAGTAACTACTCCTGGCTGAATAAAAAGCAAATTGGTTCCTAAACCTTTTATCCTGGAGATGATAGTAGCCTCAGTGCCTTTGCCTATACACATCAGGCCTATTACCGCGGCAACACCAATAATAATACCCAGCATAGTTAATGCAGACCGAAATTTATGAGAGGTAACCCCAAGCCAAGCAGAAGATAGGATCTCAAGCCAGTTTTTCAAAGTGTCGCCTCTTTTACTATCTGCCCATCTACCAAGTGCACAATACGCTGACAATGACTGGCAACATTTTTATCATGGGTAACCACAATGAGAGTAATGCCCCGTTCAACATGCAAAGTATCTAAAAGAGACATTATCTCAGCACCAGTACGAGTATCAAGGTTTCCAGTCGGTTCATCAGCAAGAACCAGAGACGGATTCTTTACCAAAGCTCGAGCAATGGCAACCCTTTGTTGTTCCCCACCTGAAAGTTCACTAGGGCGGTGATTTATCCGGTCCCCAAGCCCCACTTGAGCCAAAACCTCTACCGCTCGATGATATTCCCTTATGCCAGCGTAGGTCAGGGCTAACTCCACATTCCGTAGTGCCGACAGTCGGGGAAGAAGATTGAAAGTTTGAAAGATGAAACCAATTTTTTTACCACGCACTTCTGCTAGTTCCTTATCGCTGAGCCGGCTGAGCTCCTTACCTTCCAGAGAATAACTGCCAGAGGTAGGCTTATCCAGACACCCCAAAATATTGAGAAGGGTTGTTTTGCCAGAGCCTGAAGGACCCATAATTGCTATCTTCTCTCCCTTCTCTATTTTCAGGTTTATCCCTTTAAGTACTTTTAGTTCTCTTTTGCCTGAAGGGTAAATCTTGATTATGTCTTGTAACTGAATCATCTTATCCTTATTCCCGGCATTATCATACTAGGAGGTGTTTGCTGCCGAGGTTGGGGTGTTGCCGCTGTCAGTTTAGGAATAACTACCTTATCCCCTTCATTAAGCCCACTAACTACCTCCGTCCATTGCCAATTACTAATACCAACCTTTATAGGTAATTCCTCAACAACTCCGTTTTTAACTACCTGAACTACAGTTTCCCGACCTTTGCGAAGGACAGCTTGATTGGGCACCAAAAGAATTTTCTCCTTCCTTTCTACCAATATACTTGCGGTTACTGTTAAACCCTCTTTAAGTGACATAAAGGGTAATGTTTCAGTTCCCAATGCTGGTAATGGCTGTGTCCCCCGAAGTGGACGAGCCGCCCCAGATTGAATAGCCCTCATTGGTTGAAGAGACGTCAATTCAACCTTAACCTGATAGTTAACTACCCCTGCCTGAATAGTAGCAGTAGGTGAGATGGACTTGACTTTAGCTGGAAAGACAACTCCCGATATAGCATTAACCTGAACGCTAACGTCTCCACCCAGATTCACTTTAGAAATATCCATTTCATTGATCAGAATGTCCACTTCAAATTGCTTAGGGTCAGCCAAAGATATAGCTACTGTACCTTTTTTAACCTCATCGCCACCAGAAACATTCACTTTAGTAATAAACCCATCAAAAGGAGCAATAATAAAAGGACTGACTTTCTTAGCTTCCTCTAATTTTCTTTGAGCATCCTTAAGCTTCAGTCTGGCTAATTCAACTTGAAGTTCCTTAATTTCTATATCTAAGGGATCAGGCTGTGGTCGAACACTCCCAGCCCGAGCTGTCCCCCCATATTTAGCATTTTCCAGATTAAGTTCAGCTTGCTTTAAATCAACCTTTGCTTGAAGTAAACTACGCTCCAAAGCCAATAGCTCACTCTCCCAAGCCGAAGTATCTAATTTAGCCAGTATCTGTCCCTTTTTCACATGGTCTCCTACTTCTACCAGAACCTCCTGCACAATTCCATTAAGTTCAAAAGCTAAATCAACCTTTTGAGAAAATTTGAGATTACCACTGGCAGTAATTTCTACTATCAAGTCTCCTCGCTGTACCGTAACTATTTGGCTTGGAGATAACACGTTTTCGTCAGCCGAAGAACCACAACCCGCACAAAGTAAGACTAAGATCAATACCAGAATTATCTTTCTTATTCTTTTTCCCACTTGTCGCCTCACCTTAACCTATATTTGAAATGTCTAAAGTTAAATATTAGCATAAAATTGTTAAAATTTTATTAAAGTTATGTTATTACGTTATTAGTAACCCCCCTTAACTAATTATGAGCCTGAAATTAACAAAAAATTAACAATTTTTCTGTATTATAGTTACCAAGCTAATTTTTGAAAAATCGGCAGTTGGCAGAAATTTCCGTGATTGGAACTAATAGGAAAGGAAAACCTTTTTGGGCTTTATTATTAACACTGATAATATCGTCTATCCTATCCAACCCCTCTCCCATCAGAGGACAGTCAGTGCCAGTTCTTCAGTGGTTAAAAGTAGATAAACCAGGCGCAGTCGGCAATATTCTGGTTAGCCCGTCTGAAGTAAGTGAAATTGCTATAGGTTCCAATGGCATCTTTTATGTTATAGACAGAGAAAACAGTAAAATTTACACATCCTTAAACGCTGGTGCCACTTGGATAGATATAACTTCCCGCCTTGTTATTGCTAATGCTGGACTACCCGCCCTTAAAATTGCTGTAGCTCCAGATAATTCAGATGTAATAGCTGTAGTTACTAACGGGGGGACAAAGGTCTACCTTTCTACAGATGGTGGAGCTACCTGGAGAGATACCAATGTCCCGAATCCTCCTAATTTTGTTGGCACTATTCAAACTATTTCTATATCCCCATCATACTGTGAGGGAACTATGTGGTTGAGAGAAATTGCTATTGGCACTGCCGTCTGGGGTAATGGCACTACTGACGGACAAGTATGGATTATTCAACTTGGGGAATTTGTTTCAGCCTGGCAAAACCAGAACATAACCGTTGACGGTGTAACGACAAAGGCTGAAGTATCAGCCCTCGCCTATTCTCCAAATTATTCCATGGATAAAACAATTTTAGTAGTAACATCTACGGCTGGAGATGTGGCACCAGCTTATCAAAATAAAACTTATCTATGTATTGGCAAGAGAAATACCATCACAGGTACAACCTCATGGAATGTCCCTCTATTCCCAAACTATCCTGTGGAGATTGGCACCCCCGGTTTTCCCTCACAGGGCGATGGTAGTGGAGTTGCTTATATAGCTTCATCTATAGCTTTACCCACTGATTATATCAGTATACAACCTGAAAAAAGGGTGGTTTTTGTGAGCTATGACCGACAGCCAGATGCCAACGACGACGTATATAGAATTAATGATTCTGTCGCTCACAGGCTCAATGCCGCTGACGGCTCCAATGTTGACATTTGCAACATTGCCTATTATGGAACCATAGAGGACGGTAAACTCTTAGCTGGAGATGTTGCCCCTAACCCAGATCCTTTAAAACCAAAAACTGTTTTAGTGCGACGGACATCTAACCCTTCGGCACCAGCTTCAGCTGTTACTTGGCAGCTATCAACCCAGCCCCCTTCAGGACCAGGTAATGCCAAGGTAGCTTGGAGTAACGATGGCACTATAGCTTATTGTGGCACTGGGAAAATCCCCGGTGATGCTTTAGACGAAAGTGCTTTTTCTCAGAGTAGTGATAATGGAAACACTTGGGAGCAACTCAGCCTTATTGATACAGACACTGCTTTAATCCCTTTAGACATAGCTGCTGCAGCTGAGCCCAAAACTTTATTCTTAGCCACATCTAGCCTTCTTAGCCCAGAATCAGTTTGGCGGAGTGCCGGTGAACCCTTAGGAGCTTTTTGGGTACGTGTTTTAACTCTGAATACTACTTCAAACAAGATTATTGTGCGATTAAGCCCTAATTACCGGGAAGACTATACCGTTTATGTAGCGGAAGTAGACGGCAGTAATCACGTAGCTGTGTCCCATACCAGAGGTAATTATTGGCGTGTAGATAACCGCTTGGGTTATGTTCCAGGTCAGATAATAGATATGGCAGTTGAGGATAAAAATACCGTTTATGTCGCTCTGACAAACGGTCAAATTCGCAAAAGTATAAATGCTCTTCTTGACTGGGATTACCCAGTGACCACCGGCATCCAAAATATTAATATGATAACTGTAGCCAAAAAAGGCCATATTCTTGTTGGTAGCAGAAACGGTAGGGTAGCTTATTCCACTGATGGTGGGATTACCTTTACCGAAATTCCCATACCCGTCGGTACTGGTGATGTCCAAGTAATTGCCGATGCCAGATATTCAGAAAATAACGTTATTTATGCCTCAACAAATACCGCTGATGCCGGAATCTGGCGTTGGACCATTGGCGCTTCTTTTGCCTGGGAACAAATTGACAAATCTATTACCAATTTAAACCTTGGGCAGCAAATCAGCGGCTTAGCTATGGGTAATGAAGGCACCCTTTATGCCCTTAGAGCCGAGGCAGTTGACGGTTCTGGACGCGGAGGCATGACCCGTTCCTTAAACCCCCATGAATTTCTACCAGCAATAGCTAACTTTGATGTCATCAATCGCTCTCTTCCCCTTGGTACCGCTTTCAATCCCACCGTTTTTTTTCCAAACACCATGCCTTACCTTAAACTCTCAGGAGATTCCCAAATGAATGAATTATGGGCTATTGATACTACTAACCGAAACATTTATAGATTCAGAGATACTCTATGTAAATCAGGCCCCGTTACAAGTAGTCCCAGCGAAGTCAACATTGATCCAACTACAGGCAGGAACACTGGAATTAGCCTCGTCTGGAAACCAATTTCAACAGATGACCAGTTTGAAGTTCAAATAGCCCTGGATAAAGACTTTACCATTCGCATCCCAACTGCCGAACCCCCTACCAACCCTTTTTATACACCTCCACAAGTGACAAACCCAGCTTATTACCTCCCGCCGGGACAACTCCCAAAGGCAGGCGCTACTTATTATTGGCGAGTCAGAACACGTCATGCCACTACCGGTGAAACTATCAGTAGTCAATGGTCAGAAGTGAAAAGTTTCACGGTTAAAGCCGGCTTACCACTTGTTGCTGTTTCCTCTGGACCACAACTCCTATTCCCTCAAAATGGCAGTAGTGATATTCCAGTTTCACCAGCTTTTTCTTGGACAACCCTACCCGATGTTACTGAGTACGAATTTATTTTAGCTAAAGATGCTAACTTAAAAGATATAGTGGTTAAAGAGTATGTAACTTCTAATGCCTATCGCTATACCAAAAAACTGGATTACAACACTACCTATTTCTGGCAAGTAAGGGCTACCAAGCCAGTATCCAGCGTCCCCAGTCCTATAAGTTATTTCACAACTGTCAAAGAAACTCCATCCCAGCCAACATCAACTTCTTTGCCACCTGTAGCCAAGTCTTCTTCAATTTATATTTGGGTAGCAATAGGTATAATTTTTGCTTTACTTTTTTTAATCCTCATCCTTCTCCTCCAAACCAGGAGAACATCCCCTTACTGACACTTAGCTACTGAAAAAGAGAACAATATGCAGTCCCCTTAGCTTCCAAACAAAACTCTTGCCGGTCACATTCCGAGCGTTTGTTCCTTTTGCAACATCCAAGACCAAGCTTGACTAAAGCTATTTCTACCCGAGCCACCTCCTCTCCTTTAAAGTTATCTAAATTTAGGCTCACTTTCTTGGCTACATTTTTAGCTATTGTTGATACTGGACATTCTATTCCCAGTTCCCCCACAACCCTCTAAGAAAATCTGAGCTGTTGTCGGACCAATAGAAGCCAGAAACCACTCAAACCTACCTTGAGACTGAGTTAAGTTTATCCCTAATTCTTCAGAATAAAGGGAAAAAAGGTTGGCAAACTTTTCAATTTGACACTTCATATCTCCATTTTACAACTATAAAAGTAATTAAGTAATCTAAAAAGAGGAGAATATTATGCCTTATACTGCTGACTATAAGCTTGAGAAATGCCTTGACTGTGGTATCTGCCGAGAAATAGTGGCTTGTTCCGGTAAAGAAAAGGGCTGTATTGGCTGCGGTGCTTGCGCCTTAGCCTGTCCTAACCAAGCCATAGAAATGACTTGGGAACCTCGGGACAAAGAAGTAACTATTGAGATTGATGGTAGAATAGCAAAGGTGCCAGAACGTATCAGTATTAAAGAAGCTCTCCTTGAAGTCGGCATAAGTATTTTTGCTCCCTGCCAGGTTGGGGGATGCTGGAGCTGCGCCGTAGAAATTGATAGCCAAGTAAAACCAGCTTGTGTTACCCCAGTAAAGAATGGAATAAAAATTAAAACTCAACTGCCTAAGGAATATATTCCAAAAAGAATTGTCCACGGCTTTATGGGGCATACTGTAGGGGGAGTAGGGACACCGTGGTATCTTAAAGGTAGCCATTATATTGAGGTTGCTGGCTTTGCTGCTGGTTGCAATTTTAGATGTCCCCAATGTCAGAATTGGACAACTACCTACCTAGGAAAAGGAGAAGCTCTAACCCCAAAACAAGCCGCCCGAATCTTAACTGAAGCTCGGAAAAAATATAGAGTTAACCGAATAGCTATTTCGGGAGGCGAAAGTACTTTAAATCGTCCCTGGCTTATTCAGTATATAAAGGAACTAAAAGCTTTAAATCCTGACCCAAAGGCTCGCTTTCATGTAGACACTAATGGCTCTCTTTTAACCCCTGATTATTTAGACGAACTAATAGATGCCGGCATGACTGATATTGGCATAGACTTGAAAGCTATGGAAATAACTACTTTCATGAAAATAACTGGTTTAACGGACACCCAACGGGCTTATAATTACAAAAATACTGCCTGGGAAGCAGTCAAATATCTTTTAGAGAATTATCAAGAAAAGGTTTTCCTGGGCATCGGTATCCCTTATAATAAAGAGCTGATTTCCATAGAGGAGATTGCTCAGATGGGAGAGAAAATCTATAAACTTGATCCAACTGTCCAGGTTTGTGTTCTGGATTATCGACCTGAATTTAGAAGTCACATCTCCCGTCCTACTTATTCTGAAATGAAAGCAGTTTACCAAATCCTTAAGGAAACAGGGCTTAAAACCGTTATTTGCCAGACTACCTTTGGACACATTGGTCCCTAAGGAAATAATTTGTATCAGCTTATTGATACCCATACTCACTTAGATGAAATAGAAAACTTACCTTTAGCCTTAGACAAAGCTAAAGAGGTTGGAGTAACCGCTATCATTGCCGTCGGGTCAAATTATGTGTCTAATTTGAAAACCCTGAAAATCAGTGAAGAATATGCCGGTTTTGTTTACCCAGCTTTGGGCTTACACCCCTGGGAAATAGGCAACCTTAACCCTTCCCAAATCGAGGCTAACCTTCGATTTATTGAGGCAAGGATTTTAGAAATTGTTGCCATTGGTGAAATTGGCCTGGACTACGATAAAAGGGTAATAAAAATCGCTCCTAAAGAGCTTCAGAAGGAAATTTTTCACCGTCTCTTAACTTTAGCCAAACTTTACCAAAAGCCAGTAATAATTCACAGTCGCTACGCTTGGCAGGATGCTTACGAACTAACTACACAAGTTAAGATAGAACGAGCTGTTTTCCACTGGTTTACAGGCTTTTATAGTGTTCTTAGAGATATCCTTCAAGCTGGCTATTTTATTTCAGCTACTCCAGCTGCTGAATATCACCAGGAACACCGAAGAGCTATTAAGGAAGCACCTTTAAATAGACTAATCCTGGAAACAGATTGTCCTGTTATTTATGGAAGGGAAACAAAGTATATGTCTCAACCTGTTGATATCCTAAGAACTTTAACCGCTGTGGCAACTGTGAAAGAAATTGACGAAGCCACCCTGGCTAAGCAAACTACTCAAAACGCCATAGATTTGTTTAAGCTTAAATAGGTGATAGAACAGTGCAATTACCTTTAGGCGTTATCGCCTTATTAGTAAACTCAGCTATAGAAGCCTCCATCATTTTCATTCCCCTTCTTGCTACTGAACTGGGAGCGTCTCGGTTTGACGTAGGTATTGTTGGCGCCAGCTATGGAATGGCATACTTCTCCTCCTCCCTTTTCTTTAGCTGGCAATCCGATAAAAGGGGACGAGTAAAGTTCATTCGAATCGGGCTTGGGCTTAGCTCCGTCGCTTTTTTCTTCCAGATTTTAGCTTCAAATTTATTAACTTTAATTATAATAAGAGGCATCACCGGATTTTGCCTTGGAATATCTTCAGCTGTCCTGCTTGCCTATGCCTATGAGGTAGAAGGTAATATTGGTAAATATAGCTCCTATGGTTCATTAGGTTGGGTAGTTGGGGCGATTTCGGCAGCCATTATCAAGGAATATAATGGTTTATTTATCCTTAGTTCCCTTTTATGCTTGACTGCTTTCTTATTCACCTTACGACTTAAAGAAAAAAGTTCACCCACAAGAACAATACTTGCAGATCGGA
>JBHOQK010000015.1:0-64179 GCA_042408205.1 Dehalococcoidia bacterium | reverse complement strand
ATAAAATTCGGTTCGTGGTTTTATAGTCGTGGCAAAACTAGTTAGTTTTTGCCGGACTAAAACCAAATCTAAAGGAGGGAAGGTGATTTGAATGCTCTCGGAAGACACTTACTATTAGAACTCAAAAACTGCAAACCGGAGGCACTCAATGATTTAGATTTTATTAAAGATTGTCTTCGGACTGCTGCCAAAGAAGCTGGAAGCACTGTTATAAGTGAATCCTTCCATCAATTTAGCCCCCAGGGAGTGAGTGGAGTGGTTATTATTGCTGAATCCCACCTATTTATTCACACTTGGCCTGAATACAATTATGCCGCGGTCGATATTTTTACCTGTGGTAACTCGGTCCAACCTGAAAAAGCGGCTGAGCTTATAATCCAAAGATTCAGCCCAAAAAATTCGGCGCTGCTGGAAATAAAGAGAGGCTTACTTTAGGAAAGCCTAATTTAAATATTTTGTAGATAAGAGAAACTTCCAAAATGAAAGAAAGGGGCGAAAATAAGTGGTTTCATGACCCCATTAGCCCTGACTTAATTCAACTACACAGTCTCCGAAGAATAATATATTCAGGACGGACGAAATTTCAGTCGGTAGACATTATTGAGACAGGGAGCTTTGGCATTTGTCTGGTTTTAGACGGTAAAATCCAGTCTACTGAAAAGGACGAATTTATTTATCACGAAGCCTTAGTTCACCCACCTTTAATCACTCATTCTAACCCCAAGAAAGTCTTTATCGCCGGTGGTGGCGAAGGAGCAACTTTAAGGGAAGTTTTAGCCCACAAATCAATAGAGAAAGTGATAATGGTAGATATTGACCAAGAAGTGGTAGATATTTGTCGCCAGTTTCTCCCCTCTTTTCATCAAAACTCTTTCACTGACCCTCGAGTCCAGCTTTATTTCAATGATGCCCGAAGATATCTGGAAGAAATTAAAGAGCAATTTGATGCTATTATCCTTGACTTAGTTGACCCTATAGAAAAGGGTCCAGCTTCTCTACTTTATACCCAAGAATTCTACCGATTAGTTAGAGATCGACTCAAAGTAGACGGGATAATATCGGTTCAAGCCGGGCCAACCAGCCTAATCAACTGGCGCATTTTTTCGGCTATTGTTAACACTCTAAAGACCGTTTTCTCTATAGTTTGTCCTTATCAAGCCCATGTTCCTGCCTTTGTTGACGCCTGGGGATTTGTTTGTGCCTCAAATAGCCTTAATCCTTCCCAGCTATCTCCTTCAGAAATAGACCAAAGACTATCTAAAAGACTAAACAAAAAATTAAAATTCTACGACGGACTTACTCATCAAGCCCTGTTTACCCTCCCCAAACATCTCCGTCACCAGTTAGCTATAACTAAAACAGTTATTACCGACAAAAAGCCCATTTTTACTTATTAGATTTACTTATTTTAGACTTAGCGTCCCGTTGTGTCTTACTCCGGCTGGGGCTTTCTACCAGTAGACAACCTTAGTTTTGCCCAGTTATTTTTTCAGATGCTATAATGCCTTAAAATTAAAAATTCCTATGGACATCCTTGCTGGACTTAATCCTGCCCAAAGACAGGCAGTTGAAACCATTCAAGGACCTGTACTCATTTTAGCTGGTCCGGGGAGTGGCAAGACCCGAGTTATTACTCATCGGGTAGCTTATCTCATCAAGATTTGTGGCATTAACCCACATCGAATTATGGCGGTTACCTTTACGAATAAAGCGGCAAATGAAATGAAAGAGAGGCTGGAAAAGCTTTTAGGGCAGACAGCTGAAAATCTGACTTTGGGTACTTTCCACGCTATTTGTGCTGGTATTTTGCGTCGGGAAGGCAAAGCCATCGGACTTAACCCTAGGTTTGTTATTTATGATGAAGAAGACCAGCTTAACTTAATCAAGCAGAGCCTTATGGAGCTTAACCTGGACCCAAAACATTATACGCCTAAGACTATTCATTCGTTTATCAAAGCGGCAAAGAGCCGTGGACTATCACCTAAGGACTATGTTCCTCATAGCTATTTTGAAGAAATAACTAAGAGAGTTTATGAGTATTATCAGCAACTTCTTAACCAAAGCCAAGCCGCTGATTTCGATGACCTTTTAATGAGAACAGTGCAACTTTTTAATGAGTATCCGGAAATCCTCAGTCGTTACCAGTCTCGTTATCTCCATATATTAGTTGACGAATTTCAAGATACTAATATCACCCAATATATGTTAATAAAGCAACTTTCGGGAAAACACCGCAATATCTGTGTGGTAGGTGACCCCGACCAGTCCATTTACTCTTGGCGTTTTGCCGATTTGCGCAATATCCTTAGCTTTGAAAAAGATTACCCAGATGCCAAAATAATCTTCTTGGAGCAGAATTATCGGTCGACCAAAACTGTCCTTGCCGTAGCCTCCCATATTATTTCGGCTAACCTTAAGCGCAAACCCAAAAAACTTTGGACAGAAAATGAAGAGGGAACCCCAGTAGCAATTGTAGAAACTTATAGTGAGGAGGAAGAAGCCCAGTTTATTGTTGGAGAAATAGAAAGGTTAGTCAGTAATGGTGGCTTCTCGTGGCGCGACTGTGCCGTCATGTATCGGGTTAATGCCCAGTCGCGAGCTTTAGAAGAGGCTTTCCTGCGCTATGGAGTGCCCTATAAGCTGGTGGGGGGTACTCGCTTCTACCAGCGGCGGGAGATTAAAGATCTCATTGCTTATCTTAGGGTTATTCACAATCCCCAAGACAATATCAGCCTGATGCGTATTATAAATGTTCCGGCACGGGGAATCGGTCAGCGCACTCTAACTGAACTATCAGCTCAGGCACGGGCTCAAAATCTGCCCCTTTATGATACCTTAAAGATAATAGCCCAAAAAAAGGAAACACCTTTAACCGCCCGTATTGCTTTAGCTCTGACCAACTTTATCAACCTTATAGAAGAACTTCGGAATAAAAGCTATCATTTAAGTCTTCCCGAATTAGTCACAGAAATACTGGAGAGGACTGGATATCGGGAATATCTTTTAGGGCAGGAAGACGGGGAGGAGCGCTGGGAAAATATTTTGGAATTGCAAGCAGTAACTGAAGACTATAGAGATCTGGTTCCTGAGGAAGCTTTACCTACTTTTTTGGAAAAAGTAACTTTGGTTTCCGATGTCGATGAGTTAGATGAAAAAGCTGATGCGGTAACTTTAATCACCTTACATCAGGCGAAAGGCCTGGAGTTTCCTGTAGTGTTTATTGTAGGGATGGAAGAAGGAATTTTACCCCACCGAAAGTCTTTTGATGACCCGGAAGAAATAGAAGAGGAACGCCGTTTATGCTATGTAGGAGTGACCCGAGCTAAAAAACTGGTTTATCTCCTGCGCACTTACCGCCGTAGCCTTGTCGGTGGCAGTGCCTTGAATCCGCCATCTCGTTTCCTGAGAGACATTCCTCCCCATCTGGTAACCATCAAAAATCTATGGGAAGAAGAAACCTTCACTCCCATAGCTATCCCATCACGCCCATCCCCAATATTAAACCTTAAAAAGGGCGACTGGGTATATCACAAAATGTTTGGAGAAGGAGAAGTAATAGATTCATCCCGGCTGGGAGACGACCAAGTAGTAACAGTGGCTTTCCCCGAAAAAGGGATAAAAAAACTCCTCCTCAGCCTAGCTCCGCTGGAAAAAATAGAAAAATCTGAAAATTCAGGTTAAAAGAATATTGACAAAATACACGGAAACGTGTAAAATTAAATTAAGTGCTTGAGATAGCTTTTAAGCAAACTGATTTCTATAAGCTTCGAGAAGAAGATCCTTCGTGGGATTATAGAGGCGAGCCAACAAAGCGTTATACCCACGGCTTGCATTCTTATCCAGCTATGATGATGATCCCCCAAGTTGCCTCGAGACTTATTCATAAGTACAGTAAAGAAGGTGATACACTTCTTGACCCGTTTTGTGGCTCTGGGAGTGTTTTGGTAGAGGCAATGAGGCGTTGGCGGTATATTGGAATTGTGCCTTAACCCTTACCGGTGATTAGTATTTTTGCAACTACTGCCCACCAGGATTACCATATTAGTTGAAAAGTAACGATGCCCATCCAAATTTTAGCTCCTGAGGTTGTTTCTAAGATTGCCGCCGGAGAGGTGATTGAAAGACCAGCCTCGGTGGTCAAAGAATTAGTGGAAAACTCTTTAGATGCTGGTGCCACTCAAATTAATGTGGAAGTGCGTGGAGGTGGGATAGAGTTGATTCGGGTAATTGATAACGGAACCGGTATTCCAGCTAATGAGGTCGAGCTAGCTTTTGCTCGCCATGCTACGAGCAAAATTAATAACCTCTTAGATTTGAAAAGGATTTTAACCCTTGGTTTTAGGGGAGAAGCTTTACCCAGTATTGCTGCCGTAGCTGAAGTGGAAATTCTAACCAGAGTGCGAGAAGAAATTGTTGGTAGTTATCTAAGTTTTAAAGCCGGAAAATTAGTTAACCGGGAAAACCGTCCCCGCTCCCCAGGGACTACTATCACAGTGCGTCGCCTTTTTTATCATTTCCCAGCCCGACTCAAATTCCTCAAATCTCCGGCTACCGAAAATAGTTATATCAGCCAGACAGTAAGTCACTATGCACTGGCATTTCCCGAAATAAGATTTAGGTTAATAAGCGATGGACGCTTAATTCTAAATACTTCGGGCAGTGGCAACTTGAAGGATGTAGTAGCTGAAATCTATGGAGCTGAGGTAGCTCAAGAAATGTTAGAGTTAAAAAATATTGGGAGTATACCAGAAGTAAGGGGTCTAATAAGCCCGCCTTCTTTAAATCGAGCCAGTAAGAATTTTGGCTTTTTTGTTAATCGGCGTTGGGTACAAAGCCGTCTGTTAACCAAAGCTGTAGACCAGGCTTATCAAAGCTTTTTAATGAACGGAAGACATCCTATAGTAATAATAAATCTCCATTTGCCCCCGGAGGAAATTGATGTCAATGTTCATCCCACTAAAAGAGAGGTTAGATTTCGAGACGACCAGCATATTTTTTTAACAGTACTAAAGGCAATCAGGCAAACCTTAATATTAGCTCCGGCGCCAGAACTTAAAAGGGCACCCGTTTCACCCCCTAATTTATGGACTGAAAGTAGCCAAAAGTCGGCACTCCCTTTGGAACTACCAGTCCTTAAGGTCTTGGGGCAATTAGCTAACAACTATATTTTAGCTGAAGGTCCCGAAGGGCTTTATCTCATTGACCAGCATGCGGCTCACGAGCGTATCCTTTTTGACCAAATTATGAGCCAGCGCTTCCGACAACGAATAGAAGTCCAAGGACTCCTTGAGCCAATAGTAGTGGAACTAAGTCCAAGGCAAGAAGAAATCCTCAAAACTAAACTTCAAATCCTCAATCAGTTCGGTTTTACCTTAGAGCCCTTTGGAGTGAGAAGCTATTTGATAAAGACAGTACCAAGTATAATTAAAGAAGCCAATTTGAAGGAGAATACTAAAGCGTTATTGGAGTTACTAACCCAAGAGGAAACTTCTTTTTCCTGGGAAGAAAAGATAGCTCAGTCGTTAGCTTGTCATAATGCTATCAAAGCTGGACAAATATTAAGTCACGAAGAGATGCGAGAACTGTTAAGACAACTGGAGCAGACAAACCAACCTGGAACTTGTCCTCACGGCAGACCAACTATGATTCATTTAAGTTCTCAGCAATTACAAAAAGAATTCGGCAGGACTAGTTAACTACCTTTACCAAGACAGTATTGGTAATACTGGAGAAACCGATTTACTGCCTTAGCTACGCTACCAGTAGAATGATAAACTGGTAGACCTGCTTCATAGCATTTTTGTTGACAGTCAAGAGCTGCTTGCCAACTTTCACCAGAAGCTAAAGCATGAATGACCAAGGCGATGGGTTTGCTTGTTTGTTGATGAACTTTAATAACTGAATCAGCCAGGTAATTAAGCACTTTAGCTTCACCAATAGATGGAGGTAATAAAAGCATTCCTAAAGAGAGTTGAATAACTAAAAGATCGATTCCCTCATAATTAGCTAACACTGAAAGAACCTGAGGAAAACCCTGGCTAAAAACCTGAGCCGCCAGGTCTACCGGGTTAGCTAAGCTGGTGCCGGCATCATTATCAATAAGATTTCTGATTTGATGTTGAATTTCTTGCGGCAAGGTAGGTAAACTAAACCCAGAAGCGACAAATTCATCAGTAGCTAAGACAGCCGCCCCACCACTAACACCAACTACACCCACCCGTCTTCCTTGGGGAACAGGTAAATAAAGAAAAGTAACCACCATATCCATTAATTCTTCCAAACTATGGACACGGATAGCCCCAACTTGCCGAAGAAGTCCATCCCAAGCTTGGTCAGAACCAGCTAAGGTTCCAGAATGGGAAGTTGCTGCCTTAATCCCAGCTTCGGTGACGCCACCCTTTAATACTATTACTGGCTTTGTTTTAGCTACCGCCCGGAGAACCTCTCGGAAGCGACGACCATCTTTTACTCCCTCAATATAAACAGCAATTATTTTAGTCTCGGGATCGGTAATTAGATATTCAAGCAAATCGCTTTCATCCAGGTCACAAGCATTTCCATAGGCAACAACTTTGCTAAAGCGGACTCCCCGGCGACTGGCAAGACGAACAAAATGAATAGCATTACCACCGCTCTGACAAATAAAAGCCACTGGACCAGTCTCTTTAGGAAAGTCAGCAGCAAAGGACAGACCAGCCTTTGGAGAATAAACCCCCATACAGTTAGGACCTATAAGCCGAATGCCAGCTTCCTTAGCTAAAGAGCAGATTTCTGCTTCTAACTTAATACCTTCCTCTTTACCACTTTCTCTAAAGCCCGAAGTAAAAATAGAAACTACTTTTACCTTTTTAGCCGCACTATCTTTAATTAACTGAGGCACCAAAGGCGCTGGAACACAGCAAATCACATAATCCACCACATCTGGAATTTCCAACAAACTCCGATAGATTTTTAAGCCAGAAATCTCCCCGCCTTTGGGATTTAGAGGATAAATTTTGCCTGGAAAGCCATAACCTAACAAAGCATCCAAGAACATCCTCCCACCACCGATAGGAGTAGTAGTGGAAACACCAGCAATAGCTATTGACTGAGGAGTAAAAATAAACTCCAATTGGCGTTGAGACACCCCTTTAGACTCGGTAACAGATTTCAGGAAGGCTTTTATCAGAACTAATTTCCCTTACATAACGAAGTATGTGATTAACACAGACAATAGTAATACTGGCTAAATCATCACCTTTTAGAGTCTTTACTTTATCTCCAGAAAAAAGAACCCGAAAACTACTGGGAAACTCTTTATCTTCTTGCTGATAAATAAAGAAAATTTCCACCCCGGGAAATAATACTTTTCTTATTGCCCAATCCTCCCCTATCCCCAGTTTTTCCACAGTACCACCAATATAATTAGCCAGCTCATCTATATTTTGAACATATTTTAAAGCTTCTTTTCTCATTTCCAACTCTCGTTTGACATACGCATCATGGGGGCTGACAACTCCTTCAATCTCCTTCAAAGTAATTAGCTTCCAGTTAGATAAAGGCATTAATCACCTCCAGAGATTAAAGACCTAATTTAGTCACTATCTCTTTTACTCCTTTCTGGAGAGGAGAATCGGGGGGGAGTTCCGTTAAAGGAGCTCCTTTTACTTCTAAAGGACCAATATTAGGATCTTCGGGTATAACAGTAATAAGATCCAGTCCCGACTTAGCAATAACTTCCCCGATTTCTTTAGGTAGACCATTCTTGACCCGGTTAACTATTAAGTAAATTTTTCCTACCTTGGTACGTAGCTCTTTCATTAGTTCTTTCATCCGAATAGCTGTAGTCACCCCCCGTATGGATGGGTCAGATATAACAAGCAAAATATCTATGTCCCGGGTTGTCTGCCGACTGATATGCTCCATACCTGCTTCACAATCAATAACCGTATAATCATAATTTTTAGCCAACCGATCAATAGACAGGCGAAGCATATGATTCGCAGCACAGTAACAGCCGGGACCCTCTGGACGTCCCATAGCTAATAAATCAATCCGTGGCGACTCTACCAAAGCTTCTCTTATCTTCATATCCAGGAGCTCCTGTTTGGACACTCCTAAAGACAAATTCCCTTGAGTAATCTTCTCAGTAAAATCTTCCCGAAGGCGACCAACAGTTTCGTTAAGGGGTAAGCCCAAAGCCAGATTCAAATTAGTACTCGGGTCAGCATCAATAGCTAAAACTACCCCTTTTTGAGACAGAAACTTTATTAATAAAGCCGCAATAGCTGTTTTGCCAACACCACCTTTTCCAGCAACAGCAATAGTAATCAAACTTACACCCCAAATTTATTTTGGTACTAAACTGGGAGGTGATACTTTTATAACAGCATTATACTCCCGAGGGCAGACTTCAAGACAAGTCCCACATTTAGTGCACTTAGTCTGGTCAATGATTTTAAGGTTTCTTTCATCAGT
This sequence comes from Dehalococcoidia bacterium, assembly GCA_042408205.1. Taxonomy (GTDB): domain Bacteria; phylum Chloroflexota; class Dehalococcoidia; order GIF9; family DYGU01; genus JBHOQK01. The sequence continues at coordinate 55,722 of JBHOQK010000015.1, read as the reverse complement.
GAAGATAGCTTTTACTGGACAATTAAGCACACAATGTTCACAGCCTTTTTCACATTTTTCTGGAAGAATATAATAGGCAATAAGTTCTTTACAAACTAAAGCCGGACATTTTTTTTCTAAGATATGAGCTTCATATTCGTCCCGGAAATAATTAATAGCAGTCAGTACTGGATTAGGTGCCGTCCGGCCTAAACCACAAAGGGAACCATCCCTTATATCCTGAGCTAATTCAATAAGGAGATTCAAGTCTTCTATTTTGCCTTTACCTGTCGCAATATCCTCCAATATAACCAGCATTTGTTTGGTGCCAATACGACAAGTGGAGCACTTGCCACAGGATTCCTTTTGAGTAAAGTCGAGGAAGAAACGAGCTGTATCTACCAGACAATTATCTTCATCCATAACAATTAAGCCACCAGAACCCATCATGGCACCAACTTTAGTCAAAGAATCAAAATCGATGGGGGTATCTAAGAGACTTGCTGGTAAACAGCCCCCTGAGGGACCACCAATTTGCACCCCTTTGAATCGCTTCCCATTCCGAATGCCGCCACCAATATCAAAAATAAGCTCCCTTAAAGTTATCCCCATAGGTACTTCAGCTAAACCAGTATTAACTACTTTACCAGCTAAAGCAAAAACGGCCGTCCCCTTACTTTTTTCCGTACCGATGCTGGAAAACCACTCACTGCCCTGACTTATTATAAGAGGAATAAAAGCAAAGGTTTTCACATTGTTTAAAAGAGTAGGTTGGTCAAAGAGTCCCGATTCCACCAGACGAGGGGGGCGAGGTCGGGGCATACCCCTCTTTCCCTCTATAGCCGCCACCAGAGCTGTGGCTTCACCGCAAACGAAAGCTCCAGCCCCGGTCTCTATTTGTATATGAAAGCTAAAATCACTGCCTAAAATGTTTTTACCTAATAATCCTAATTCCAGGGCTTGGTTGAGAGCTATTTTTAATCGTTTAATAGCTAAAGGATATTCAGAACGAATATAGATATAACCTTGAGAACTACCTACAGCATAACCAGCAATTGCCATTCCCTCCAAAACCTGATGCGGGTCACTTTCTAAGATAACTCTATCCATAAAAGCTCCTGGGTCACCTTCATCAGCGTTGCAAATTACATATTTAGGCGTATTAGAAGCATTCCGGCACATTTGCCATTTAAGCCCCGTAGGAAAACCAGCACCACCCATCCCCCTCAAACCTGATTTTTTAACTAGGTCAATTATTTCCTGAGGTTCCATCTGCAAAGCTTTAACTAAACTCGTATAACCGCCATTAGCAATATAGTGCTGTATATCCTCCGGGTTGATATAACCGCAGTGACGCATAAGCAAACGAAGCTCCTTTTCAAATCGGGATAGCTCTGGAATATAAACGGCTTTGCCATCCCCACCTTCTAAAGTGCCTAAAGCAAGCTCTAAACAAGGGTCATCCCCTAAAATATAGCCTTCTAACAGCCGGGACACTAAATCGGGAGTCACATTTTGATAACAAATCCGAAAGGAATCAGGTTTAAGTATAGTAACCAAAGGTTCAGCGTAACATAGTCCTATACAACCAACCGGAATCACCCGGGCAGCCACTTGTCTCCGAGCGATCTCTTTTTCAAAAGCATCAATTACAGCCAAAGCCCCAGCAGCTCGACCACAAGTGGCAGTGCCTACAAGGATGAGAGGAATCTCCCCGTGATAGACCGATTCCCATTCAGCTTGGGCTTGTTTTTGAATCTTTTCAAAAGTCATTTTTCGTCACTAATAGACTTAAGCAGGGTTAATACTTCTTCCACCTTTACTGGAGTTAATTTGGGGTAAACATTATCATTGATAGTCATCACCGGGGCTAAAGCACAGCAACCAATACAAGCTACCCTTTCTAACCCAAAGCGACCATCCTCTGTTACAGTGCCAACTTTAATACCCAGTTCCCTTTCTACTGCTTCCAAAACCAACTTACCTCCAGCCAAATGACATGCAGTTCCCAAACAAACTCTTATAGGATGTTTTCCGACGGGTGTCAAGCGAAATTGATTGAAGAAAGTAGCTACTCCATAAACATTACTTGGGGGGAGCCCTAAAAATTGGGCAATTTCAAGCATCGCTTCTTGGGGAAGATAGCCAAACTCTTGTTGAACTTCTTGAAGAAGGGAAATAAGACGACTTCGGTCCTTTTTATCTTCAGTCAGGAGCCCCCGAAGGCGCTTTTTTATTTCTTCCACTGCCGGACCAGGGCGGGTAAAAACGCCGGAATTTCAGCAGCTTCCCGGGGACCAACTATGATTTCCCAATCAGGTAAAGCCTCTTCAAGCTCACCTTTTATCCGGGCTACCTTCCCCGGAATAATTAACCGGCGATGTTTAACTTTGCTTTCGATGCCACATTTTCTAATGAACGGGCCAATGGTATCACCGGAAAACTTGCCAGCTGCCCAAGCCGTCAGCACTCCAAGCCCTTCTGTATTTTTAACACAAAGCCAAGAAGGGACTTTACTATTTTCAATTTCCCCCGCGACAATGAAGTAGGTCAATGCCCAATTCCCAGTAAGCAGAACTGGCGACTCTTCATTGGGTTCAAATATTTCATATACTTTATCCTCCACGGACATAGGTATTCGTGGGTCACTATAGATAGCCAGGCGATGAACTAATAGAGGTAATAATAATTCTTTATCAGCATCGGAAAGAACAATAATCCCAGCATATTTGATAATAAACATAGCTGCCATAAGAAACTGCTTGAAACTATCTTTAGTCATAAAGCACGGAAAGCCGATAGTAGGATAGCCCAGGGGTCTAAAATTCTGCTTTAAGGCCGCCCGTCGAATCAAAGTCTGGTCGGTTATAGCTTGCTGGAAGCTCCTTGAGCCAGGGTCTAAGACTATATCTTCAATTCCAGCATCCTTTAATTTAGTCGTGAGAGGGATAAGCTCTTCAATACTTTGTCCCCGAACTCCTACCGGAACCGGCTTGGCTTTTATTTTCGGGATTGCCTCGTCTATATTTTCCTTAGTTATGGGATAAACAAGGGGGTTTCTATCAGCACATAAATCCCGAGCTAAAAACAAGGTATCAGTATTTTCTGAAATTAATACTAAGGGAGCATCGGTACTTTGGTAAACTTTTTTAACCAGAGCTTCAAACTTACCTCTATCCCCTGATTCATTGCTCAAAGCCAGAAGGTCAGCCTTTAGAGTTAAGCCAACCCAAGGAAATTGTAGTTCTTTCAGCTTCTTTATCTTTTCTTCCACCTGAGACTCTGTCTCAGTATCAGAAATAAGGAAAGCAATACCTGGTTTATTGATAAAAGTTTTCTCGTGTCTATACATTACCTCTTCATTACCAATTTTTAAGCTATTTTCACCCCTCCCTATAGTAACCAACCTTATTGGTGGGGCTAAGGCATCTTCCAGCTGAGCCCTCACCTCCGGAGACAGATAAGGGCATTTATCTATCGTGGTTCCCCCAGAAGCCAACTTCATGGCAAAGGCAAAACAGGTGGGAAAACCACACTCTTTACAATTCTTTTTGCCGCCTTCAGGAAGATTTTTGACAATATCAGTTCCTTTAATAGGCATAACACCCTCCTAAACCAGGTTTTTAAGTAGGAAGCTTTACCTCCCCTTTGACCCAAGGATGTCCAACCCGATTAAGGAAGTCCACCAGTTCCTCAGTATTAGTCACATCCTTTTCCGTGGCTATTTTGTCATACAAATCTTCAGGGATAGCCTCTTTATACCTTTCCTTTATCTCATAAGGCATCCAGACTACCCGATATAAACCACCATCAGCTTGAATGAATTTAGGTGACCTTATGTATTCTAAGGCTATTCCCAAAGAACCTTCCACCTGCCTACCACCACTGGTTTGCCCAGCCATAGTGGAGAAAGGAATCCCCATAACTGTATTGCCGACAAAGTCCCGATGAACAATACCAAAGGCATCAACTTCAGGAATATAAAAGCAAATAGCTTGAAAACAGCCACAGGAGGTATGAGGATGTTCAAAAGCACTATGGAGATAAACTCTGCTATAGGTGCCTAAAGATTTAACTGCAGCGAGTTCGTTACAACCACTATATTCACCCCTTATTGGGTCTAGGCATTCCCCTTTTTTCACCTCTTGAACGGGACCCTCCGGGTCAAGTTTATAAGCAGCTCTGCCATCAAACCAGTTTATAGCCCCACAATTAGCTACCCTCTCCGGAGTGGCAATACAAATATGAGTGGGAGCAAAACTTTGACACAGAGAGCAGCTATAAAATTCTTCTACATCTTCCTCCTTTATCCCTCTAAGTCGCTCATCCCTGGCTTTATAAACTGCTAAAGCCTGAGGTAAAAGCTCCTCTACTTTCTTTTCATCGGTAATGAAGGTAATGCTAATTTTCTCAATAATGTCTATTTCTGAGGTAAAGAGGAAAATGAGGATTTTACCAACTTCCTTTAAAGAATTTAGTCCCTTTTTGTAAGAATCTTTGTGCAATCTTATCCAGATATCATTTCTCTGCGCCATATGCCAGAAACCCTCTATGTAGTTAGCGTAAAGGTGTATTCTTCTTTCGAAAACTGGCTCCATATCTTTTTCTATGGCAGTACCAGCCACATCAATGAGAATCCCTAAAGGATAACTCCCCCCTTCCTTGAGTTCTGGTATATCTGGTCCAATGACCTCGATTTTTTCATGTTCCACCTCATCCAAGCTTTTCAAAGTTACGAGCTCAAATTTATTTTTGACCTCTGGTCCACCAAATTCTACATAAAAGTCAGCCTTTCTAATAGCTTCCCCTTCATACTGGGGACCGACATCTACTGGAAACATTCCGGCCATGTTTTATACCTCCTTTTCCTTTAAATTAGTTATTAGATTGTCTAAAAATTCTTTCCATTTATCATCTTTAAGATTTGGGAGGGAGTAGTCAGCATTGGGATAGTAATATTTACATAAAGTCATAGTCCGAAGATGGGGAGCAAAATGCTTCAAAGTAGACAAACCTTGCTCAGCCAAGTCTGTCCTGAAGCCAAGGAATATAACTAAATCATGGTTACCTTCTTTTCTCACACCTCGCCAATCTTTATCTTTAAGGTGATTTATAATTTCAATAATGTCATAAGCGCTATCTGGAGTTAGTCCTAATTCCAGTAATTTCTTTTTAGTATGAGCCGTAGCACACACAGGTAAATTAGCTGCCTTAGCTATATCCACAGCATATTCCGCCAGAAGTTTACCATTAAGAGATATAGTTAGTATTCGAGGTCCTAAGACGAATAAAGGTCTTCTGGCTCTTTTGATTAAGTGAGCATATTCAGTGGCATCCTCGATAAGGCGGGCGGTTTTAAACCCGGTAAGAATATTAACATAGTGATAAGGTATAGTCATGGTCATATTTCACCTCCTTCAGGCTACTGTCTTACATTTTAAAGCCTCATCCACAGCTTACTTAATACCAAGACCAGCTCGGTGCATTAGAGTATCATTAAACTCCGGGTCAATTACCATAGTAGGAGCATGCACTTTTATATTGTCAACCATCCTTTGCCCATAATCGCCCTGAATAATTATTAAAACCCGCACTGATACTCCTTATCAATGGATAACTGCTTCCAAGGGCACTTTAGATGGATAAGTCCCGATCAAGGTCGGCAAACTTAGTGTTGGTTTTTCTTTCCAGCCAACTTTCTGTAGATACTCCGTGACCTCTTTCTTAAAGAAAATGGGAATATCAGCCGTCCGCCTAACGAAAAGATGAAGGTCATCAGGCAAAGTCCCTAAATACTGCTTGTGGAGAGCAATATAATGATTTAGCTTTATTTGTCTTCCCTGAGGGGTATCATTCTTTCGAATACATAGTTTGGCAATAGTTACCATAGCTCTTTCTTTAGATTCGACCACATTAATCAAATGCTCTGGGGAGGGTTCCTGAGTATCCACCAATTGCCGTGTCCTACCATCCATAACTGTCCAGTCATCTTCTTCTTTACGGCTCAAATAAAGTCTTCTGTATTTAGAGGAATGAGGACCGACAATTACAGGAATGCCAAGGCGATTACACCCGGTGGCAATAGCGGCAGCTTTCCAAGAATAAGCTCCCCAAGCAACTCCACAAGCCCCAACTCGATTAAGGATGTAGTCAGCAATAACTTCATAATTAGCTCTCAAAGGTAAAGTAGCAAATATATTAGCTATCTTTATAGCAGCTCCTACAATGTGAGAATTAGCCACACAAGGACCGACATTGACTATGCCTCCAGCATCAAACTGAGGGGGATATTTTTCATAAAGGGTTAAACCATCTTTGTCCTTTTTCATTCCGGCAACCATAGCAGCACAGCCAGAGAGGACTACAATATATTTCCTTTTAGCAAACTCCTCTGCCATTTCCGCTACTTCTTCTATTTCTTCAGGTAAGTTAGAACAACCCACAAAAGCTACCACTCCAGGTATAGTCCCTAAGACAATAGGGGCACCAACTTTCCTTATCTCCGTATCCATAATCGGACCTCGCCCAGCTCTGACTTTCCACTCTTCCCAACTAGCAACAGCTTGCATTAACTTAAAATGGGGAATATGACGAGGACATTCCTGCTCACACTTACCACAACCAATGCATTTTTCAAAGACTTCGGTTAATTCTTTTAGACTACCATTTTTGGCTGCTTCTATAGCTTCCCCCACTGGGAGCAAGTTGGGACAGACTCGACTGCATAAACCACATAATCTATGGTCTTTTGCCAGCTCTTGAACTTGCTCAGGTTTGGTTATCATATTTTTGTTTCGCTTCGGTGCCAGCTTGAGAGCTACCTTCACCGCTACTTCAGCAGCTTTCTCCGGCTCTAAGATCAAAACCTGTTTGCCTTCATTAACCATTTCAGAAACAATAGTGTCAGCTTCCTTCTCGGTAACGTTTTCCAAGCCATAGCAGATTTTATCTGTAGTAGCAATCAAAGCTGAGCCAACTTTAGCTGCTTCTATGGGTATATCAGTTCTAATACATTGCTCATCAGTAACAATAACGTCAGCCACCCCACAGCGGACGAAGAAAAGCTGCCGAGAAAGGGGACCAACGACTTTAGCTCTCTTAGAATATCTTGTTACTTCAAGAGCAGTACAGCATATACCAGCTACTTCAACCTTATCTTGAAGATTGTTTTGGTTTAAATAATCAATAATTGCATTCGCCCCCAAGGGATTATGCCCGATTAGAAGAATTACCGGCTTAGTTCTATCTACACTTCCCCAGCCTAAGCCAACTAATGGAGTTTCAGCCACGGAGGTAGGATAACCAAAGCCGACAATCTCGGCAATGTCAGCTGCTTCCATAGCTACATGGTCAAGCATGCCAGCATGAAGAGCTTTAGACTCATAATCTAAGTTGCTTCCTTCCTGACCAATATGAACCGAAGAAACAATATGAAGAAGTTGGCCTTCGACATATTCCATGGCTTTCCTTAAATCCCCAAGGGTCTGTGGCTTAAGTCCCAGAACCGTCCTGATTATTGGTGCTTCGACAGCTACCTGATCTCCCAAATTAATGGGGTAATCTTCACCGTATTTTTCAATAAGATAATCAATAACATGTCGGGCATGACCACCGTGACAGGCTAAACCAGTAAAGCAAGCTATAGTTACAATCCGCCCTTGCTGGGTAGCAATGTCAATACCACAAGCACCCCGTTTCCCCCGAGTCAGGTCACACTTCCCAAAAGTGCAAAAGCAACATAAGTCACAGAAAGGAGCATAGAAAGGCTTATAGGTCTTAAGTAGCCTCATATCCCAATTTCTTAAATCAGGAAGGTCAGGCATGGGGGTTGGACCTACGGGTTCCCATAAATCGTCAGCCCGGATTATTTGCAACTTCTCTTCTTTTTTGGTTTTCCTCTTAGTTTCAATAGCCATAATAAACCTCCTATAGATTCTCTCAAACTTTCTGATTAATTATTTCTTTTGTCAATTTAAGAGTTTCAGGATGACGCAAGACTAAAAGGTTAGCCCCAGCTAAAAGGAAAGTTAAAGCGGCAATACTTTCCCACATTATGCCCTGCTTCTTGCTGGCTTTGGCTTCTTTTGTTTTCCAAGATTCTTCACCAAGGTCGGCAATGATAGGCATCTGCATAGTGGCATCTTTAAACATAATACCAATGTGCTTTGTCCTTTCCATAATGCTAAAGCTATATTCGATGCCATAGCCCAAAGCGGAGCTCAGGGGGTCAATAACTATTCTTTCTGGAGGAAAGGACTTCATTAGCTTGATATTTAGTTCTTTTTCTAAATTTATATCTATAGGAGTCTGAGCAATAAGACAATGACCGTAATCTAAAGCAGCTTTACTTATCGGTTCATAGTTTTCCTTAGTTGCTGGGCCTATGAGAAGATTTTCTCCAGCACAAACTTCAGCCACCTTAGTTAGTACCTCAATGTCTTTAGTCTCATCCCCAGAGCCATAAACGATAAGAGGGGTGTTAATAGTCTCAACTACTTTCTTAGTCAGGTTAGCTGCGGCCGTGGCAGATGTATTTTGCCCAGCTGGGTCAGTGCTTATCAATTTAAGACAGACCAGGTCAGCACCAAAATCCAAACACTTTTGTGCCCATTTTACCGGGTCAGAGACCACATCTGCGTAGGGCTCCAAAACCCATTCTGCCCAATCCTTTGGCACCAAGTCATAAATTTCCAAAGCGACTCGAGGGGGATTCTCTATGGAACCTTCAAAAAAATGAAAGGGGAGAACCCTCTCCCCACCAATTTTAATAGCTTTACTCCCCTTCCCAATTACCACCTCCCTGACCCTTCCTTCATAATTTTCAATAGGTACTTTATATTCCATATTCTTACTCCTTAATTTTAATTTTTAATTAAACTAAGCCTAAAGCTAACCTTCAAGCCAGGCATGGGAATATAATATTTCCCCCATAAGTACTTTAGCAGTTTTAACATAATCTCGTTCTTTCGGCGATAAAGAAGACAGGTCTATATCCTCCCCATCCATAACCCGATAAATAAGGTCAACAATATTGGGCATTTCCCCCCGGTTAAGGCGCATAAGCTCTTCATCTAACGCATCAGCAATTACTGAATATTGCCCATATCGGCCTAACATAACCATATAAGTTCGGTTGAGAATACCTCGTAATGCTTCAGGAGTCCCATTAGATATGTTGGATAGCCCTATAGTTGATTTAACCCCAGGGAGAAGGTCAGGCAATATTTTTATAAATTCCAGAGCTTCTCTCACTTGCTTTTGATCGGCACTAACGGGCAAAAGGATTGGGTCAATCCAGATATCTTCATTAGGAATACCAAGCTCATTAGCTAAAGCTACTGTTTCCATAATACTCTCTACTCTTGAGTCGACATCAGGGGGACAACCTTTATCAGTAAGCACAGAGATAACTACATCACAGGAATATTTTTTAGCCAGAGGTAGCATTTGTTCCTTACTATCTGTTCTTCCTGAAGCCGAGTTAAGTAAAGGGCGTTTTTTGCAAATCTTAAGCCCAGCTTCCATAGCTATCGGGTTCATAGTATCAAGGGAGAGGGGCAAATCTGTAACTTCTTGAACTATATTGACCAGCCATTGCATTGTCCCCTCCGGATCTTTTCGGGCTGGGCCCAGATTTAAGTCAATATAATCAGCGCCAGCTTTAGCCTGGGCAATAGCTAAATCTTGGATTGGCTTTGGGTTCCTTTCCCGGATAGCTTCACTGATTACCTTTGAAATAACATGAATACTCTCCCCGATAATAACCATAAAAAAAGCCCTCCTTATGGCAATTTAGGAGCAAGCCCGTGGTATTTTACCATTACCTTTTGAATAGGTCAATATCATTGACATTCATAGGTAAATAAGCTAAATTTTCCCTCGAAGTTAGTAAAAGGTTTAGGAGGAAAAATGGAACTTTTAAAAGTAGAAGAAATTAAGAAAGTAGGAGTAATCGGGGCAGGGGTTATGGGCTCCCAAATAGCTGAACTCCTATCCCGTCTTGGTAAATATAAGGTGGCGATGACAGATATAAGCGATGAGCTTATTAGTAAAGGTCTAACAGCTATAGAACAAAGACTAGACAAATTCTTTGTTGCCAAAGGAAAATTAACCCTGGAAGAAAAAAAGGACATTACAGGTCGGATTGAAGGAACTACCGATATAGTCAAAGCTGTTTCTGACGCCGACTTTGTTATTGAGGCAGTGACTGAGAATATGGCTATTAAAAAGGATGTTTTCCGCAAATTAGATAATATTACCCCTCCTCAAACTATTCTCGCCTCAAACACCTCTTACTTAAGCATAACCGAAATGGCATCAGTGACTAAACGACCAGAAAAAGTGGTTGGCATGCACTTTTTTAACCCAGTAGCGGTCATGAAACTGGTAGAAGTGGTTAAAGGAGCTCTCACTTCTGACAATACAGTAGAAGTTACCTGTGCCTTAGCCCGCAACTTAGACAAAGAGCCAATAATTTGCACTGATTTTAGCTTTGGCTTCTTAGCTAATCGCGCCTATATAGCCATGCAACGGGAAGCTGTCCAGATGGTTTGGGAGAGAGTAGCTTCCCCTGAAGACATCGATAAAGCTCTTAAATTAGGTTACAACCTACCTATGGGTCCCTTAGAGTTAGGAGATATGGTTGGTTCTTGGGGAATAAGAGCGTCCTTAGAAGAAGACAGCATCAGGGAACTGGGAGAAAAAGGACGCCTCCATCCCCTTATTCGCCTTATGGTAAGGGCGGGCTACACTGGTGGACCAGGAAAGAAAGGGATTTATGCTTTCTGGAAAGAAGTACTATCAAAACAGTAACTAAAGGAGATGACCGATGCAACTGGAAACTTTAATTTATGAAAAGAAAGACTATATAGCTTGGATAACCTTAAATCGGCCTGAAGTCAGAAATGCCCAAAATGACACTATGAGAGCTGAACTGGTGAAAGTTCTTGAGGATTGTCGGGATGACGATAATGTCCGGGTTATTATCATAACGGGAGCGGGGGACAAAGCCTTCAGTGCCGGAGCTGATATAAGTGAGTTTCCTAAAAAAATGCCAGCGGACTGGCTCCGGGGGAAAGGTAGTTTAAGAGCTGTGGATTTAATCCGAGAAATTCCCAAGCCAGTCATAGCTATGGTAAATGGCTTTGCCCTGGGGGGTGGCTGTGAACTGGCTATGGCATGCGATATTATTATTGCTTCCGAAAATGCCCAATTTGGGCAACCGGAGATTAGAGTGGGGGTTATACCCGGTGCTGGCGGTACCCAAATCCTACCCCGCCTCATCGGAGAAAAGAAAGCTAAAGAACTCATTTTTACTGGAAATCTGATTACAGCCAAGGAAGCCTTAGAACTGGGGCTGGTAAATAAAGTCGTCCCTCAGGAAAAACTTAAAGAAACCGTTATAGAAATGGCTAATGCCCTTTTGCAGCATAGCCCAGTAATATTGAAACTTGCCAAAATAGCGATAAATAAGGCTTGGGAAACCCCCCTTACTGTAGGACTGAGCTACGAGCGTGATTTATTTGCCATGGGCTTTGGCACTGAAGACCAAAAGGAAGGAGCCAAAGCTTTTTTGGAAAAAAGAAAGCCTGAATATAAAGGCAAATAACTGCACCTGTTAAGAATATAGCCAAAACTGCCCAAAAATAGCCTAATAAAGCAGTAGGGGAAAAAGGAGAGGTGGCCCAAATAATATAAGCTGTATGCCTATAAAGTAAACAAATTGGTGCTTGGTCAATTTCTTTTTCTTAGTCTTGGGCGAGAAAATAAGTCTATTTTGCTTCATCAGCTAAAGCGACAAAGCAGAACAAAGATTAACAAACTGGGAGCGGTAAATTTCCATAAGGACGAAGTTATATCCGTCTTTGATAAGGCGACCACACGGGTTAAAGCCACATTTTTTAAAGCACTTCTGGGCACGAAGGTTCCAATCTAAGGTTTTAAGGTAAATCCGATTTAAATTGGTCTGTGAGAAAATATGGTTTAGTAAGGTCTTTATTGCATCAGTGCCATAGCCTTTGTCCCAGTAATTTCGGTCGCCAATCATGATACCTAACTCAGCTTCTCTTTTAATTTTATCTATTTTGAAGTAGGCACAATTACCAATATGCTTACCATCAAAAGTTTCGATAGCAAAATTGGTTCTGTCTTTAGCAGGAAAGGATAACTCAAGAGCATAACCTTTTAAATATTCTTCAAAAGAGAGGGACAAAGGAGGAGCAGCATCAAGAAGACATAACTCAGGGTCAGTGCGCCAAGCATAATCGGTAACAGCATCTCCCAAGCGTTTCGGGCGCAGTCTAACTTTTTGACCCAATAAAATATTACCCTCCAACTCGTTTGGGGGGCAATTCTTTAAATTCATTCCTCTTCTTCCTTTTGTTCCCAGAGAGGTTCAGTGAAGTGGTCAATAAATTCACCTATAGCTTTAGCGGCAATCCGCTTCATTTCTTCTTCAGCTTCCTTTGCCAAGTTAATTAATTCGCCTAAATCAATGTTAATATCTAATATTTTGGTTAAGACGCCAAGAATAGCTAAGGCAGCCTTGGGATTAGGTATGCGAGTAGTATATGTGGGAACTTCCCCCAGTAGACAAATGCCTTCCAAACCTCTTTCTTTAGCTACCCCAAGGAAAAGCCCATTTAGCCCAGCAATTTGAAGATCGCCTCTAAAGACAATATCATATTTTTTTAACTCTGGGAGAAGTTTTTTATCTGTAGCTACCGCCCAAACCTTAGGAGTTTCAGTATGGTGAATTCGAGCTAAAGCAGCGGCACAGGTGTATACTCTCATAACTTTAAATTTTTGGGCAACATCCAGAACCCGATGAGCCAGTTCATAACCTTTAAAACTGGGTTGTTCTTCACCAATGAATAGCATCAAGCCCCTCTCCGAAACCGGGTTTTGCCAATAGTAGAATTTAGATTCAGGAAACTGAGGAGTTTCAACAATATTGTCTCTGACAATAACACCAACGGGGTCGAAGAAATTAAAGGGCAAAATTTCCCCTATTTCCTCAGCTTTTAGCTTATCACGCAAGTACTGAGCGACTATAAGAGAAACGTTGCCTATCCCCGGCCAGGCAGCGATAAAATCACAACCTTTGGGACGGGGTTCCTTATAGATTTTGACGTCCTTTTTCATATTCTTAACTTCCTTTCGCTGCTACTGAGACTCGGGAGCAATAAAGAGACGGAGTAAATAAAAATCCGCCTACCCATCTCCGGTCTTTACCCACAGCTTTTAGCTCCTTGAGAACTTGATAGACGTTTCCCGAAACCATAGTATCTTTTACCCGACCAACTATTTCGCCATTCTCCACTTTGTAACCCAATAGGACATTACCACTAAATTCCCCACCCATAAGGTTAACTTGCTCAGCACCGATAAGTTGTTCTACCACTAACCCTTCCTTCATATCTTTAATCATTTCCTCAAAGGAAGCCTCACCATCGCCTACGATTAAAGAAGTCACTGAGGGGGTAGGGAGACCACCTCGACCCCGACTGCCACTGCCAGTACTGTTAGTCCTAGCTAAAGCGGCTGTGTGCAAATCATAAAGGAAGTTTTTTATCACACCTTTATCAACTAAAGAAATAGATTGGCTGGGGACACCTTCATCATCCCCAGGGCGGCTGGCGGGACGATAAGGTAAAGTAGCATCATCCCATAAGGAAAAATTAGGAGCCAAAACCGCCTCGCCTATTCTATCCTTCAAAGGAGAAGCTCCCTCCAGAACCAGTTTACCATTAAAACCCAGGGCTAAGGGAGCGATTAAGGCACTCCCCACACCCCGAGGGGTAAACACTACTGGCATTGATTTCGTAGACACAAAAGCCCGCCGCTTAGCTAATTCTAATTGATTAATCACTCTTTCAGCAATTATTTCAAAATCAAAGAAAGGTTGACAGGAAGTCTCACTATCACCTACAAAAAGCATATCTGTATCTTTAATTACTACCCCCTCCACACTCAAAGTAAAAAGGCTTTTGCGGTAATGTAGCTCCCCACCTTCAGAGTTAAGAATCCGGACTTGCCTGATTTCTTTCATCACTTCGGCTTCACAAACAATTTCAGGAGTATGGTCGCGGAGGCGAGCCAAAAGTTTATTGCCTATCTCTACCATGTGAGCTTCAGTCACTGTTTCTATATTAGGGTCAAAGACTTCTACTTTGGGATAAGAAGTAAGCCCAGGGAAAACAAAGTCAGCTACTGCACCAAATTCAGAGGTTTCCACTGCCATATTGATTAAAGTTTCGGCACTGACTTCGCCTCTGGCTTGCGCAAAACCAATTTTTCCTTTTCTGACCAGGCGTAAAGCTATGCTGGTTATTTCTTGGCTTTGGATTTGCTTTAATTGGTTAGCCTCAAAGGAAACGGGAATTCTCTGGGAACAAACCCAAAAGACTTCAGCCGCTTCCGCAACTCTTTTAGCCAGGGATAATAATTGCTCTACTTCCACTATTTGCCTCCTACCAAACAATGACGAATTCGGATATGGGGGCTACCGTTGGAAACAGGTAAAGGTGATTGCTCCCTTTTGCCACAGCCACCTCCTTCATTCATTTGAAGGTCATTACCAACAGCATCTATATTGTTCAGTGTGACAAAAACATTACCGGTGAGAACAGCGGGGCGGAGTAGCTCAGCTAATTTACCATTACGAATCATATAAACTTCTCCCGCAGAAAAGGTAAACATTTCCAGACTGGTAGTTCCTCCATACCATTCTTTGGCGTAAATACCTTCCTTAATTTCAGCCAGCATATCTTCAAAGGAAACAGAACCAGGCTCAATAAAAGTATTAGTCATTCGAACGATGGGGGGAAAGAAAGAATTAAGAGCCCGAGCATTACCGGTAGGTTTCTCACCCATTTTAGCTGCTGTCTCCCGAGAATGAAGTCGCGCCTCTAAGACACCTTCCCGGATAAGGTAAGTTTTAGTTGCCGGTACACCTTCATCATCATATTTGTAGCTACCTCTCAGTCCGGGAATAACGGCTCCATCTACAATATTAAGATGCTTACCGCCAAATTTTCGCCCTAAAACCATAATCTCCCGAAGTTTTTTATTTTCATAAACAAAATCAGCTTCAGACAGATGTCCAAAAGCTTCGTGAACAAAAACTCCAGCCAGTACCGGGTCGAGTATAACCGTGTACTCGCCCCCCTTTACTTCTGGAGCCGATAAGAGCTTCACTGCCTGAGAAGCCATTCCGGCTACTTTATTATGTAAATTTTCAATGACAGAAAAATCACCATTACTCCCCAAACTCAAACTCCGCTGCTGGACATTATTCCCCTGGCGAGCTACAGCGACTAAACGAAGGCTTAGGTCTACCTTTTCTTGCTCAATATAGGTGCCTTCCGAATTAGCCAGAATGACTTTCTTCCGACTATCGTGATAAGTAATGTGGGAAGTCTGAACCAGGGGTGTGCTCAAAATGATGTCATTGTACTCATCTAAAAGTTGTTTCTTTACTGCCAGAGGTAATAAAGTTGGGTCTTTTTTGACTTCGGCTTTGACTATATCAACTACAGGCTCAACTGGGGCTAATTGACTTTCTTCCCTCTGGGCAAATCTGGCTCGGCTTACGGCAATCTTTACTTTCTCCCGGAGCCCATCTATATAGTTAAAACTAACAAAACCCCAGCCCCCCTTAACCAAAGCTCTAACATTCCCTCCAGAACTGACAGTTCTAACTACTTCTTCAAGCCTTTTTCCGCGATAAACTAAAGAGGTAGCCTCAGTTTGTTCTATACGGATTTCAATATAATCCGCATTATGTCCCTGAAGCACTCCGGTAAGAGCATCCCTCATGATTACAGTTAAGCTTGGTTTTTTATTGTAGTCGTTCCCGAAAGCAAAAACAAGAAAAGGCTAAATAGATGTAATATTGATACAAAAGGCAACTAAAACCTTAAAGGGGGTTTAGAGACTATTTAAAAATTTTTCTATTGCTTGGTTAACCGCATCCGGTTTTTCCATAAAGACGAAGTGAGTGCCCCCTTCGATAATCACCAGTTGGGAGTTGGCAATTTTATTGGCTAAATACTGGCTATATTTTATTGGTGTAAGGTTATCGTTGCTACCACAAAGAATAAGAGTTGGATGTCTAATTTGGTGAACCTGGTTCATAATGTCAAATTTATCGCAACACATAAAGTCATTAAGTTGAACAGCAGCCCCTACCTCAGCTACTTTTTGAAGCACAATCTGCCTTAGTTGTGGCTCTACCTGAGTGTACATAGGTTCAACAAATTCTTTTAGCCATCGTGTAGGCTCGGCTATCCCTTGTGTCATAATTGCCAAAAAATCAGGATGAACGCGAAGCTTGGCTCCAGTAGCTATTAAAATAAGGGCTTTAAGGTCATTCGGATATTTTAGAGCATAAGTTTGGGCTATAGCCCCACCTAAAGAATGACCAGCTATAATAGGCTCTTTATAACCTTGTTTTCGAACATAGTCATGGACCCATTGGGCATACCCTTCTACACTAGTGGCAGGTTCCCCTTCCTGAAGATGTCCCGGGAGATTAACGGCTTCAGAATTAGAGAAATACTTAGTTTGATAATGCCAGACTTCTTTAGTATTACCTGAGCCGTGAATAAAGATTAACTTCACTTCTTAACTTCCTCAGGCACTTTGAGGGCTACCTCTAAAACCTGGTCAATATTATCAACGAAAATAAACTGGAGTTCTCCTTTAATATCTTCTGGAACTTCTTCCAGGTCTGCCTCGTTTTCCTTAGGTAAAACTATCTTTTTTATTCCCGCCCGGTGGGCAGCTAAAACTTTTTCCTTTATACCGCCAACGGGTAACACTTTGCCCCTTAAAGTTATCTCCCCCGTCATAGCTACTTCTTTACTTGCTGGGCGTTTAGTCAAAGCTGAAACCAAAGCCACTGCCATAGTAATACCAGCGGACGGTCCATCCTTTGGAATAGCTCCTGCCGGAACGTGAATATGAACATCAGTCTTCTCATAAAAATTTTCCGGAATCCCCAAAGAAGCAGCTCGGGAGCGGGCATAAGTAAGAGCTGCTTGAGCTGACTCTTGCATGACATCCCCAAGTCTACCAGTCAGAATAAGATTGCCTTTCCCTGGTATTAAAGTTGCTTCCACAAGCAAGACATCGCCTCCAGTAGGTGTCCAGGCAAGCCCAGTAGCCACACCAATTTCATCAGCTCCTTCAGCCACCTCATAACGGAACTTCTCCGGACCCAGATAATCATGCAGTTTATCTGGGGAAACTACTACTTTTTCGATTACACCTTCAGCTACCTTTCGGGCTACTTTACGACAGATAGCACCAATTGACCGTTCCAGATTCCTCACCCCAGCCTCACGGGTATAATTGCGAATAATTTTAAGCACTGCCTCATCGGTAATCTCAAGTTTGTCTTCACTAAGCCCATTCTCACGAAACTGCTTGGGTATCAGATATCTCTTAGCAATCTGGAGCTTTTCTTGTTCTGTATAGCCAGGTAATTCAATAATTTCCATCCGATCTTTCAAGGCTGGGGGAATAGGGTCAGTAACATTGGCAGTAGTAATGAACATAACTTTAGATAAGTCAAAGGGCACATCTAAATAATGGTCAACAAAGGCAAAGTTTTGCTCCGGGTCAAGAACTTCAAGCAAAGCCGCTGAAGGGTCACCTCTGAAATCAGTACCTATCTTATCAATTTCATCCAGCATAAAAACAGGATTATTAGATTCAGCCCGGCGAAGCCCTTGAATAATCCTACCAGGGAGAGCACCCACATAAGTCCGCCGATGCCCACGAATATCAGCTTCGTCTCTAATGCCACCCAGGGACATGCGAACAAACTTTCGCCCTAAAGCCCGAGCAATAGATTGACCCACGGAGGTTTTGCCAGTTCCTGGCGGACCAACAAAGCACAAAATAGGACCTTTCATATCGGTTTTTAATTTGCGCACTGCTAAATAGTCTAAAATTCGCTCCTTTACTTTATTCAAGTTATAATGGTCTTCATCCAAGACTTTAGCCGCTTGGGCAATATCTAAGTTATCTTCAGTACTTTTTGACCAAGGCAAATTAATAAGCCAATCCAGATAAGTCCGAGACACGGTATATTCAGCAGCGTGAGGTGGCATTTTAGCTAAGCGGTCAAGTTCTCTTTGGGCTTCCTTTTGAGCTTCAGGGGGGAGATTAGCTTCAGCGATTTTTTGGCGGAGCTCATTTATCTCCATGGTCCGCTCATCCAGTTCCCCTAGCTCTTTCTGAATAGCTTTTAGCTGTTCCCGAAGATAAAACTCTCTCTGGGCTTTATCCATTTCAGCTTTAACTTGAGACTGGATTTTACTTCCAAGCTCTAAGACCTCAAGTTCACGGTTAAGATAGATAGTTAATTTTTTTATCCGTTCTGTAACATCAATGGTTTCTAAGATTTCTTGCCCCTCCTCTAAGCTAAGGTTTATATGAGCCGCAATAAAGTCAGCTAAGTTACCAGGGTTAGTGATGTTGAGAGCGGCGATGGTTAATTCATTAGGCAAATTTGGTGCCAGCTGAACTGCCTTCTGGAACAAAGATAATAAGTTTCGGGTTAAAGCTTCTAATTCGGTAGTCATCTCTATCTTATCTTCAATTATTTCTACCTTACCTTTAAGATAGGGTTCAGTTTGGGTAATTTTTTTTAGCCGAATTCGGGACAATCCTTGCAAAAAAGCCCGAACTGAGCCATCAGGTAACTTAAACATCCGGGCAATAAGGGCTGCGGTGCCGATGTGGTAAAGGTTTTCTGGAACAGGTTTTTCTGAACCAGGACGCTGGGCAAAAAAGCCTATAATCTTATCCCCAGCCACAGCTTCATCTATCAGTTTAACCATTTTGGCGTCCCCAGTGCCTAAAGGCAAAATAAGAGCCGGATAGACTACAGTATCACCACTGGGAAAGATAGGTAATTCTTCCGGGAAGCGAATCTTCGGTTTAGTTTCCTTTCCTTCGTTAATAATCATTCTTTTTACTTTCCGTTAAACTGGTTTTATTTTTACCTCTTTTATTTCTTCTTTAATTTTAGGCAAGACAATTTCCAGCAAACCCGCTTCATAATAGGCTTTGGTCTGGTTAGCATCGACTACTGCCGGCAGAGTAATGCCTCTTTCAAAAGGACCCCAGAGAATCTCCATTTGATAATAGGTTCGCCTTATACCTTGTTTTATGTCTTGCCTTTCCCCTCTAATAACAAGGATATTGCCGTGGACAATGACTTCAATTTCATCTTGTTTAAGTCCGGCTAATTCCACTAGCACTACAATTTCGTCAGTAGTTTCATAAACATCAACAGCTGGCTCCCAGGCTCTTGGGGAAAAACGCACCGCAGGAGGTTTTCGGCTGGAAAAATCACCAAAAAAGCGCTCCATTTCTCGCTGCATAGTAACAATGACCACTGACCAGTCTCGCTTTAATTCCACCATGATTTACCTCCTAAATAGACCCTTTCTATTATAGCTTATAGCCCTCCCTAGTCAATTTCACCAGGGTCAACTTAAAATCTCAAGAAAACCTTGACGAATCATTTTTATAGCAATAGCTGCCAGAAAAAGACTAGCAATTTTAGACGCAGCTCTAACTCCCCCTTGTCCAAGGAAAGCCACTATTTTATTGGCTTGAGCGAAAATTAGCCAGGCTAAAAACAAATTGAGAAGGAAAGAAGTAATTACGATTATAATGGAATGCTGTTCAATAAGGAGTAATAGAGTTGTCAGCACTGCGGGTCCGACTACAAGAGGTGTACCTATAGGCACCACCCCTATCTCAATTCCGGAATAAGTTTGGGTTTCAAATATCTTCCCAGTGACTAAATCTTTAGCTGCCAAAAGAAGGAGAATAAGCCCACCGGCGACTAAAAAATCAGCTACTTTTATGCCTAAAAGCAGAAAGACACCTTTACCGATAATTATAAAACCCAGTCCTAAACCGAAAGCAGTAATCATAGCTGAGCGTATCACCCGAGTTCGTCCTGAAATTCCCAAATCACCTATTAAAGGTAATAGAAAAGGTAAAACCCCAATAGCATCCATAGCCACAAAAAGGGGAACAAAAGTTAAACCAAATTCTCGAAAAATATGAAGCATGGGGATTTAAACTTTTGTCCTCCGACTTTCCTCCCGAGCTTGACAAGCTACCGAGACTACTTTATCACCCTTGTCCAGGCGAATGAGACAGGTTCCTTGACTATTTCTCTGACGAAGCGGGATTTCCTTAATTGGTATTCTGAGGATACTCCCTCGGGAGGAAATTATCGCTAGGTGTTGGTCTAAAGAAACACACTTAGCCACCACAATATCCCCAGTTTTATCATTAAGACAATGAGTCCGTACCCCTTTACCACCCCGATTATGAATTGGATAATCATCTATCGGGGTTATTTTGCCAAAGCCGTTTTCAGTAACGGTAAGTAGAAAGGCATTTGGGAAAGCAACATCAGCACCAATAATTCGATCATTGGGAGCTAATTGCAAACCCCGAACGCCCCTGCTAGTTCGGGAGGCTAATCGAAGTTTGTCGGTAGCAAAACATATAGCTTGCCCCTTCCGACTAACCAGGAAAATTTTATCTCCGATATTAACTAAGTTAGCGGCAACCAATTCACTATCTCCTCTAATGTCCATAGCGATAAGACCACTACTCCGAACCGAAGCCAACTCTGTTAAAGGTGTCTTTTTTACTTCCCCGTTACTAAGAGTTAGAAGTAAAAATAAATTTGGAGCAAATTTAGTTACCGGTAAAATTGTAGCTATTTGCTCCTTCGGGTCAATAGAAACTAAATTGACTAAGGCAGTTCCCTTGGTTGCCCGAGATAAATCTTGGGGAATATCATAGCATTTCAGACGATACACTTTACCCCGATTGGTAAACAGCAGTAAATTATCGTGAGTATCAGCAACTACTATATGCTTTATTACATCATTATCCCGGGGAGTCATAGTGACAATCCCTTTACCACCCCGATGTTGCAGGCGATAAGCACTATAGGGAATTCTTTTTATATATCCTTGACTGCTTAAAGTGATTACTACTTCCTGGTGGGGAATGAGGTCTTCTTCACGAAACTCAGTGATTTCTTCCCGACTAATGAAAGTCCGCCTGGGATCCCCATATTTAGACTTTAACTCCTTAACTTCCTCTTTTATGAGAAACAGAATCTTTTTGGGATTGCGTAAAAGGTCTTCCAGATAGGCGATAGTTTTAACCACTTCATTATATTCATCAATTACCTTCTTTCTTTCCAGATGAGCCAAACGCCTTAGTTGCAAATCAAGGACAGCTTGGGCTTGAAGTTGAGACAAACCGAAATTTTTGATTAAGTTAACCTGAGCCGAATCAACAGTATCAGATTTTCTAATAGTGTCAATGACCTCCTGAAGCCGCTCTAAAATGAGTATAAATCCTTCCAAAATATGAGCTCTATTGTTAGCTTTTTGTAATTCAAACTCGGAACGGCGGATAATAATTTCCCGACGGAAATCAATATAATAATTTAAAGCTTCTTTCAAATTAATTGTCTTTGGCTGACCATCAACCAGAGCAACCATGTTAATGAAGTAAGCCGATTGCATTGGAGTCTGCTTGTATAAGTTGTTGATTACCTTGGACGGCTGAGCATCTTTCTTAAGCTCAATGACAATGCGGATACCATGCCGGTCTGATTCATCCCGAACTTCGGCAATCCCTTCAATTCTCCGTTCTTTAGCTAATTGGGCAATTCGGGTTATTAACGCTGCCTTGTTAGTCTGATAGGGAAGTTCGGTAATAATTAACTGGGACCTCCCTTTTGAAGTTATCTCTTCAACTTTAGCCCGAATTACGATTTTCCCTTGCCCTGTAGCATAAGCAGCCTTAATACCATCTACACCTAAAACTATGGCTTTAGTCGGGAAATCAGGTCCAGGGATAAATTGCATTAATTCATCAATAGTAGCTTGTGGATTATCAATTAAATAGATAAGGGCATCACATACTTCCCCAAGGTTATGGGGAGGAATATTAGTAGCCATTCCAACAGCAATACCTGAAGAACCATTAACTAACAAATTAGGTAACCGAGCTGGCAAGACGGACGGTTCCTCTAAACTATTATCAAAATTAGGAACAAAAGGCACAGTATTCTTATCAATATCAATGAGCATTTCCTCAGCGATTTGTGCCAAACGAGCCTCGGTATAACGCATGGCCGCAGGAGGGTCATCATCAATACTGCCAAAATTACCCTGCCCATCAATTAGTGGGTATCTCATAGAAAAATCTTGCGCCATTCTTACCATGGCTTCATATACTGGGGCATCCCCATGAGGATGATATTTACCCAAAACTTCTCCAACAATACGAGCGCTTTTTTTGTAAGGAGTGTTAGGTCTTAGCCCCAGCCCGTCCATAGCATAAAGAATTCGGCGCTGGACTGGCTTTAAGCCATCCCGAACATCGGGCAAAGCTCGAGAAACAATAACACTCATGGCATAATCGAGGTAAGAGCTTTTCATCTCTTCCTCAAGGACAACCGGTTTTACTAGACCAACTTCCATCTCT
Organism: Dehalococcoidia bacterium; assembly: GCA_042408205.1. Lineage (GTDB taxonomy): Bacteria > Chloroflexota > Dehalococcoidia > GIF9 > DYGU01 > JBHOQK01. The sequence goes on along the minus strand of JBHOQK010000015.1, from coordinate 33,192 downwards.
TATTCCTCTTCCGTTTCTTCTATTTCCTCAGCGGAAGACGCTTCTTCGAGGATAGAGAAGCCTTCGGGGATTAGTGCCGCTTCTTCCTCCTGACCATACTCAACTTCCTCCCAGAATTCTTCAGCTTCACTAATAGCGCTCCGCCGAAGAAGGGTGTCTTTTATATAAGGACGAAAACCTTCAACAGGTTTGACCGGGAAAGACAGCCGTCCCGCCTGACTCGGATGTTGGAAAGTTTCCCTGATTATGACTTTAACTTCATCTTCTAAACTTACGATAGCAGCAATATATTTATTGCCACCTTCTATTAATTTTATTAGGCGAAGTCCATGTTTTGGTTCAACCTCCCCCAGATACTCACCGGAACTATTTTCAACAATCAGATGTTGTCCCCTTACTTTCAGGTATACTTCCTCCCCGGCTGCCATTTTGGCTAATATTTCTTTAGGTGCTAGGTTAAGTAACTTAACCACCCCAGCTTTCCCCATTTCAGCCACAAAAACTTGTGGCACCACTTTGTGATAATCCTTTTTAACCGCTTTAGCCGTTTCCTGGAGGAGAGATAACCGCTCTAAATTCTTTTTGGCAATAACATTGTGAGGAGCCAGCTCCAGAGCCCGGGCATAAGCTTCTTTAGCCTGGGCAAATTCCCCTAATTCCATCAAAGCCCTACCCAGGCGATTATAGGCATCGACATCGGTAGGGAAACTTTCAATTATGCTCCGGTTAACTGCTACTGCTTCCTCCCACCGACTCTGCATCGCCAAAGAAATAGCCTCTTTTTCTAATTGTCGCCGCAGCCGAGCTTTTTCTTCTTCCCGATCAGGCAACCTTGGTCTCCTTTAAGTCATTTTACTTTGACAAAATTTTCGTGTTATGTTACCGTAAAGCGGTATTAGACATCAAGTCAAATTAGTCAAAAAAGGAGATATCCATGAGAGAAAAAGTGGAAGAAATTTTGGAAAAAATTAGACCTCGTCTTCAAGCAGAGGGGGGCGATGTGGAGCTCATTGAAATCAACGAAGGTATAGTCAAATTAAAACTTACCGGAGCCTGTGGTTGCTGTCCCATGGCTATGCTCACTCTTAAGCACGGAATCGAACGTCTTCTTAAAGCCGAATTACCAGAAATAAAAGAAGTAATCTCAGTCTAATTTTTTAAATTTTTTCCAGTTCAAAGGCTTTATGGATTGCCCTCACCGCATCTTTAACCCTGTCTTCGGCTATAATACAGGTAATCCGGATTTCTGAAGTTGTAATCAGCTGAATATTTATATTTTCGTCAGAAAGAGCGCGAAACATCTTAGCTGCGTAACCGGGAGTATTTTGCATCCCAGTGCCTATGATACTAACTTTAGCTAAAGTAGCATCAGAAACACATTGTTTAGCTCCAATCGACTTGGCTACTGGTTCTATCACAGCCAAAGCTTTTTTAAGGTCACTACGGGCTACCGTAAAAGTTAGGTCGGTAATATTATTAATGCTGGCATTTTGCACAATGGTATCTACATTGATGTTAGCCTGAGCTAAAGGCTCAAAAAGAGCTGCAGCAATACCGGGACGGTCAGGAACACCAATTACTGTAATTTTAGCTACATTAGTATCATGAGCAATACCGCGGACTTTATTTCTTACTTCCATAGAAACCCCTCCGTGAATTAAAGTGCCAGGTGCTTGACTAAAGCTAGTAGCTACCAAAATTGGAATATTATATAATTCGCCTAATTCCACAGCTCGGGGATGCATTACCTTAGCTCCATAAGTTGCCAATTCCAGCATCTCCTCATAACCAATCTCAGGCAACTTCTGAGCTTCAGGAACCAGACGAGGGTCAGCAGTAAACACGCCTTCCACATCAGTATAAATTTCACAAATTTTGGCTTTCAAAGCCGCAGCTAAAGCTACCGCAGTAGTGTCTGAGCCCCCTCGGCCTAAGGTAGTAATATCCATCTCATCAGTTATACCCTGAAACCCAGCCACAATAACAATGTTATCTTTTTTCAGTTCGCTTAAAATCCGTTTTGGATCAACCCGTAAGATTCGAGCCCGACCATAACTTCTATCGGTGTATATTCCGGCTTGTGCCCCACTAAGGCTTATAGCTTTGTAACCTAAGTTATCCAGAGCCATAGCTAAAAGAGTACAAGAAACAATTTCACCAGTAGATAATAGAACATCCAACTCTCGCTCTTTAGGCTCGGGCGTAATCTGACGAGCAAGGTTAATCAGCTCATCAGTAGTATCACCCATAGCTGAGACAACCACCACCACTTGATTGCCCTTGTCTTTGGTCTCAGCTACCCGCCGAGCTACATTCTTAATTTTTTCCGCATCAGCTACAGAACTACCACCGTATTTTTGAACGATTAGTGCCATTTTATACAGCTCCCATAAAGTTATTTTACATTGTTTAAATCGTTTAGGAAAAGTAATTTGAGAATAAGACGGTGCCCCTCCTTTATAAAAACACCAGTTCTTTTAGCCTCAGTTTCAGTCAGGCGCTTGGCTCCATTACCGGTAAAACCAACCCCCCAGAGTAAAAAAGGAACCGGGGCATCAGTATGGGTGCGGACTACGATTGGTGTTGAATGGTCAGGCATAATAAGCACCCTTAACCTATCCTCTTGCCAAAAACGAAGACGGCTTACCATCTCCTGGTCAATTCTCTCAATAGCTTCTATTTTCTTGTTAATAGAACCAGAGTGAGCCGCTTCATCAGGAGCTTCTACATGGACAACCACTAAGTCTTTTTCTTTAAGGGCGTTTAAAGCTCCGTTTATTTGCCCAGCATAATCATTGTCCAAACCATCGGTCACCCCTGGAATATTTAGTATTTCCATTCCCACCATGAGAGCTAAGCCTCGGAGAAGGTCAACACCTGAGGTCAGAGCTGCGTTAAGATTATAAACTTGCTGAAAAGGCGGTAGCTCTGGTATGTGACTACTGCCCCAAAAGAGCCAAATCATATTTGCCGGTATATTACCTTGAGCCTCTCGGTTTAAATTTACTGGATGATTTTTCAACACCATCTCTGAGCGCCACATCAAATCTCGAAGAAAATCACTTCCCGGTCCTCGGGGCATGAATTCAGCAATGGGCTTGCCTGGTATATCATGAGGTGGAGTACACATAGCCGAAAGAGTATCTTCCCGTCCTTTTATTTTGCAAATATGTCTATAGCTGATACCGGGATAGAAACGGACATTTTCATTACCTAAGTTATCATTTAAAGCTTCAATAAGAAGCCGAGCTTCTTCAGTGCTAATATAACCAGCACTATAACTTGCCATCTTACCATCCTGAACTGATACCAAGTTACAACGAAAGACCACCTCCCCCTCATTTATGGGAATTCCCAAACTCTTAGCTTCAATAGCACTTCGACCGCGGTAATAAATTCTCGGGTCATATCCCAGTAGTGACATACAGGCACAGGCACTGCTGGGCTCCATGCCTTGGGGAACTGTTTGAACCAAACCTACTATCCCGTCTTTGGCTAAAGCATCCAAATTAGATGTTCTGGCAAGTTCTAAGCAGGTCTTACCCCCTCTTTCTGGCAGAGGTAATCCAGAGGCTCCATCCATTATCAAAATACAGTATTTCATAGCTATAGTTTACAGTTATTGCTGGTAGAATTAAAGCCATTTATAATAAAACTGGCGGGGCGTGGCGCAGCCTGGTTTAGCGCGCAGCGTTCGGGACGCTGAGGTCGGAGGTTCAAATCCTCTCGCCCCGATTTTACTTTACCTTCTGTTTAGCTTCTTCCCATAAAGCATTTTGTTCCGCAAGGGAAAGGCTGCCAAGATTAATTCCTCTCTGGCGGCACAGCTCTTCCATATAGGTAAAACGCCGAACAAAGCGTTGATTGGCTTGTCTTAAAGCAGTTTCCAGGTCTACATTCAGCCTTCGGGCAATATTGGCTAAAGTAAAAAGCAAGTCACCGAATTCCTGGGCTATTTCTTCCTGGGTAGAAGCTTGTTTAAGCTCGCTTATTTCTTCTTTAAGTTTATCGACAATCTCAGTTATCTTTTCCCAATCAAAACCAATCCCAGCCACCCGACGTTGGATTGATTGACTATAAGCCAAAGCCGGCATTCCTTTGGGTACGCCATTTAAAAGAGATTCTGCCCCCCGTTCTTCTTGTTTTAAAGCTTCCCAATTAACTACCACTTCTTTAGCCTCGCTAACCTTTAATTGACCAAAAACATGAGGATGGCGATGGATTAACTTAGTGTTAATGCTATAAAGAACATCATTAATGTTAAATTCATTAGCTTCGGAAGCAATTTGAGCCAGAAAGACAATTTGCATCAGGAGGTCTCCCAATTCTTCACACAATTTGGCTGAGTTTTGTTGGTCAATAGCCTCCAAAACTTCATAACATTCTTCCAGCAAATATGGCTTTAAGGAGACTAAAGTTTGCTTCCGATCCCAAGGACAACCTTTGGGGCTGCGCAAGCGAGCTATAATATTTTTTAAAGTATTAAAACTATGCAAACTTTTCGGTAACGGCATAAGAATAACCTTGATGAATTTAGGGTGGTGGAAAAGGGATAAGAAGAGATTAGAAAATTACCTCCGCCCCATACGAAGGGCAATTAGAATAAAATAAAGAAGTTGTGCTACAGCCTGAAGCAAAGCGGCTACATACGTCAAAGCAGCTGCAGATAAGACAGCCCTGGCGGCATCATATTCACGAACTGAAGTCAGACCAGTGCTTCGGAGCATTTGTAAAGCGCGGTTACTCGCGTTATATTCCACAGGTAGAGTAATAAAAGAAAAAAGCACTGCTATCGAAAAGAAAGCAACCCCAGTCCAAATAATAGTCAACCCAAATTCTCCGCCGAGGAGCATTAAGAAAGCTCCTAATATGACAAATATAAAACCTAATTGACTGCCTAAATTAGCCGCGGGAACTAAAGCAGTTCGCAATTTTAAAAAACCATAACCAGTAAAATCCTGAACTGCATGACCCACTTCATGAGCCACAACTCCCAGAGCCGCTACTGAAGAACTAGAATAAACTTCCGGGGAGAGCCGCAACACTTTGTGTCTTGGGTCATAATGGTCAGATAAACGTCCAGTGCTTCCCTCAATCTTAACCTTAGTTAAACCTTGGCTACGGAGCAAAACTTCAGCTGCCCGAACACCAGAAATATTATTCATATTAGCTATACGGGAATATTTATTAAAAGTAGAATTTACTTTAAACTGAGCATACAGCATAAAGATAAAAGGGGGTAACATAATAAGGAACCACAGCGGATCAAAGAAAAACATTTCCGTTTCCTCCTAATTTTAAAATTAATTTTAACCGAAAATCCAATGAAGTCAAGGTTTAATTACTCCCCAGGCGGTAGCCAATAAATTCCCTCTGACCCCGGATGAAATCAGCGACAAGCATTCGGCGCTTCCCTTCCATTTGCACTTCTTTAAGTCCCAGCACGCCATCTCCAGTAACAATCCCTACTGGAGTTGGAGAATCAGAGGGCAAAGCCACAACCCTGCCTGTTTCTAACACTGATATAGGTGGTAATGGAATTGCCTCCCAGATTTTCAGTCTTTTCCCTTTATACCAGGTATAACAACCAGGGGAAGGATTAAAAGCCCGAACTCGCCGCCACAGGGTTAAAGCAGGCAACTGCCAATCTATCTCTGCCTCCGCCGCTGTTATTTTTTTAGTGTAGGTAGCCTGAGCCTCATCCTGAGGTTGAGGCTCTATCTTGCCCTCTAACCATAAAGGTAAAGTCTCCAGCAAAAGTTCGGCACCAAGTTTAGACAATTTATCACTTAAAGAGCCAGTAGTATCACTATTAGAAATGGCTATCTCTCTTTGTCGCAAGATAGGTCCAGTATCAAATCCAGCATCCATAAGCATTAGGGAAACACCTGTAACGGCGTCACCCTGGAGAATAGCCGTAATAATAGGTGATGGACCTCTATAGCGGGGTAACAAAGAAGGATGAATATTAAGACATCCGTATTTCGGTAAATTTAAAACCTCGAGGGGTAGAAACTGACCATAAGCAGCTACCACAATTAAATCAGGAGCTAAACTCTTTAATAGTTCTATTTCTGCAGGCAACTTTAAGGACTGAGGCTGAATTACCCGAAGCCCATATCTAACTGCTAATTTCTTTACTGGGGATAAAGTAACCTCTTGTCCCCGTCCCGCTTTTTTATCTGGTTGGGTATATACTGCAACTATATTGTAAGTTTTACGAATCAGAGATTCCAAACTGGGCAAAGCAAATTCAGGGGTACCCATAAACACAATACGACATTCCATGACACAAAATATTTTAGACAACCCTTGCCTTATGTCAAAAATCCCCTTGACAACCCTTATTAGCCTCGGTGTTAAACTAAAAATTAAATTTAATAATTTAAATTAACCTCTCTGTATTCCTTCCAATTTATTCCCCAATAATAAGCCACTAAAAGTTTTCTTCTTAGCTTTAGGGGATAGTTGAAGGGGGTAAGTTTGAGTTCCGCCCGAGAAATCTGGGAAGCAGCTTTAGGACAATTACAACTCCAAATCAGCAAACCAAATTTTGAGACTTGGCTTAAAGATACTGTAGGTTTAAGCTACTCTCACCATGGTTTCACCATAGGTGTGCCAAACGTCTTCGTGGGTGAATGCCTAGAAAATCGTTTCCGTTCTTTAATCGTAAAGACTTTAATGGGAATTATTGGCAAAGAGGTCACGGTGCACTTTTCCCTAATTCCCAATAACAAAGATATTTCACCCAGCTCTGCCTTACATACTGATGGTGGTTTAAGTTCTCCCGTCAAAGCGCCAGACTTCGCCTGTAAACTTAACCCTAAATTCACTTTTAACACCTTCGTAGTTGGCAATTGTAATCGGTTGGCTTACTCAGCCGCTTTAGAAGTAGCTAACTCCATGCCAGAACATTATAACCCTCTTCTTATTTGTGGTGGCACCGGTTTGGGAAAGACCCATCTTCTCCAGGCTATTGGACATAAAACCTTAAATAATGGGCTTAAAACAGTTTACCTTACAGCCGAACAATTCACCAACGAGTTCATAAATTCCCTCAGACGCGGCGAAAGTGAGAGCTTTCGCCAAAAATTCAAAGGTATCAAAGTATTCCTTGTCGATGATATTAACTTTCTTAGTGGTAAAAATAAAATTCAAGAGTATTTCGTTCAAATCTTTAGTGAGCTTTATTATTCTAATACCTGTATCGCTATAACTAGTGACTCTCCACCGAAAGCCATACCCTTCCTTAATAATAGACTGCGGTCAAGACTTGAATCAGGGCTTGTCGTTGACCTTTTGCCTCCTGAGATGGAAACGCGATTGGCTATTCTAAAAACCAAGACTGAAGAAAGAGGACTTAAAATTCATCCCGAGGTGCTAACTTTCTTAGCTGAAATATCCCCTGGGAATATCAGCGAACTTTTAGGAGCCCTAAACCGGGTTATCGTTTATGCTCAAACTAAGAAAATTGAACTAAACCGGAGAACAGCTGAGGAAGCTTTAGCTGGGATAGTCACCAAACCTAAAAACATATCTTCAATGAACCAAGTAATAAATTTTGTTGCCCAATATTTTGGATTAACTCCGGAGCAATTGAGAGGGGAAAGCCGAGATCGGAAAACCAGCTTGGCACGGCAGATTGCCATATATATAATGAGAGAAGAGAACCACTATACCTTATCCCAAATCAGCCAAGAGTTTAATAACCGAGATCATTCTACAATTCTTTACCATTATCTTAAAATTAAAGAACAGTTAAAAACCAAATCTGAACTGCGCCGGCAAGTTTCCGAAATACTCCAGAACCTTAAATTTGCCTAAATTGAAACTCGTTATGAAAAATTATGGAAAAAAGTTGGAGAATGATAAATTCCTTCTCTTCCTGAAATCCATATTTCGACACTTGTTATTATTGAGCTTATTATATAAAGAAAGAATTAATTAATACATTAATACTTAAATATTAAAAAACTCCAAATTAATTTTGACAGTATTAATAATAGATGCAGATAGGTGTTTTTGGGGGCACTTTTGATCCAATTCATTTAGGGCATTTGATCGTTGCTGAGGAAGCTGCTGTACGCCTTAATTTAAATCCAGTTTTATTCGTACCTGCAGGACAACCTTGGCTTAAGGAACATAGAGCTATTACTGCGGTGGAACATCGCATCGCTATGGTTAAATTAGCTATAGCTAATAACCCTAAATTTGAACTATCTACTATTGAAATTGAGCGTCCGGGTCCTTCTTATACCATAGATACTATGCGGTTTCTTCAAGCTAAATTTGGAAGTCAGGCTAAGCTTTTTTTTATATTAGGTTGGGACAGCCTTATGGACTTACCTCGGTGGAAGGAGCCACTGGAACTTATTAAAGCCTGCACTCTCGTTGCTGTTCCCAGACAAAATTATGTAAAGTCGGAATTGGACTCCTTGGACAGGGTTATTCCGGGGATAGTTTCAAAGGTTATTTTGCTTGATATGCCTATTATTGGTATCAGTTCTTCTGAAATAAGAAAGCGTATTGCTGAAGGGGGCTCTATTCGCTATTGGGTACCGGAAGCGGTAGAGAGATACATAATAGAGCATGGGTTATATAGGTTAAATGATAAATTTCCTTAAATATCCAAATTCCTCACATTTCGGGCGTGAGCTAAGATGAAGCTTTTTCGGGGTGGGACTTCGTCACCCATTAACATATGGAAAACCCAGTCAGCGGTGATGGCATCTTCTATTTCAACACGAAGGAGAGTCCGGGAAGCTGGATTCATCGTTGTCTCCCAGAGTTGCTCAGGGCTCATTTCTCCGAGTCCCTTATAACGCTGAATTTCATAGCGAGTCCCTTTCAACTCCTTCAATTTGGCTTCCTTTTCTTTTTCGGAGTAAATCCAGAAATGTTGTTTACCGACCTGGATCCGATAAAGGGGTGGTTGGGCGATAAACAGATGTCCCCGGGTGATTAATTCAGTCATATGTCGGTAGAAAAATGTCAGGAGGAGGGTGCGAATGTGAGCGCCATCAACATCGGCATCAGTCATAATAATTATAGTATGATAGCGCAGTTTAGATAGGTCGAGCTGGGCATCAATTCCGGTACCTAAAGCGGTGATGATAGCTCGAATTTCTTCTTGCTCAAATATTTTGTCTTTAGGGGCTTTTTCTACGTTAAGGATCTTCCCTCTCAGGGGAAGGATAGCTTGGAAACGACGATCTCGACCTTGTTTGGCTGAGCCGCCAGCGGAATCTCCTTCTACTATAAAAAGCTCACAATATTTCGGTTCTTTTTCTGAGCAGTCGGCTAATTTTCCGGGTAAAGTGGCGGTTTCAAAAGTGCTTTTTTTGAAAATGAGGTCTCGAGCTTTGCGAGCTGCTTCTCTGGCTTTAGCTGTCATTAGACATTTGTCAATAATTGCCCTGGCTTCGTTAGGGTGTTGTTCCAAATAAGCTAATATGCCGTCACTAACTACTGCTTCCACTTGAGTTTTCACTTCGGGGTTGCTTAATCGGGACTTAGTTTGCCCTTCAAACTGGGGTTCGGGAACTTTGACACTAATAATGGCGGTTAAACCTTCCCGGACATCTTCACCTATGAAATTAGGATCAGTGTCTTTAAGAAGCTTGTTTTTCCGGGCATAGTCATTAAGGACACGGGTCAATGCTGAACGGAAGCCAGTAAGATGGCTACCTCCATCTGTAGTATTGACACAGTTAGCGAAGCTAAAGACGGTTTCGTTAAAACCATCATTATATTGGAGAGCAACTTCAATCTGGGTACTGTTGACCACTCGGGACAAATAAATGGGGTGGGGATGAAGAACTGTTCGTCTTTTATTGAGACGTTGAACAAAACTGGCTATTCCTCCTTCAAAGTAGAAAGTGGCTTCTTGGTCAGTTCTTTCATCAACAATCGTTAGTTGAAGATTTTTGTTTAGATAGGCAAGCTCTCTGAGCCGTTGGCAAATAATGTCAAAGTCATAGTTAAGCTCATTAAATATATTGCGATCGGCTAAAAAAGTGACCGTTGTTCCGGTATCAGAAGCGTCCCCAACAATTTTTACCTCCCCAGTGGGAACACCATGATGATATTCTTGTTGATAGCGCTTCCCCTGGCGTTTAACTTCAACTCTAAGCCATGAAGATAGGGCATTTACTACTGAAGCTCCGACTCCATGCAAGCCGCTGGATACCTTGTAAGTAGTTCCTCCAAATTTAGCGCCGGCATGGAGGCGGGTCATCACTGCTTCAAGAGCGGAAGTGTTTGTCGCTGGATGGTAATCTACAGGTATACCTCGTCCATTATCTCTTACTGTGACCGAACCATCTTTATGAAGGATTATTTCAGCGCGATCACAGTAACCTGCCATAGCTTCATCAATACTGTTATAAACTATTTCATATAGGAGGTGATGCAAGCCCCGTTGATCGGTGCTCCCAATATACATACCAGGGCGCCGTCTTACTGCTTCCAGCCCATCCAAAATTTTTATATCTGCCGCAGTATAAGTGCTTTCGGGTTGATTTAAAGTGTTGGTAGTTTCTTCTGGCATTTTTATTACTTTGTTTAGAGTGGGATGAATAGTTTGGAGGAAGTCAGAAGACTATAGATAAGTTGATAATGACCTCTTTTGATGGGGAAGAAAATAAATTTAATAGCAGATAACATTAATAAATTTTAACACATTTTTTCAGATAATTAAAGGAGGCGATTTAAATTTTCTAACCGATAACTAAAAGGTTGGTAAATCAGAGAAGAGGAAGCCAAACCGGGTAATTTCAGTCTTTGGTTTGGCTTAAGAAGTAGGGAAGGTTGTTAATGGGGATGGTTTTTTGCTCCCCTTTAGCCATGTCACGCAAAGTTACCTCTTGAGCTTTTAATTCATCAGTGCCGATGATTACCGTATAAAGGCAACCCAAATTATTAGCTTGACGTAGCTGAGCTTTTAAGCTTCTACCACCCACCGCCATTATTGCGGGGATATTAGTTTGGCGCAATTTGGAGGCAATTTTTATGGCTTCCTTTTCTGCCCCTATATGAGCGATGAAGACTTTAGCTTTAGGTAAAGGCGGGGGAGAAATTTTTTGTTTAATTAAATTAGTAATAACCCTTTCCAAGCCAGTGGCAAAGCCAACGGCAGGAGTAGGCTTACCCCCGAGTTCTTCAATTAAGTCATCATAGCGCCCACCACCACCAAGAGCGGTTTGGGCTCCAGCTTCTCCGTAAGGTTGGACTTCAAAAACTGTCTTGGTATAGTAGTCTAAACCTCGGACTAATTTGTGGTCTAATTGGACGGGAAGTTCCAGAGTAGTCAAATACTCTTGAACTTTTTCAAAATGATTTTGACATTGGGGGCAAAGATAATCGAGGCTTTTTGGTGCTGCTTCAGCGACATTTAGGCAGGATAATTTTTTGCAGTCCAGGAGACGGAGGGGATTTTTTTCTAATCGGATGTGACAATCAGGACAGAGGGAAGTTACATATTTAGAATAATACTCCTTTAAAACTGTTACATATTTGGGGCGGCATGACCGACATCCAATACTGTTTAACTTAAAAGAAAGTTGAGTTAGTCCTAAAGAAGAATAAAATTGGCTTGCCATTTCAATGACTTCGGCATCTAAGAGGGGGTCGCTATCACCGATAGCTTCAAAACCAAATTGATGGTGTTGTCGATACCGTCCGGCTTGGGGGCGTTCATATCGAAAAATGGTAGCTAAATAATAAAGTTTAACGGGCTTAGGTAAATTGTATAAACCATGCTCCAGATAGGCTCGACACACCGGGGCTGTTCCTTCTGGTCTTAAGGTTAGTTTTTTCCCTCCTTTATCCTTAAAGGTATACATCTCTTTAGTAACAATATCTGTCTCTTCCCCTATACTCCGGACGAAAAGGCGGAAATCTTCAAAGACAGGTGTCTCTAGGCGCTGATAACCATAAAGGGTGCAAAGGGTGACAGCTTTATCTTCCACATATCTCCAGTAAGCTTGTTCTTCAGGCAAAATGTCTTGAGTGCCTCGCGGAGCTTTAAACAAAGAAATTCCCCAAGTTTTGATTTAGAGAATATAGTACACCAAAGGACTTTGTAAAGAAAGTTTGCTTTTGTTTTTCCTTTTAAGTTATTATATTGGCATTGAAGAAGGTATAAATGGATGTAGGTATTCTTCTGGAGAAAGCGGGAAAATATTTACCCCAAGAAAAATTAGCTATATTAGAGAAAGCTTATCAGTTTGCCGTAAAAGCTTATCCCGGGCAAAAAAAGAAATCCGGTAAATCAGATTTGGAACATCCAGTAAAAACAGCTCTAATTCTGGCTGAATTAGAACTTGATGTCGCTTCTTTGGTAGCAGCTCTCCTCCATGAGGTGGCAGAAAATGGTAGTCTTTCTTCCTCTGAGATTGAGCGGAATTTTGGTGCCGAGGTAAAGAAGTTAGTTGAGGCTATGACTAAGTTAGGTAAGGTTGCTTGGAGAGATAATAGTAGCAGCATTAAGCTTTCAAAGCGCCCTGGTCAGCGATGCTCTCAAGCTGAGTATTTGAGGCGTATGCTGATAGCCATGGCGGAAGACTTGAGGGTAGTCTTAATAAAGCTGGCTGATAGATTACATTATATGAATACTTTAGGTTTTCTTTCTCCCGAAAAACGCCGAACTATTGCTAAGGAAACCTTAGAAATATATGCCCCCTTAGCTCACCGCCTGGGTATCTGGGAAATAAAATGGCAGCTGGAAGACTTAGCTTTCCGAGTTTTAGACCCTCGTCGTTATTATCAAATTGTTCGTTTGATCGCTACCCGGCGAGCTCAGAGAGAGAGTTTTGTGACTGAGGTTGTCCAAATTTTGGAAAAGGAGCTATATAAAGCGGGAATAAAAGCTGAAGTTTCTGGGCGTCCGAAACATATCTATAGTATTTATAAAAAAATGGAGAAATATTCGGCTTTGGGCAAAGATTTTGGTGATGTCCATGACCTTTTTGCTTTTCGAATTCTGGTAGATACTGTATCTGATTGCTATAAAAGTTTAGGCGTTGTCCATGGTTTGGGGCATCCTCTCTTGGAAGAGTTTAATGATTTTATTGCTAATCCTAAGGAAAATGGGTATCAGGCCTTACATACTACGGTAATTTATCAGGGGGTACCTTTGGAAATACAAATTAAAACCTATGAAATGCACCGGATCAGTGAATATGGTGTGGCTGCCCATTGGCGATATAAGGAAGGTGGGACCCCTGATTTAAATTATGACCAAAAATTAGCTTGGCTGAGACAACTTCTTGAATGGCAAAGGGAACTTAGTAGTGAAGAATTTTTGGAATCGGTTAAGACTGATGTCTTTATTGACCAGGTTTTTGTCTATACTCCAAAAGGGGAAATAATAGACCTACCTAAAGGAGCTACACCCCTTGATTTTGCCTATCGCATTCACACTGAGCTGGGTCATCATTGTATTGGTGCCAAAGTAAACAATCGTCTTGTTCCTTTAAATTATGAACTTAAGAATGGGGAAATTGTCGAAATTTTAACTTCCAAGGGAGCCAAAGGTCCCAGTCGAGACTGGTTAAATCCCGATCTTGGTTATATCAAGACTTGCCATGCTCGGGAAAAGATCCGACAATGGTTTAAGAAGCAAGAACGAGTCCAAAATATTGCTCAGGGTCGGCAACTTTTAGAGAAAGAAATGAAGCGATTAGGCATAAGTTTACCAAATCTGGAAGCAGTAGCTAAGTCTTTCAACTTTGACAATGAGGATGAGTTTTTGGCAGCTCTTGGGTATGGTGGTATCACTCCTTCTCAAGTAGCTCTTAAATTAATGGCAGAATCTGAGTCCCCTCAGGCTACTGGGGCAATGCCAGCCCCTAAAAAAGTTTGTTCAGCAGCTATTGAGGTGTTGGGAGTTGGGGAATTACTCACGCGTTTGGCTCGGTGTTGTCATCCCTTACCTGGGGATGAGATAATTGGTTATATTACTCGAAGTCGAGGGGTTACTGTTCATCGTAAAGATTGTGGCGTTGTCTTAAATTGCCCAGAAAAAGAGCGCTTAATTGGGGTGAACTGGGGCTCCATGGAAGAGGTTTACCCAGTAGTTATTCAGGTAGATGCTTGGGATAGGGTTGGTTTACTTCGAGATATTACTGGAGTTATTGCTGAAAATGGGGTGAATATTACCAATGTCACTATGACGGAACCTGGTGACGGCACTGTATCTATTTTCTTTACTTTGGAAATCAAAAATATGGCTCAATTAACCCGACTATTGACTCGAATTCAAGGTGTGCGCAGTGTTATTGAAGCGTCAAGAAAGGGCGAGCCTCAATTCCAAACACCGAAATAAATGAAAGGAGGGAATCAGATTGCCTAAGACCAAGAGCCGAGCTGAAAAAGCTGCCCGGTCTGCAGAAAGAAAACGCCTTCGGAATCGGATGGTTCGTAGTGCTGTAAAGACCTATGTGACTAAAGCGGAAAAGCTTATTGCCAGCCGTGAATTAGAATCAGCCAAGTCGGCAGTAACGGCAGCTATTCGGGCTTTAGATAAAGCTGTAAATAAAGGCGTTATTCATCGCAATACTGCCGCCCGGCGTAAATCTCGGCTAATGAAAAAACTTAACCAAGCTTTGGCTCAATTAAACCAAATAAAAGGGGGGAAATGATGCTTTCTCAGTTCCAGGCTGTAGGGCGTGACCTTTTTGTTCGAGGACTCGTTTCCTCTCACAGTGGTAATCTGAGTATTAGATTAGGGGATCGCTTACTGATTACCCACCGGAATTCTAGGCTTGGCTATCTTGAAGAACAAGATTTGGTAGAAACGGGTATTTCTAAAAATGACCGCTTAACACCATTAGCTTCTACCGAGCTGGCTGTCCACCGATGTATTTATCAAGAAGCCCCAGTTCAGGCAATAGTTCATGCCCATCCCCCTTATGCCGTTGCCCTATCGTTTACTGAGTCAGAAATTGTTCCGTGTGATGTAGAAGGACGGTTAATTTTACCTTTAGTGCCAGTATTAGGTCGGGGAATGATTGTTAAACCGGGGGAATTGGCTACTGAAATTGCTGAAGCTATTAAAAAATATAAGGTGGTTGTGGTTCGTGGTCATGGAAGTTTTGCGGCGGGGCAACTGCTGGAAGAAGCTTATCATTACACTACCGTCTTGGAAGAAAGCTGTCGTCTTCTTTATTTACTAAAGACTTTAGGAGTAGATCCTTCTCGAACTTCTTAACTCTGTGGTATCTCAGCTAATTTGGTGTAGGTAGGGGTGCACCAGTCACGGTATTTGGGGTTCTTTCCTCGGATTACAGAAAAATATATTTTTTGCAGTTCCTTGGTTAGCTTGCCAACTTGTCCGTCACCGATGGGGCGATGGTCTATTTCTATAATGGGAGTAATGTGGGCGGCGGTACCGGTGAAAAAGCACTCGTCAGCAAGATAAAGTTCACTCCGGTCAATGGACCTTTCTATTGTTTCTATACCTAATTCTTCCCGAGCTAAAGTTATCACTGTGTCTCGAGTAATCCCCATAAGGATATTGTCTGAGCTGGGGGGTGTGACTAACTTGCCTTTTATGACAAGAAAAATATTTTCACCACTTCCTTCGGAAACATGACCATCGTGGGTCAACAGAATAGCTTCATCAAAACCCCTTTCCCAGGCTTCTGTTTTGGCTAAGGCGCTGTTAACATAGGTGCCAGTAATTTTCCCCCGAGCTGGTATCATAGTGTCATCAATTCGTCTCCAGGAAGAAGTACAGCACCGACAACCCTTGTTTACATCTAGGTAAGCCGGTAAAGTGGCAACGATAATAAGAAAATCGTCTTCTAAATCGTGTAGTCTAACTCCGATAGCCTCAGAACTTTTATAGGCTAAAGGACGAATATAAACATCCTCTTGATAACCGCTTCTGACTACAGTCTCTCGAGTTAACTCACATAACTCTTTAATGGAGTAAGGTAAATTGATTTTCAGCAGACGACACCCTTTCAAGAGGCGCTCATAATGATCTCTAACCCGAAATAAATATAATTGCTTATCTTCCTCATTCCAGTTACCTCTGATACCATCGAAACAAGCAGTCCCATAATGAAGAGCATGAGTTAAAATGCTAATTTTGGCTTGAGAAAGGGGCATAAATTGCTTTTGAAAATATGCATAAGGAGGCATCTTTCCCCTCCTTTCTCTGTTAAAGGTCTATTAATAGTTTTAAATTATAGCTTCTACCTTTATCAAAAACAATCTTTCAAGAATATTTTTTGCTGGGGTGAGCTGAGAAGATTTCTGTTAAAGATAACAACCGCCCAGTTTGGATAGAAGTAAAACCGTATTTGCGGCGAATCTGGTCAATAGCCCGGTTTAACCGATGTAACCTTTGGGATTGGAAGTCAAACAAAGGTAATTGTTTTCCTTTAGTTAGATTAGATGCTTCAACGCCAAGGAGGCGGACTAGCTTTTGCTTCCAGGTTAAAGCTTTATTGAGTAATTGGCAAGCAGTAGTAAAAATAACTTCATCATTATCTGTGGCTTCTGTCAAGGTGAGGCGACGGCTGATAGTTTCAAAATCGGCATATCTCAATTTTAATGTTACTACTTTAGCTTGCTTTCCCTGTGAGCGTAATTCAGCTCCAATTCGGTCGCATAAATAGCGTAAAGTGGCCTTGAGGAAAGATTGGTCCAAAGTATCTTGGGCAAAAGTAGTTTCTCGGCTGATAGATTTGGCTTCTCCAGGGGGCTCTACTTTTCTTTCATCTATGGCATTAGCAAAACGGTAAAGGACTATTCCGGAAGCTCCTAAGTAATTCTTAAGGAATTCTGGAGACATTTTAGCCAATTGACCTATAGTAGTTATGCCTATTTCCTTCAATCTTTGTTCTGTCTTTTTCCCGACACCTGGCAATTTATCCACTGGCAAAGGCTCCAGAAAAAGGCGTTCCTTTCCCGGAGCTATTTCCAATAAACCATCAGGCTTACACAAATCAGAGGCGATTTTGGCAACAACTTTACAGCTGGCAATACCGATAGAAGCTGTAAGCTTAAGTTCATCTTTAATCTGTCTTTTTATCTTTAAAGCTAACTCAGAGGCAGGACCAAAAATACCTTCAGTACCAGTAGCCTCCAGATAAGCCTCATCCAGTCCTGCTGGCTCTAAATGGGGGGAGAAATTAGATAAAATCTTCATAAATTTATTAGAAATCGCCTCATAGAGGGTTAAGTTACCTGGAATAAAGATAGCTTGGGGACAGAGGCGATAAGCCTGACGGAGGGGCATTCCGGCTTTAATGCCAAAATTTCGAGCTTCGTAGGAAGCTGAAGCGACAACTCCCCGGTAATCAGGTCGCCCACCAACCACTACCGGTTTTCCCTTTAAATTTGGGTTAAAAGCTTGCTCAACAGAAACAAAGAAGGCATCTAAATCAATATGTAAAATGCGACGAATCATTTAGAGTGGCTTCCTGGTTTTGACTCGCCGTTCAAAGACCCCTCTTTCCATAAGAACCCGTCGTTGGCATTTAAGGCATTTTATGCCTATATCAGCCCCCAACCTCACTACTTCCCATTCAAAGCTGCCACAAGGGTGCGGCTTACGAAGATAGACAATATCTCCAATCTTTATTTCAAGCCCCTTTTTCACTTCAGGTGCTTTGTTTACTTGAAATTAAATAATTGATCTGGTCGCGAAACTCCAGAGCTACCCGGCGAGCCGTCTTAGCAAAATCCTTTCCTGAGGCAGCATATAAAATTTGTCTTGATACATTTATAATAGCTCCTTCTCCTCGAGCGTCAATCCCATATTTAACGGCTAAAGCTAAATCTCCCCCCTGAGCTCCAATACCAGGGATCAGCAGTGTCATTTCTGGGCATAACTGCCGAAGGCGTTTTAATTCTTCAGGATAAGTAGCTCCTACTACTAAACCGATATTACCGTAAGTATTCCATTCTTTAGCTTTCTGGGCGACTACTTCATATAAAGCTAAGCCTGTGGCAAAGCGAAGGTCTTGGAAATCTAAGGCACCGAGATTGGATGTCCGACACAGGATAAAAATTCCTTTATCTTGGTACTCAAGAAACGGCTGGATAGAATCAAAGCCAAGATAAGGGTTAACTGTGGTGGCATCACAGGCAAAAGTAGTAAAAATAGCTTTAGCATAGGCTTTTGCAGTATTACCAATATCACTACGTTTAGCATCACCTATTACTGGGATTATAGATGGAATAAACTGAATAGTCTTCTCCAAGATTTTCAGTCCCTTTACCCCAAGAGCTTCATAAAAGGCAAAATTAGGTTTGTAGGCGCAGACTAAGTCTGCAGTAGCTTCGATTATAGCTTTATTAAAATCTAAAACACCTAATTTAGGTATTAGTTCTGGATCGGGGTCAAGCCCGATGCAGAGCCAGCTTTTATTTTGCTTGTTAGCTTTTAAGAGTTTGTCCTTAAATTTCATTTGTTATCGGATAATAACAAAGAGAAGCTAAAAATTAAAGTTAAGCCTCAAACTTTCATGATATAATGCTCATTAACCATGGACTATAAACAGGCTGAAGAATATATTCTTAGTTTTACCGATTACGAAAAAATACCGGGTATTCTTTATACTTCAGCCAATTATGATTTAAGGCGTATGGCTGAACTTTTAGCGCCCTTAGGTAATCCCCATTTAGCGGCAAAGACAGTACATATAGCTGGCACTAAAGGAAAAGGAAGTACTGCCGCCATGATTGCCCAAGTTTTGACCACCAGTGTCTATAAGACCGGTTTATATACCTCCCCTCATCTTCATACCTTGAGAGAGCGGATAAGGATTGACGGAAATTTTATTTCGGAGGCGGATTTTGTTTCTTTGGTTGAAATCCTTAAGCCACTAGTAACTCTGGTAAATGAAAAGGGTTATTACGGGCAGTTAACTACTTTTGAGATTTTAACTGCCTTGGCTTTTACTTATTTTGCCAAAGAAAAAGTGGATTTTCAGGTAGTGGAGGTTGGTTTAGGGGGGAGACTGGATGCCACAAACGTAGTCAAACCTGAAGTCTGTGTCATTACTTCTATCAGTTTAGACCATACCGAGGTTCTGGGAGATACTATAGGTAAAATAGCTGCTGAAAAAGCTGGCATTATTAAAGAAGGCTGCCTTGTGGTTAGTGCCCCTCAGCCACCGGAGGCAAAAGAGGTAATTCAACGGGTGTGTCAGGAAAAAGGGGCTAAATTAATTCAAGTTGGAGAAGATATTACTTGGCGTAAGATAAGCTCTAATCTTGGCTATCAGTCTTTTTTAGTTAACAGCCGGGAAAAAAGTTACTATCTTACTATTCCTCTCTTAGGAGACCACCAGTTGGAAAATGCTGCTAATGCTGTGGCTGTTTTCGAAGCCTTGGCTTCTTTAGGGGCTAAAATCTCTGTAGAGGATATTCGGAAAGGTCTTGCCCAAGTGAATTGGCCTGGTCGTCTCCAGATATTGAGTTACCAGCCTTTTTTAGTTGTGGATGGGGCTCACAATGCTTATTCTATGAAGAGATTAGTGCAAGCTGTCCGTGACTATTTTGATTATGACCGGTGTTTTGTTATTTTCGGTACCAGTTGTGATAAAGATATTCCGGGAATGGTGGCAGAGATTATTTCCCTGTCTACTGATATTTTCATTACTCGCTCTTCCCATCCCAGGGCAGCATCTCTTTCTATATTGGCTAAGGAATTTGCTAACCACGGCATTCAAGTGAATATAGTCGAGAATACTTTTGAAGCTTTGTCCTACTTATTAACTTTAGCCAGTCCGAAAGACCTTATCCTTGTTACTGGTTCTCTTTTTCTGATTGCTGAAGCCATAAATTATACTCAAAAACTAAAAGGAGGAGGGAGCTAATGGGTGAACAGATTGGATATAAAGTCATAGGTACTATAACTGGGATTAAAGGGGAGTGTAGCTGGGGACATAAAATAGGTGATAAGTTTGAACTAAGCGGTTTTAGCAATGCTGGTCTATGTGGCTTCTTTTATCATGATATTTTCCCTTATATTATCATGCTTCAGTTTGGTGGTAGTTTCCCTAAAGAATGGGGAGATCCCGATGTTATAGAGTTAGAATGCATGGATAGAACCAACGCCGTTAAGATAGAGTTACGCCGGGTAAGATAATCTCCTTTAATAATTTTTAGCTCAGATTGTATTTTCGGGCTAATTCCCTAAAGCCAGCCAAGGAGCCTTCAATAACTCTATCTTCGACACAGAAGGCAATACGGAAATAATTGGGGGCGCCAAAAGCGGTGCCAGGCACTGTCAGGACTAACCTCTTTCTCAGTTCATCAGTAAACTCTATGTCATTTATTGGTGACTTGGGAAACATGTAAAAAGCACCTTCGGGCTTCACAATGGAGTAACCCATCCCGGTAAGCTCTCGGTATAGGAAGTCTCTTTTGCGCTGATATTCTCTAACATCAATACAGACTCTCTGGAGTTTACCAACTATCCTTTGCATTAAAGCTGGAGCATTAACAAAACCTAAAGCCCGATTACAGAAACTAATAGCTGCTCCTAACTCTCCATTTTCGTTACATTGCGGGTTGATGGCTACATAACCAATCCGTTCCCCGGCTAAGGAAAGGTCCTTAGAATGGGAGGTAACGGCTATAGTTCGGGGATGGTAGCTAAATACATAAGGACACTTAACACCGTCATAAGTAAGCTTTCGATAAGGTTCATCACTTAGGATAAAGATTTGGGTGTTAAAGCGGGATTCGCTGGCTTGCACTATTTGTCCTAGTTGTCTCAATATATTTTCTTTGTAAACAACCCCAGTAGGATTATTGGGCGAATTTATTATTATTACCTTAGTGCGGTGGGTAATAGTTTTTTCCAGAGCTTCTAAATTGGGGTTAAAGTTTTCATCAGTAGGCACTACTTTGGCAACTCCTGACTGATTGGCAATATAGAGAAGGAACTCAGGGAAGTAAGGAGCAAAGACAATAACTTCGTCACCCTGGCTGAGGAGAGCTCTTAAGGATATAGTGATACCACCGCCAGCACCTATAGACATGACAATATCCTTTTCAGTGAAGGGTAATCCTGTTTCGGTAGCTAAATATTGGGCTATTTCCCTTCTTGTTTCTGGATAACCAGCATTCACCATATAACGGTGCATACCAGGAAGGGGGTCATTAACTAATTTTTGCAATTGCTGATAGAACTCTGGGGGAGGTTCCAGGATTGGGTTGCCTAAAGAGAGGTCGAACACTTTATCTTCACCATATTGCTTCTTTAACGCTATACCCTCTTCAAAGGCTTTTCGGATGAAATTACCCTGTTCTATTTGTTGTTGGATTTCCTGGGAGATTACTGAAGTTTTCATCTGTTACCTCCTAAATTAGCTTTGTGGGACATAAATTAAGGAACCCTCCCGCTTGGGAGGGTTCCTTAAAATTTCTGGTTCAGCTCTTTTATCGTTACATTTTTGTGTCAGGCATATACCCCCCAAGCGGACTTTAGCCGCCGGCTAAAGCTAAAGAAGTAATAAGTAAAGTATTGAGGGGCTATGCCAATTAACATATTCCTTTCCCGACCTTAAAAGATTATAAACAGAAAAATAGCCAATGTCAAATTCTCTTCCTGAGTCTGGAACAGTTCACTAAGTTCTCTTAGCCTTTTTGGTTTTGGCTTTTAAGTACCTTTCCCTGTAGCCTGGTTTCACCCCTGTCTTGGTAATAACCGGGCTACATCTTAATTAATTTTTCGGTTACATCTTAGATGATTAAATCAAGGTATTGACAATTATTAAAATTCGTGTTACTATTTACTTTTACTTATGTTTCTTAGCTCTTCATTTAATCTTCGTTTCTCCTTTTAACCTTTAAGCGTTTTTAGTCACGCTTATTTTGTGTCAATTAAAAGGAGGAAAAAGCTTATGTCTATTTTATTAATGCCTGAAAAAGAAAAAACTTTATTGTTATCGCGAAAATCCTTTGCCAAATTACCAGAAGTTTTGCCGGTACCAAATTTAGTGCAGGTCCAACTTGATTCTTTTCGTTGGTTTCAAGAGGAAGGATTGAAGGAACTTTTTGAGGAAATCTCCCCCATTAAGGACTTTACCGAGAGCCGCTTTGAATTGCACTTTATTAGCTATGAGTTCAAGCCACCTCAGTTTACCGAAGAGGAATGTCGTGAATGGGATATGACCTATTCTGCCCCCTTATATGTTAAAGTCCGGTTGATAGTTAAAGAAACTGGAGAAATGAAAGAACAAGAAATATTCTTTGGCGATTTTCCCCTTATGACCAAAAGGGGTACGTTCATTATTAGTGGGGCAGAACGAGTAGTAGTCAGTCAGCTTATTCGTTCTCCGGGGGTTTATTTCACTTTACAGGAAGAGCCAGCGACGGGACGAGAAGTCTGTATAGCGAAGCTTATCCCGGAACATGGAGCTTGGCTTGAGTTTGAAACCTCCAGTAGAGATGTAATTTCAGCTAAGATAGATGGCAAAAGAAAAATTCCTATTACTACTCTTTTGCGTGCCATAGGATTTGAAACGGATGAAGAGTTATTACAGCTTTTTCAAGATGTAGATACTTCTCCTGAGCACCGCTATATTCAGACAACTATAGACCGGGAGCCTTTCGTCCATAATAAAGAAGAAGCTTTACTTGATATTTATAGGCGGTTGCGTCCTGGGGAGCTTCCTAATTTAAACAACGCTCGAACCTTGCTTAACAATCTTTTCTTTAATCCTCGCCGGTACGATTTAGGCAAGGTTGGGCGTTATAAACTTAATAAAAGATTGAGGCTCAACATCCCCGAAACAGAACGGGTATTAACTCCCGAAGATTTTGTCCAGATAGTTCGTCATATCATTATGGTTAATAATGGCATGGAGCCCCCGGATGATATTGACCACCTGGGTAATCGGCGGGTGCGGACTGTAGGACACCTTATTCAAAATCAATTTCGTGTGGGGCTATTGCGCCTAGAGCGGGCAATAAAAGAGAACATGAGTATTGTAGATCCGGAAGGAGCTACTCCCTCAGCTTTAATTAATGTACGCCCTCTTGTGGCAGCTATAAGAGAGTTCTTTGGTAGTTCCCAATTATCTCAATTTATGGATCAGACAAACCCATTAGCTGAGCTAACTCATAAGCGTCGAGTTTCAGCTATGGGTCCTGGGGGGCTTTCTCGAGAACGGGCTGGCTTTGATGTTCGGGATGTTCATTATTCCCATTATGGTAGAATTTGTCCGATAGAAACTCCTGAAGGACCAAATATTGGACTCATTGGTTCATTAGCCACTTATGCCTTAATTAATGAGTATGGTTTTATAGAAACTCCGTATCGAAAAGTAATTCATGAAGTGCCTAATAGAATTGAACAGCTTTTGGGGAGAACCCTTAAAGAAGACATTTTAGATACAGACGGTACTAAGGTAGCTTCCAGAGGAACATATATAACCGAAGATATAGCTCAAAAATTAGCTTCTTTACCTCCCCAAAACATAAAGGTGTTTCCTTTTGTTTCTGACCAGATTGTTTATCTTTCGGCAGATAAGGAAGAGGAATATGTTATTGCCCAAGCCAATGCGCTTCTTAACTCAAGGAATGAGTTTATAGAAGACAAGATAGAAGTTAGAAAAGGAAGCAAATATTTCACGGAGGTAGCTGATAAAATTGATTTTATGGATGTGTCTCCCAAGCAAGTATTTAGTGTTGCTGCCTCCCTTATTCCTTTTCTTGAACATGATGATGCTAACCGAGCTTTAATGGGTTCTAATATGCAACGACAAGCTGTTCCTTTAATTCGTCCTGAAGCACCCTTGATAGCTACTGGCATGGAGCGAGAGGTAGCAAAATATAGTGGACAAGTGATTTATGCTCGCCAGGCAGGTATAGTAACCTCAGTTACAAGTAGTGAAATTGTAGTTAAAGAAGATACTGGGTATGAACGTAGATATCCATTGGTGAAATTTACTCGAACTAATCAAGGTACTTGTATTAATCAGCGTCCTATTGTGGATAAAGGTGACAGAATAGTAGAAGGACAGGTTTTGGCTGACAGTTCGGCAACAGACAAAGGTGAACTGGCTTTAGGTCAAAATGTTCTTTGTGCCTTTATGAGCTGGCGAGGTTACAACTTTGAGGATGCCATTATTATTAGTGAAAAACTGGTGAAAGAGGATAAATTTACTTCTATTCATATTGAAAGATATGAGATAGAAGCTCGAGATACTAAATTAGGGAAAGAAGAAATTACTCGGGACATACCTAATGTAGGTGAAGAAAGTCTACGGAATCTTGATGAATTTGGAATTATTTGTCCGGGAGCTGAAGTTGGGCCTGGTGATATCTTAGTGGGCAAGATTACTCCTAAGGGTGAAACTGAACTAACTCCGGAAGAGAAGTTACTCCGAGCTATTTTTGGGGAGAAAGCCCGTGAGGTTAGGGATAGTTCTCTTAGGGTACCTCATGGGGAGTGGGGAAAAGTGATTGATGTTAAAGTTTTCTCTCGAGATAATCACGATGAACTACCGGCAGGTGTTAACCAATTAGTGAGGGTGTGGGTGGCCCAAAAAAGGAAAATTTCTGTGGGAGACAAAATGGCCGGAAGACATGGTAATAAAGGTGT
This sequence comes from Dehalococcoidia bacterium, assembly GCA_042408205.1. Taxonomy (GTDB): domain Bacteria; phylum Chloroflexota; class Dehalococcoidia; order GIF9; family DYGU01; genus JBHOQK01. Next base: position 8,615 of record JBHOQK010000015.1, on the reverse strand, counting down.
TGTGGCGCGTATTCTCCCCGAAGAAGATATGCCTTTCTTACCCGATGGAAGACCAGTGGACATTATTCTTAATCCAATAGGCGTACCATCCCGGATGAATATCGGTCAAGTCTTGGAAACCCATTTGGGCTGGGTAGCTAAAGCTTTAGGCTGGACAATATTAAATCCTATCTTTGATGGTGCCAGTGACACAGTTATTGAAGATGGGCTAGCCAGGGCCTGGATAATCCAGCAGTCCAGGAACAACAATCCAAGACGCAACGGACATTTCTCCCTTCCTAATTTAGATGAAGTCAAAAAATGGCTTACCGAGCAAGGTTATGATGGGGAGCGAATATTTAGTGATGACTATCCCGGGGAAGCTAAAAAAGCTTGTCTTCGTCTTTGGCTCAAAGAATTAGGTATAAGTACGGATAATCTTACCGATAGTGAAGTCGAACAACTTGTAAACCAGCTTCACCAGGAACGGGGCTATTCTCCGCCAATTTTTGGTAAGGTCACTCTTCGGGATGGGCAGACTGGTGAACCTTTCGATCAACCAGTAACGGTAGGCTACATTTATATGATGAAACTTATTCACCTTGTTGAAGATAAAGTTCATGCTCGCTCTACCGGACCCTACTCCTTGATCACTCAACAACCGTTGGGAGGGAAAGCTCAGTTTGGCGGGCAGCGCTTTGGTGAAATGGAAGTATGGGCTTTAGAAGCTTATGGAGCAGCTCATGTTCTTCAAGAGTTACTCACGGTGAAGTCAGACGATGTGACTGGGAGAGCTAAAACATATGAAGCTATAGTTAAAGGTGAAGAGATACTCCAGCCAGGTATTCCTGAATCTTTTAAAGTCTTATTTATGGAACTGCGTAGTTTAGGCCTATCTGTTGAGCTTCTCAATGAAGAGGAGGAAAGAATAACTTTCCCAGAAGAAACCAAGCCTGAACTTAAACCTAAAGTTAAATTTTAAGGAGTTAAAAATGGCAGAATTGGATGATTTTAGTGCTGTGCGAATTTCCCTAGCTTCTCCAGAACAAATTCGAAGCTGGTCCTATGGCGAAGTGACCAAGCCAGAAACTATTAATTATCGGACTTTGAAACCAGAAAAGGATGGACTTTTCTGTGAAAGAATCTTTGGACCAACTAAAGACTACGAATGCTACTGTGGTAAATACAAAAAACAACGCTATCGTGGTGTTATCTGTGATAAATGTGGGGTTAGGGTTGAACCGTCCCGAGTGCGTCGCATACGCATGGGTCACATTGAATTAGCTAGTCCGGTAGCTCATATTTGGTTTGCTAAGGGTGTACCAAGTCGGTTAGCTTTGCTCCTGGACATCTCTCCCCGAAATTTAGAGCTTGTTCTTTATTACGCTCAGTATATTGTAATTTCTGTAGATGAGGCAGCTCGTCAAGAAACAATCCGTCAACTTAAGGAAGAATTTTCCCAATGGCTGTTAGAACAGGAAGAATTGTTAAAAAATCAGATTACAGAAATAGAGGCGAAAGCAGGTTCAGCTGAAGAAGTTATTGAGAAGGCAAATCAGTTGCGCCAGAAATTTAGCGAAGAAAAATTGAGACGGGAAGAGAGATTACAAAAGGAAATAGAGGAAATAGAATCCCTAAAACCTCTCAAACTTCTTTCTGAAACCCAATATCAGGAACTTAAGGATAAATGTGGTGATATCTTTAGAGCTGGCATGGGGGCTGAAGCTATTCTTGAAATTCTTAGAGGCATTAATTTAGATGAGTTACGCCAACAACTCCTGCATGAGGTTTCTTCCACTTCAGGGCAGCGGCGTAAGAAAGCAAGTAAACGACTCCGGCTGGTTGAAGCTTTTCGTCGTAGTGGCAATAAACCGGAATGGATGATACTGACTGTGCTTCCTGTCCTACCGCCAGAATTAAGGCCTATTGTTCAATTAGACGGAGGTCGTTTCGCTACCAGTGACCTTAATGACCTCTACCGAAGGGTGATTAATCGTAATAATCGGCTTCGAAAGCTAATTGAACTGGGAGCACCAGACATTATTATTCGTAATGAAAAACGGATGCTTCAAGAGGCTGTTGATGCTCTCATTGGTAATGGTCGGCGGGGTCGGACTGTGAGTGGTGCTGGCAGCCACAAGCTGAAATCGCTTTCCGAAATACTTAGAGGAAAGCAAGGGCGCTTCCGCCAGAATCTTCTTGGCAAACGAGTTGACTATAGTGGTCGCTCAGTTATTGTGGTGGGACCTGAGCTTAAGTTGCATCAGTGTGGTTTGCCTAGGCGTATGGCTTTGGAGCTCTTTAAACCTTTCCTTATTCGTCGCTTAGTCCAGGAAGGGTATGCCCCTAATATTAAAAGTGCCCGAAGACAGGTGGAGAGACCAAGACCTGAAGTTTGGAATCTCCTTGAAGAAGTGGTAAAAGAACGTCCTGTGCTTCTTAATCGGGCTCCAACCCTCCATCGCTTAGGTATCCAAGCCTTTGAACCAGTGCTTATTGATGGAAGCGCTATTCAGATTCATCCCTTAGTTTGTGCTGCTTTTAATGCTGACTTTGATGGTGACCAGATGGCGGTTCATGTTCCCCTTTCTAAAGCCGCAGTTAAGGAAGCCAGGGAACAAATGCTGAGTATTCATAATATGTTATTACCCAGTTCTGGTGAACCAATAATGGCACCTACTTTGGATATGGTGCTTGGTTGTTATTATCTCACTAATATTAAACCTGGTGCCAAGGGGGAAGGGAAGAAATTTAGTAGTTTTGACGAAGCTAAATTAGCTTATAACCTGGGCATTATTGAATTGGGGGCTGAAATTGAGGTTAAAGATGAAATAACTAATGGACAAAGGATAAAAACCAGCGTCGGACGGATTTTATTTAACGAAGCTTTACCACCACAACTTCGTTTTTATAATCGAGTAGTAGATAAAACTTCTCTAAAGCGCCTTGTATCTGAGTGTTATAATTTACTTTCCCACGAGGCTACGGCGGAAGTGTTGGACCGCCTTAAGCAGTTAGGCTTTGAGTATGCGACTAAATCAGGAACTACTATTGCCATGAAAGACTTAGACGTGCCTAAGGAAAAAGCCAAAATACTGGAGGAAGCCGAAGAAGAAATTGCCCTTATTGAAAGTCAATTTAATCGGGGTTTAATTACTGAGGATGAGCGTTATAATAATGCTGTTCAGGTATGGATGGAGACTACTGATAAAATTACTGACATTTTGTCTCGGTCTCTCGACCGATATGGTGGTATCTATATGATGGCTACTTCTGGAGCTAAAGGTAATATTTCCCAAATTAGACAAATGGCAGGCATGAGAGGATTGATGACCGACCCATCTGGAAGAATAATTGACTTCCCTATAAAGTCGAGCTTTCGGGAAGGGCTTACGGTAATGGAATATTTTATTTCGACCCATGGCGCTCGGAAAGGATTAGCTGATACTGCTTTAAGAACATCCGACAGTGGCTATCTCACTCGCCGTCTCGTAGATGTGACCCAGAATATAATTGTATCTGAAAAAGACTGTGGTACTACTGAGGGTATCTGGCTGACAAAAGAAACAGAACGAGGAGTTTTGCCTTCTTTTGCTGATCGTATTATCGGGCGTATTGCCGCTGCGGACATTATCGATCCTAATACTGGTAAAGTCATTGTAAATAGAAATGAAGAGATTGATGAGAAAAAAGCGGCTCAGATTATTAATGCTGGGATAGAGCGAGTCTATGTTAGATCACCCTTAACCTGCCATACTCGGTATGGGATTTGTCAATATTGCTATGGTCGGGACTTAGCTCGTCGAGAATTAGTCAAAATTGGTACTGCCGTTGGTATTATTGCTGCCCAAAGTATTGGGGAACCTGGGACACAGCTTACCATGCGCACTTTCCATACAGGAGGAGTTGTCGGTGTTGATATTACCAGCGGTTTACCCCGGGTGGAGGAATTGTTTGAAGCTCGAAGTCCAAAGATACCAGCTATTCTCTCTGAAATTGATGGTGTGGTGGAAGTAATTGAGACCGATGGGGAACGGAAGATTAAAGTAGTTAGTTCTGAATTTTATTTAGATGAGTATCCACTACCATCTGGTTATGAGGTTTTGGTAAGTAACGGGCAGCAGGTAGATACTGGTACTGTATTGGCTAAGCCTATTTTTCCTGTAGATGAAGAATCGACTAAAAGCCAACTCCTAGCCCTTGGAACGCTGCAACCCTTATTAGCCAGAGTTTCGGGGGAGGTTATTATAGAGAATAATCGCCTTTATATTCGATATGAGGAAAGAGATGAAAGGGAATATATAATTCCGCCTGCGGTTCACCTACGAGTTAAATCAGGGAGCCGAGTAAAGGCTGGTGACCAGCTTACTGATGGAACTAAAGACCCTCAAGATATTCTTCGTATTTTGGGCAGAGAAGCGGTACAACAATATTTAGTTGAGGAAATCCAAAAAGTTTATTATTCTCAGGGGGTAAATATTAACGATAAACATCTTGAGATTGTTATTCGTCGGATGTTAAGTCAGGTCCGTATTGAATCTTCGGGTGATACCGAACTTTTACCCGAAGAATTAGTTGACCGGTTTGAGTATGAAAGCATAAATGCCAAAGTTTTGGCGGAAGGTGGGGAACCAGCTACAGCTCAGCCTGTGCTTCTGGGTATTACCAGAGCTTCTCTAAATACAGATAGCTGGTTAGCTGCTGCCTCTTTCCAAGAAACTACTCGAGTCCTCACCGAAGCTTCAATTTGGGGGAAAATAGATAAACTTCGGGGTCTCAAAGAAAATGTAATTATCGGCAGACTTATCCCAGCTAGGGCTTTAACTGAAGAGATTGTGCCACCGTTTTTGCGAGCGAAAAGTAGTCTAACCAATGGTAAAAAATTTTAGCAAATGCTATGGAAAGTAGAACCCGAATTGTATCAGGTAAAGCTAATACGGAGGATTTTCTTTTAGACACTAATCTTCGTCCAAAACGTTTCTCTGATTTTGTAGGGCAAGAAAAAATTAAAGATAATCTCAAAATTGCTATTGCGGCGGCTCAGAAACGTGGCGAACCTTTAGATCATATTCTTCTTTACGGCCCCCCTGGTTTAGGCAAAACTACTTTAGCTCATATTATTGCTGCTGAGATGGGGGTTAATATCAAGGTAACCTCGGGACCAGCAATAGAGCGACCGGGAGATTTGGCAGCTTTACTGACTAATCTGCAAAAAGAGGATGTGCTCTTTATTGATGAAATTCATCGCTTGAGCCGACCGGTTGAAGAGGTTCTTTATCTTGCCATGGAAGATTTCGCCTTAGATATAATTCTTGGTAAAGGTCCTGGGGCGCGGAGTTTGCGCTTAAGCCTACCTCGCTTCACTTTAATTGGAGCTACTACTCGTTTTGCTCTTCTTAGTCCTCCATTACGAGATAGGTTTGGTGCTATTTACCGCCTAGATTTTTACGATCAGCAAGCAATAGAGGCAATTTTGAGACGCTCCGCCAGTATACTTAAAGTAGAGATTAGTCAAAACGGTTTAAGTCAGATTGCTCGCCGGTCCCGAGGTACTCCTCGGGTAGCTAACCGCCTCCTAAAGCGAGTTCGAGATTATGCCCAAGTTATGGCTGATGGAAAAATCACCGAGGCGGTTGCTTTAGAAGCCTTGGCTAAATTGGAAATAGACTCTTTAGGATTAGATGAGGTAGACCATAAAATCCTTCGTACCTTAATTGAGAAATTTGACTCCGGTCCTGTGGGCTTGGATACTATTGCCGCTGCTATTAATGAAGAAGCCGATACTATTATGGATGTTTACGAACCGTATCTGCTTCAACTCGGTTTTTTAGAACGGACGCCCCGAGGTAGATTAGCTACTCGCTTGGCTTGCGAACATTTAGGACTCCCTTACAAAAAAGGACAAACTCAATTAACTTTATGGTAAAAGTCTGTTGACTTCGTTGCTTCTCCACACTTGCTGTGTTCATTGCGCTGCCTTTACCGTTGACTACTGGCAAAGTCAAGGCTTTGAAGTTACTTTATTTTGGTATAACCCAAATATTCACCCCTATCTGGAGCATCAGCGACGTCTTGAAGCTTTAGGAACTTTTGTTAACTTGAAAGGCCTGTCTATTATGGTTATACCAAGTTATGATGTAGTTAAATTCTTCCAAGCCGTTGCCGGTCACGAAGGAGAGCGGTGTCAAAGATGTTTTTACCTCCGACTTAAGGCAACTGCTGAAACAGCCAAGAAAAATAATTTTGCCGCTTTCACTACAACCTTACTCATTAGTCCGTATCAAAAGCATCAAGGTATCAAAGAGGTTGGTGAGATGGTAGCCGCCGAAACCGAAATTCCCTTTTTTTATCAAGACCTGCGAAAATATTATAGTGAAAGCCGTCGTCGGACTAAAGAATTGAATTTTTACCGCCAACAATATTGTGGGTGTCTCTATAGTGAGTGGGAAAGATATTCTAAAACTTCATAAAACATTCTTCGTTGTTATTCTTTTCTCCCTCTTAACCCTGAGTTGTGTTGAAGTACCCAGCACCGTTAAGGTTATTGAAGTTATTGATGGGGATACTATTGTTATCGAGGGGGGTTATAAAGTTCGGTATATTGGTATTGATGCTCCAGAAAAGGGAGAAGCCTTTTATTTAGAAGCCGTTAAAGCTAATCAAAAGTTAGTTTTAGGCAAAAAGGTCAGGCTGGAAAAGGATATTTCTGATAAGGACAGGCATGGGAGATTACTCCGCTATGTTTATGTCAATAATACTTTTGTCAACGTCGAATTAGTTAAACAAGGCTATGCCCGAGCCGTTGCCTATCCACCGGATATTAAATACCAAGTTTATCTGGAGGCTGCGGAAAAGGAAGCCCGACAACAAAGAAGAGGAATTTGGAGTAAAAGGGACTAAAGTGCTACTTTTTAGGTTGAGGAAGTTTAGGCACTTTAGGGAAACGTCCTTTACCCCAGCGTAAACCAGAATCAAAGTTAGGTTTCATTAAACCTAAACCTGGCCCCAAAAAATGGGGTCTTTGTGACCACCAGTCTTTGATTTGTTTAGCCTGTTCTTCAGTAAGGCGGCCTTGTTCGACAAGTTTATCCAGACGAGCTTGGAAAATTTCCTCAGCCAGTTCTCTTCTGGCTTGAGCAAAGGCGTCAAGCAATTTTTGCTCTTCAATACCCAGAATTTCAGCAACTCGGGCGAATATTTTCTTCATCGGTGGCACTGGAATTTTCTCTTGAGTTGGATCTTGGGCAAACACTGTACTTACTGTAGTAGAGATCAGAAGTATAATTAAGCTTAACACGGTCACGAACTTAATTTTCTTAGACATGCTTTAATCACCCCCTTAATTTACATTTCTCCAATTATAAAAACGGGAAAAGGTGGGAAAAAGTTTATTGAGAGGGGAACTTTTCTTTTCGTTCCCAAATGGTCTTTTCCAAAACCGCTGGGCTTAAAAGAAGGAAAATAGATAACAAAGCCAAAATTAGCCATAGCCAAAAGTTAATAGTTCCCTGGCTAACTAAGGCAACTAATATGATGAGCAACACCTCCGGAGTTAACAGGGCTCCAGCTTTAACCCAGCGTTGTCTAACCCGGATAAAGGTAATTACTGTTAAGAAAAGAATTAAGAAACTTAAGGCAATCCAAGAAGCCTGGTCCTGCAATTGTCTATTAATCTCATAAAGGTTATTATTAAGCCCTAAAGCTAAAACCCAGCTCAATAATATTGGAATGGGTAACAACATTACTGAAACATAAAGCCAATCTTGATCCACAGTCTGCTTAGTTACAGTAATCAAAGCATACAAAGCTAAAGGTAAATAAAAAACAGCGGCGAGCCAGAACCAATTACTGGGAAGGTAAATAAGCATGATGCCAGCGACTATTACCGGGATAAAATAATAACCGAGCCAGGGAAATAACCAGGCGGGTCTACCATGCCATGAACCATAAATAACCACACCAACAATAGCGACTAAAATTAAGGATAATAATGTAATATTTTGCCAAACTCGTAAAGCAAATAATAAAGCAATAACAAAATGAGGTAAGGCAGCAAAGAAAGCCTGACGCCAGCTCCCTTGACTATAAACTTCATAAGCCTGCTGAGCAATAACTTTTGGGGAGCCTAACCAACTTACAGCAAGTTTAGTTGCTATTTCGTCAGGAAGTCCTGATTCCTTTAAATCTCGACTCCTATCTTCTAAATGAGTATAAAGTTCCCGCAGTATATCCTTCTTAATGCTCGGATCCAGCTTCAAAAACTGCTTAAGCCTGTTTAGGTAATCGTTTAACCCTACTGACACATAAACCTCATCAGGCAATTGCCGGCTGAATAATTGTGTTTACTGCGGCAGAGAAATTTTGCCAGGTAGCTAATTTTTCGGCTAAAGCTTGCTTTCCCTTTTCGGTTATAAAGTAATATCGTCTTTCTTGTCCATTAGGTAGAGTTTGCCACTTAGCATAAAGAAGTCCAGCTCTCTCTAATCGATGAAGAGCTGGATATAAAGTTCCTTCTTTAAATTGAAAATAGCCGTTACTTCTTTTTTCTAATTCCTTTCATAATTCCTACAAATGAAACAATCCTATGGATGCCTTAAGATACATGTAATTTATGAGGTAAAAATGCATTCTTCTAT
>JBHOQK010000006.1:0-2227 GCA_042408205.1 Dehalococcoidia bacterium | reverse complement strand
ATGGGTTGGGAGTCAAGGGCAAAGTCCTTAAGGGGATTATGAAGCGTGGCTTTCTCCTCATATTTTTTAAAGCGAATCATGCTGTCCTCCTAAAATTAACTTCAAAAATATTAACAGGAAAGTGGCGAAATTAACTTTAGGAGGACAGCATGATTCGCTTTAAAAAATATGAGGAGAAAGCCACGCTTCATAATCCCCTTAAGGACTTTGCCCTTGACTCCCAACCCATTGAGTATCGGGAAGACCCCCTTACGGGACTAACTTCTTTTGTCCGCACCGGGCGAGCTTTCTGGGCAGGAATTTATAAAACAGATGAAAGTGTGTTGGAAAAATTAGTTGTCGAAACCAGACAAAGATGCTTCTTTTGTCCAGAGAAGGTAGTAACCTCTACCCCTAAATTCACCACTAACTTCATCCCCGAAGGCAGACTGACTCAGGGCGAAGCCATTCTCTTCCCCAATTTATTTGCCCAGAAAGAATTTTCAGCTATTGTGGTTACAACTAATAAACATTATCTCAAACTTAATCAGTTTGAGCCAGCTATTTTTATCAATGGCTTCAAATTAGCCAATACCTTCATTAAACGGGCTTTTGAGGTAGGAGGAGCTAAATATGCTGAAATTGGCGCTAACTATCTTTACCCCAGTGGTGCCAGTATTGTACACCCCCATCTCCAAGTCATAGCTTCCCGGAAACCGTATTACTTGATTAAGATTTATATGGAGAAAGGCAAAGAACATTATCAAAAATACTCCCGGAACTACTGGGAAGAACTGATAGCCAAAGAAAAACGGCTAAAGGAAAGGTATATAGGAAGGATTGGGGCTACAGAGTGGTTCACCCCCTTTGCTCCCACCCGAGAAGACGAAGTTAATGCCGTGGTGCCGGGTAAGTCTAATTTCTTAGAATTTAAAGAGCAAGACTGGGAAAGTCTAGCAGAGGGGCTTTCCCGAGTGCTTAAGGCATATCATGACCGAGGACTTTCTTGCTTCAACTTCGCCCTTTATTCCGGTCCCTTAGGACAAAAGCTCAATTTTCTCTGGGCAGGAGTGAAAATAGTTTCCAGACCAAGCGTACAACCTTATCCAGTAAGTGATACCTGGTATTCAGCAAACATTCTTCTGGACGGCTTCATCACGGAACCTCCTGAAGAGGTAGCTAAGTCCCTACGCCCTTATTTCGCCTAAATTTCCTCCTCTTCCTCTTCTTCCACCTCAACGCCTGTTTCTTGAGGTAAAACCGGTAATATAGCCGTTACCTTACCCTCCTTCCTTCGTCTGGGAGACAGAGCGCTAATCGCCTTCTTTAGCTCTAAAAGCCTCTCTTTAGACTGATCGCCAGATATAACCACCCCATCAATCCCTGTCCCCCACAAACTATTAAGCTGGTTTGCTGAAATAGAAGAGGGCACCCTTGCCAGTATTGGCTTATCTAAAAGCTCTATCAAACGCTGGTAAACAAGAAAATTTTCTACAGTAAGAAAAGATTCATCGCCACTAATAACTACTCCATCTACCGGTAAGGGTAAGCTGTTAATACCTCTGACCAATCCGGGGTCAAAGGATGGTTTTATTTCTAAAATTTTACCAACCTCCTTTATTTCCAGTATTTCTACCGGAGTTTTCGGGCTAAAAACGATAAAGTCACTACCAGACTGGGTAACCTGAGCAATATCCTCTAAATTTACCTCTCCCAAAACCACCCCCAACGGAATATCCTTTAAAGCAAGAAATATTTGTTTTTCCTCTTTACTACCTAAAAACTCCTTGGGCATCAGAACCCCATCAACGCCAATATCAGCCACCATTTTAACCTGCTTAAGCTCAATTTGAGGAAAGTAAACAATAAACACCATAGACACTCTCTGAGGCGTGGCTGAGGCTGGTTTAAAGCCAATCGACGGCGTCGCTGCCCGGGAAAGTTGTTTCAACCTCTCAACTAACTTACTCATCCCTACCTCAGCCAGCGATCGGATTCGAACCGATGACCGACGGTTTACGAAACCGCTGCTCTGCCACTGAGCTACGCTGGCACGCTATCAATAGTATAACATAATTTATCTTTGATATAATCAACAAAAACAGAGGCAAAATCATGAGACCAGAATTACCTGAAACCAGAGCGATACGAATTTTAAATTTGGTTGAAATGCTTAATCCTGACCGGATTATTGGTGAAAGCGGGAAAAAAGAACTGGAAGGATTTGGTCTCGGACCAAAATTAAAAG
>JBHOQK010000003.1:0-51743 GCA_042408205.1 Dehalococcoidia bacterium | reverse complement strand
GTCAAACTTTGGTTGGTACTGCTTTTGATTATTCTTTGGAAGAAGCTGGCTGTCAATTTTGTGGAGCTTGTGTTGATGTTTGTCTTTTCATTTTGCCGAAAGTGCGGTAAATATCCTGACTAACCCTACTCTTGACCCCGTGAGTAAGATTCCCGAGTTTAAGGTATGTGTGGTAAGAATAGAGAAAGCTTAAAAGAACTGCTATAATAAAAAAGAAGAAATATTTAAATGTCCCAATTTCGGATGGGCTTGTTTTGGGTTACTTGATTAATTATTATTCTTCCTTTAGCCTGACTTATTCATAATTAGCTGTTCTTCACAATTTTGGAATTTAGGCACTATTGGTGAGCATCAAGAAAAATAGTTGGGCTGTTAAAAAGAGATTAGAGATTTTTGGTAAGGAGATGAGTTAGTGTATAAAATTTTGGTAAGTGCGAGGCTGGCTTCTAATATTCAACTTTTAAAAATAGAGGCACCAGCTATTGCCAGAAAGGCACTACCGGGGCAATTTGTAGTGGTTCGAGTTGATGAGGTTGGAGAACGTATCCCTCTTACTTTGGCTGATTGGGATGAAAAAGAAGGAAGTATTACTTTAGTAGTGATGCAAGTAGGTACCACTACCTATAAATTAGCCACTTTTAAATCCGGTGATTTTCTTTTAAATTTGATAGGTCCCTTAGGTTCACCATCTCACATTGAAAAGTTTGGCACTGTAGTTTGTGTTGGTGGTGGTGTGGGTATTGCTCCCATATTTCCCATTGCCAGGGCACTTAAGCAAGTCCAAAATAAGGTTATTTCCATAATTGGTGCCAGAAATCAGAGCTTACTCTTTTGGGAGGAACGTTTGCGTGGGGTTAGTGATGAATTAATAGTTACCACCGATGATGGTTCCTATGCTCGAAAGGGAGTAGTTACTGAGCCCCTTAAAGAAGTGTTGGAGAGAGGCGAAAGGATCGACCGAGTTATTGCTATTGGACCAGCGATAATGATGAAATTTTGTTCTTTAACCACCAAACCTTTTGGAGTTAAAACTATTGTTAGTCTTAATCCAATTATGGTTGATGGCACTGGAATGTGTGGTTGTTGTCGTGTTTTAGTTGGTGGTATTACTAAGTTTACTTGTGTGGATGGGCCTGAATTTGATGGTCATGAGGTTGATTGGGATTTACTTATGGCTCGTCAGCGAATTTATCTTCCTGAAGAAAAACGCTCCTTAGAACTGTGGCAAAGGGCTCATTCTTGTAAAGATTGAACTGGAGGCAAAGGTTGGCAGAGAAACAGAAGCTTGATTTAAATCGGGTACCTATGCCGAGGCAAGATCCAAAAATTCGCCGTAAGAATTTTAACGAAGTAGCTCTCGGCTATACTGAAGAAATGGCAGTTCAGGAAGCTAACCGCTGTATTCAGTGTCCTAAGCGTTCCTGTGTTGACGGCTGCCCGGTAAATATAGATATTCCCGAATTTATTAAAGCTATCCGCGAGGGCAAGATGGAAGAGGCGGTAAGAATAATTAAAAGCAAGAATGCTTTACCGGGTATTTGTGGTCGGGTTTGCCCACAGGAAACTCAATGTGAAATGACTTGCTCTTTGGCTAAAAAGGGGGCGCCAATAGCTATCGGCCGTTTGGAAAGATATGTAGCTGATTGGGAGCTTAAATATGGCTCTAATCCTTCGTCCCTTTCTTTGCTACCCCCATCAGGCAAAAAAGTAGCTGTGGTGGGATCTGGACCAGCTGGCCTAACTTGTGCTGCTGAATTAGCTAAGCTGGGACATGAGGTAACTATTTTTGAAGCTCTCCACGCAGCGGGTGGGGTGTTAATATATGGCATTCCTGAATTTAGATTGCCAAAACATATTGTCCAAGTTGAAGTTGACTATGTTAAATCTTTAGGTGTGGAAATAAAACTGGATTCGGTTATAGGGAAATTAACTACTGTTGATGAATTACTTGAAGGTGGCTATGACGCTGTGTTTTTAGGTACTGGTGCTGGTCTGCCTATGTTTTTAGGAGTTCCTGGGGAGAACTTAAATGGTATTTACTCCGCTAATGAGTTTCTTACCCGAGTAAATTTGATGAAAGCTTACCTCTTTCCCGAGTATGATACGCCAATAAAAATAGGTAAAAAGGTAGCCGTAATTGGTGGTGGCAATGTGGCTATGGATGCAGCTCGCTGTGCCCTTCGTCTTGGTGCTGAAGAGGTTCATATTGTTTATCGTAGATCTCGGGCTGAAATGCCAGCTCGCCGGGAGGAAGTGGAAAATGCTGAGGAGGAGGGGATTATTTTCCAGTTCTTAACTAATCCTAAGCAGTTTATTGGGAATGAGCAAGGCTGGGTAACTGCTATGGAATGCTACCGGATGGAGTTGGGAGAACCTGATGCCAGCGGGCGGCGACGGCCTGTTGTCGTACCTGGTAGTGAATTCGTTATGGAAGTTGATGTGGTTATAGTTGCTATAGGAACTACTCCTAATCCCTTGGTACCATCTACTACCAAAGGTTTGGAAATAACCAAAGCAGGTACCGTAGTAGCCGATGAAGCCACGGGAAAAACAACAAAAGATCGGGTTTGGGCTGGAGGTGATGTAGTTACTGGGGCAGCTACAGTTATCAGCGCCATGGGAGCCGGTAAAAGAGCTGCTGCTTCTATAGATGCTTTTTTAAGAAACAAGGTATAACTGGCTTTAGCTGATAATTTACTTAGCCGTCGCTTGGGCGACGGCTTTTTTGTTACTTTTAATAAGAGTAAAATAAGCAAGTAAGAATGACTTTAACCCCAATCCGAAGGCAATATCTAAAAATTAAGCAACGTTATCCTGAAGCTATTGTTTTCTTTCGGCTGGGGGATTTTTATGAAACCTTTGATGAGGATGCTAAGATTGCTTCTCGGGAACTGGAAATTGCCTTAACTTCTCGGGAGATGGGCAAGGGACAACGGGTGCCCATGGCGGGAATTCCTCACCATACTGTTAATAATTACATAGGCAAACTTATTAATAAGGGATACAAAATAGCTATTTGTGAGCAACTTAGTCCCCCGGGGAAGGGTCTTGTAGAGAGGGATGTAATTCGAGTCATAACTCCAGGCACAATAGTTGAACCCAGCCTAATTGATGGTAAGAGTAATAATTATCTTGTTAGCTTAGTTAGAGAAGGTGAAACAGCCGGCATTGCTTACGTTGATATTACTACTGGGGAGTTTGCCACTACCCAGCTTTTGTTCAACCAAGTTCCTTCCGAATTGGAACGCCTTCAGCCGGCTGAAATCTTAATTCCCCAAAGCCATCAACTCCCGGAGCTGACAATATCAGCCCCAGTAACTCGTGGTGACGATTATTGGTTTGATTTGGAAACAGCCAGGCAAACTTTACTGGAGCACTTTGGTGTTACTACCCTTGAGGGTTATGGTTGTTCTTTTCTTCCTATGGCTATAAGAGCTGCCGGCTCTATCATCCAATATCTAAAGCAAACTCAAAAAGTAGTTTTAGAGCAACTAAGCCAGCTTACTACTTATTCCACCCAGTCCTTTATGACTTTAGATGCCCAAACTCGGCGAAATTTAGAACTTTTTCAGTCCAGTCGCTGGCAGACTACTGAGGGTTCCCTCCTTTCTGTTATTGATATGACCAAAACTGCTATGGGAGGCAGATTGTTGAAGCAGTGGTTAGGCCAACCCCTTTTGGATATAGTTGAATTAAGAAAGCGTCAAGAAGCAGTGAACTGGTTTTATGATAATACTATTAGCCGGCGTAAACTATCTTCCCTCCTTGCTGGTGTGGCTGACATAGAACGTTTAGTAAATCGAGTGAGGAGCAATTTAGCTACCCCAAAAGAGCTAATTAGTTTAGGGAATAGTTTAGCCAGGGTTGCCGATATGAAACCAATTATAGATATGGCTGGATCTTCTTTAGGGTGGTTATCAACTCGCTTAAATCCCTGTCCTGATATTGTTGATTTAATTCATCGGGCTATTGCTGATGAGCCGACTAATTTTGGGGAAGGCAATGTCATTAAAGAAGGCTTTTGTTCTGAATTAGACAACCTTCGGAAAAAAGTTAAAGAAGCTAAACAGTATTTAGCCAATTTAGAGAGACAAGAACGGGAACGGACTGGGATTAAATCCCTCAAAGTAGGTTATAATCAAATATTTGGCTATTATATTGAAGTCTCTAAAGCAAATTTGAAATTGGTTCCTGAAAATTATATTCGCAAGCAGACCCTTACTGATGCCGAACGTTTTTTTACCCTTGAGCTTAAGGAATTTGAGTCGTTAATTTTTAATACCCGAGACAAAATAAATCAGCTTGAAGAAAATCTTTTCCGTCAGGTTTGCCAGCAAGTTAGTGAGAATGGGGAGCGGATTTTAACCACAGCGCGAGCTGTAGCTCAGATAGATGTGTTTATTAGCTTAGCTGAAGTAGCCGCTCAGTACGGCTATGTTAGACCTGAGTTAACTGAAGGTAATGTTATTGACATCAAAGGGGGGCGTCATCCAGTTGTAGAAAGAAGTTTAGCTGATAATGGTTTTATTCCTAATGATACTTATCTATCCAATCAAGATGCCCAACTTATCATCCTTACCGGTCCTAACATGTCAGGGAAGTCTACTTATTTAAAGCAGGTAGCTCTTATTGTCCTTTTAGCACAGATAGGTAGCTTTGTTCCTGCTGATTCAGCCACTATTGGAATTGTTGATCGTATTTTTACCAGAATTGGTGCCCAAGAAGATTTAGTAGCTGGCCAGTCAACTTTTATGGTGGAAATGGTGGAGACAGCTAATATTCTTAATAATGCTACCCCCCGGTCTTTGATTATCTTAGATGAGATTGGGCGGGGAACGAGTACTTATGATGGGTTAGCTATTGCTTGGGCAGTAGCCGAATTCATTCATAACCACCCCCGATTAGGAGCTAAAACCCTTTTCGCCACCCATTATCATGAGTTGACAGAATTAGCTAAAATATTGCCTCGAGTCCGAAATTTTAATATGGCAGTAACTGAGGAAGGGGGAAAGGTTGTTTTCTTGCGCAAGGTTGTGCCGGGTGGTGCTGATAAAAGTTATGGTGTTCATGTGGCTCAATTGGCTGGTTTACCTAAATCAGTAATACATCGTGCCCAGGAGGTTTTGGCTAATTTGGAGACTAATCGCTCCCGACCTCAGCAGGGTCAGGTTCGTCGGTTTAAAAAAGAATTACCCCAGCAGCTTTCCTTTTTTACTATCCCAGCCTTGGTGGATGAAATTTTTGAGCTGGATGTTGATTCTATGTCTCCCCTGGAGGCTATTACTAAGCTTTATGAACTAAAGCAAAAGGCAAAGGAGGTTAAAATATGGAATTATCAAAAGTAAATGAAGCTTTAAATTTCTACCTTCGGCCTCAGACTTTTCCTGTGGCTGTGAGACTATGCCAGAATCGTCACGAATTTCCTGAACGAGTCCGAATCCCAACCCAGGATTTTAAAGTCCGTATTGCAGCTTGCCAAGCCATAGGTATGGCAAGACGGTATGGCTGGACAGTAGCGGTGGGTAAAGAAGATCAATCCTGTCCCTTTGGCAGTATAGTCCTTGGTTTTTTACCGGCAAAAGAAGGTTTTCTTAAGGGCGAGTTTCATGGATCCCTTTCTGTTGGAGGTGGTGAAGCTACGGCTAAAACTGCCCAAGCAATGAGACGCTTGGAATATGGTAAATATAATTATCTCCTGGTAGCTCCAGTCCATGGCGCCACTTTTGAACCTCATCTCCTTATTATATACGGTAATTCAGCCCAAATGTTAAGATTAGTTCAAGGTTCCCTCTACGGGCGGGGGGGAGCCCTTATCTTTAGTTCTATGGGAGATGCTGTTTGTTCTGATATAATTGCTGGAGCTATGCTGAGTGAAGAATGTCAGTTGGCTTTACCTTGTATGGGTGACCATATTTTCGCCTTAACCCAAGATGATGAATTGGCCTTCGCTATCCCTTGGCATAAAGTTGAGTCAGTAATAAACGGATTGGAAGCCAGTCACAAAGCTGGTCAAAGATATCCCATTCCGTCTTTTCTTAGATTTGAGCCCCAATGGCCCCCCTCATATCAGAAACTTATGGATTATTTGGAGAAAGATTGATTAACTTTATTAAATAAAGTAAAGGAGGAAAAATTAAATGGTAGACCTTAATAAAATTAATGAAGCTTTAAACTTATATCTTCGTCCCCAGAGTTTCCCAGTAGCAGTGAAGATGGTTAGTTCCATCTCAGAAATTCCCCAAAAAGCCAGATACCCCCTTCGCGATTTAGGAATAACAATGCCAACTTGTCAAACTATCGCCCTTTCCCGCCGTTATGGCTGGATAATGGCTGTGAGTAAAGATGACCTGTCTTGCCCCATTGGAGTGATTACCTTAGGCTTTGTACCACCTAAGAGAAAGTTTATGGACGGTAGTGTGGCTGTGCCTAACTGGCTGGAAAATAAAGAAGTCAGGCAAAAAATAGCTCAAGCCCTGCCCAAGTTTGAATATGAAAAATATGCTTATCTAATTTGTGCCCCTTTAGATAGGGCTGATTTTGAACCTCAGATAATTATAATTTATGGCAATCCAGCTCAAATGATGCGATTGGTACAAGGCTTTGTTTCTGAGATAGGTGAACCTATCACTTCTGTCATTTCCGGGGCTGGCGCTTGTGCTGGCTATATTACCAAAGCGATTCTCACAGACCAGTGCCAGTTGATTTTACCTGGTGCTGGTGACCGAATATTTGCTTTAACTCAAGACGACGAAATGTGTTTTTCTATACCCTTAAGCCAGATAGAAGTTGTTCTTCGAGGGCTTGAGGCAACTCATAAAGCCGGAATGAGATACCCAGTTCCTTCTTTTCTCAGGTTTAAAGCTGATTTCCCAAAAAGCTATGGAGAGCTTATGGAATATTTAAAGGGAGGAGAAGAATAACCTTGGATGAAAGCCTATTTGGGTATCGATGTTGGCTCAGTAACTACCAAGTTTGCCGTCTTGGATGAGAAGGGTGAACTTATTAGCCATAGCTATTTACTAACCGAAGGCAAACCTGTTACTGCAGTCCAACACGGGCTAAGGCAAATCCAACAGCAACTGCCAGATAATGTTGATATTTGTGGTGTGGCTACTACGGGTAGTGCCCGCTATTTAGCCGGGATTGTTGTGGGTGCCGATTTAGTCAAAAATGAGATTACCTGCCATGCTGTAGTTTCCTTGACCATCAAGCCCTACGCCTTAATCTGAGTATGGAGGAATTCAGCCGCCGCGCCTTGGAGAGTAAAAATCCAGTGCGTATTGCCGGTCGTTGTACTGTCTTTGCTGAGTCAGACATGATCCACAAGCAACAAATGGGATATCCCATTGCGGATATTCTTTACGGTTTATGTCAGGCCCTTGTCCGCAATTATCTGAATAATGTTGGGTTAGGGAAAGAGATAAAACCTCCAATAGTATTTCAGGGCGGGGTTGCCTTTAACCGAGGTATGGTCAGGGCTTTCGAGGAAGAGCTAAATGTGGAAATCATTATCCCCCCTCATCCTCAAATTATAGGAGCGATTGGTGCTGCTTTGCTGGTGCGACAGGAGTTGGCAAATAATGGCTATCAGAGCCAGTTTAAGGGATTTGAGATAAGCGAAAAAAATTATTCTACTTCCTCTTTTGAATGTAAGAGCTGTCCCAATTTGTGCGAGATAGCTCAACTTTCTCTTGACCACAAAATATTAACTAGGTGGGGCGGGCGTTGCGATCGGTGGGAAGTGGTACTTGACTGAGATAAAAGTTTAGAAGAAAACCGAGGAGTCTTTTAATGATCAAGGTAGGCATTCCCCGAGCTTTGCTTTTCTATCAATACTATCCTATGTGGAAGACTTTTTTTGATGAACTGGGGCAGAGGTAATTGTTTCATCACTGACTACTGCCGAAATAGTTGCTTCAGGATGTTCCAGACTTTCTGCTGAAATTTGTTTACCGGTGAGGGTATTTTGTGGGCATGTGATTTCTTTAACCCATAAATGTGATTACCTCTTTATCCCTTCTATTCAGAGCCTCGAAGCCAAAGTTTATAACTGTCCTAAATTTGTCGGCTTGCCCGACCTTATTAAAGCCAATGTCCCTGAATCTCCTTTCATTCTCGCCCCTGACATTGATGTGAATAAAGGAAAATTAAATATTTACCTAACTATTTACACTTTAGGAAGGCGTTTTACCTATAATCCACTGCGGATAAAGAAAGCTGCTCAAAAGGCATTAAGGATTCACTATGAGTATCGGCGACAGATGCAACTTCAAAAATTAACCCCCTCGAAGTAATTGGGCAAATCCCTCCTCAGCCAAAGAAATCTGCTTTTGAACTTACCATAGCCTTAATTGGGCACCCTTATCTCCTTTATGATGAATATATTAACCACCGGCTGGTGACTAAATTGTTCAGGAATAGTGTAAACGTAGTTTTCCCAGAGATGGTAAGCCCAAGGGAACTACACCACTCCTTAAGTCAACTGGTAGGCTACCCTTACTGGACTTATGAAAGTGAGGTAATAGGGGCTGGAGGCTACTATTTACAAGCAGATATTGATGGGGTAATCTCCTTGGCTGCTTTTGGCTGCGGGCCTGACTCGTTAATGTTAGACTTGCTTCGTCGCCACGCAGAAAAACTTAATAAACCTTTCCTCAGTCTTGTCTTGGACGAGCATACTGCTGAAACTGGCATTAATACTTGTCTGGAAGCCTTTATTGACATGATCCGCCAAAGAAAAAAGACGTCTTATAAATCTATTTACTATATTCCGTCTCGCCGCGTCGAGGCTACAGAAAAAATTGGTACTCTGGGTCTTTTCAGCCTGGGCAATATCACAGTAGCCTTGAAATCAGTCGCCAAGATGCTTAATGTCCCTATAGTTAAGCCATCCCTTACCAAGCAGACTCTGTCTTTGGGTACGCGGCACTCCCCCGAGTTTGTCTGTCTCCCTTTCAAAGTTATCTTGGGGAGTTTTATTGAATCCCTGGAGCAGGGAGCAAATACATTATTTTTAGTATCAAGTACTAATGCCTGCCGTCTTGGCTATTACAGTAAGGTGTAGGAGCAGATCCTTCGGGATCTGGGTTATGAATTTAAATTTCTCCGATTTAGAAGTTCCCAAAAAGGCTTATTTAACGTCTTAAAAACTATTAAAAACTTAGTTGACAATGCTTCCTGGTCCACAGTCATTGCCGCTTATCGTTTAGGCACTACCAAGCTTAAAGCTTTAGATGACCTAGAGCAGAAGATTCAACAGCTTCGCGCTCTGGAGTTGGAAAAGGGGGCTGCTGACCGGGTCTTTGACCAAGCAATTAGAGCTATTGAGGAAGCTCCAGATATAATTTCGGTAAAGGAAGTAGTAGCTGAATACTCAGAAAAACTAAATCAGATTCCCATCAACTCTCAGATTACTCCTTTAAAAGTAGGTATTGTTGGTGAAATTTATATAGTCATGGAGCCTTTTGTTAATATGAATCTGGAGAAAGAGTTGGGAAAATTAGGCGTAGAAGTAAGGCGCACTAAAAGTACCGCCGCCTCAGAATGGGCGAGATTAGGTTCCTTTAACGTTCTTAATGAAGAGAAAAAGCGTTTGAAAAAGTTCGCTTTTCCTTATCTTAAGCGTGATATAAGTGGACATGGTCTTGAATCTTTAGCCGAAAAGGTTCGTCTCAGCCGAGAAGGCTACGATGGTATAATTCACTTAATGCCTTTCACCTGTATGCCAGAAGCCGTCGCCGCCAATATAATGCCTTCAACTAAAGAAAATATTCCGGTGCTTACCATTCTATGTGATGAACAAATGGCAAAAGCGGGATTTTTAACCCGACTTGAGGCATTTGTTGACCTTCTAAAGTGGCGCCGCAGACAACGGGATAATATCTGCCTTAGTTCAAATTAAACTCTGATTACCTCCAGAGTAATTCCCTTTTGCTTATCAATATTAATGACAATTATTGATTTGCCATAAGCCCCAGGGTTGATATAATAAACGCCCCCTTTTATTTCCTTTCTCAGCTCGTGAGTGTGACCATATACGTATAAATCAATTGCCTCATTTTTAAACTCATTGATTAACTTTTCGTCAGTAAAGAATCCATAACCGTGGAAAATTCCGACCCTTTTTCCCTCTACTTCAAGGATTTCTTTCTTCTTCAAAATTTGATGAATTTCAGGGGGATCCATATTGCCAGCAACTCCAACAAATTTTCTGGTTGCGTTTAATTGCTCCACCACTTTCTTGCCAGTGTAATCGCCACAATGAATTATAAGGTCTAAATTTAAGCCCTGTAGGGTTTCTATTAAATGAGTGGGTAATTCTCGGCTATGGGTATCTGAAAGAACTCCAATTCGCATTTGAGTTTATAAGTATAGCAAATAAAAAACTAATTTAGAAGCTAAGACTAATTATGATAAAATGAGAAGAAATCAATGAGAAGCCTTAAGCGTCTTGTTTTTTGGCTCTTTCCTTTCATTGATCGTCTGGCGATACGATTTCTGAACCTAAAACCATTAAGACAGGATAAGATAAGTCCCATAAGTATTAGAATTAAACCTCATCGGGGTCACTGTGTTAAGCTTGAAAATAACACCGAGATAAAACCTGGGGATCTTGTAATTGAGCTCCATTTTAACAATATTTGGTTTGCTCAACAAAAAAAGATAGCTTCTTCTTTCATTTCCCCAATCTGGGCAATTACTGCTTTGGCTGATGACCTGAGGTATTTAGCCACTCAGCTGATAGCAGGAAAATTTTCGCCTAAAATCAAAGCCCTTTGTGCTGTAACTATATTCCATAAAGCTGCGCCCCGTTTTGGTTTTATGGTAATGGAGCTTCCCTCGCGTTTCTGGAAATCTCTAACTCAGTTCTATTTACATACTCTGAGGCAAGTTTATTATGGGGGAAGAAAAGAAAGGTTTTTTTCTAAGGCTGCCTCCTTAGAACCCAAAGAAATCTGGATATCCCGAGTCAAGTTTATAGAAAAATATGGACAAAAAGGGCAGTAAAAATAGAGGAGAGAAGTTGCCTTTGGCATCAGTATACCTAAAAGCTGAGGGCGAACGGATTGTGAGGCTAAGGGCAAGATAGTGACACCAGAGGACGTAGCTAAGCCTGTCCTATTTTAAATTTAATATA
Organism: Dehalococcoidia bacterium; assembly: GCA_042408205.1. GTDB lineage: Bacteria > Chloroflexota > Dehalococcoidia > GIF9 > DYGU01 > JBHOQK01. The sequence goes on along the minus strand of JBHOQK010000003.1, from coordinate 40,606 downwards.
ATAAAAATTGGAGGTAAATAAAATGGTTGGAATAACTTCTTATGGTGGTTATGTACCTTTGTTTCGGTTGGGCAAAGAAACAGCAGGTTGGGGGCTACCTTTTGAGAGAGCCGTAGCCAATTTTGATGAAGATAGCCTCACTATGGCGGTAGCCGCAGCTATTGACTGTATGGGTGACCTGAATCGGGATGAAGTAGATGCCTTATATTTTGCCACTACTACTCCCCCTTATTTGGAAAAGCAGTCGGCTACTCTAATAGCTGTAGCAGCTGACCTTCGCAATGATATTTTCACCGTTGATTGTACCGATACTCTCAGAGCCGGTACTATGGCTCTAAAGTTAGCTGTAGATTCCCTTAAGGCAGGTTCAGCTAAAAAAATTCTGATAACAGCTGCGGATCGCCGATTAGCTACCCCTCGGTCAGCTTTAGAACAGAATAACGGTGATGGAGCTGCTGCCTTAATGTTAGGAGATAAAGATGTAGTGGCAGTTATTAAAGATAGTTATTCCATAGCTCGGGAGATTGTCGATATCTGGCGACCAGAAGGGGATAAGGTAATTTCTTCTTGGGAAGACCGGTTTGTAGTTGAGGAAGGCTATATGGAAAGTATGAAGGAAGTAATTTCTGGCCTTCTGGCAAAGACTAAATTAAATCTTACCGATTTTTCTAAAATTGTTTATCCGGCTCCAGACGCAAGGCGACACCGAGAGGTTGCCCAACTCTTAAAGCTTAAACCGGAACAGATTCAAGACCCCCTTTTCAATCTTTTAGGTAATACTGGTGCTGCCTTCGCTTTAATGTTGCTGGTAGCCGCTTTAGAGGAAGCTAAGGCTGGTGACCGAATTCTCTTAGCTAATTACGGTGATGGGGCTGATGCTTTTGTCTTGGAAGTTACGGAACACATTGAAAAAGTTAGAGGGAAACGTGGTATAAATAAGTACCTTAAAGCCAAGAAGATTATACCTCGCTATGATATATTTCTCCAATGGCGTGGTTTTTATAACCCTGACCCTGGAACGCGTCGACCTCCCCAGGCAATGCCCTCAGCCCCAGCTCTATTGCGGGAACAGGATAAAAACCTCCGTTTTTATGGTGTCAAGTGTCGAAATTGTGGGACAATTCAATATCCACCTCAAATAGTTTGTACTCGATGTCGGAGCAAGGATAACTTTGAAAAGATAAGACTCTCAGATAAGAAAGGAACTTTATTCACTTTTTCTATGGACTATATTGCTGGGACAATAGATACTCCTTTGGTTATATCAGTGGTTAATTTCGATGGTGGTGGTAGGGCTCTTCTTATGATGACGGATCGAGAGATTAATGAAATTAAGATTGGAATGCCCTTGGAAATGAGTTTTCGCAAACTGTACACAGCAGGAGGAATCCACGATTATTACTGGAAATGTATTCCACTACGAGTATAAAAGATAAAGTGGCTATTTTTGGATAGGTTGCACCTGGCGAAAATCGCTGTCAAGAATCATCGAAACGGAGCTCGAAATCCGAAAGCTCATTTTCAGCTCAAAATCACTTTAAAGTACGCCATTAATGCCCCTGATTGCTTAGTCTTTGGGACTTTTTGATATTTTTAAAAATTAAAAATGGGCGATAGTGGATTTGAACCACTGACCTCCTGTGTGTAAAACAGGCGCTCTAACCGCTGAGCTAATCGCCCCTTTAGTGCGCCTGGCGGGATTTGAACCCACGGCCTTAGGCTCCGCAGGCCTACGCTCTATCCACCTGAGCTACAGGCGCATTTAATTTTTAACTTTTTAGTGCCGAAGGGGGGATTTGAACCCCCACGTCCTTACGGACACTACGCCCTGAACGTAGCGCGTCTGCCTTTCCGCCACTTCGGCTCTATTATATTAAGTTAACTTAACCTGTCACCAAAGCTTCGTTAAGGTCTTTAATCAAAGCTTCTAATTTGTCTTGGCTAATCCCTAAGTAATTGGCTACACTCCTTAACGGAAAGCTGCCTGCCAGTGCCCTCAAACTCGGGTCGTTTACTTGAGTAAACCCGTGCTTTAGAAAAATTTCTATAGCTTTGGGATGGGTTAATATTTCCCCGACCAAACTATCGGCAGTAACTAGCATTCTCCTCTCTCCTTTTTTATCTATAGTGGGCGGTACTGGACTTGAACCAGTGACCTCTTGCGTGTGAAGCAAGCGCTCTCACCACTGAGCTAACCGCCCAACCTTTATCTATTTTAATCCTAAAAGTGAGCTTTGTAAAATTAGACTTCTTACCTAAATCTCGTCTGCCAAGCGTCTTGTCTTGTGTAACCGCCGGGGTTGTGGATGTCAGGAAAGATCCAGTGGCGCCACCCTGGCGGTAAGCTTAGGGAGCTTGGCTCCCAATCACTTACGGATACGGAGCTGCTATCTATCTTAATCTCTCCCGGTATTAAGAGCAAGCCTGCAGAAAAAATTGCCGAGGACATTCTAGCCAAGTTCGGTTCATTCAAGGGAATGGCAAATCAGCCCCTGGCTAAACTGCTACAGATAAAAGGCCTTGGCGAGGTCAAAGCTATCAGAATTGCCGCCGCTTTTGAAATCGCCCGGCGCATTGTGAATGAGGTCTTGAAGGATAGTGAGAAAACCTAAAATAATGCAAGTTAAGATTCCCAGCCCCTTTGAAGTGACCGCCACCAAGACCGAGCGGTCAGCAGTGGCTGTTCTGGTGCACTGGATGCGCCAGATTATAGATAGGGAAGGTCTGGATTTAGGGCTTCCTGATGTAGATACATCTGGCGCGGACAGAAAATCACCAGATGTTGTCATCTACGAGTCCCGGCGTAGCCAAAATGTGCTCTGCGTTATTGAAGCCAAGTCTCCTTATTATGATGCTTTTGATGAAGAGGAATTAAAAAAGCCTGCTTGGAACAAAGCCAATAACCGCCGTGCCAGGTACTTCGCCACCACCAACTTTCAGGAGTTGATATGGTTCAACACGGAAAAGGTTAATGCCCAGAAACCAATTGAGGAGCAGGTTGTTGATAAGTATCACCTTTCAGAGGTGGAAGACCTTAACCTGCTTGAGAACCCAAAATACCGGGACAGCATAATTAAGCAACTTCAAAGCTTCTTAACCAAGCTTTATGCCGTTCACACTGGCCGTGAGCCGGAACCCAAGCAGCCAATTGATGAGTTCCTTATCTACCGTCTTCATGGCAAAATCAAAAAAGCTTGCACGCTATTACGCTGCCATAATTGAAGATCAATGCCATAAAGATAAAGCTTTCTCCGCAAAACTGAGTCGGTGGTTCAATGACCAGGGTTGGAGTTTTGCCTGGCAGCCGCAGGACTTTGATAAAGCGGCACGGCAGACGGCTTATCTCCTGGTGAACAAAATCCTTTTCTACAACCTCTTGCAGGTCAAGCGTCCCGAAAAACTTGACCCCTTGCAGATTCCAGAAGGCTTGACCAAGGGCTCACAACTCCAAAAGATATTGCAGAGCTTCTTTGATGAAGTGCTGAAGATAGACTACGAGACTATCTACACCACCGATTTTATTGACACCATCGCTTTCCCAGACCAGAAAGAGGTTGTTACCGAGATAAAAGAGCTGGTATCTATCCTCCAGGAGTATGACTTCTCCAAGCTCGGCTATGATATTATCGGTGGTATCTTCCAGAAACTCATCCCTCAGGAAGAACGGCATAACCTGGGGCAGTATTTTACCAACCCCGATGTAGTTGACCTGATTTTGTGTTTCTGCCTGAAGCAGGAAAAGGATAAGGTCTTTGACCCTGCCTGCGGTGCGGGCACCTTTCTGGTGAGGGCTTACCAGCACAAAAAGCTGATGAACCAGTACCTGAAGCATGAGGATATACTGGAGACGCTGTGGGGCAACGACATTGCTAAGTTCCCGGCGCACCTTGCTACCATCAATCTGGCGATTAACGACCTGTCTGTTGACCGCAACTATCCCAACATCATGCAGGAGGACTTTTTTAACTTGCTGACCACGGTCAACGGCTTTGAGCTACCAGAAAAGCAGCGCCGGACCAAAGCCAAGACCCTCGGCGTGAAGGAGCGCGAAATAGAGTACCCGCGCTATTTTGACTGCATTGTAGGCAACCCGCCCTATACCCGTCAGGAGGAGATGGCGGAGATTGCCCCGGAAGACCGCCAGTACAAGGATAATCTCATTAATAAAGCCCTCAAGGATATCAACGGCAGAAAACTCGCCGATATTCCCAGGAGAGCCGGCATCTATGTCTATTTCTTCGTCCACGGCACCAAGTTTTTGAGGAACGGCGGTCGCTTTGGCTTTGTGGTCTCTGAGTCTTGGTTGGATGTAGACTACGGCAAGGGATTGCAGGAGTTCTTCCTCAAGAACTACAAGATTATCGCTATCATCGGCTCTAAGGTGGAGCGCTGGTTTGAGGATGCCGATATCAATACCTGCATCGTGATCCTAGAGAAGTGCTCCGGTGATGACCACCGCCGTGAGCGGGAGGATAATCTGGTGCGCTTTGTCTATCTCAAAAAGCCACTGCGCTACTTTATCCCGCCGGCTCAGGACATCTGGGAAAAGCAGGTGGCAAGAATCAACACCATTAAAGACAAGTTCATCAAAACCATCCTTGCCCATAACGACCTCTATGATGGGGAAGATTTCCGCATTTTCCCCAAGAGGCAAAAGGAGCTTTGGGAAGAAGGCTATGACGCTGAGGAGCAGAAATACACCGGCGCCAAGTGGGGGAAATACCTGAGGGCACCGGATATCTTCTTTAGGATTCTGGAGAAGGGTAAAGGCAAGCTGGTGCCCCTGAAGCAGATTGCTGAGGTTAGGCGTGGCTTTACCACCGGTGCTAACGAGTTCTTCTATCTTACCGAAGAACAGATAAAACAGTGGGGGATTGAGAAAGAGTTCTGGATGCATAAAGAACGGGGCAAATGGGTGCCCAACTATATCATTAAAAGCCCCAGAGAATGCAGGTCAATTGTGGTTAAGCCAGAAGACCTGAAGTACCGCGTGTTGATGATTCATAAAGATAAAGAAGAGCTCAAAGGCACCAACGTCCTCAAGTACATTGAGGCAGGCGAGCGCAAAGGCTATCATCTGCGCCCCACCTGCGCCTCAAGGAAGAGGTGGTATGATTTGGGGGATTCAATAGCAGATAGCATCGCATTTCCTGAACGATTTAGGGAACGGTATTTTATTTTGCTTAACCACTCTCAATACAATTTGAACAAAAGCTTTTACGGAGTAGCTATTACCCACAAAGGAAATGCTAACCTAGTTTGTGCACAGCTTAATAGCACCGTATCGGCTCTCTTCGCTGAATTTTCAGGCAGACAGCCTGGAGGTGGGGGTGGTCCGTTAGACCTCGATGTCTGGATGGCACAGAGTATCCCCTTAATAAAGCTTTCGCAATTTACAGAGGTTCAAAAAGCTAAAATAGGGAAAGCTTTTGAAAAATTAATGGACAGACCTATAACGTCTCTCTTTTCCGAGCTTGGCGCCGATTCCCCAGATGAGGTCTCTCTGGACAAGGTCAAGCCGGACCGCCGGGAGCTGGATAAAATTATCATGGGTGAAATCCTGGGCTTGACCGATGAAGAACAGCTTGAGGTCTATCGCGCGGTGATTGACCTGGTGAAATCAAGACTGGAGAAGGCTAAGAGTTTCGGCAAGCGCAAGAAGACCAAAGAAGGTATTGATATTGACCTCTTATTAAAGGGTGTCATGGATAAGGTAGGCGAGGAGACATTAGGCAGGTTTTATACGGAAAAAGTCCTGAACCAGCCGTCTCTGGTGACTAAAAGATTGCCTCCTGCCGGCGGTGGGGTCAGCATCCAGCAGAGTCTTATGGGCTGGCGGCTCTATTCCGGCAAACGAAGTATAGATTGTGCTTCAGAACTGGAAGCCCGGTATCTTAAGGTTTGGTTGGAAGCTGGCTTAGACCAAGTCAAAGTTCCCCAGGACGAGAGTTACCTGCAAGCGATAGTTCCCCAGCTGGAAAGGCTGAAGCAGAAGATAGACGAAACAATAGCAGCCTCTGTGAATTCCATCGTTGCTGGTGCCAAGATTAAAGAGAAAATCCTGCACCGGTTGTGGCTGGAAGTCACCAGAGGGGTGCAGGAGAGTTAGAACCTAACATTGAGCAATCCGTCCTTTGGTGCAATAGCCAGCAAACTCTATGGGGTTGGGTAAAGGCATGGGTGTTGCCTAATTCGGGTGTCTAATGTATCATACCTCTAAGAAGCATCCCGATGAGCTTAGGGGTGGAATCTTTCCAGTCTTGCTTCAACAATTATCTCCTAGCCATATGGGGAGCACAAGACAAAGGCGCTTCTCATGACTACCTGCGTCAAATCTTCGTTGAGTTTGCCAAGAAGATGAACATCCACAAAGAAACTGTCTTGCTCTGGTTGGGCGAGTTTTTCCGATGTGGATGGGAAGACACTTGAAAAAGCTGCCGAGCTGATGGAAGCCTGTACCGAAGCCTGGCGGTTGTAAATAAGTCAGGGTAAAGGTTAGGCTCAATACAAACATTTTTGCTGCGGCTAACTTGGTTAAAGGGATGCCCAAGGAGCTTTAGTCAAAGTTCAGGGTTCAAAATGCCGAAGTTGAAAAGAGGAAATCGAGGAAGCAATTAATGAAATGAGAAAAGCCCATCAGGAAGAATAACAGGAGCGAAACTTGACACTTGACTTTAAGGAAGATTATACTTTTTTCAGAGGGCGATTAGCTCAGCGGGTTAGAGCACGGTCCTGATAAGACCGGGGTCTGTGGTTCGAATCCACAATCGCCCATATTTTGTATATAGAATGTCTTCCTCCCAAATTCCTACTTTTTTGACGGGCTTTTAAGGAAACTTTTAAATCTTTCTGGATTCTTGATAGCCAGAGATTTGCTTTTAGCTTCTTTTTATTGCTTTTAACTTGTGAATAAGTTTATAATAAAGCTGGTCGGAAGCAATGGCTTTTCTGTGGTTAAGAGAGGTTATTGCTTAAATAGTAAAGAGAAAGGAGTCTTAAGCATGTGCGATACTTGTGCTGCCCATGCCAAGAAGGCTGGTAAACCAGCTAAAAAAGGTGGTAAGAAGTAAACCCCTCAATTTTAGAGAATTACAAGTCAGTCAAAGTGGGGCTGTAGCTTAGCTGGGAGAGCGCCTCCCTTGCACGGAGGAGGTCAGGGGTTCGAATCCCCTCAGCTCCACTTTATATTATTTTTCTAATGGCTAAGACTAAAATCGGACCGACCTGGATAGATCGGGCTAAAATCAGATTGAAGAAAATAATCGGACTGAATATCTTTCTGTGTGATAATTGTAAATGGAATTGGCGAAGTTCTTGCCGCTATCCAGAACGTCCTAACGCAACCTGGTGTCCTGATTACGAGAAGAAAGGTTAGCCCGAGTACTCAAGCAGGTTTAAAAGCTAAAGTGGTCTTTTTTCTCTCTCCTTCCCCCGTTTCTATAAAGTCTATAGTGAGCGGCATACCAATCTGGACTTCACCGCGCTTGGGGTCGGCACCTATTATCCGAGCGCTGATCTTAGGACCGTCTTCTAATTCTACAATTCCAGTGCAGTAAGGATTATCTCGACCGTAACCTTGGGCTAACATCTTAGCTGGAACCACGGCAATAACCGTGAAAGCCACGAGTTTGCCTTTTCCTTTTACTTCAGTCCATTCCATTTCACCATCTTGGCATTTAAGACACAAAGGTCTTGGAGGTAAATACAAAGTTTGACATTTCCGGCACCGGCTCCCCATGAGTTTCCTTTCATTTAAAAATTGCTGAAAAGATATAGGTGTGAAAGGTCTTGGTGACATTATTTACCTCCGCTCGTAAATATGAACAACACAGGTACCTCCAGTAGCTCCAACATTATGAGTTAAGCCTAAAGATAAAGTCTTTCCTGGTATCTGCCTTGGTCCTGCCTGTCCCCTTAGTTGCTGCCAGATTTCAACCACCTGAGCGGCACCGGAAGCACCTACCGGATGCCCTTTGGCTTTTAGTCCCCCTGAAGTATTAATTGGTTTAGCTCCATCTCGAGCGGTTAATCCTTCCTCCGCTGCTTTGGCACCTTCGCCCGGTTTGAAGAAACCTAAATCTTCCGTAGCTATAATTTCGGCGATGGTAAAGCAATCATGAACTTCAGCTAATTGAATATCCGCTGGGGTTACCCTCGCCATTTCATAAGCCTGCTGGGCAGCAATTTTAGCTGACAGAAGAGAAGTTAGATCAGCTCGTTCGTGTAAGGCATGGTCACTGCCTTGCCCAGTGCCAATGATGTAGATAGGATTGTCAGTGAAGTTCTTAGCTATTTCTTCGGCTACTAAGAGAACACAAGCAGCTCCATCAGTAATTGGCGAACAATCAAAAAGCCTCAAAGGCCAAGCTACTATAGGGTTAGCCTGAGGGTCATTTAAAAATTCCATCTCGTCTTTCCAAGTAGGTAAGGGCTGACCTTTTTCTTTAGCCCGGGCAATTCGCGTATTCATGATGTCTCTTATGGAAGCATTGAACTGGGCTTTGGGGTTTAAAGCTCCATTATTATGGTTTTTTATAGCCAATTTCATAAAATGCTCCGGTTTAGTCCCATATTTGTGCATGTGAGCTGTAGCCATAGCAGCATAAAGCCCAGGAAAAGTGAAACCTACCGCAGCTTCGTAAAAAGCATCACTCCCTAAAGCCAGAATTTCTGTCACCTGCTCGGTAGGCACGGCGGTCATTCGTTCGACGCCACCAACCAAAACGACATCATACAGACCAGAAGCAACCGCAATGATTCCTTCCCTGACGGCTACCCCACTGGTAGCACAGGCATCTTCAATCCGAGTAGCGGGCTTAGGCACCATTCCTATCCAACTTGCCATAATTGGCGCCGTATGTCCCTGCCATTCAAAAAATTCGGTCATAGCGGTGCCGACATAAAGAGCTTCAATTTCTGTAACATCTAACCCCTTGTCTACAGAAGCCTTCATTTCCAGAAAGGCTTCCACAAAAAGGTCTCTTACTGTCTTATCTTGGTATGCCCCAAATTTGCTCATCCCTGCCCCAACTATTGCCACCCCCCGACCTAATTTTCGCTTTTTTATATACATTTCATCACCCCTTATTTATAATCATAGAAGCCTTTACCTGCCTTCCGACCGAAGTGCCCGGCGGTTACCATTTTCTTTAGTAGCATTGGTGGCGCAAATTTTGGGTCTTTAAGTTCCTCATACATGGCACAGGCAATGAAATAAGTGGTATCTAATCCAACTAAGTCGCCCAACTCAAAAGGACCCATGGGGAAATTCAAACCAAGCTTCACTGCCTGGTCAATATCTTCTTTAGTAGCATATCCTGCCTCCAGCATCCGGATGGAATCTAACATAAACGGTATAAGGAGGCGATTAACAATAAAACCGGGAGCATCTTGGGCAATGACGATGGTTTTACCTAAGGTTTGACCAAAAGCTTTTGCTGTACTAAGAGTCTCGTCACTGGTAAGAATGGTTCTAACCAGTTCCAGAAGTCTCATAATCGGTACTGGATTGAAGAAATGCATTCCCAATACTTTATCTGGACGCTTGGTTACCATAGCTAAGTCAAGAACAGATAAGCAAGAAGTATTAGTGGCAAGAATAGTATGTTTGGGGCAAACTCGATCTAAATCAGCAAAGACTTTCTTTTTGAGTTCTAAATTCTCAACGACTGCCTCAATTATAAGGTCACAGTCTTTAAAATCTTCTATCGATAAGGTTCCTTTTATCCGACCTAAAGTAGCCTGCATATCGGCTTCGGTGAGCTTGCCTTTTTCTACTCCTTTGGCGAGGGAGCTTTTTATAGCTGAAAGTCCTTTATCTAAAAGCTGTTGATTGACTTCTGAAACTACTGTTTCGTAACCGGATTGAGCACAAACTTGAGTAATACCCGAGCCCATCAATCCACAGCCAACAACCCCAACTTTCTTAATTTTCATAGTCTTGCCTCCTTTTTAATATTACTTTCCCTTAAATTGGGGCTTTCTTTTTTCTAAGAAAGCCTTGGTTCCCTCTTCAAAATCTTCTGTGGACAAGCAGAAGTCTTCCAGCATTGCCTCGAGTTGGAGTCCTTCTTGAAGCCCAACGCTGGTTCCTTGGATCATAGCTTGTTTAGCGGCTCTTACTGCCAGAGGTCCCGGTTCGCACAAAGCCTCTGCCATTTTCTTAGCTTCTGACATAAGCTCACCTAAGGGAACAACTTTATTTACCAAGCCTATACGGTAAGCTTCTTGAGCATCAATAGGACGACCAGTAAGGAGTATTTCGGCTGCTTTAGCTAAAGGAATAACCCGGGGTAACCTTTGGGTTCCGCCCCAACCGGGAATTAGCCCTAACCTAACTTCAGGGAGACCAAAAGTGGCATTTTCAGCAGCTATTCTGATATCGCAGGCAAGAGCAATTTCTAAACCGCCTCCAAGACAAGCCCCATTGACGGCAGCAATCATAGGTTTCCATAAGTCAAGCCCCCGCATGATGGTTGGCGGCAGACGCCATACTTCGCCTCGGTTCGCTTTCATCCAGGGCAACATCGTCCTTATATCAGCCCCAGCACAAAAAGCCCTCTCCCCTGCCCCAGTAATAATACCAACCCATAGTTCATTGTCATTGCGGAAATCAATTAAAGCTTGACTCAGCTCTTCGGCGGTTTTCGGGTCTATAGCGTTTAAAGCTTCTGGACGGTTTAACGTAAAAATGGCAATTCTGCCTTCTTTTTTATATTCCAAAGCCATACTAATCCTCCCTAAACTAAAATAAACCGCGAGCAATTTTAGCAAAGAGCTAAAGTAACGGTCAATAATGCCATTATTTTTGATATAATTAGCATCACTGTTAGGGAAAAATAAATATTATTAAGGAGGGGAGATGACTGAGTTATTTTTTACTGAGGCTCAAAATATGTTTCGTCTTGAAGTGCGGCGGTTTGGACAAAAGGAACTTCTTCCCGGTGTTCGGGAAAGAGCCCGGCAAGCTTTTTATCCAAAGGAATTGGTTAAGAAGATTGCTGACTTTGGACTTTTAGGTATAACTATTCCGGTTAAATATGGTGGGCAAGGAGCTGATGCTACTACCCTGGGCATAGCCATAGAAGAATTAGGTAGAGCTGATAGCGATGCTTGCTTGTTTGTTATTTTGAGTGCTTTAATGAATTTTGTCCTGGAGCATGCTTCGGAGGAGTTGCGCCAAGAATGGTTGCCTCTTATTGCTAAAGGGGAAAAGATAGGTTGCTTGGGGTTAACGGAACCTGAAGCGGGTTCCGATTTAGCCGCAATTCGGGCTACGGCAGTCAAAGACGGAAATTCTTATATCCTCAATGCCGATAAAAATTCTACCACTTTGGGGGTTCAAGCTGATGTCACCATAGTTTTGGCTAAAACTGATCCTAAAGCTGGGAGGAGGGGCATTAGCTGTTTTCTGGTTCCCCTTGATTTCCCTGGGGTAACTCGGGCACGTATTCCTGACCTTGGCTGGGAGTCCGTCGCTCGGGGAACCATCTCCCTTCAAGATGTACGGGTGCCAGCAAATTACCTAATTGGGGAAGAAGGTCAAGGCTTTTACCTTATGATGCAATACCTTGACCTCAGTCGAGTGTGTCTGGTATTAGCTCCCCTGGGGGCAGCTCAGGCATCTTTGGAAGAAGCTATAACCTACGTTAAACAGCGGACTGCTTTTGGTCAACCCATAGCTAATTTTCAAGGAGTTTCTTTCAAAATTGCCGAACATGCGACCTTAATTGAAGCTGCCAGGTTACTTTGTTATCAAGCCTTGTGGCGAAAGGACCATGGGCTACCTCATACTAAAGAAGCTGCCATGTGTAAATGGTTTGTTCCCCAAGTAGCCGTAAATGCCATCCATGATATACTACTCTTTCATGGACATTACGGTTATAGTCAAGAACTTCCCCTAGAGTTACGCTTAAGAAATGCCATAGGTTTTGAGTTGGCTTACGGCACTGCTGAAATTATGAAGGTAATCTTATCCCGAGAATTAATTGGAAAGTAGGCACCGGAAGATAACTGAAGATTGACATCAAAACCAGTTTATGTTGTATAATTAAAAAAGAGGCAGCGTAGCTCAGCGGTAGAGCAGGGGACTCATAAGCCCTTGGTCGCGGGTTCGAATCCCTCCGCTGCCATTTTTTATCCGCCAAATCCAACCAAACCTTTAAATTATTCAATTAAGAAGTTCTGCTTTACCTAAGATCAACAAAAGGGACAGCGAAGAGTGGGGGGCGTGACTGTTGCCTTGACATTAATTTTCCCATGCTGTGGACAAATAAACTGATAATAAGCTATTACTGTCTCAATCCCCACTTTTTTCATTTTAGATTTAGAAGAATAATCAATACTATCATTCTCGATGTAAGCTGTGCCACAATTAGGGCACTTTACAGCATCAGGTAGAATCACACAGCCACACTTAGGACACCCAACTAATTCTTTTATAGCCGACATACCAAAACCTCCTTCCCTTTTATAATCAAATGTTCTTAAAACAAATGTATCAGATAATTTGAATATTGTCAAGTTGCTTTTAGTTGATCCATAGTGCTTGAATTGTGGTTAAAACAAGGTTAAAATTTCAATGAGGCAAATAAAGATGTCACTGCCCTTAGTTAATCAGGAACAAAAAAAATTAAATCTGGAAGTAATAACCTGGGGAAAATTGACCTGGGTCTATATAGAAAAACCAACCCAGGCTGAGGTTGAGTATCTGGCGAATAATTTTAATTTCCATCCCCTCAATTTAGACGACGTTCTGAGCCGGATACAGCGACCTAAAATTGATGAATATGAGGATCATCTTTTTATTGTTTTACATTTTCCTGTGTTTGACAAAGAAAATCGGGTAACTACTCCCAGTGAAGTTGATATTTTTATTGGGGAAAATTATGTGGTTACTGTCCATTGTTCTGGGGATCTGAAACCATTGTCTAAATTCTTCAAGGAATGTCAGATTGATGAAGAAACTCGACAAAAATACATGTCAAAAAGTTCCAGCTTTCTTCTTTACCACATATTAGATCGACTGGTTAATTACTGTTTCCCCATCTTGAATAAAGTCATTGAAAATATTGAAAAAGTTGAGGATCTCATTTTTGCCCGACCCGTTCCGGAAACTGTTCATGAAATTTCCCTTATCCGGCGTGACCTCATTTCTTTCCGTCGTGTTATTCACCCTCAAATCAGTGTTGTTGAAGCCTTAGAAAGAGAGGAATATCCTTTCTTCAAGGAAGAACAGGAAGTTTACTTTGGTGATATTGCTGACCATATTCGCAAGATCTGGGACGGTCTTGAAGACTGCAAAGAAGTAGTTGACGGGTTAGTTGATACCAGTAACTGGCTAACTTCTCATCGTATTCAGGAGATAATGAGAATACTCACTATTATAATGGCTCTTATGGCTCCCGGTACCCTTATTGCTAGTATATATGGTATGAATGTGGCTCTTCCTGGTGGGGTGGAGAAAGGTTATTTTAGCTTGAGCACCTTTATCATTTTATTGGCTATTATGGCTCTAATTGCGGTGGGGATGCTTTTCTATTTCCGTCGCCGCCGCTGGATTTAGCTCCATGACTATTTCTTACCGATTTGTAATTGTTACTGCCCTCTTTGTTACCTGTCTTATTACGGCTAATATTATTATCGTAAAGCAGATAAGTATTGGTAATTTAGTTCTTCCGGCAGCCATAATTATTTTTCCTTTAAGTTATATTCTGGGAGATGTTCTTACTGAGGTTTATGGATATCGGCAAGCTCGAAGGGTAATCTGGCTGGGTTTTTTATGCAATTTAATCACTGTCTTGGCTATCTGGATTGGGAAACTTTTGCCACCGGCACCAATTTTTGAAGCTCAGGCTGCCTATGAGCGTATTCTGGGTAGTACCCCTCGTTTTTTGCTGGCGTCTTTTATGGCTTACTTAGCCGGTGAATTTGTCAATTCCTTTGTCTTGGCTAAAATGAAGATAGCAACTAAAGGGCGCTGGTTATGGATGAGGACTATAGGTTCAACTTTAGCCGGACAAGGGGTTGATACTTTTATTGTCCTGACTATAGCCTTTTGGGGAAAATTACCTCTCTTTGTCCTTGGTAGCATGATTTTGAGTCACTGGCTCATAAAAACAGCTTATGAAGCTATAGCTACCCCTTTCACCTACGCTGCTATAGGTTATCTGAAGAAAAAAGAAGGCATAGATACTTATGACTATGATACCAATTTTAACCCTCTCTATATTACTTAGGACTTGGTGACAATGATTAAGGAAAGCAAAATAGGCAGGATATTTAGTAGTATTCTGGTTTTCTACATCTTTTTATTAGCATCGAGCTGTGCTACTCCGTCAGTAACGCAAGTAGCATCAAAGGAGGGACCGGTACCTGAATTAGCCAATCTAATCTACACATTGGTTAATGAAGAACGGGTTAAATTCGGATTACGCCCGTTAGAAAAAGATAGTCTATTAGAGGAACTGGCAATGGAACACAGCAAAAACATGGCTGTCACTGGTCATTTTGGTCACGAGAGATTTGGCTGGCGAGACTTTACCTTCAGTATGCGTCCGGGAACAGTTAGGGGTGAAAATTTGAGTTTAACCCCCACACGGAAGTATACCCCAGGCCCTATTCTTAGTTATAAAGAAGTAGCTACTTGGGCAGTAGAAGGTTGGATGAAGAGTCCCGGGCACAAGAAAAATATACTGAGCACTTTTACCCACACAGGGGTAGGTGCCTGGATAAAGGGGGATTATTACTATATAACACAAATTTTCGAAGGGAAAAATCCCCTCGGTGTGCTAGCTTTTCCAGACAGAAGCTAAGAAGATGGAACCTAAATTTATTGTTGACAATAATGCTGGTAAACTGGCAAAGTGGCTAAGAATTATGGGTTATGATACGCTTCTATTTAAGGAAGAGGACGATAACAAAATGATAAATATTGCTTTATCTGAAGAGAGAATAATTTTGACCAAGGATACTCAGATTTTAAAGCGGCGTTTGGTCACTAGTGGCAAGCTTAGAGTTATTTTTATTGAGGAAGATAATCCAAAGGCACAACTAAAACAAGTAGTAACTACTCTAAACTTAAGTCAGTTTAAACCCTTTTCTTTATGTCTTGAATGTAATCAACAGCTAATCAGCCGGAAGAAAGAAGAGATATCTAATTTAGTCCCGCCTTATGTTTTTAAAACCCAAGACCAGTATATGGAGTGTCCAGCTTGTCACCGTATTTACTGGCGGGGAACTCACTGGCAAGCTATGAAAAAAGAGTTAGAAAAATTTTTTGAGGAAGGTGACTAATGACAAAAGCAGTTTTTATTTATGATGTGACTTTATCTCAACATATCCTTCGGGAAGACCACCCCCTTCGCCCCTCTCGTCTTCAATATACTTATGAACTCCTGGAAGCTTATAATGCCTTTAATGGAATTGATTCTAAAGTTATCCCTCCCCAGCCTGCCGATGAAGCTTCTCTTCTTACTTTCCACACTAAAGATTACATAGAGGTGGTTAAGAGTTTAAGTCGTGGTGAAACAGTATTTAATCAAGCTAAGTATAATTTTAGTGTTTACGGTGATAATCCTCCTTATAAAGGCATGTATGAAGCTTCGGTATTACCAGTAGGGGCTTCCCTCATTGGAGCTGAAATGGTAGCTAGTGGAGAAGTTGATGTCGCTTTCAATATATCAGGGGGTCTCCATCATGCGGCACCTAATTACGCCTCAGGATTTTGTGTTTTTAATGATGCGGTTATTGCCATTAAATACCTTCTTAAAAAAGGGTTTAAGGTAGCTTATATTGATGTTGATGCCCATCATGGTGACGGTGTCCAGAATGCTTTTTATGATACCGACCAAGTTCTCACTATTTCTATCCATGAATCCGGCCGATATCTGTTCCCTGGTACTGGTGACGTTACTGAAATTGGCACAGGGGCTGGCAAAGGCTATTCTGTAAACATTCCTTTACATCCGTTCACTGAAGATACTACTTATTTATGGGCTTTTCGGGAAATAGTGCCACCTTTAATTAATCATTTTAAGCCTGATATTGTCGTTAGCCAATTAGGTTGTGACACCCATTATTTAGACCCATTAACTCATTTAATGCTCACTACTGAAGGCTATACTGAAGTTTTAACCGAGATTAAGAAGTTAGCTCCTAAATGGCTTGCCTTGGGTGGTGGGGGTTATGAAATGGGTGTAGTGGCTCGTTCTTGGACATTAGCCTACGGGATAATGATAAACCGGGAGTGGGCGGATGAAATTCCTCAATCTTATCAGGAAAAGTATGGAATTAGGCGATTGCGGGACAAAGATAAGCCCTATTTGGATGAGAGGCGGAAGAAAGAAGTGGAAAGCTTTGTCTGGGACAAAGTAGCTGAATTAAAAAAACTGGTTTTTCCTTATCATGGTCTTTAAGGGTTAAAAGTGAAGGTAGTTACCATTGACCAAATGCAGGAAATTGAGCGGCGGGCGGCTTCCTTGGGCCTTACGGTAGAGGCTCTGATGGAGAATGCGGGGCGAGCTGTAGCTGAAGAAATTAAAAAAATAGTAGGAAGTGTCACTGGAAAGCGAATTTTGGCTCTAATTGGACCGGGAAATAATGGGGGTGATGGTCTGGTAGCAGCTCGGTACCTAGATGATTGGGGGGCGGAAGTTAATCTCTATTTGTGTCGTCCCAGATCCCCTGATGATAAAAATTTGAGATTAGTCAAAGACAAAGGTATATTTACTGCTATTGGTGAAAAAGAGGAAAATCTTGATACTTTGTCCGAGCTTCTTTCTTCAGCAGATCTGGTCATTGATGCTATTTTTGGCACCGGCAAGAGTCGCCCCATAGAAGGAATTTTTAAGCAAGTTTTGGGAAAAGTGATGGAAACCAAAGCTAAGCGTCCTGAGTTGACTATTATTGCTATAGATACCCCTTCAGGTTTAGATGCCAATACTGGTGCTGTTGACCCTGTTTGTCCCTTTGCTGATGTCACAATCACTTTAGGTTATCCCAAGGCAGGTTTATTTAATTTCCCCGGTGCTGACAGGACTGGTAAATTAATTGTCGTTGACATTGGTATTCCGTCAGTTTTAGCTGAAGAGGTAAAGACTGAAGTCATGACCCTTGATTGGCTAAAGAAAATACTTCCCAAGCGCCCTGCCAGTGCTAACAAAGGTAGCTTTGGTCGGGTTCTGGTTATAGCTGGTTCTATTAACTATATAGGTGCTGCTTACCTTGCTTGTATGGGTGCGGTGCGTGTTGGTTCCGGTTTGGTTACCCTGGCAACAGCTAAAAGCCTCCAGCCTATTTTAGCCGCTAAACTAACGGAAACAACTTATTTGCCCTTACCTGAAGCCGAACGAGGTATAATTGCTTCGGAGGCAATTTCTATAGTCCAACAAGGGTTGGCTAATTACGATGTTTTAGCTATGGGATGTGGCTTAGGCCAAAGTCAACCAATTAAAGAGTTTGTTCAATCTCTCCTTTTTAATTTGTCACAAAGTCCCGTCCCAGCTTTAGTTTTGGATGCTGATGCTCTCAATATTTTAGCCCAAATACCCCAGTGGTGGCTGAAACTGAAAAGGGACGGGGTCCTAACTCCCCATCCGGGAGA
This sequence comes from Dehalococcoidia bacterium, assembly GCA_042408205.1. Lineage (GTDB taxonomy): Bacteria > Chloroflexota > Dehalococcoidia > GIF9 > DYGU01 > JBHOQK01. The sequence continues at coordinate 23,004 of JBHOQK010000003.1, read as the reverse complement.
AATGGCACGATTAGCTGGACTTTCAGTAGAGATGGTGCAGCAAGATCGCTTACAAATAGCTATTAAAAAGGCGAAAGAATGGGGAAAAACGATTGTCCTTAAAGGTGCTTATACAGTAATCGCCTCCCCTGACGGGCGAGCTCACATCTGTCCTATAGCTAATGCTGGTTTAGCTTCCGCAGGAACCGGTGACGTTCTTACTGGAGCTATTGCTGGTTTAATTGCCCAAGGCTTACCTCTTTTTGAAGCTGCTTCCTGTGGAGTATATCTTCATGCATTAGCCGGGGAAAAAGTTAAGGCTGAGCTGGGAGATGCGGGTATGTTAGCTAGTGACCTTTTACCAGTTATTCCCCGAATTATCAAAGAAGTTAAAGAAGGTAAAATTACTTTATCTACAGAATTTTAAGTTTTAAAATGCTGTTAGCGATTGATATTGGCAATACTAATATTACCTTGGGCATTTTTGACGACACCAAACCAAAGATAACCTGGCGGATAGCTACCAGTATCTACCGTATGCCTGATGAATATGCTACCTTACTTTTAGATTTGTTTGACCGTCGTGGCATATCCTTATCCCAAATAAAAGAAGTAGCCCTATGTAGCGTTGTTCCCCCTTTGACAGCTATTTTTGAAGAAGTTTGCCGCCGCTATTTAGGGGTTTCTCCTTTAGTGGTGCAAGCGGGGGTAAAAACAGGTGTTCGTATCCTTCTTGATAACCCGCGAGAAGTGGGACCAGACCGGATAGTAAATGCAGTTGCTGCTCATCATCTTTATAAAGGTCCGTTAATTGTTATTGACTTAGGTACGGCTATTACCTTTGATGCTGTGTCTAAGGAAGGTGAGTATTTAGGTGGAGCTATTGCCCCTGGTATTGCTATTGCTATGGAAGCTTTATTCAATAGGACAGCTATGCTGCCCCGGATAGAATTAACTCGTCCCAAAAAAGCTATTGGCAAGAACACTATAGCTGCGATGCAGTCGGGGATAATATTTGGTTATGTTGCCTTAATCGAAGGCATGGTTAATCGAATTAGCCGGGAACTTGAAGGGGAAGTCAAGGTAATAGCCACTGGCGGCTATGCTGAACTTTTGGCTAAGGAAACGCCAGTGATTCAAGTGGTAAACCCAGACTTGACTTTGATTGGCTTAAAGCTTATTTATGAGATGAACAAATGATTTCAGGCAAGACTATTGTATTAGGGGTAACAGGGAGTATTGCTGCTTACAAAGCTTGTGAAATTGCCAGCCAGTTGACTCAAGCTGGGGCAAAAGTTGATGTCGTTATGACTAAGGCAGCTACCAAGTTTGTCAGTCCTCTCACTTTTCGTAGCCTTACCGGTAGACCTGTAGTTACTGAAATGTTTGACCTAACTTCCGAGGTGAGCGTAGAGCATGTGGCTTTAGCTCAAAGGGCTGACATAGTGGTTATCGCCCCAGCTACAGCTAATATTATTGCCAAAATAGCGGCGGGTATTGCTGATGACATGCTCTGTTGCACTGTTTTAGCCACTAAAGCCCCGATAATTATCGCTCCGGCGATGAATGCAAATATGTATGAAAATCCAGTAACTCAAGAAAACCTGAATAAATTGAAAGCTCGGGGTTTTACTATTGTAGGTCCCGCCTCAGGTTGGCTTGCCTGTGGTGAAACTGGAGTTGGGCGTTTGGCTGATGTAGATGAAATTATTAGCACTATCAAGCAGGTATTAGGTAAGAAAGGTGACTTATCGGGTAGAAAAATAGTAGTTACTGCCGGAGGAACTCAGGAACCTATTGACCCAGTACGACATATCTCCAATCGTTCTTCTGGAAAAATGGGATATGCCTTAGCTGAAGCGGCTCGAGACCGGGGAGCGCAGGTAATATTAATTACCGGACCTACAGCTCTGCCTAAGCCTACTGGAGTTGAGATAATTAATGTTCGCACAGCTCAAGAAATGTACGAAGCTGTAAGTAAAACTGTAATTGGGGCTGATGCTTTAATCATGGCAGCAGCCGTGGCTGATTACCGCCCGATAAAAGTATCTGAGAGTAAAATCAAAAAAACGGCTGCTACTTTAACCCTGGAACTGGAGAGAACGCCAGACATTTTGGGCACTGTAAGTGGGGATTTCATCCGGGTTGGCTTTGCTGCTGAAAGTGAAAACTTAATTGAGAACGCCACTAAGAAACTAAAGGACAAAAAGTTAGATCTTATCGTGGCTAACGATATCACTGCTCCTGACCGGGGCATGGGTGCTGATACCAATCAGGTGGTCATTATTGACCGTGAAGGCAAAGTAGACGAACTACCCTTATTGCTTAAACGGGAAGTTGCTGATAAGGTATTAGATAAAGTAGTAGCCTTGATAAGTCAGCGCTAAAAATGTCTACAATACCTAAGGTTTACGAACCAGCGAAAGTAGAGCCGAAATGGTATAGTTTCTGGCTCCAAAAGGGTTATTTTACCCCCAAAATAGACCCCAACAAAAAACCTTTTGTTATCATTATGCCACCGCCTAATGTTACTGGGGAGCTTCATTTAGGGCATGCCCTGACAGCTACTTTAGAAGACATTATGATTCGGTGGCATCGGATGAAGGGGGAGCCAACGCTATGGCTACCTGGTGTTGACCATGCTGGTATTGCTACTCAAGTAGTGGTAGAGCAACAATTAGCTAAAGAAGGACTAAACCGGCATCAGCTAGGCCGGGAAAAATTTATTGAACGAGTCTGGGAATGGGTGAAAAAGTGCCGGCAAATTATTACTTATCAGCACCAGAGATTGGGGGCTTCTTGTGATTGGACTCGGGAACGTTTTACTCTGGACGAAGGACCAAGCCGAGCGGTACGCACTGCTTTTGTCCGTCTTTACAATAAAGGGCTTATTTACCGCGGTGAGCGAATTATTAACTGGTGCCCCCGTTGCCAGACAGCCCTCTCCGACTTGGAAGTAAAGCATAAAGAAATAAAAGGTCACCTCTATTATCTTCGCTATCCTTTAGCTGAGGGGGATGGCTTTATTATTGTGGCTACCACTCGCCCGGAGACTTATCTTGGTGATACTGCTGTCGCGGTAAACCCTCAAGATAAGCGCTTTGAAAACATGATAGGTAAGAAAGTAATCTTACCCGTTATTAACCGGCAAATACCTATTATTGCCGATACAGCAGTTGACCCTACCTTCGGGGCTGGTGCTTTAAAAATAACTCCTGCCCATGATCCTATTGATTTTGAAGTTGCCCAGAGACATAATCTTCCTTTAATAAATATTTTCCATCCTGACGCAACCCTCAATGAAAATGCCGGTCCATATAAAGGTCTTGACCGTTTTACTTGTCGTGACCAGGTAGTGGCTGACTTTGACAAAGCTGGGCTTTTAGAGAAAATTGAGCCTTATTTGCATTCTGTGGGACATTGTGACCGCTGTCAGACGATGATCGAGCCTATAGTCAGCCAGCAGTGGTTTGTCAAAGTGGCTCCTTTGGCTGAACTGGCAATTAAAGCAGTCACCGAAGGGCGCATTACCATAATCCCAGAGCATTTTACTAAGACTTACCTTAACTGGATGGAGAATATCCGTGACTGGTGTATCAGTCGCCAATTATGGTGGGGACATCGCCTTCCGGTCTGGGAATGTCAAAAATGCCACCAACTAACGGTTACCGTAGATGACCCTTCAGCTTGTGCCTATTGCGGTTCAACTGAAATTGTCCAAGATCCTGATGTGCTTGATACCTGGTTTAGCTCAGCGTTATGGACTCATTCTACCCTTGGCTGGCCTGAACTCACCGAAGATTTTAAGTATTTTTATCCGACTTCAGTGATGGAAACTGGTTATGACATCCTCTTTTTCTGGGTAGCCCGGATGATTATGATGGGCTTGGAAGATACCGGGGATATTCCTTTCCATACCGTTTATCTCCATGGGCTGATAAGAGATGAGAAAGGGGAGAAAATGAGTAAACTTCGGGGGAATGTGCTTAGTCCTATTGATCTTATAGACGAATATGGCACTGATGCCCTTCGCTTCGCCTTGACTACTGGTAGCTCGCCAGGAAACGATATTAGCCTAAGCCGGCAAAAATTAGTTGCGGCACGCAACTTTACTAATAAGCTGTGGAATGCTTCTCGTTTTGTCTTAACTCATCTGGAAGGAAAAAGTGAGGCGACTCAACCTATTACCAAACCTTTACCTTTAGAAGACCGATGGATTTTAAGCCGGCTTAATAACTTAATTGCCAGTGTTAATCAATTAATGACCGACTTCCAATTTGGAGAAGCGGAAAGGCAAATCCATGACTTCTTCTGGAGAGAGTTTTGTGACTGGTATATTGAAATCAGCAAACTTCGCCTTCAACCTTCCTCTTTACTACCATCGCCTTTACCGGTCTTAAGGCATACGTTAGAAACTATACTCCGTCTCCTCCACCCCTTTTTGCCTTTTATCACCGAGGAAATATGGCAAAACTTAAAGCCTTATACTCCCCAAGGCAGTTATCAGACTGAATCCATTGTTATCGCCCCTTATCCGGTAGTTGATGAGACTGCCCTGGATCCTGAGGCAGAGCAAGCCATGGAAGGGATAATAGAAATCATCCGCTCTATTCGCAATGTTCGGACTAAATCTAAAATAGAGCCAGCAAAATGGGTTGAAGCCCAAATTTACGCCGATAACTTTTTACCAACTATTAAAGCCCAGTCTAAAATTATAGAAGCTTTAGCCCGAGTTCGTCCTTTGCTTATTTTAAAGCGAAGTCACAGACGAGACGAAGCAAAAAAGGCTTTGGTTTTGGTGTTAAAGCAAGCTGAGGTAGTTCTACCCTGGGCGGCTACCATTGACCGGCAAGAAGAAAAGGAACGCCTTCAGAAAGAAATTAATCGAGTTGAAGAGCAGATTGCCCAGTATGAAACTAGGCTCAAAGATGCTGAATTTCTGTCTAAGGCTCCCCCAGCAGTAATAGAGAAAGAGCAAACCCGGCTCAAAACTTGTAAAGACAAACTCCTCAGACTAAAGCAGGAAATGGAACAACTATAGAGGGGACCGCTTTATAATCTGGTACCAATCCCCATAACAATAAATACCCTGAAAAATCAAACCGCCTAAGAAGCCAAAAAAGAATTCTGGGGATAACAAGTAAAAACCTTTTATCCCTCCTAAAATCCCTGCCCAAAGGGAAATCAACCAGTGATGAAGATGAATTTTATATTTACCCACAGGAATGATAATTGACTTTATTTTGCCTACTTCCCCGTCTCTTTTACCGCCAAGAAATTTAGCTATTCCAAAACCTAAAAGCCAGGAGATAAAGGAAAAATAACCAAGGGCAATGCCAAGACTAAATATTGAAGTAAGAGCCAGTTTTTTCTTCATGGGAAAATATCTTAATCAAAATATTGCCTTTTAATTAATACCTCTGTTCCGAGGTTAATTTGCATTACCTTTAAGAGTAAAGTTTTCAAAAAGTTTTAGAACGACTTTTCTTTGTCCACTGACGATGTAAGTAGAGCAATGCCTTTTTAGTATCACTGGCTACCCGAGCTTTTTCTGACCTTTTTAGCCGATATTTGAACAGCCAATAAGTAAATTCTTTTAATTCATCTAAAGTTATTGATTGGCGCTGGCGATATCCTTTTTCTTTTCTAAATTCTCGAAGCAATGTTTTTTGGGGCGCCCCGTAAATACGCTGATAGGCTTCATCTACCAGGGTGGCATTCTCCGGTAAACCTAAAGCTCGCCGTTCTTTTCTAATCTCATCTAAGACCGACAAAAGCAAAGCTTCCTCTACCAGAACACCATAAAGATAGTTAAGATAAGCTCGATATTTGGCTGGGCCAATAAGTTGTTTAAACTCGTCCTTAGTCAGCTCGATAGGTGGCCGGTCGAAGAAAAGGAGAGCTATTTTTTCCTCTTCTGGGATAAGACCATTTATTTCGTCACATAACCGTTGGGCTAAAAGCAACCAATCAAAGGCTTCCCCATCAATAAGATAACAGTAATGATGTTCACCACAATCTTCCTCGCTACTTCGCCACATTCCAATAGCTTCCAATAAAGCTAAATACCAATGTTTACCCTCTGCAATAGCCTTCTTTAGATGCTGAATGGCTTTTTTATCAGCTTCTGCCTGTTGGGGGATAATCTCTGTTCCTTTTTGGGTCTTAGCCATGTCTCAAAAAAGCTAATATTTCTTTCAATGGTTTTGTATTTAATATATGTTTAGGTTCACACCAGCCCCTCCGCGCTATTCCGATGCCAAACCTCATAAAAGAAAGTTGAGCTCCGCTATGAGCATCGGTTCCAATAATAAGTTTTACTCCCAGCTCCCGAGCCCGGAAGATGTGGATATCTTTTAAGTCAAGCCGGTTAGGCATGGCATTGATTTCTAAAGCTTTATTATGCTTAATTGCCGCTTTAAATACTGCTTCCAGGTCTATAGCTACTGCTTCCCGCTCCCCCAAAAGACGACAGGTGGGGTGAGCGATAACATCCACATGGGGGTTTTCAATAGCCCCAAGGACTCGCCGAGTCATTTGCTCTTCACTTTGTCCCATAGCGGAATGAACTGCGGCAATGACAATATCTAATTCAGCTAAAAGCTGTTCCGGTAAATCGATACTACCATCAGCTCGTATATCCACTTCTATTCCAGTAAGAAGATGTATCCCATCTAAATGTTCATTTAATTTTCTGATTTCCGCAATTTGTTGTCGTAACCTCTCCTCATTAAGACCTCGGGCAATACCTCGTCCTGCCGAATGATCAGTAATAGCTAAATACTCATAGCCCATAGCTTTAGCCGCCATTGCCAGTTCAACCAGAGAATCATGCCCATCACTCCAGTCACTATGGACATGCAGATCACCCTTTATATCTGACATTTCTATTAGTTTGGGAATGGCTCCTTGTTCTGCCAACTCTACTTCATGACGAGCTTCTCTGAGTTCTGGAGGAATATACTGAAGCCCAAGTCGGTGATAAAAAGCTTCTTCATTATCAAATTTCTCCAACTTTTCTGTAGCTCGGTCAGTAATACCATATTCGCTCAATTTCAGTCCTTGTTTTATCCCTCTTTCCCTCAACAAAATATTGTGTTCCTTACTCCCCGTAAAATACTGGAGTAATGAGCCAAAGGAATCATGCTCTACCAATCTCAAATCTACCTGAAGTCCTCCCGGGACAATGACGCTGGCTTTAGTTGGACCTTGGGCTAGAACCTGCCTTATCTGGGGTAACTGAGTAAAGGCGCGAATTACTTCTTCCGGGTTATCAGCAGTACCCATAAGGTCAACATCTCCCACTGTTTCTCGGAAGCGGCGTAAACTACCAGCTGCGGTTAAATTTTTTACTCCGGGTATAGGTCGTAAAGCTTCCAGGATTTCCTCCACGATTGGCAAAGCTTCACCAATAGGTATTCGCTGGTCTTTGCGTCTCAAAGCTTGAATTTGATGCAGAATATTTTGGGCGGTCTTTTCACCGAGACGAAAGAGCTTAGCTACCTTACCTTCCAAGATAGCTTTCTCCAGCTCATCCACTGTCTTAATCCCCAGCTCGGAAGTGAGCCTCATAGCTGTTTTAGGACCAACTCCAGGAATATCCAGGAGATTACTAATCCCTTCAGGAAATTCAGCTCTCAGCTTTTCATAATATTCCAGTTTTCCTGTAGTCACTAGTTCGATAATCTTTTTAGCTATAGCTTCTCCAACGCCCGGGATTTTTTGTAAATCCTCTCCCTCCTCCAGCATAATCTCAATTTCTTTGGGCAGATGCTCAATAGCTCGAGCTGCCCGTTGATAAGCCCGGATCTTAAATGGATTTTCCCCTTTAGCTCCAGAAGGTCGGCAATATCTTGAAATACTTTAGCAATAGCCGTATTTTTCATTTAAAAGATCAATATCACTTTACCTGTTTTCGTTATTTCTTGTCACGGAACCATAAATGAAGGCTATATCATAAAATCAATGCTATGAAGTTTTTCCTGGCTGTAAGACAAATAATTTCAGCTTCCGCCTTGTTTTGAATGGTAGGAAATATTCCAGTAGCTTCTGTTTCGCTTGATTGAGCATTATTTATATACAATTGTATACCATTTATGCTTAAAAGTTGCACTGCTAATCCTCTCTTATCTACTTCTAATCAGGATTACCATGGTTAAAGGAAGACATTACAAGGTTTATCTCTCAGATGCACCCTTCGATCTGGATTTGTTTCTTTGGTATTGCGTCCACATTATTTGGCGCTCTGGTTGCTTTCTACCAAGCTCATCTGAAGGCTTGCGCATAATGAAAAGGTATTTGAAACCGCGAAGGTAGAAGTTGAACCGCCTAGCCCTATTATACCAAAGGGCAGTGTTTGAAGTTTGTCCTCTCCTAACAACGCAAATTATATCTACTGTGTCAAAGTACTTACAGAGACGCTGATACAGTTTGAACCCTACAGGGGTGAATTTTTTCTTAACCCATTGGTCTCCGATTAGCCAGCCCACTACTTTGCCTGGTTTCAAAATCCTGTGTATTTCTTTGGCGACTTTCTCAAGTTCATCATAGAAACGCTCGTCTTCGCATGAAATCTTACCAATACAATCTGGATGGTCATTGTATTTTACATTGTTAGAGTATGGAGAATCGATGAATACCATATCTACAGAATTATCTGGCAAGGGTATATTCCGAGCATCATTTTGTATAACCTCAGGATGTGCCGGGACTATATCATAGCCAATGACACGTCGTCCTTCTTCTTTACACACATCGATGGTTGTCCCGCTTCCAGCCATAGGGTCTACCACTAAATCCCCGGGCTTAGTATATCTTTGAACAAGATTCCAGATTATAAATGCTGGCGTTACACCTGGATACTTGTTGTTACCTTTTGGCGTCTTACCATAGCTTTGTCGTGGATAATCCCAAAGAGTGGTAGCTTCCAAAATAGGTTTATCATCTCCTGTCTCTTTAACTTCACTCACTGTCTCATAAGTAAAGCCGTCTTGAGGAATATCCATAAATAATGGTAATGTTTTCTCTGCTTTAGTTTTTTTCTTTGGCATATCAACTTTCCTTTAATAAGTTTGTTATGATCATTTTAAGGTCATCAATAAAATGGTCAAATTTTTTGACTTTGTCACTCTCTTCAACCTTATCCTCACTCATTATATAACTACCATCAGTATCTACTTCTACTATTGCTCTGCCCTTCTTTGCTGGTTTTTTAATGGTCAAAGTCCTATCTTCGTCGGGTGTAATAAAGAAAACCTTTATATGCTCGGTAACTCTGTCTTTAGAGAGTTTTATTTTCCAATAACCAGTTTGGGCTATTCTTTCCCGTAAAGTAACTTTAGTAGAAATACCAACAACTACTTTACAAGTGTTTGGGTCATAAATAATGATATCTAAATCCGGTAAATGAAAACCAAACTCTCCGTAATCCACTAAAAGATTTCGCTTTACTGTGCTTATTTCCTTAGGTAAGTTTTCACTGCGTGTTCTCTCAAGTATATTACAATTTATCACTTTCAAACCAAGGTTTTTCACCTCATCTTGTATTACATATTGAACTAGTTTCTCAAAGTTCTTACCTTTAAAAGCCCGCCAAGACTGCTCGTGGTCTCCCATTGGGGTTGGATTCTTCAAGAAGTCACTTCTATGTAGCTCTTTTGCTTCTGTCAATAACTCTGAGATGTGTTTGTAAGCATCCTCTCCATACCTTTTCTTATATTTTCCCCAAAGATTGACTAAATCTTTGAACGTCATTTTTAACTCTTTCTAAATTCTCTTGCTATTAAACTAAACTAGACTTACCATTTGTACTTTCCTGACTCCGAGAGGTAAATTAAATCACTTAATAATTCTTCTTACATCTTATATTCTGCCCCTGAGTTTGTTCTTCTTAATAACTTGGTTTTGATGATCCTGGGGCAAAAGTATTTTCCCTATTTATATTTAATAATTGCTAGAAAATTATAAACAGACTTGAGGCAAATTAATTACCTCCCACAGCATTTTTTGTATTTTTTGCCGGAGCCGCAGGGGCAAGGGTCGTTGCGACCAACTTTCCTACCTGCGGGAACAGCTACTTTTTTGGATGGAGCTTCTTTGATAATGGCAACTTTATAAATGGTATGGACAACATCGTGTCTTATATTAGCCAGAAGACTCTCAAAAAGGGCATGACCTTCTTTTTTATAAGCTACCAAAGGGTCAATTTGACCCACCGAATATAGACTGACCCCTTGGCGCATCCTCTCCATAGCTGTTAAGTGCTCTGTCCAATTACTATCAATAGCTCGGAGCATGACTAACCTCTCTATAAATCGCATATTCTCAGCGCCAATGTCCCGCTCCCTCTGTTCATATAATTCGTGGGCGTACTGGGTTAGTCTCTCCGTAATTTGTTTCCGGTTGAGCTTAGATAAAGTATCGACATTTAACTCAGGGGGTAAAGGGAAAATAGTTGCCACATCTTCAAGCAAGCGGGAAAGGTCGGGCGCAGCATAATCACTACTGAAGTGAGCCTCGACTAAGCTTTTAATTTCATTCTCAATCATGGACAGGATATTAGTCCTGAGGTCAGCACCGCTTAAGATTCTTTTTCTTTCCCCATAGATTACTTCGCGATGCTTGTTAACCACGTCATCGTATTCCACTAAATGTTTGCGGATTTCAAAATGGTAATTTTCAACCCTAACTTGAGCATTTTCGATAGCTTTAGTCAACATAGGATGTTCAATAGGATTATTCTCATCAAAGCCTGCCCAATCCATAAAGCTCTTGATGCGGTCACCACCAAACCGGCGGATGATATCGTCCTCTAAGGAGACATAGAAACGAGAGCTACCTGGATCTCCTTGCCTGCCAGCGCGCCCCCGAAGCTGGTTATCAATCCTTCTGGCTTCATGATGTTCTGTACCAATTACATGAAGTCCACCTAAACTAACCACTTTGTTATGTTCTTCCAGCCATTCCTGATAATCTCTTCCAGTAGGATTGCCGCCTAAGATAATGTCCACACCCCGTCCAGCCATATTAGTGGCTACAGTTACTGCCTTAAGCCGTCCAGCTTGGGCAATAATAGCTGCCTCTTTTTCATGGTGTTTGGCGTTAAGCACCTGGTGGGGGATGCCTTTCTTGGTTAATAAATCACTAAGGTATTCGGATTTCTCAATAGATACTGTGCCCACAAGCACTGGTCTGCCCTGTCTATAAAGTTCTTCAATTTCTTTAACTACAGCTTTAAATTTAGTTTCTTCATCTTTGTAAATTATGTCGGGATAGTCTTGGCGAATCATCGGCTTATGGGTAGGGATAACTACTACATCCAGCTTATAAATCTTATAAAACTCCTCAGCTTCAGTAGCTGCTGTACCAGTCATGCCAGCTAATTTTTTATACATCCGGAAATAGTTTTGGAAAGTTATGGTGGCTAAGGTAATGCTTTCCGCTTGAATTTTGACCCTCTCTTTGGCTTCAATAGCCTGATGGAGTCCTTCGGAGTAACGTCGACCAAACATAAGTCTGCCAGTAAATTCGTCAACGATAATTACTTGACCATTTTTAACTACATAATCCCGGTCTCGCTTAAATAAGACGTGAGCTTTAAGGGCATTTTCCAGATAATGGGTTAGAGCGTAATTAGCCGGGTCATATATGCTGGCACCTTTGAGAACCCCTTCCTTCTTAAGGAGTTTCTCTATTTTGGTAATGCCAGCTTCTGTCAGGCTCACCGTGCGTGTCTTTTCATCAACAGTATAATCGAGCTCTTTAACCAGTTGAGGCACAAGCCGAGCAAAAAGGTAATACTTCTGAGTAGCTTCTTCTGCCATGCCACTGATAATCAAGGGGGTCCGGGCTTCATCAATAAGAATATTGTCCACTTCATCAATAATGGCATAATTAAGGGGACGCTGGACACATTGGGAGAGGTCTAAAACCATGTTGTCCCTTAAGTAGTCAAAGCCAAACTCATTATTGGTGCCATAGGTAATATCAGCTTCATAAGCTTGACGGCGACTAATAGGGCGAAGGTGCCTCCAAGCTGGGATACCAGAATCATACTCCGGGTCGTAAATAAAAGAAGGAAGAGGGTTGTCAGGGGTTTGACTGTAAATACAAGCTACGCTTACCCCTAATAAATGGTAAATAGGTCCCATCCACTGACAGTCTCGTTTGGCTAAGTAATCATTTACAGTAACCAAATGGCAGCCATTACCAGTAAGGGAGTTGAGATAGAGGGGTAAGGTAGCCACTAAAGTTTTACCCTCCCCGGTCTTCATTTCAGCGATTTTTCCCTGGTGAAGGACAATTCCCCCCATAAGCTGGACATCAAAATGGCGTTCGCCTATAGTTCTTTTAGCCGCTTCTCTAACTACGGCATAGGCTTCAGGCAAAAGCTGGTCAAGGCTTTCGCCAGCCTTTAAGCGAGCCTTAAACTGGTCCGTCTTAGCTCGAAGCTCAGCATTAGTAAGCTTTTCTATCTCAGCTTCTAAAGAATTAATCCGAGCTACCAAAGGCTGAAGGCGTTTTAATTCTTTTTCATTAGAATCTACCAGACTACCCAGCCATTTGAGCATGTTGTCTCCCTTTACTCAAACATTGCCCCTACGGATAAGCCAGTATGAATGCGGTGGATAGCTTCACCAATGAGGGAAGCTATAGGGAGGATGGTAATTTTGTCCAGCTTCTTGCTTTCAGGAACCGGTAGAGTATCTGTAACCACAATTTCTTTTACTGGGGAGGTGGCTATTCTTTGAATAGCTGGACCGGAGAAAACGGGATGAGTGCAGCAAGCATAAACTTCAATAGCCCCATGCTCCAAGAGGGTATTTACAGCACCGACCAATGAGGCGGCGGTATCAATTTCATCGTCTATGGTCAGAGCTCGCCTCCCGGCTACCTCGCCAATAATATTAAGGGTCTCGGTAGCTCCTATATTGCCTAAGCGTCTTTTCTCAATAATAGCCAAGGGGGCATTAAGACGGGCTGCCAGGTCACGGGCTCGTTTTGATATACCTATATCGGTAGCTACTACGACTAAGTTACTCAAGGCTTTCTTTTTCCAATAGTCACTGAGGATATATAAAGCAGTAAGTTCGTCTACGGGAATATTAAAAAATCCCTGTATTTGAGCTGCGTGGAGGTCAATAGTAAGCAAGCGATTAGCTCCAGCTGTAGTTAAAAGATCAGCGATGAGACGGGCGGTAATTGGCACCCGCGGTTGGTCTTTTTTATCAGTGCGTCCATAGGCATAATAAGGAATAACTGCGGTAATCCTGCCAGCCGAGGCTCGCTTGAAGGCATCCAGCATAATAAGGAGCTCCACCAAGTTCTTATTGACAGGAGAGGCTAAGGGCTGAATGATAAAAACGTCCCTTTCTCGGACATTTTCTAAGATGCGAACAAAGATATTCTCATTGCTGAATTCAAAGACTTCTGCTTTCCCTAAAGGTATGCCCAAATAATCACAAACAGCCTGGGCTAAAGCTGGATGGGCATTGCCAGTAAAGACTTTGAGCTCATCCATGATTGAATTCTCCTTAAGCTTTTAATCAAATTATAACATTAAACAAGGGATTACTAAATCGGGGATGATAACGGTCTGAATTTCTTTGACATTATCCCCCTTTGCTTTTTACAATCCCCTTATAAAGTTTTTTATCCTAATGGGCAGCTACTTGTTAGATTATGTAAAAATCTTTGAAGGCAAGAAAAGTTCCGAGCGGCGAGAGGCTCTGACGCGACTTTTAAACTCAGAAGGTCACACCTATTTAACAGAGGAATATGAGATACTGGGTAGAAAAGGTGTCAATATCGTTGTTCCTTTTGGCGAAGGCTCCAGAGATATTCTGGTAACAGCCCATTATGATTGTGTTAGGAATAGTCCAGGGGCTAATGATAATGCTTCTTCTGTTAGCGTTCTTCTTGATTTAGCCAGAAGGTTAAGGACATATAAAGTTAACAACAAAATTAAAATCATCTTCTTTGGGGATGAAGAGCCGGAGAAGCTAACTTGGTTAGTCGGTTCGACAGCTTATGTAAAAGCTCACGGAATAGATAATCTAATAGGTGTTTACAACTTAGAGCTTTCTGGATGTGGAAATATGGTAGCTATTTGGCCAGTGACCAAAGAAGTAGCTGATGAGCCTGTTTTGAATAATCTCAGACAAACTTTAACTCAAAAGGGCTATGCTTATGGAGAGGCAGGTAAATTACCTTTCTTTAATAGTGACCATGCCCCTTTCCGTAGGGCAGGTTTTAAAGGAGCTTTTACTCTTTCGCTCATACCAAGTCAGGACGAAGAAGCCATCAGAAAATTTGCTCAAGGGCATGTTTCTAAGCTTAATATAATGTTTGGAGCCTGGCTAAAGAAAATAGGAAGAGAACCTAAGCTCCCATTACTCTTCCAGCGATACCATTCCCCGGAAGATAAGTCACTATATTTAGAAGAAAGAGCTCTGCAATTAATGGCTGATGTTATCTACTCTGCGGTAACTAATCTGGATAATAAAAATAAGCCAATCTTATAATCCTGGGGCAGGGAAGCGCTGGCAAAGGGCTTTAACTTCCGTATTTACTTCCTTTATTATTTTTTCATCATCTGGGTGGGAAAGTACCTTAACAATGAAAGACGCTACTTTTTTAACTTCTTCCGGACCAAAACCACGACTGGTAATAGCCGGTGTACCTAATCTAATACCGCTGGTGATCTGAGGAGGACGGGGGTCAAACGGGATAGTATTTCTATTTACCAGAATCCCGGCAGCTTGCAGGGCTTCTTCCGCAGCTTTACCCGTAAGTCCAGTAGCTTGGAGGTCTACTAACATAAGATGATTATCGGTGCCATCGGAAATTAAGCGAAGTCCCTGATTTTTAAGTTCAGTAGCTAATATTGCGGCATTCTCCAGCACCGCTCGCTGATAAATATAGAAATTAGGCTGTAAAGCTTCAAAGAAACACACGGCTTTGGCTGCAATAACATGCATTAACGGACCGCCTTGGGTTCCGGGAAAGACAGCAGCATCAATGGCTTGTGCCCATTCTTTCTTACATAAAATGAAACCACTGCGGGGACCACGCAAAGTCTTATGAGTTGAAGAGGTAACCACTTCGGCATAAGGAACTGGGGAAGGATGCAAATTAGTCGCTACCAGCCCGGCAATATGCGCCATATCAACTAAAAGTTTAGCGCCACTCCTATCGGCAATGTGGCGAAAACGTTCAAAATCAATTATCCGAGGATAGGCACTGGCACCAGCAATAATAAGCTTCGGCTTATACTTTAAGGCTAATTTCTCTATCTCTTCATAATCAAGCCTTTCTGTTTCTCGGTTAACTCCATAGGGAATGAATTTATACCATTTTCCGGAAAAATTGACTGGAGAACCATGGGTGAGATGACCACCATGGCTAAGACTCATTCCCATTACAGTATCCCCATAATCGAGTAAAGCAAAATAGGCAGCCAAATTAGCTTGAGTACCACTATGGGGTTGGACATTAACATGTTCGGCTTTAAATAACTTTTTAGCTCGTTCAATAGCCAGATTTTCTATGGCATCAATTTGGGTACAGCCACCGTAATAACGGCGTTGTGGGTAACCTTCAGCATATTTGTTGGTGAGGGCAGAACCTTGGGCTTCCAGGACAGCTTTGCTGGCATAATTTTCTGAGGCAATAAGATTTATGGTTTCCTTTTGCCGCTCTATTTCCTGTTGAAGAAGCTGACTTAATTCTGTATCCTGATAACTTGAGCCAGTCATCTGACAGCATAATACCACTCAACTCTGGGGAGGTCAATTTCTTTCTTGACAGCCATCGCCCTGAATGCTAAACTTTACAAAGTTAGCAGTCATGAGGGAAAAGTGCTAAATGCAGAAAACATTGACACCTCGGCAAGAACAAGTTCTCAAAATAATAGTCCAAGAATATATTGTTCGGGGAACGCCTGTCGCTTCAGAAATGGTTACCCAGCGTTACCCTACTCCAGTGAGCTCCGCTACCATTCGCAATGATATGGTTTGCCTGGAGAGGGAGGGATATATTAGCCGGCCTCATATTTCTGCCGGAGCGGTACCGTCATGTAAAGGTTATCGCCATTATGTAGAGTCCTTAGTTGAGAATATGGAACTTCCGTTATTTGAACAGTATTTTATTCAAGATTTTTTGAAGAAAGTAGAAGCGGAATTTGAGGAATTGGCAAAAATAGCTTCAGCCTTATTGGCGCGTCTGGTTAGGAATGCTGCAGTAGTGACGACACCAAAAATAGTGCCATGTCGATTTAAACATTTAGAATTGGTGGCATTACAAGAATGTCTGGTGCTGTTGATTCTGATCATGTATCAGAGAAAACTTAAACGTCAACTTCTGCCAACTTCTTCACCAGTAACGGAAGGGGAGTTAACTATTGCTACTAACAAACTCAATGCTGCCTATCACAATCTAACTATTTCTGAAATTAAAACTAAACAACCAGAGCTTTCTCTTTTCGAAAAGCAAGTAACAGAGGTTGTCATTGACCTAATGGTAAAAGAAGAGGAAATGGAGTATGATGAACCTTATCTGGAAGGGCTACCTTTGATGCTTCGCCAGCCTGAGTTTGCCAAGGTTGACCGGATACTGGAGATGGTTGAGTTAATGGAAGAAAAAGAGTGGCTAAAGTCAATTTTACCTCGGGAATTGGGTGAAGGAGAAATAAAGTTAGTTATTGGAGAAGAAAATCCCAATGAACTGCTTCGGGATTTAAGTCTGGTTTTCACTCGCTATGGGGTTCCGGGGAAAGTGGGTGGTGCTATGGGAGTTATTGGCCCAACCCGAATGGACTATGCTCGAACTATTTCTTCCTTGAGTTATTTGTCTAAGACTTTGAGCCAATTAGTGAGGGAAGCTTATTAGTGAACTTAAATAAATAATAATTAAAGGGGGTTATTTTGGAAGAGGAAAAACAGATTGAAGCAACCCAGGCTGAGAAATCGGGGGAAGTAGTAAGTGAGGACATTGAAACTTTAAAGCAAGCTTTAGCTGACGAAAAGGCTAGAGCGGAGAGATATCTGGCTAATTGGCAGAGAGCTCAGGCTGATTTTATTAACTATAAAAAACGGGTTGAGCAAGAAAAAAATGAGGTGGCTGATTTTGCTAATGCTATGCTTATCTTAAATCTGTTACCAATTCTGGATGATCTGGAGCGAGCTTTTGTTTCCTTACCCCCTCGGTTAATGAATTTAACCTGGGTGGATGGCATTAGGCTTATTTATCGTAAACTCCAAGCAATTTTGGAAGCTCAGGGGCTAACTCAAATCAAAGCTGAAGGAGAAGCCTTTGATCCGAAGCTTCATGAAGCAGTTATGCAGGAGGAAGGACAGGAGGGCATAATTATTGCCGAATTACAAAAAGGGTATAAGCTTAAAGAAAAAGTTCTTCGCCCGGCTTTAGTCGTGGTGGGTAAAGGTAAAGAAGAAAAAGGAGGCAATAAAAATGGGTAGAGCTGTTGGTATTGATTTAGGAACCACCTTTAGTGTCATTGCTACTATGGAGGGGGGTGAACCAATAATAATCCCCAATGCAGAGGGGGAGCGATTAACTCCCTCCGTTGTAGCTATCAGTAAAACTGGTGAGCGCTTAGTGGGGCTTTTAGCTAAGCGCCAAGCCATTGTTAATCCTGAAAATACTATCTACAGTATAAAGCGCCTTATGGGGCGTAAATTTAATGAACCATCAGTCCAGTATGATATGAAACGGCTCCCTTATAAAATTATTGAAGCTCGTAATGGTGATGCTTGGGTGGTTATGGGGGGTAAGGAATACAGCCCACCGGAAATTTCAGCTATGATTTTGCAAAAACTTAAAATGGATGCCGAGGCTTATCTTGGGGAAAAGATTACCGATGCCGTAATTACTGTCCCTGCCTATTTTAATGACAGTCAACGCCAGGCAACTAAAGATGCTGGCACTATTGCTGGATTTAATGTGTTGCGTATTATAAATGAGCCTACAGCTTCTTCCTTAGCCTATGGGCTGGATAAGAAGAAAGATGAAACTATTGCTGTTTACGACCTTGGTGGGGGTACCTTTGATATTTCCATTCTGGAAATTGGCGAGGGCACTTTTCATGTAAAGTCAACCAGTGGGGATACTCACTTAGGCGGGGATGATATTGACCAAAGGATTATAGATTGGCTCTGTGATGAATTTAAAAAGGAAACCGGCATTGATTTAAGGCATGATAGGATGGCATTGCAGCGGCTGAAAGATGCTGCTGAAAAAGCCAAGCGGGAGCTATCTACCGTAACCCAAACTGAAATTAACTTGCCTTTTATTACTGCCGATGCTACGGGACCAAAACATCTGAATATCACCTTGACCCGGGCTAAACTTGAGCAATTATCTATTGATTTATTGGAAAAGACTATTGGTCCGTGTCGCCAGGCTTTAGCTGATGCTGGGCTAACCGTAGCTCAAATTGATGAAGTCATTTTAGTCGGTGGTCAAACTCGGATGCCCAAAGTCCAAGAGCTGGTAAGGCAGTTTTTTGGTAAAGAACCTATAAAGGGTATTAATCCGGACGAAGCTGTAGCTTTAGGTGCGGCTATTCAGGCGGCTGTTCTGAAAGGAGAGGTGAGGGAAGTCTTACTTCTTGATGTCACCCCCTTGACTTTGGGAATAGAGACTCTGGGTGGAATAGCTACCCCCCTTATCCCCCGCAATACCACCATACCTACCAGCAAGAGCCAAATCTTTACTACTGCTGCTGATAATCAGACTAGTGTTGAAATTCACGTTATCCAAGGGGAACGCCCTATGGCAGCGGACAACCGCACTTTGGGTCGCTTCATCCTGGATGGTATTTTACCGGCACCTCGTGGTGTTCCCCAAATAGAGGTAACCTTTGATATTGACGCTAATGGTATTCTTAGCGTCCGAGCTGTGGACAAAGGCACTGGGAGGGAACAAAAAATTACTATTACCGCTTCCAGTGGTTTAACTAAAGAGGAAGTAGAAAGGATGAGGCGAGAAGCTGAAGCTTTTGCTGCTGAAGACGCTCGTAAGAAAGAAGAAGCTGAGATGCGCAATGCTGCTGACAGTCTGATTTACACTGCTGAACGTACCCTTCGGGAACAAGGAGATAAAATACCTGCTGATTTAAGGCAACAGGTAGAAAGCAAAATAGCTGCGGTTCGCTCAGCCCTTCAAGGAAAAGATATCAACTATATTCGCAGCACTGTGCGAGAACTTTCTGAGGTAATGCAGCGCATCGGAGCTACTATCTACCGGCAAACTGGTGCTCCACCTCCACCGGGCGGAGAAACTCCCGGTGGTCGTGGTCCTGAAGAAGGCACTGTCGAGGGTGAATTTAGAGAGATATAAGACTGAGTTTATTCTTTAGTTAAAGTGGTTATTGCCCAGTTTATCCATTGAGTACGAAGTTTCCCTGGGAGAAGTGGAGTAGTGTGGAAGCCTCCTGGCATTACTAAGATTTCTTTGGGTTCACAAGCCGATTCATAAACAAAAACTGACTGCTGATACGGGGTTACTTTATCACCCTGGCAAAAAACAAAGAGTTTAGGGCAGTTTCTAAGCTTTTGAAGTACGTCGGACATCCGCATTTCTAATAAAGTAGTAAAGAATTTATGCCAGTCAACTCTCACCTGGTAGCGAGCTAAATACATCCAAGCTCGGCAAATAAGCGCTGCTTTTCCCTGTAACCAAGGAAAAGCCCCGTGTTTAGGGTGTTCTTTAATACCAAAATATTCCTGTCCCCAGCAGCCTAAATTAACTTCTTTGGATAAAAGTTGTTCATTTATTTCAGGGGGACAGGATAAAGCAACGAGGGCTTTAAGGTTATTTATCTTTTTTGCCGCCATAATTACTGACATAGCTCCAAGACTGTGTCCTATTAAACCAATTCGCTTATTATCCACACCGGGAAACTGGGACAAAAAATTCCAGGCATCAATAACATCCTCAACCATCTTGCCATCAACTATACCTTCGCTTAAGCCATGCCCCCGAAAATCAAAAATAAGGGTAGCTATGCCTTTACTGGCTAAAATCCGAGCACTGGCTTTGACTGCTCGGTGACTGGCGCCAAAACCATGACATAAAACAGCACCAGGAATCGGGAAATTAATATTCAGACGATCGGGAAATAGGATTTTACCTTGAAGTCTTAACCCATAGCTACCAAAAACGATAGGAAATTCATAAATTTTTGTTGGCACTTCTTTTGTTAACATTAATTCTTACCACTTTTGCCTTTTTTCTTTATTTAGTAACGAAATTGAAAGCAAAAAGTTTAGAACCGATTTAATGCTATGTCCTTTTGTAACTATCTTGTAGAATGGAGTATAATACTCACAACTTAAGTGATTTACCTCGGCACCTCTGGGTTTAGTTATAAAGACTGGGTTGGCAATTTTTATCCTAAGGATCTACCCCAACGGGAGTGGTTAAGTTATTATTCCCAAGAATTTAATACCCTTGAGCTAAATTCTACTTTTTATACCTTACCCAAACTATCTACCTTAAAAACTATGATTAGCAAAACAGGCGGAAACTTCCTTTTTTGTGTTAAAGCCAATCAGGAGATGACCCATAAATACCAGGAAAACCGCGAGGTCTTTACCGCTTTTAGGAAGATGCTGGAGCCCTTTATCAGTAATGGCAAATTAGGCTGTGTGTTAGCCCAGTTTCCTTATAGCTTTGGTTTTAACCGTCAAAATCAGGATTACTTAAAGTTTTTTCGAGAGCTGTTGATAGATTTGCCTATTGTTATTGAGTTTCGGAATAAAAGCTGGCTAAAGTTGGAGGTCTTTAATTGGCTGAGGCAGCATAATCTCGGTTTTTGCTGTGTTGATGAGCCTCGTCTTCCTGGACTTTTGCCACCAATAGCTGAAGTTACCAGCGATATTGCTTATGTTCGTTTCCACGGACGTAACGCTGCTAAATGGTGGCAACATAAACATGCTTATGAGAGATACGACTATACTTATTCTGTTGACGAACTTAAGGAATGGCTGCCTAAGATAAGAAAACTGGAGCGTAATTCTCAGAAAACTTTCATCTTTGCTAACAATCATTGGCGAGGACAAGCTATAAGTACTATCCGTCAACTGCGATTATTGCTTGATTAATCCATTTTTAAAGACTATGCTATACTAAATTTACTATATTTCTCCATTTCTCCTGAAGAGTTTAAATGTCGGAGAGAGCTAAAATAAAGCAAAGAATAGAGGAACTTAGGGCTTTAATCAATTATCACAATTATCGTTATTATGTTCTTGACAGCCCTGAGATCAGTGATGCTGAGTATGATGAGTTGATGCGGGAACTCCGGCGCCTTGAAGAAGAGTACCCTGAATTCATTACTCCGGATTCCCCAACCCAGCGAGTTGGAGCTGCCCCTGTAGAAGCTTTCGGTGTTGTGGAACATCCCCAACCTCTCCTTAGTTTAGCTAATGCCTTTTCCTATGAAGAACTTCAAGCTTGGCATCGGCGAGCCTTAAACCTTCTTGGTGGTCGGACTTTTGATTTGGTCTGCGAGCTCAAGATTGACGGCTTAGCTGTAGCCCTTACTTATGAAAATGGTCTATTTGTTACTGGAGCTACTCGGGGTGATGGCTACCGGGGCGAGAATGTCACCCAAAATTTGAGAACTATAAGAAGTATTCCTCTTTCTGTTCCTAAAGAGAAAGCCCCTCCCCGCTTTGAAGTGAGGGGAGAAGTCTATCTTCCTAAAGCTGGTTTTAAAAAGCTAAATGAAGAAAGGGCTAAAGAGGGACTACCCCTTTTTGCCAATCCCAGGAATGCCGCTGCCGGTTCGGTAAGGCAGCTCGATCCTCGCATTACCGCTAAACGCCCTTTGGATATTTTCATTTATGCCTTAGGCTGGGCTGAGGGCGGAGCTACCCCCGATACTCACTGGGAGACCCTCAACTATCTTAAGTCTCTGGGTTTTAAAGTAAATCCCAATATTACCTTATGTCGCAATTTAAGTGAAATAGAGGACTATTATCAGACTTGGGTAAGAAAGCGAGAAGAACTTCCTTATGAGACTGATGGCATTGTGGTCAAAATCAACCCGATACCTTTCCAACAGGAATTGGGCTATGTTGGGCATGAGCCCCGGTGGGCAATTGCCTATAAATTTCCAGCTATCCAGGGAACTACTCGTCTTATTGATATTGGAATTAATGTAGGACGTACCGGGAGCCTTAATCCTTTTGCTATTCTGGAGCCGGTTCAAGTAGGTGGGGTTATCATCCGACAAGCTGCCCTCCATAACGAAGAAGACATTCATCGTAAAGATATCCGTATTGGAGACATGGTCATCGTCCAAAGAGCTGGTGAAGTTATCCCAGAAATAGTTGGACCAATAACCAGCCTTCGCACTGGTAAGGAAAAAGTTTTCCATATGCCTACCCACTGTCCGGTCTGTGGCGCTCGGGTAATTAAACCTCCTGGTGAAGCGATGCATCGCTGCCCCAATGCCGCTTGCCCGGCTCAAGCCTTGGAAAAAATCCAGCACTTTGTTAGCCGGGGCGCTATGGATATTGAAGGAATTGGGGAAAGATTATCTGAAGCTCTGTTTAACGCCGGATTAATTAAAGATGCCGCTGACCTCTATAGCTTGACCAGTCCTATCCTGCACAAGACTAAGGAGAAAGTAGAATTAGTGCTGGACAAAGTTCAAAAAACTTTGATTGCTCATGGGGATATTACCAAAGCTCAGGTTACTGCTCTAAAAAGACTTAGTAATAAGACCCTCTGTGATAAACGAGAGATAGAGGATGTCTGTGCTAAATATAACCTCACTCCGGAAAAAGTTTTGGCTTTGAAGGAAAAGGTGGACAAAATCCTTCCCCAAATACTGAAGGAAGTGGGCATGGATCAAAATCTCAGTTGGGAGCATGTTTTAACACTGGAAAAATTAGCCGATAAAAGCATCTCCAATATAATTGAAACTATTCAAAAAAGCAAAGACAGACCCTTATCTCGGGTTATCTTTGCCCTGGGCATCCTTCATATTGGGGAAGA
>JBHOQK010000032.1:0-16306 GCA_042408205.1 Dehalococcoidia bacterium | reverse complement strand
ATTAGTGCAAAAGATAGTTAAAAATCAGTCACATACTCGGCTTATAGCTACTACTGGATTAGTAGAATCGTGCCGAGCGATTAAAGAAACAGAAGAAATAGAAATCATTACTCAGGCGGCTAAACTGGCTGAGGCTGCTTTTAACTATGCGTGCGAGATAATTCGTCCCGGCATAATGGAAAAAGAGTTAGCTTGGGATTTAGAGAAATTTCTCCGAGAGAGAGGTAGTGAAGGTCTACCCTTTGACCTTATTGTAGCTTCTGGGCCTAATTCAGCTCTCCCCCATGCCAAACCATCCCAGAGAAGTATCCAAACTGGGGAACCAATATTAATTGACATCGGTGCCAAGCTCAACGGCTATTGTAGCGATTTGAGTCGTACTTTGTGCTTGGGCAAACCCGATGATACTTTTACTCTCGTCTATCAGGTTGTTCTTGGCGCTCAGTTGACAGCTTTGGCTATGATTGAAGCTAATATGGATGGTAAAACAGCCGATAGTTTAGCCCGTCAGGTTATTGACCAAGCTGGTTATGGGGAAGCTTTTGGTCATGGCTTGGGACATGGTATTGGTTTAGCTACCCATGAATCACCTCGGCTGGCAGCTGATTCCTCTGATATACTTAAAAATGGTATGGTTTTTACTATTGAACCGGGAGTTTATATTCCTGGATGGGGGGGTGTTCGAATTGAAGATATGGTAGTCCTGGAAAGAGGCAAATTGAAAGAAATTACCACGGTAACTAAGTTTTTAGAAATGTAGGAGGTCTACCATGCTTGATGCGGGAGAATTAAGGAAAGGGCTCACCATTGAATTGGAAGGTCAGTTATATCAGATTATTGACTATCAACATATTAAATTGGGTCGAGGTTCAGCCCAAGTTAGGCTAAAATTGCGGGACATTCGGGGTGGGCATACCATAGAGCGAGTTTTCCAAGCCAGTGAAAAATTTACTCAAGCTTTTCTTGAGTATCGTCCAATGCAGTACCTTTATAATGATGGTGGTTTATTCTATTTCATGGATAATGAAACTTTTGAACAAGTTCCTCTTGATGAAAGTCAACTTGGCGAAGCCAAAAAATATTTAAAAGAAGGAATGACTGTTGAAGTATTAACTTATAAAGGTGAGTACGTTGGGGTTGAGTTGCCGGTTGCTGTTGAACTTAAAGTAATCGACACTGGACCTGGTTTTAAAGGTGACACTGCCACGGCTGGGAGTAAACCAGCCACTTTGGAAACGGGGCTTACCCTTCAGGTACCTCTATTTATTAACATCGGAGATGTGATTAAAGTTGATACTCGCACTGGCGAATATTTGGAACGAGTAAGTTGAAGCCTTGCTAAAAGCTGATTTCCATATTCATACTTGCTATTCTATAGATTGTAGTCTTTCCTTAGATAAAGTGATTAATCGCTGTCTTGACACCGGAATCAACTGTATTGCTGTAGCCGATCATGGAACTATTGCCGGTGCTGTAAAATTAAAAGAAATAGCGCCTTTTCCGGTTATTATTGCTGAGGAAATTTTAACTCCTGTAGGCGAGATAATTGGATTGTTTCTTGTCCAGGAAATCCCCAGTCCTTTACCATTTAAGGAAGCTATAGCCCAAATTAAGGCTCAGGGCGGACTAGTTTTGTTACCTCACCCTTTTGACCAATTCCGTTTATCCATCTTCAACAAAGGGTCAGTAGAAGAACTCCTGCCTTTTATTGATATCGTTGAGGTTTTTAATGCCCGTAGTCTTTTCCCTGGCAGCTCAGCCAGAGCCTGGCAGCTTGCCCAACAATATGGATTAGCTGCCAGTGCTGGAAGCGATGCCCATACAGCTTGGGAAATTGGCAAGGCTTATGTGGAAATGGAGGAGTTTAATGGGAAAGAAGATTTCCTAAAGTCTTTGCGCCAAGGCAAGATAATTGGGCATAGGTCAAGCTTAGCAGTCCATTTTGTTAGCACTTGGACAAGACTAAAGAACCATTTAAAGGGGAAGAGAAATTGTTGACCATTGGTTGGTTTTCTACTGGCAGAGATGAAGCTGCTCGGAAACTGTTGCAAATAGTCCAAGATAATATTTTTCAGGGAGAGATTAAAGGAAAAATTATTTTTGTCTTCAGTAACCGGGAGCCGGGCGAAGCCGAGGAGACTGACCTCTTTTTCAATTTAGTCCATAGTTATAAAATCCCCTTAATCACCTTCTCTTATCGCAGATTCAAAAATTTGAAAAGCACTGAAAAGAGTAATGAAGCTGGCTCTTTACCGTCATGGCGCCTTGAATATGATAGAGAAGTCATGAAACTTTTGCGCCTATTTAGTCCAGAACTTTGTGTTTTGGCCGGTTACATGCTCATTGTGGGGCATGAGATGTGTCAGCAGTATAATATGATTAATCTTCACCCAGCAGCTCCCGGAGGTCCCACAGGTAGTTGGCAGGAAGTTATCTGGAAATTAATAGAAAGTAAAGCTGAAAAATCAGGAGTGATGATGCATTTGGTGACTCCGGAGTTAGATAGAGGACCGGTAGTAACTTATTGCACTTATTCTATTAGAGGCGAACCTTTTGATAAATATTGGCAGGAAATAGAAAAGTATCCGGTGAGTCAGGTGAAAGCTGAACAAGGTGAAAAGAATACTTTATTTCAGCTCATTCGTAAACATGGCTTAGTTCGGGAATTTCCCCTTATCGTATCAACATTAAAAGCTTTTGGCGAAGGCAAAATTAAAATAGAAGCCGGCAATGTTGTCAATGACCACGGTAAATTAATATCAGGATATGACCTTACTCAGGAGATTGATCGGATAGTAAGGAGACAGTTTGGCTCTGATTTGCTTTGATCTGGAAGGTCCATTGTCCCCTCAGGACAATGCTTATGAGTTGATGAAACTTTTCCCTGGCGGTGATAAAGTTTTCGAAGTTATTAGCCGGTATGATGACTTGCTCACTTTGGAAGGAAAACCTGATTATGAGCCGGGGGACACATTAGCTCTTATTGTACCATTTCTTATTAGTCATGGAATAAAAGAAAAAGATATCTTAACTCTGGCGGAAACGGCTAATTTGACCCCAGGAGCTATCGAGCTTATAGCTCAACTATCTTCAGAAAAGTGGCGCATTTTTTGTATCAGTACCAGCTACGAGCAGTATGCTTTTCGGATTGCTGCCCGAGTAGGTATACCTCTTCAAAATGTCCGGTGCACTACTTTCCCTTTAGACCAATTTACCCAAGAATTGTCTCACCAAGAACTTTCCCTGTTACAGAGAATAGAGGCTACTATTTCAGTTTTAACCCCAATAAAGGACGATATCAAAATTAAAGAAATCCTTGACCGTTTCTTCTGGGAAGAGCTTCCTCAGACTACTTTAGGGAAGTTAATACAGCAGGTAAGACCCGTAGGCGGGCAAAGAAAAGTCGAAGCTCTGAGTCGTTTTGCCCAAAATGAAAACAAAGCTCTATCGGAGTGGGTGGTTGTTGGTGACAGTATTACTGATTTTAAAATGCTTAAAGAGGTTGACCGGGCTGGTGGTTTAGCTATAGCTTTTAATGCTAATGAATATGCTCTTCCTTACGCCACTATAGGTTTAGCCTCCACTCATCTCAGCGATCTTTTGGAGGTTTTAGAAGTGTGGCAAAAAGGCAAACGTCTGGCAGTAGAAGCTTGGGTAAAGGAAAAGGAATGTCAGGAAAGCTTAGGTAATAGGGGCAATTACCATTGGCTTTCAGGAGTTAAGGATTTTAATCCTATGCTTCAAGTTCACAAAAGGATCCGTCGACTAGTAAGACAGGAAGCGGCTAAACTGGGGTAAATTATTGTGCCAACTCTTGAAGTCATTGGCTTTGGCGCTATGAATGTTGATTACCTCTATCGTGTCAGGCAAATTGTTACCGAAGGTGAAGATATAATAAAAGACTTCATCGTCTCACCAGGTGGTTCAGCAGCTAATACTATTTATGGCTTAGCTAAATTGGGAATAAAAGCAGGGTTTATTGGTGTAGTTGGTGATGATGAAGATGGAAAAATGTTGCTACAAAATTTTAAAGTGGTGGGCATTGATACAAGTCATATCAATATTGAGCCTGGAGCTAAAACTGGTTCTGTTTTATGTCTCAGTGACCAGTCAGGGAAGCGAGCTCTCTACATCTCCCCTGGAGCTAATAATCACCTTAAGCAAAGTCAAATAGATTTGAATTATATAAACCAAGCTAAGTTAATTCACCTTTCTTCCTTTGTCGGTGAAGAACAGTTCACTTTACAAATTAAAGTAGCTAAAGAAAAGGCAACTTCGGTTAAAATTAGTCTGGCTCCGGGGATGCTTTATGCCAGTAAAGGCTTGGCTACTTTGACCCCTTTACTGGAGAAAACTCATATCCTTTTTTTGAATCGTCAGGAAATAGAGCTATTAACAGGTAAAGATTATATTACTGGAGCTAAAGAATGTTCTAAGCGAGGTTGTCAAATTGTTGTCGTTACTTTTGGTGAGGGGTTAACTTTAGCCCCCAGTAAGTTCATCACTAGTTATATTTATGATGGGAAACAGGAATATCTGATTGAGGCTGAAGCTGAAAATTTATCTCTACCTTTAGAAACCACTGGAGCTGGGGATGCCTTTGCCGCTGGCTTTCTTTTCAGTTTCTTGAAGGGAAAAGATTTGAAAGAATGTGGCTTAATCGGTGATTTAGTAGCTCGTTTTGCTATTACTAAACCTGGGGCTCGTCTTGGACTACCGACCCTTTCTCAACTCTCAGAAAAGTATTTTCAACGTTGGCAGCGAAAACTTTAATTTAACAGGTAGTTAAATGTGGTTTTACCTTTTCCCAGGGGGTCCAGTGAGAATTTCATCTATAATACCATATTCAATGGCTTGCTCCGCACTCAGGTAAAAGTCCCGGTCAGTATCCCGGGCGATTTTTTCTACTGGCTGACCAGTATGCTTAGCTAAAATATTTCGTATTTTTTCTTGGAGGCGCAAGATTTCTCGGGCAGCAATTTCTATATCAGCTGCCTGTCCCTGAGCACCTCCTACTGCCTGATGCAGGTGTATAGTTGCATTAGGTAAAGCATATCGCTTACCTTTTGTTCCGGCACAGAGGAGGAGGGTTCCCATACTAGCAGCCAAACCAACACAAATAGTTGAAATATCGGGACGAATTAGTTGCATGGTGTCATAAATAGCTAAACCAGCGCTAATAATACCACCGGGACAGTTGATATAGAGGTTTATGTCTTTCTCTGGGTCCTCTCGCTCTAAGAAAAGAAGCTGAGCGATGATGAGATTAGCTACTTGATCGTTTATAGGTGAACCTAAAAAAACAATACGTTCTTTAAGCAATAAAGAATAAATGTCAAAAGCCCGCTCTCCTCGGGCAGTACTTTCAATCACCATCGGAATTATGTTTTGTAATCGGTTATCCATTTTTTAGCCTCTCCCCTAAATTATTTTACTTTAAATATTGTCTCATTTACAAGTGTTAATAGTGTCTCTTTTATTCATTATCTGAAAAAGTCGACCTTCTGAAGGAAAATAAGCTTAGGGAGGAGGCACACAATATATGCTGGCGTGAATTTACCTAAAAAGTTTTCTGTAATTACTGTGACTGACGATAAAGGTGATGAATTTATAAAGCAACAAAAGTTCCCTACCAATAGAGAAATGGTTAAACTTTCCGGGAATTGGGTGAGCCAATGGAACATTGCTTTAGAAGATAAGTCTTTTCTTAATATAACTGGTTCGGTCAGTTTTTGTTTAGTGCTCAAGGTTATTATCTGATTGTCTTGGACAAACTGGACTCTTCTTCAGCATCAATAAGTAAGGTAGATATTCTCAGCAACTTCTGTGACTCTTGGCATAACTCAACTTTTTAATTCAGGTTTTAATTGGAGGTGGAGTTCATTTAGTTGCTCTTCTGTTACCGGGGATGGGGCATTAAAGGTCAAATCGACAGCACTTTGACTTTTAGGAAAGGCAATTACTTCCCTGATAGTATTTTCCCCTGCCAAAAGCATTACCAGGCGGTCAATGCCAGGGGCAATGCCTCCATGGGGTGGTGCGCCATATTCAAAGGCTTCTAAAAGGTGACCAAAACGTTCTTCTATCTCCTTTTCACTATAACCAAGTAGGTGAAATATCTTTTCCTGAAGTTGACGGGAATGGATTCTAATACTGCCACTGGAAAGTTCACAACCATTACACACAATATCATAGTGTCGTGCCCTCACCTTTTCCGGAGCGACATCTAAAAGAGGGATATCTTCTTCAAAAGGAGCTGTAAAGGGATGATGCATAGGTTCCCAGCGATTTAATTCTTGATTCCATTCCAAAAGCGGGTAATCAACAATAAAGACAAAAGCCAGAAGGTTTGAGTCAATCAAATTGAGGCGCTTCCCCATTTCCCGGCGAATCTCGTCCAAGGTTTTGTTAACTATCTTAAGTTGGTCAGCTACAATTAAAATCAAGTCACCGGGTTTAGCCTCAAATTTAGTAAGTATTCCTTCAATTTCGGTAGGGGTTAAATACTTGGCAACAACGGATTTGGTCTTATCAATTGTCATCTGGGCTGGGTTGTTAATCTCAGCACTGACTGGCATAGTAATTAAACCTTTGGCACCATAGCTTTTAGCCAAGTTAGTGAGCTCCTCAAGCTGGTAGCGAGAATAATTAGCGCAACCTGGAGCACATATTCCCTTGATTTTTCCTCCTTTTTGAAGGGTTGACTGGAAAATAGAAAAATTGGAATTAGCTACAATGTCAGATATATCTTTTAGTTCTAAACCAAAGCGAATATCTGGCTTATCTGTTCCATAGCGCTCCAGTGTCTCTGTGTAAGAAAGTCTTGGGAAAGGCTTTATAACTCGTTTTTCAGGGGTTACTGTTTCTACGAGGGAAGTAAACAGTTCTTCAAGAAGATTTAGAATGTCTTCTTCTTCGACAAAGCTCATCTCTAAGTCAAGTTGAGTAAACTCTGGTTGTCGGTCAGCCCTCAAATCCTCGTCTCGAAAACAACGGGCTATCTGGTAATACTTTTCGAAGCCAGCTACCATTAATAATTGCTTAAGTTGTTGGGGTGATTGGGGGAGAGCATAAAATTTCCCAGGATAAATCCGGCTAGGTACCACATAATCTCGTGCGCCTTCCGGAGTACTTTTAATTAAGATTGGTGTTTCAATCTCAATAAAACCTCTACTGTCAAGGAAATCACGGATGAACTTTATTACCTTGTGGCGAAGCCGTAAGTTATTTTTCATCCGGTCTCGTCTTAAGTAAAGGTACCGGTATTTAAGGCGGAGATTTTCGTCTACTTCCACATCTTCATTAATATAAAATGGTGGAGTTTTGGATGTGTTTAGAATTCTAGTTTCTCTGGCTATTACTTCAATATTGCCAGTAGGGAGTTTCGGGTTTTCAGTTCCAGGGGGACGCCGACTAACCTTACCAATAACTTGAATTACATATTCATTACGCAATGTCTCAGCTATTTTGTGGGTATCGGCTGATATTTCAGGGTTAAACACTACTTGGACGATTCCTTCTCTATCCCTTAAGTCGACAAAAATTAACCCTCCGTGATCTCGACGGCGATGCACCCAACCAGCCAAGGTTACCTCAAAACCAATATGTTCTTCTTTCAATTCACCACAACTGTGAGTCTTAAGCAAAATAACCCCCTAAACGAAGTTGTTAAGTTATTCAGCCATCAATCAATTTAACGTAGCGATTATATCTTATAGTAAACCTTGTGTTCAAATTTACAGCAAAAACACCAAAACGCATGTAGTTTAATTTTCTTTAAAAACCTATTGACAAAATATCTCCATTATTAATAATTTTAATCGGTAAACGGTTACCGATGCAAAAGGAGGGAAGAAAAAATGTCATTAAGTAAACCTAATGTCAGTGCTGCCACTGTCACTACAACCAGAGTGACCCCGTCACCTATTTCAGGATTATGTGTTAGTTGTGTTGACGGTTGTCCTGGCTATTGTGAAGTAGGAAGTTCAGCTTTAAGGGGGAGGGAAATTATTTATCCTCAACCCTTTGGCAAAGTCATTACTGGAGCTGAAAAAGATTACCCAGTGGATTTTTCTCATTTCAATATTCAAGGGAGTTGTGTTGGCGCTATGGGGATTGAAGCAGACCCAGATAAGGCTATTTTTCCAGCGGTGGATATTTCTACTGAAATTGGTGCCGGGAAAGAAAAAATTAAGATGAAAGTTCCCTTCTTTACTGGCGCTTTAGGTTCTACTGAAATAGCTCGGGTAAACTGGGAGGGGGCGGCTATTGGTGTAGCTATTTGTGGTGCTGTGCTTGTCTGTGGAGAAAATGTTTGTGGGATGGATCCCAATGCTGAGTTTAAAAATGGTAGAGTAGTAAAGTCTCCCGAGTTAGAAAGGAGAGTCAAGATATACCGGGATTGGTACGAAGGCTATGGAGCATTACTAGTTCAAGCTAATGTGGAAGATACCCGCTTAGGTGTTCCTGAATATGCTATAGAAAAACTGGGGGTTGAAGGGATTGAGATAAAATGGGGGCAAGGGGCTAAATCTATTGGTGGCGAGGTCAAATTACCAACTTTAGAAAGGGCACTCCAACTCAAACAAAGAGGGTATATCGTTATTCCGGATCCAGAAAATCCTATGGTTCAAGAAGCTTACAGGGTTGGCGGAGTTCGAGAGTTTGAAAGGCACTCTCGATTAGGGATGGTAGACGAAGAATCATTTTTAAAGGAGGTAGAGAGATTAAGGAAGCTCGGTGCTAAGTATGTCACTCTTAAGACCGGTGCTTATAGAGCACCAGATTTAGCCCGCGCCGTGAAGTTTGCTTCCGAAGCCAAAATAGACCTTCTCACTGTGGATGGTGCTGGTGGTGGAACGGGGATGAGTCCGTGGCGAATGATGAATGAATGGGGTATTCCTACCGTTCACTTGGAAAGCCTTTTATATAAATTTCTAAAAAGACTGGAAGAGAAAAAAGCTTTTATTCCCAGCTGCGCTATTGCCGGCGGCATTGCCTTAGAAGACCATGTTTTTAAAGCTATAGCTTTAGGTGCACCTTATGTAAAAGCAGTTTGTTTAGGCAGGGCTACTCTTACCGCAGCTATGGTGGGGAAGACCCATGGGCAGCTTATTGAAGAAACCTATGGAAAGGGGAAGGAAGCTCAGTTGGCTCTTTTGCGCACGTTTATTGCCGCTGCTCAGCTAAAGGAAAAATATGGAGAGGATTTTGGAAGAATCCCCCCTGCTGCTATAGGTGTTTATACTTATTACGATAGACTTGCTACCGGGCTTCGGCAGCTGATGGCAGGCGCTCGTAAGTTTGCTCTGAGATTTATAAGTAGAAATGACCTTATCTCTTTAACCCGGGAAGCTGCTGAAGTTTCTGGGATCCCCTATGTTATGGAAGCGGATATGGAAGAGGCTGAAAGGATATTAGGTTAAAAACAGATTTAAAAGGAGGAAAGAATGTTAAAAGCACTATGCCCAAGATATTGTCCTTCACCTTTTTGTCAGATAGTTTGTCCTACCCAGGCTATCACTGTTGGGACTGACAATAAAAATATTTATTTAGACTTAGATAAATGTAATGGATGTGGCATCTGTAATGTAGCGTGTATAACTTGGAGTCGGGATAAGAACCTGGAAAGAAAAATGCCTTGGCTGAAGCGTCAGTCTGATTAATATAAACTATGATTGGTTTAGACTCTCGCGAGGTAGAGAGAAAAGTTATTTCGATCCTCAAAGTTTTAAAGGATTCCCCCTATCCTTTAGGGGCTAGGGTAATTGCCCGAGAATTAAAAGAGTTAGGTATTGACCTCAGCGAAAGAGCTGTTAGATATCATCTTAAGATAATGGATGAACGTGGATTGACTCAATCAGTGGGTAGAGATGGCAGGATAATCACTGAGTCAGGTATAGAAGAATTGAAAAATGCTTTAGTCACCGATAAAATCGGTTTTGTTATCAACAAAATCGAGCTATTGGCTTTTCGTACTACCTTTGATCTGGAAAAAGGTAAGGGGCAGATTGTCATTAATACTTCTCTATTCCCCAAAGATAAATTCAAAACAGCCATTACTGCTATGAAGGAAGCCTTCAAAGCTGGAATTTGTGTTAGTCAATTAGTTGGTGTAGGTGAGGAAGGAGAAAAATTAGGAGAGGTAATAATACCGAAAGGCATGGTTGGTTTAGCTACTGTGTGCAGTATCACTATTAACGGTGTTTTACTTAAGGCAGGTATACCGATGGATTCTCGATTTGGTGGTATACTTCAGATCCGCAATTTCAAGCCCCTTCGCTTTGTCGAACTCATTCATTATGAAGGCTCTACCCTTGACCCTTCTGAAATTTTTATCCGAGGCAAAATGACAGCAGTCACAGAAGCTGCTACCAAGGGTAATGGTAAGATTCTGGCTAACTTTAGGGAAATTCCGGCCCAATGCCGAGCTATAACTGAAGAAATAATTGCTAAATTGAAGCAGAAAGGCATTGGTGGAGTAATAGTGATGGGCGAAACCAGCGAACCTGTTTGTGGGATACCAGTAGGACTGAATAGGATAGGTATGATTCTTCTTGGGGGATTGAACCCGGTAGCGGCTGCTGAAGAGGCTGGCATAGAAGCTGAAAATAAAGCCATGAGTGGTGTCCTTGACTTTGACCAATTAGTGAACTTTTGGGAGCTCTGACTCAAGATTGATTTCAAAATGATAAAAATTTATACTATTTAAAAATTAAAAAAGGAGGTGTTTTTCCTAATGCCAGAAATTGAAATAGGGAAAGTTAGCGATTTTTTCGCTAAGCCTGTAGTAGCTGGGATTCAGCTTACCGGGACTTTAAAAGTTGGTGACAAAATACACATTAAAGGACATACCACTGACATAGAGCTTATAGTTGAATCCATGCAAATTAACCGGGTTAATGTTACCGAAGGTAAGCCTGGTGATGCTGTGGGTGTCAAAGTCCCTGACCGAGTCAGACCTGGCGATAAAGTTTATAAGGTTATTGATTAGAGCCTTCCAAGCTTTTCATTAAATTTGCCATTTCAATAGCACTCATAGCCGCAGCGAAGCCTCGGTTACCTTCTTTAGCTCCAGCCCTTTCAATAGCTTGTTCTAAGGTATCAGCGGTTATAATGCCCTGGATAATTGGTATTCCGGTATCTAAGCTTACCCGAGAGATTCCCCGGTTTACTTCCGCAGCAACATATTCGAAATGAGGTGTTCCCCCCCGAATTACTGCCCCGAGACACACAATAGCCTGATACTTTTGTGTTTGGGCTAACTTCTTAGCAACTAAGGGAATTTCAAAACAACCTGGACACCAGGCTATATCAATGTCGTCTTCGTTAACACCATGACGGATAAATGCGTCTTTAGCTCCTTCCAGCAACCTTTTTGTTACAAGTTCGTTAAACCGGGAAACAACTATCCCAAACTTAAGACCCTTTCCTAAAAGGAAGCCTTCATAATTTTTAGCCATTTAATTCCTCCTAAAGTAAGTGGCCCAGTTTTTTTCGTTTAGCTTCTAAGTAAGAGGCATTATACGGGTTTGGTGGTGCTACTAAAGGTACTGACTCTACTACTTTTAAACCATAACCTTCCAGCCCAACTACTTTTTTCGGATTATTGGTCAATAATCGAATCTTATGTAAACCTAAGTCAGCCAAAATTTGAGCTCCGATACCGTAATCTCTCAGGTCAGGAACAAAACCTAAAGCTATATTAGCTTCTACAGTATCCATTCCTTGGTCTTGGAGAGCATAAGCCTTAATTTTATTATGGAAACCGATACCTCTCCCTTCTTGTCTCATGTACAAAAAGACTCCCCTCCCTTCAGCGGCAATTTTTTGCATTGCTAAAGCAATCTGGTCGCCGCAGTCACAGCGAAGACTACCAAAGACATCTCCGGTAAGACATTCGCTGTGAACTCGAACTAATACTGGTTTTTCACCGGATATATCTCCTTTGACTAAAGCCACATGCTCATCGGCATCAACAATGCTTTTGTAAGCAATAGCGATGAATTCACCGTATCTGGTTGGCAATTTAGCTTCAGCTACTCTTTGGACTAATTTTTCATGGCGTCGGCGGTAAGCGATGAGGTCAGCTATGCTTATGATCTTAATCCCGTGCTGTTCTGCCATAGCTTCCAGCTGGGGTAAACGAGCCATAGTTCCATCGTCATTCATAATTTCGCAAATTACCCCGGCAGGATAAAGTCCAGCTAATTTAGCTAAATCAACAATAGCCTCTGTGTGCCCAGCTCGAACTAAAACCCCTCCTTCTCTTGCCCGAATAGGAAACATATGTCCAGGACGGGCTAAATCCTCAGGCTTTGTATTTGGGTCAAGAACTGTTTTTATAGTGACATACCGGTCATAAGCTGAAATTCCGGTGGTTACTTTATGTTTGGCTTCAATAGATACGGTAAAAGCGGTACCAAATTTAGATGTATTTTCTGGAACCATGAGGGGAATCTTCAATTCATCTAACCTTTGACCGATAATAGGTAAGCAAATAAGTCCTCTACCATACTTTGCCATAAAATTGATAGCCTCAGGGGTAACTTTCTCAGCCGCAATGGCCAAATCCCCTTCATTTTCCCGATTTTCGTCATCAACAATAATGACAAACTTACCAGCTTTTATATCTTCAATAGCTTCTTCAATAGTGGCTAATCCCACTTGGTTTCACCTCACTTCCAAAAATCCGTGCTCAGCCAGAAAATCTAAAGTCAACCCTTGCTTCTTCCCCTTTTGGAATCGCTCTACATATTTAGCTATAATATCCACTTCCAGGTTAACTATGTCACCAGGCTTTCGGAAACCAAGTGTAGTGTTATTGTAAGTATAAGGTACTAAAGATACTTTAAAAGAAACTTCATCAGACTCTATTACAGTAAGGCTGACACCGTCAACGGCAATAAAACCTTTCTCCACTATATAGGGCATAAGCCTTAGTGGAGCTGAAATCCTCATTATAATCGCTTTTTCTTCAGGCGTTAGCGATATCACCTTGCCGACGTCATCCACATGACCTTGAACTATATGCCCACCTAAGCGCCCACCTAACACTAAAGCTCTCTCTAAATTTACTGGATCGTTATAGTGTAACAATCCCAGATTAGTGCGTCTTAAAGTCTCAGGCATAATATCTACGGAGAAATTTTCCCCAGTCACTGAAGTAACTGTTAAGCAAGCCCCATTGACCGCGATGCTCTGCCCAACTTTGAGCCCTTCTAAAACTTTTTTGGCACCTATAACTAAATTTGAGTTTCTCTTTTTTACTACACCAATTTCTTCGATAATCCCACTAAACATTTTATCCCTTATTATTGCTCTTGGGAAAAACTTCGTTTTTCGGAGTAACATTTAAATAGCCACTAACTAAAATGTCATCGCCCAGCTTTTCGACTTTAATTCGTTTTAGCTGAAAAGCCTCTATTACCCGGTTAACTCCTTCGCCGCCAACGGGTGTTTTAGCTTTTTCTCCTCCAATAATAACTGGTGAAATAAAAGTTAATACCTTATCTACCAGCCCTTGGTCAAAGAGATGACCAAAAAGGGTACTCCCGCCTTCTACCAGAACACTGGTAATTTGGCGTTTTCCCAGTTCTGTCATGAGTTCGGCTAAATCTATAAGACCTTCTGTGGCTGAAAGTTCTAAGACTTCAGCTCCAACTTTTGCAAAAGCTTCAGCTTTCTCTTTGGCTATTGGTTTTTCTACCACAATGATCGTTTTCCCTGGTTGTTTAAAGACCTGAGCTGATAGGGGCGTGCGACCTTTGCCGTCAACAATGATCCGCAGTGGTTGTAATTTTGTTGTTCCCCCTTTGCCACAGCTTCCGCGTGCGGTAAGGCGTGGATCATCAGTAATAATAGTGTTTACCCCTACCATGATAGCATCAACAGTGTGCCGTAAATTGTGAACATACTTTCTGGCTTCGTCACTGCTTATCCATTTGGAATCACCACTTTTGGTAGCGATCTTGCCATCAAGACTCATAGCATATTTTGCTGTCACGAAAGGGAGACCAGTGGTAATAAATTTTATATAAGCTTCATTTATTTCCCTTGCTTTCTCTTCATACTCACCAAGGTAAACTTTTATTCCAGCTCTTTCTAACTCCTTTATTCCTTGCCCACAAACAAGAGGGTTAGGGTCGATCATAGCTACGTGAATTTCGGAAATACCAGCCTCAATAATGGCTTTTGTACAAGGAGGTGTTCGACCAAAGTAACAGCAAGGTTCTAAGCTAACATACATAGTACTGCCTTGAGCCTTTTCTCCTGCTTGATTTAGTGCCATAATTTCAGCATGAGCTGAGCCTGGTGGCTGGGTATAGCCTAAACCAACAATTATCCCTTCTTTAACGATTACGGCACCTACTGCTGGATTAGGACTAGTATAACCAAGAGCTAACTTAGCTAAAGAGAGAGCACATTCCATGAAATCTGGAGGCTGGGTTAGCACTTTAAGACTCCTTTATAAAATCTTGGTAATATCGGCTGGGAGTTGGTTCTACCTGTCCCTGATATTTGCTACCCAGTCCTGCTGCTCCGTAAACTCTGTCTACAGGAGAAGTTAACCTCAGGAATGATAGTTGTCCAATTTTCATTTTATAATATAAAGTAACCGGTAATTTAGCTACATTGGATAACTCCAGGGTGAGGTGACCTCGCCAACCTGGGTCAACATAACCAGCTGTAGAATGAATTAATAAGCCAATTCTGCCTAAGGAACTCTTCCCTTCAAGCCTGGCAACAATATCATCAGGCAAGGCAATGGATTCTAAAGTGCTAGCAAGAACAAATTCTCCCGGATGAAGGAAGAAGGGGCTGTCTTCATCAATTTCTACAAGTTCGGTTAAATTATCCAAGCGTTGCTTTACATCAATGTAAAAAGGATGTCGCCACGTCTTGAAAACAAGAAGCTTTTTATCTAAATGAACATCAACGCTGGCAGGTTGAATACAATTAAGGTCAAGGGGCTCGATAATAATTCTACCTTTGGCTATCTCTTCTTTAATTGTTCGGTCACTTAGTACCATCGGTTTAATATTTTACTTTTTACTTGATTGTAACACCTCCTTTAAACCGATTGCAATTTTACAAGTTTTTCTTCCCTTTAATCAATTTTATATACCATCTGGACAGTGAGACTTATTTGCAATTCTCCAGGGCTGATAGGGGTGAGTGGGACAGGTACTGGTGTTTCGGTTAAAGCTTTAATACCAAGGCGAGGCGGAGGTACATAGGCGATTCCTTCAGAAACATATATTACTTTGCCTAATTTAATCCCAGCAACCTCTGCTATCTGTTTAGCTTTAGCTACAGCATCTTTTACTGCTTTCTCCCGAGCTTCCCGGTAATAAGGTGTAGGATCATCTATTGTAAAGTTGATATCCTGAATTCGGAGAAGGTCGCCACCAGCTTGAGTGACAGCATCGATTATCAAGCCAGCTTTATCTAATTTTCTTATTTTCGCAGTTACTGTATTAGTCACCTGGTAGCCAATAATTTCCTCTCGTTGTTCCTTTTCAATCCACCTTTTAAGGGGATGTATGCTGTAAAATTGTGTCTGAATATCCTTCTCCAAGACACCATTGCCTAGGAGTGCTTTCATAACTTTGTTCATGGCTTCAGCAGCTTGACGCTGGGCTTCGGCTACTGTTTTAGCCTCAGCTTCAACACCTAAACTGAGAATAGCCACATCAGGTACAGCTGTTACCTTTCCTTCCCCGGTTACCCAAATCCCTACCTGTTGCTGGGTAAAAAACATGCCGGAAAGATCCATCAGTTCTATAGCAGATGTTGGGGTAAACTTTGGTACGACCTCTTTTGGAGCGCAAGCAATAGTTCCCGAGACTATAACCACTAATATCCCGCTTAATATTAATAATTTTTTGTTCATTTTAACCTCCTTTATAATAAATTTTGCCGATAGAGTTTCATAAGTTTGTGACTTGACGCATAGCTCCCTCCTTTTTCCTAATCTTACTTTATAACGAAGCAATATTTATTTAGTTTAGGATAACTGACCAACTAAAGCATGCAATATTAGTTTAAGGATGTTAAAATAATCACAGTTTTGGCGGTGAAAGTTTTTAGAGAAATTATTACCACTATTATCCTCGGTATTTTGGTTTTTATCTTTCTCCGGTTGACAGTGCAAAGCTTCAGAGTGGAAGGTGTAAGTATGATGCCTGGGATTCAACCGGGACAATATCTATTGGTTAATAAAGTAGCTTATTTATTTAATCTACCTCAGCGAGGTGAAATAATAGTTTTTCACCCCCCAAGGCAACCTAAGGCTCAATATATT
>JBHOQK010000024.1:0-85035 GCA_042408205.1 Dehalococcoidia bacterium | reverse complement strand
CACCGAGGGGGAAAGGGGCTCCGGCAAAGGAGAAGTTGCTGGTACGCTCAAAAAAAGAAAAGAAATGAAGAAAGAGAAAAGTTAGTGGTTGGGAGATGAAGGAAATAGAGATAAGTGCTAAAACAGTGGAAGAAGCAATTCGGCAAGCACTAGAGCGTCTTGGGGTAAACCACGACCGAGTGGAAATAACAATTTTAAAAAGGGGTAAGCCGGGAGTCTTTGGTTTGGGTAGTGAGGAAGCCAGAATAAGAGTCAGGCTTTTACCAGAAACAGAACCGAGGAATGATGTGGCAAAGGTAGCTCAAGAAGTTTTGGAAACGTTATTGAAATTAATGAGAATAAATGCCGTAGTAAAAGTATCCAAAGGTGAGGTACCAGTAGTTTTAAATATTGACAGTGATGATTCAGGGATTCTTATTGGTCGCCGCGGTCAGACTTTAAATTGTTTACAATATATTGTTCGACTTATAGTTTCGGAGAGGTTAAAAGCGTGGCTTCCAATTACTGTGGATGTTACGGGATATAAGCAACGAAGGCAGATAGCTTTACAAAATTTAGCTTTACGTTTAGCTGAGAAAGTAAAGGCAAGTAAGCGGCCAATAACCCTCGAGCCCATGCCCCCGGATGAGAGGCGAATTATTCATTTGGCTTTGGCTAATCATCCTGAGGTCACTACTCAAAGTACTGGAGAGGGCGACGAGAGAAAAGTGGTTATACTATTAAGGAAGCGGTGATCATGTTTAAACCAGTAAATAGTAAGCCAAACTTTCCTGAAATAGAGGAGTCTATCCTTCACTTTTGGCGGCAGAATAACATTTTTGAGAAAAGTATTAGCCAGAGGAAAGGCAACCCTTATTTTGTATTGTATGAAGGTCCACCAACAACTAATGGTAGTCCTGGTATACATCATGTTTTGTCTCGAGCATATAAAGATATTATGTGTCGGTATAAAGCAATGAAAGGTTATTATGCTCCTCGTAAAGCTGGCTGGGATACCCATGGACTTCCGGTGGAGCTGGAGATAGAGAAGATGCTTGGCTTTACCAGTAAAGCTCAGATTGAAGAATATGGAATAGCTCGCTTTAATGCCCGTTGTCGGGAAAGTGTTTTCCGTTATCTTAAAGACTGGGAGCTGATGACAGAACGAGTTGGTTTTTGGCTGGATATGGAACATGCTTATATTACTCTTGATAATAATTATATTGAATCCTGCTGGTGGGCAATAAAGCAGTTATGGCAGAAAGGGTTAATTTATCAAGGTTATAAAGTTACTCCTCATTGTCCTCGCTGTGGTACTTCCCTCAGCTCTCATGAAGTAGCCTTGGGTTATAAAGATGCTGAAGACCCATCAGTTTATATAAAGTTCAAACTTAATCTGGCTCGTAGTAGACCTTCTCCTATTGCCCGAGAGCTTTTGTCTTCATCAATACCGACTTATTTCCTGGCTTGGACAACCACCCCGTGGACTCTCCCAGGAAACACGGCTTTAGCTGTGGCTCCTAAAGCGGAATATTGCCTAATAGAATTGGAAACAGAAGTAGGAAGGGAGAGGTTGCTTTTAGCTCAACTTTTGTTAGATAAAGTTATCAGAGAGAAGTATAGCCTTAAGGGTGTTTTGAAGGGAGAGGATTTAACAGGGTGTGTATATGAGCCTTTGTTTAGTGCTCTGGAATATAAGATACCGGTTAAGCAGTTCCGTTCGAGTGAACATGACCCAACTCAGGTTATTTTAAGCGAAGTTTTTGTTCCCCCTGAGGTTACTGGTTATCAATCATTAGGTGAAGCTCCTGAGGTCTTTCCTGTCATTGGGGGCGATTTTGTCTCTATGGAAGAGGGTACAGGTATTGTTCATATTGCTCCTGCCTTTGGTGAAGTTGACTTTGAAGTTGGTAAAAAGGAAGGGTTGTATTTTATTCAGCCAGTTAATCTAGAAGGGAAAATTACTGGCGGTTATCCTTTTGCTGGTAAGTTTGTTAAAGAGGCAGATCCTCAGATTCTGCAAATTTTGAAAGATTTGGGGTTGCTCTATAGAAAGGAGAAAATTGTTCATACTTATCCTTTCTGCT
Source organism: Dehalococcoidia bacterium (assembly GCA_042408205.1). Taxonomy (GTDB): domain Bacteria; phylum Chloroflexota; class Dehalococcoidia; order GIF9; family DYGU01; genus JBHOQK01. The sequence goes on along the minus strand of JBHOQK010000024.1, from coordinate 82,969 downwards.
GGCGTTGTGATTCGCCACTCCTCTATTATGCTAAAAGAACTTGGTATATTCAGACCACAGCTAAGAAAGGACAACTTATTTCTGGGAATGAAGAAATCAATTGGTATCCAGAACATATTAAATATGGTCGCTTTGGTGAGTGGCTGAAAAACAATGTAGACTGGGCTTTTTCTCGGGAGCGTTATTGGGGAACCCCTCTCCCTATTTGGGAGTGTCAAGGATGTGGTCATCAAGAATGTATTGGTAGTATTGATGAGCTAAAAAGGTTAGCTCACCATGAAGCTATGGCAAAAGAAGGGTTTTCTCTGGATGAATGTTTAAAAGACTTACATCGTCCCTTTATCGACAACTTGATTTTGAAGTGCCCTAAGTCAAAACTTGGGGAAAGCCATGGGCAAGACACGATGCGCCGGGTAAGTGAAGTTATTGATTGTTGGTTTGATTCTGGGGCTATGCCTTTTGCTCAATGGCATTACCCCTTTGAGGATAAAGAAAGGTTTGAGGAGACCTTTCCGGCAGATTTTATTTGTGAAGCTGTTGATCAAACTCGGGGCTGGTTTTATAGCCTTCATGCTTTGTCTACTCTAATTTTTAACCGCCCGTGTTTTAAGAATGTGATTTGCCTCGGTCATATTTTAGATGCTAAAGGTGAAAAGATGAGCAAAGCCAAAGGAAATGTAGTTGATCCTTGGCTAATATTCAATAAGTATGGTAGTGATGCTTTGCGTTGGTATTTGTTTACTTCTTCCCCCGCGGGTAATGTACGACGTTTCTCTGAAGAAATGGTGGTTGAAGCTTTACGGAATTTTTTGCTTACTTTGTGGAATACTTATTCCTTCTTTGTTATCTATGCTAACATTGATCAGTTTGATCCCAAAGCACAAATGGTAGTATCGGTTTCTGACTTGGACAAATGGCTTATTTCGGAACTGAATAATCTGATTATTGAAGTGACAAAAGCTTTGGATAATTATGATCCAACCAGCGCTGGGCGAATGATTGCTAATTTTGTTGATGACCTTTCGAACTGGTATGTGAGGCGTAGCCGCCGACGCTTTTGGAAAAGCGAAAATGATGCTGATAAAATGGCAGCCTATACTACTTTATATCATTGCTTGGTCACTTTATCTAAACTTTTAGCTCCTTTTACTCCCTTTATTGCTGAGGAAATTTATCAAAATTTAGTTCGCTCTGTTGATTTAAAGGCTCCGGAAAGTGTTCACTTAACTGATTTTCCGGTAGGGGATGAATCTCAAATTGATTGGTCTCTTATGGCTAACACCAGGCTGGTCATGAGAATATCAAGCTTGGGGAGAGCTGCTCGGAGTCAGGCTAAAATTAAAGTGCGTCAGCCGTTAGCTAAGATAATAATTAAAACCCGATCCAAGGAAGAAAAAGAAGCTTTACATAAGCTTTCCTGGCAACTTCTTGATGAACTTAACATTAAGGAAGTAGAGTTTGTGGAAGCGGAATTTTCCGGTGACAAGCTAGGTTATGCTATTGCGAGTGAAGGAGATTATTGGGTAGCTATAAGCACTGAATTGTCTCCGGAATTAATAGCTGAAGGAATGGCTCGGGAGTTAGTTCGCCGTATACAAACGATACGCCGCTCTGCCGGTTTTAATATTGCTGATCATATTATTACGTATTATTATGGGGAAGGTGTTAGACCAATAATAGAAAAGTTTGCTGACTATATCAGGCAAGAAACTTTATCGGAACAACTTATTGAAGGCATACCGGAACCGGGAATTTATACCGAGACTTGTAATATTAACGGTAGTAAAGTAGTGTTGGGAGTGAGGAAAATTTAAAAATATAAACCTATCGTCTTCTGGCTATTAATATAGCTGTAGTTCGGTGTTCCTTTCCTTCTCTTATAAATACTATTTCTACCTTTTTACCCACCTCCTGGGATCTTATTAGTTTTACTAATTGCTGTGCTGTGGTCACATTTTCTCCAGCAAAGCGAATGATAATATCGCCTCTTCTAAGACCAGCTTTATCGGCAGGGCTGTCCAATTCAACATAATCAATGATGACGCCTTCACCTGTAGGAGAATCACGAACAATTACCCCTAAATAAGGATGAGCGACTGACCCTTTTCGAATTAATTGTTCTATAACTGGAAGAGCTGAGGTAATATTTATGGCAAAACCAATATTCTGAGCTTCAGCAATTATAGCAGTGTTAATTCCAATAACCTGTCCGGACATGTTTACCAGAGGTCCCCCACTGTTACCTGGGTTGATAGCAGCATCAGTCTGGATAAGGTCATAAAGAACAATCCCAGTGGGCACTCTAATAGAGCGTCCCAGATAACTAATAATGCCAGAAGTGACAGTGGGTCCACCAGGTAAAGCTAAGGCATTGCCGATAGCCACAACACCTTCACCAACAACTAAATCTTCAGAGCGTCCCAGCTCTGCCTTAGGTAGACCTGTAGCTTCAATCTGGATAACAGCTAGGTCGGTATAAGGATCTCGATTTACTTTAATGGCGTTAAATTGTCTGCCATCGTTTAAAGTAACTTTTATATTTTTGGCACCTTCGACGACATGGTTATTAGTCACAATATAGCCCTGACTGTCAATAATAATACCGGTACCAGCACCTTGACGGGGGATCGGCTGAAGAAATATGTCATAAGCGATTACTTCGGTTTGGATAGCTACGACACTGGGAGATACCTTCTTAACTATTTCGGGAATAGATAAAGTAGGCTGAACTGATTCACTTTTTTGAGGAGGAGGTGTCCAAGCAGGATCTATTGGTATGCCTGAGGTATAATTGCTTGTTGGCTTAATTGAAAGTGGTGGTTCTATTACTTTAGGTGAAGGATAAAGGCAATTTATTCCTGTTATAATCAGGCTTGTAAAAAGGAGGGAAGTGAGTAGGATTAAGTTGATTTTTTTTCGTCTCTTCATGGTATTACCGTTATTTTAACATAAAAGGGATTCTAAATTAATGTTAACCTATGGTAGAATTTACCGCCGTTAATATAGTTAATTTTAAGGAGAAAGGGAATGGAGATCTGTATTTTAGGGGCTCATTGTATTGAATCTGAAAAGACACGCTTGGTTAGCTTATTAGTTGATGGTGTTTTAGCTATAGATGCTGGGGGGCTAACAGTTAGTTTGTCCTTCGCCGAACAAAAGAAAATTAAAGCTCTTTTAATTACCCATCATCATTTCGACCATGTTCGTGACCTTTTAACTTTAGGGATGAATTCTGCTTTTTGGTCTCCGGTAAAAGTTTATACTCTTAAGGAAACTTTTGATATTCTTAACTTATGTTTGCTTGACGGTAAGATTTATTTTAAGGTGGCTGAGTTTCCTATTAAAGAAAAGCCATCCTTACAGTTTAACATTATTGAGCCTTATAAGGAGGAGATTATTGAAGGGTACAAAGTATTACCTTTCCCGGTAAATCATCCGGTTCCTTCCGTTGGTTATTTGGTTACTTCTTCCGAAGGAAGAAGCTTTTTTTATACTGCTGATACTGGTCCGGGACTGGAGGCGTGTTGGGAACGCATTTCCCCTCAGTTACTTATTACCGAAGTTAGCGGTCTTAACTCCTGGGAAGAAAAACTGCAAAAGGCAGGGCATCTTTCGTCTCAACTACTGAAACAGGAACTAATAAAGTTTCGTCAGCTCAAAGGGTATTTACCTCCTATTATAGTTATTCATACTGTGCCTCAGTTTGAGGAAGAAATTAAGGCAGAAATAACCGAAGTGGCTATGGAATTGGGGGCTGACATTAGGATTGGGTATGAGGGTATGAAAGTGAATGTCTAAGCCCCCAATTCCAGTAATGAAACAAATTTTTACTTTATCTCTACTTTGGGCAGATGGGATAGAGCTTCTGCTACCAGTTCTCTGGGGTACTCATAATCTTCGAGTTTCCCACTGAGGTATTCGTCATAAGCTTGAAGGTCAAAATGACCATGTCCACTGAGAGCCAAAAGAATCGTTTTGCTTTCTCCTGATTCTTTGCAGGCTAGAGCTTCGTCAATAGCTACTTTTATAGCATGGGAAGGCTCTGGAGCTGGGATAATGCCTTCAGCTCGGGCAAATTCGACAGCGCTTTTGAAAACTGGTATCTGGTGGACAGCTCTTGCCTCAATAAGCCCAAGACGATAGAGATGACAAATTATTGGTGCCATACCGTGATAACGAAGTCCACCGGCGTGAATCTTAGGTGGAATAAAAGTATGTCCCAGAGTATACATTTTGACTAATGGTGCCAGTCCGGCAACATCACCGTAGTCCCAAGTATAAATTCCTTTAGTAACACTGGGACAAGCTTCAGGCTCTACCGCAATAATTTTTATTTTCTTCCCCTTTAATTTATCAGGTATAAAGGGGAGAAAGAGGCCAGCAAAATTACTGCCACCCCCAATACAGCCAACAATAATATCTGGATAGGCATCAGCTTTTTCCATCTGTTTTTTGGCTTCTTGGCCAATGATAGTCTGATGGAGTAAGACATGGTTGAGAACGCTACCCAAGGAATATTTAGTATCATCTCGGCTAAAAGCATCTTCAACAGCTTCACTTATGGCAATTCCTAAACTGCCGGGCGAATCGGGGTCTTGGCTTAATATAGTCCGGCCAATATTGGTGTCGGGGCTGGGGCTGGGTACTACATTAGCGCCCCACGCCTCCATAAGAATGCGTCGGTAAGGTTTCTGATAATAACTAACTTTCACCATATAGACTTTGCACTCTAAATCAAACAGGCGACAACCTAAGGCTAAAGCACTTCCCCATTGCCCAGCTCCAGTTTCTGTAGTCAGCCGTTTTACCCCCTCTTTTTTGTTGTAGTAAGCTTGGGCTACAGCTGTGTTAAGCTTGTGGCTTCCTGCTGGACTAGTTCCTTCGTACTTATAGAAAATTTTAGCTGGTGTGCCTAAGACCTTTTCCAGGCGGTAAGCTCGGTGAAGATGCGTCGGACGATACATTTTATAAATATCTTGAACTTCTTCAGGTATTTCAATATAGCGCTCTTGGCTAAATTCCTGCTCATTAAGGGCGTTTGGGAAAAGAGGTGGTGGCAGGATTGTAGGCTCGTGGGTCATTGGGTGAAGCAAAGGTGGTAATGGCTCAGGCAAGTCAGCCAAGACGTTATACCAATGAGTTGGCATTTCCTTTTCTGTTAACATAAATTTAGTAAATTTCATTTTTCCTCCTTAACTTAATTATTTTTTAAAATCAGCTTAGTCAAAAATAGCTCCAGCCTTTCCTTATGAACGCCATGTCCATGACATAGTTGACATTGTTACCCTCCTTAAAATTAAAAACCTCTCGCGTAAGGGGCGAGAGGTTTTTTACCTTCGCGGTGCCACCCTTCTTGGCTTTTTCAGCCATCTCGTTATAGGTACGGTCCTGATTTCAGGACGATACCCTGGGTTGTGATAACGCTACCCTTGCGTCAAAGCCTACTCGGGTATTTTCCCTTTCGGTTTGCGGCTCCCAAGTCCATTCCACCTCTGCGCTAGCATCGGCTCTCACCTATCCCGACTCTCTGTAGCTCCGCTTTGAGGTGTACTAGTCTTGTTCTCAGCCTTTACCGTATTTAATTTTGGAAAAAGTATATATCATTTTTAATCTTTTGTCAAGTCTTGGATTTATTCAGCGAGGGTAATTTAGTCCACATTCTGTAATTAAGGAGTAGCTAAGGATAGAAGGAAAATACCAAAAGCCACCCGGGGGTGGGTGGCTTTTGGCAGGGGGTGGTTTTTTGATTGATATTTTCAGGTATTAAGCAGGTATTTTCGGTGATGGCGATTTAGTTGGTTGGGGAGGCACTGGTTTTCCATAGGGGTAACGAGGGGAACGGCGCAAAAAGGAGGGAACATCAAGGCTGTCTTCGGCAACTCCTCGTAACATTCGTCTTAGTTCTGATTCAGTTGGTGCTCCCGCTCCATAATGAGCAGTAAAACCGGTGGCAATAATAGTAATCTGGACTTCATTGTCCATTTTTGGATCAAAGACAACACCAAAAATAATATTAGCTTCCGGGTCTACGGCTTGAGCGATGACTTCAGCGGCTTCGTTGCATTCAAAAAGAGTAAGACTGCTACCACCGGTGACATTAAACAACACTCCTTTAGCACCACTTATAGAGACATCTAAGAGGGGACTGGCTAAGGCAGCTCGGGCAGCTTCAGCAGCCCGATTCTGTCCACTGGCTCTTCCGACAGACATCCAGGCTGGTCCGGCGTCTTTCATTATGGATTTAATATCAGCAAAGTCTAGGTTAATCAGACCGGGAACAGTAACCACTTCGGCGATGGCTTGGACTCCTAAGCGAAGGACATCGTCAGCCATTCGGAAGGCACTATCAACACTGGTTTTAGCGTCGCACAATTCAAGAAGGCGGTCATTAGGAATAATAATGAGAGTGTCTACTTTATCAGCAAGTTGAAGGATTCCTTCCTCAGCTACTCTTGCCCGACGAGCGCCTTCGAAACTAAAAGGTTTGGTGACAATAGCGATAGTAAGAGCACCACACTGGCGGCTTATCTCGGCGACTATGGGTATACTGCCGGTGCCAGTACCGCCACCCATACCTGCAGTTAGGAAGACCATGTCGGCACCGCTAACAACCTCTTGAATAATCTGGCGACTTTCTTCAGCGGCTTTGGCGCCAATTATATGGTCACCGCCGGCACCTAAACCTCGAGTAAGCTTTTCTCCCAATTGAATTCGGATAGGTGCTTCAGCCAAGGCTAAAGCTTGAGCATCGGTGTTCATAGCGATGAATTCTACCCCTTTAATACCCTCGCGAACCATACGGGTTATAGCATTGGAGCCACCACCTCCCAAGCCGATAGCCTTTATACGTGCTGGTGTTGCTGTAAAAGACGTTTTTGCCATTTTTGCCTCCTTCTCATAGTTTTTGATTAATTTTGTCTAACCTCCAAAGCCAAAAAACTTTCTAATTAAGGTAATGAAGTTACCAAAAATTCCGCCTTGTCTTTTAGCTTGCCAGGCTGGTTGCCCTTTGTTTCTAATTCCCCAAAGGAGAAGTCCAACGCTGGTGGCGTAAGCCGGATTATGAAGAACATCAGTAATTCCATAAACTCCCATAGGTTGACCAATTCTTACGGGGATACGGAGGATTGAGCGGGCTAAAGCTTCCAGACCAGGAAGATTGGAGGTACCACCACAGAGAACTAAACCTGACGGAGCTAAAGAAGTATAATTAGAACTGGGCATTTCCAATAAAATGAGTCGCATTAACTCTTCCATGCGGACCCTGATAATATTGCACAAATCTCTGTAGGAAATACTATGACCATCTTCAACACTTATGGTGATTTCTTCTTTACGGGGGTCAGGCTCGGGAGTCACATTTCCGTATTTCTTTTTCATAGCTTCAGCAACTTCAAAGGGTAATCCTAAGCCAATCGATATATCACTAGTAACTTGATATCCAGCAACGGGGAGGATAGAGGTATGATAAATGCTTCCGTCCTTGAAAACAGCTATATCTGTAGTACCACCGCCAATGTCAGCCAAGATAACTCCAATCTCTCTTTCCTCTGGAGTTAGGACGGCTTCACCGCTGGCTAACGGCTCTAAGATAAGGTCTTCAATTTCGATGCCCACACCTCTGACGCACTTGACCAAATTTTGAACTGAAGCTATAGAAGCGGTAATAATATGAGTTTCCACATCAAGTCTAAAACCATGCATTCCCACAGGACTTTTAATTTTTTCCTGACCATCTAAAGTATAGTACCTGGGGATAGCATGAAGTATCTTTCGGTCTTCGGGAATGGTGATGCTTCGGGCAGCAGCTAAGACGCGCTTTAAATCTTCAGGACGGACTAAACGGTCGCTACGTGGGATAGCAATTACTCCCCGGTTGTTTAGGGAAGTTATATGTCTGCCAGTAACTCCAACATAAGCTGACTCAACACTTACGCCACTGGCTTGTTGAGCTCTTTTTACAGACTCGGCAATAGATTCTTTAGCTTCTTCTACATTAACTACTACACCTTTGTGCATGCCATGAGAAGGCACCACGCCAACCCCTAAGACCTGGATACCACCCCAGGAATCGAGATTAGCAACAATAGTGCATACTTTAGTGGTACCAACATCAATTGCTGAAATGATTTTTCTTGCCATTTTTCTCCTCCTTAGTGTTTTCTTTACTGACCTGAGCCTCCCTAATCATTGAAAATTTTTATTCATAAGCGCTCGGCTATTCTCAGCCGAGCACTGCGACTGCGAGGATTAGAAGCCACTTCTGCCAAGGTAGGTTTAATTACTTTCTTGGATATTAGTTTTAAAGTAGGTATATGGCCACACTGGCAAACTAAAGTTTCGGGAGGGCAGAGACAGCCTTTAGTTTCTTGTTTTAAGAAATCTTTAACGATGCGGTCTTCTAAAGAGTGATAACTAATTATTGCCAGTCTACCTTTGGGGGCGAGAAGGTTAATAGTTTGTTTCAAAGCTGTAGATAAATTTTCCAGCTCTTTGTTGACAAAGAGACGCAAAGCTAAAAAAGTCTTAGTAGCGGGGTGGATTTTACCTCGGCGGTTGCCATAAACCTGTTCAACAATTTTAGCCAACTTTGTGGTAGTCTCCACTGGACGGTGGCGAACGATTTGTCGGGCTATTTGTCGACTATAACGTTCCTGCCCGTATTTGCGAAGGAGTTCTGCTAATTCAAATTCAGGGAGGGTGTTAACAAGTTCAGCGGCAGTCAATTTCTGATTTGGGCTAAAACGCATATCTAAAGGGGCATCTTTTTGAAAGCTAAACCCCCGTTCCGCCGTATCCAGTTGTAAAGACGAAACACCGAGGTCGAAAAGAATACCGTGAACTGGGGAAAAATTATATTTTTGGCAAATGGTTGATATGTTGATAAAGTTATCATTTACAAGGATAATCGTCTCCTTATACTGGTTAAGCCTGGTTTGAGCAATTTTTATAGCTTCAGGATCAATGTCAATACCCAAAAGTTTAACTTGGGGAGCTTGTTTTAAGATAGCTATGGCATGTCCACCTAAGCCGATAGTAGCATCAATATAGTTACACCCGGGTTGAACTTGCAAGGCGTGAACAACTTCTTTAACCAAAACTGGAATATGGGTTGGCAAAACCTCAGTCAAACTCATTACTTTGCCTCAAGACTTTCTATGATTTGCCAGAATTGTTCTTCGGCAGCTGTTTTTTCCGAGTTCCATAATTTCTTGTCCCATATTTCAACATAGGTATTGGCTCCAACAATAACCGCAGTATCGCTGATTTCAGCATATTCTTTTAAAGGAGTGGGTAAAGTTACTCTTCCCTGCGCGTCCAGCGTCAAGCTGAAAGCGCCACCAAAAAGAATTCTGTTTAATCTTCTTAATTTACTTGGTGTCATAACTCGGGCAGCTAAGGATTCAGCCAAACGCTGCCACTCAGCTATCGGATAGACTAAAATACATTTTTCAACTCCTCGGGTTAACGTCATCCCTTCTCTAAATTCATATCTAAACTTAGGTGGTATAGGAACTCTTCCCTTTTCATCAACTTTATATTCATATTCGCCAAAAAACATAGTTTTTTAATTATCCAATATTGACACTTAAAGTTCTTGAGTATAATAATTCGCCCAGTATTTGACTTGGTATCCCTTAAGTTTTATTAGGGCTTCAAGTTGATTGCGATAGCTGGGATTTATAGAAAGGAAGGTGATACCATTATCCTGCTGTTTCCTGAGGACCCCTTCAGCGACTAGGGTTTCAATAGCATCTTTCAAGTAGAGCTTTCTGGTATCAAGGGCATCAACTATACAATCAATAGTAAACCTGCCTCGGGGATGCCTTCCCCAGAAAAGGAGTACTTGAAGCTTAGCCGGAGTATTACCATGTCTCTTTATAAAAGAGTTCAATTCATCAGTTTCTTTCAAATCAGTAACTAATTCTGTCAATGTCCCCCCTCTTTACCACTTTTTACCACTACTTACCATTATAGAAAGCTTCTGGTATTTGTCAATACCTTTTGCCTTGATTTTAGTTATTTTTTAAAAATTTTTTAAAAATTTTTGTTAAAAATTGTTGGCTCTCAACAAGTGGATAAGATTTTAAATATACTCTTGAACGATAGTTTAACTATATTTCTGGGGAGGCAATACTTCATCTTGACGCCCAGGGATAAGTTTATTAACATTTTTTCGTTATTGGCGAATGGGCAAAATTAGAAAGTATGGTGTATCGTTGTCTTCATTATGAGGTAAAGGAATCTGTAGCTTATTTAACTCTTAATCGTCCTGAAGTAGGCAATATTATAAATGAAGAGTTAGCTCAGGAATTGCGCCAGGCGTGTCATAGTATAGAACAGGATGAAACTATTCGGGTTATAGTTATTAAGGGCGCCGGGAGTAAGGCTTTTTGCCTTGGTAATGAAGTGGAGCAAGCTGCTGCTCAGGGAAAAAAAACTCAGCCCTTATCAGTCATTGAAGCTGAAAACCTTATTCTAAAATACAATCTTAGCTCTGTAGTTGCCAACCTTCGTTATCCCGTTATAGCTGCTATCAATGGTGATGCCTTAGGGCAAGGCTTAGAATTAATCCTTAGTTGTGATATCAGAATAGCTTCAAAAATATCTAATTTTGGTTTTCCCTATATTAGCTATGGGCTTCTGCCTATGGATGGAGGTACTCAGCGTTTGCCGAGACTTATTGGCAAAGGTAAAAGTTTAGAAATGCTTTTGACTGGTGAATTGGTAAGCGCTGATGAAGCTTTAAAAATTGGTCTGGTAAACCAAGTTGTTTTCCCTGAAGAATTGTCTTCCGAGACTGACCGGATAGTTAAGAAAATAAAAGAAAAGGCGCCCATTGCTCTCAAATATGCTAAAGAAGCTATTATTAAAGGGCTGGACTTGACTTTAGAGCAGGGATTACGTTTAGAGGCTGACCTTTATTTTTTACTTCATACTACTCGAGATAGAACTGAAGGGATTACTGCTTTTCGCGAAAAAAGATCACCCCGCTTTGAAGGGAAGTAAAATTTTATGAATGGCTTTGATACTGTAATTTACGAAAAAAGAGATGATATCGCTTTGGTTACTCTCAACCGTCCTGAGGTGTTAAATGCTTATAACCTCAAGATGCGAGATGAGTTATACCAGGTTTTAGGTGCTATTAAAGATGATAAGGAAGTGAAAGTAGCTATATTTAGTGGTGCCGGAGAAAAGGCTTTCTGTGCTGGGGCTGACCTCTCTGAATTCCTTACAGCACCAACTCCAATCATTGCCCGGCAAGTTCGCTGGGAGAGAGATGTCTGGGGTTTATTCCTTAGTTTGCCTCAACCTTTGATAGCGGCTCTCCATGGTTATGTTTTAGGCTCAGGAATAGAAATAGCTTTGTGTTGTGACCTAAGGCTTGCTTCTGAGGATGTCCGGTTTGGTTTACCGGAAACGGGATTAGGCATTATACCAGCTGCTGGCGGTACTCAAACTTTGCCTCGGCTAATCGGCAAAGCTAAAACATTGGAAATGCTTTTTACTGGTAACTGGCTTGATGCTCAACAGGCTTACCAATTAGGCTTAATTAATAAAATCGTTCCTAAGCGCGAACTTTTATCTATTGCTTACGGGTTAGCTCGAAAGATTGCTAATTTCAATCCCTTCGTGGTAAGATGGGTTAAGCAAGCTGTTTGTCAAGGGCTAGACTTACCGTTATTTCAGGGATTAGAAGTGGAAAGAAAATTAGCTACTTTAGCTTTAACTATCGCTAATTTGGAAGGAGATTAAGCCATAGACATCCAAGAATTGAGTTACCAAGCTAATCAGGCTGCTGAGCTCATTGTCAAGTCAAGAAAAGTGGTGGCTTTTACTGGGGCGGGGATTAGTACTGAGTCAGGCATACCCGATTTTCGTAGTCCTGGAGGTATTTGGAGTAAATATGACCCGGAAGATTTCACCTTCCAAAAATTTGTCACGGAACCCCAAACAAGACGCAAAATCTGGGGAATGCTAATTGAAAGTGGGCTTTTGATTAATGCCCAGCCTAACCCAGCCCATTATGCCTTAGCTGAACTTGAGCGTTTAGGGAAACTTGATTGCGTGGTTACTCAAAATGTAGATAACCTTCATCAGAAAGCCGGGAACTCTCCAGAAAAAGTCTTTGAACTTCATGGCAATATGAGACAAGCCTTATGCCTTAAATGTGACCGGCGTTTCCCCATGGAAGACATTATTAAGAAACTAAAAGAATCTTTCCAATCTCCCGAATGTTCCCACTGTGGGGGTATCATTAAGCCAGATGCTGTCTTTTTCGGTGAACCTCTTCCTGAGAAAATTTTAAAAGAAGCTATTTCGCGTTCTCGTCATTGTGATTTGTTTATGGTTATTGGTTCTACTTTAGTTGTTTATCCCGCTGCTTTTATACCTATGTATGCTAAAGAAGCTGGTGCTAAGCTTATTATAATTAATCTAAGCCCTACTCCTCTTGATGCTCAGGCGACTGTCCTTATTAGAGGCAAAGCTGGTGAGGTAATGACCAAAATTATGGAAAAAGTTAAAAATAAATTATCTAGGGAGTAAAAAAAACAAATGACTACTGTTGACTTTCTTAGTATTGCCACAGCTATTGTTCCTGAGCGGGATTGTGTTATTTTTGAAGGGAAAAGATTTTCCTATGCTCAAATAAATGACCGGATAAATCGCTTAGCTAATGCTCTGCTCAAATTAGGAATCCAGAAGGGTGACCGGCTTGCTATTCTTCAGGTTAATTGTCCTCAATATCTGGAAAGTTATTTCGCTGCGGCAAAAACAGGAGCCATTTTTGTTCCGTTAAATTTTAGAGCTAAGGTAGACGAACTCACTTATATGATTAATCATGCTGAGGCCAATACTTTATTTGTTGGGGAGCGTTATCTTGATATGGTAAATGTTATGCGACCTCAACTTAACTCAGTGAAGAATTATATTTCTATAGATAAAAGGAGTGATGGCTTTATTTATTATGAAGACTTACTGGCTTCGGCTTCTACTGAAGAAGTCTTTACTGAAATAGAGGATAACGATGTTACTATATTAATGTATACGGCAGGTACTACTGGGCGTCCCAAGGGAGTGCCCTTAACTCACAATAGCTTTTCTTCTTATGTTTTAAATAATGTGGAGCCAGCAAGTCCGGAAATTAGCGAGACCAATCTTATTACTGTTCCTTTGTATCATGTGGCAGGAATACAAGCTTTGCTGGCAGCTATTTACGGTGGTAGAACCTTGGTTATAATGAGGCAATTTGATACCGAAGAGTGGTTAAGAACTGTTGAGAAAGAAAGAGCAACTCGAGCTATGCTTGTCCCGACTATGCTTAAATGGGTTATAGACCATCCTAATTTCAGTAAATATGATCTTTCCAGTTTAAAAGTTATTACCTATGGGGCTGCTCCTATGCCTTTGGAAGTTATCAAAAAAGCTATTGAACTTATGCCCCAAGTTCGCTTTATTAATGCCTTTGGGCAGACAGAAACTGCCTCTACTATTACTGCTCTTGGTCCTGAAGACCATATTATCACTGGTACCGAAGAGGAGAAAGAGAAGAAGCTAAAAAGGCTGGCTTCCTCCATAGGCAGACCGTTACCGGATGTAGAGATGACTATTATGGACGAAGAAGGTAATGAACTGCCGCCTGGACAAGTAGGCGAAATTGTAGCTCGGGGGCCTCGGGTAATGAGTGGTTATTGGAAAGACCCGGAAAAAACGGCTCAAGCTCTGACTAAAGATGGTTGGTTACGCACTGGGGACATGGGTTATCGGGACGAAGAGGGTTATTTTTATCTTGTTGGGCGGGGGGATGATCTTATTATTCGGGGTGGTGAAAATATTTCTCCTGAAGAGATAGAAAATGTTCTCTACTCTCATCCTAAAATTGAAGAAGCTGCTGTAATTGGTGTTCCAGACCCGGAGTGGGGTCAGCAACCCCGAGCTATAGTGGTTCTTAAAAAAGGAGAGACAGCTACCGCTGAAGAAATAATAGAATTCTGCCACCAAAAATTAGCCAGTTTTAAGCGTCCCCGCTCCGTTATCTTTGTGGATGCTCTCCCTCGCAATCCTATGGGTAAAGTCCTTAAGAGACTTCTCCGCGAGCAATATGGCTCCTCATGACAGATAACGAAGATATCAAGACTAAAACTGAGCGTCGGGAGCAGAAGAAAACTCGGCGCCAGTTTCAAATTCGGGGCGAAAGCCTCCGTGAAATTTACCTCAATATTATTGTGAAAAGACTAAGAAAAAGTAAATAACCCCTTAATCTTGACAATTAGGAAAGGGGGAGTATAGATTTCTGTTTAAATAGTTTCAAAGATTTATCAACATTTCCGTGGGGAACTTTGTCAAAAAGAGTGCCAATAATTTTCTTCCACCAGGGGAGAAGGTCAACAAGGTTTACTACAATAACCCTTTTCAAACCAGTCTTTGGAAAAACCTCCCTCACATAGCTGAAATTCGTATCTTGACAGATTACAGTTTCGGCACCGGAGTGATTAAGCATGCATGTAAGAATATTTCTCACCTAAATAAATTAAGGCTGTATTATTAGGGTATTTCTCACATATTTCCTCAAATCGGGTGCTTACAAGTTCGTCCATCTTTATCATATATCTTCCTCCTTTTTACTTGTCCAGAAACTTCAGGTGGAGATTTCTTCCAGCTCGAAGTGATAATTTTCAATCACCGGATTAGCCAGGAGTTTGTGGCACATCTCTTGGATTTGAGAATGGACTTTATGAAGGTCGTTTTCATTAATCTGGATTTCTAAGTATTTGCCAGCGCGAACACTGTTGACAGTGGTATAACCTAAATTATGCAAAGCCCCCTTGATAGTTAAACCTTGGGGGTCATTAACCGTGGGCTTAAGGGTTATATAGACTTTAGCCAGATACAAACTGTAGCTCCTTCCCAGTGAGGCGACGATAAGCTTCCTGATATCTTTGTGATGTCTGCTGGACTATTTCTGGTGGTAGCTCTGGGGCAGGGGGTTCTTTATTCCAGCCGGAAGCTATAAGCCAGTCACGGACTGGTTGTTTGTCAAAACTGGGTTGGGGTCTGCCTTCAACATATTGGCTCTTGTCCCAGAACCGGCTTGAGTCAGGAGTTAAAAGTTCATCAATAAGGATAAGTTTATCCTCAACAATACCAAACTCAAATTTAGTATCGGCAATAATAATCCCTCTTTTTTGGGCATAGTTTCGGGCGTAATTATAAATAGTTAAACTTGCTTGCTCAATTTTTTGAGCTAAAGCCTTGCCAATTAATTTTTCTAAGTCTTTTTTAATTAGTGGTAAATCATGCCCAGACTCAGCTTTAGTAGTAGGGGTGAAGAGGGGGGAAGGAAGTTCCTGGCTCTCTTTCAACCCTTCTGGCAAAGGAAGACCAAAAACAGTGCCCTTTTCTTTGTATTCTGCCCAGGCTGAGCCGGAGAGATAGCCTCGGACAACAGCCTCGATGGGTATTCGTTTGGCTTTCCTAACTATCATAGAGCGACCTAAAATGTAATCTGGGCAGATTTCAGAAGGAAGATACGAGGAGATTTGATTGGTACTGGTAACCACACTTATTAGATGACTGGGCATGAGGTGGGCGGTCTTTTCAAACCAAAAGGCGGAAAGTTGATTAAGCACCAGCCCTTTATTAGGGATGGCATTAGGTAGGACTACATCAAAAGCAGAAATACGGTCTGTAGCCACTATGAGCAACTTGTCACCAAGGTCATAAGTATCACGAACTTTACCTCGTCGATATAGAGGTAGAGGTAAATTAGTTTCAGAGAGAAGCATAGTTACCCCTTATACAGCTCTTGGAGCCAGTTCGCTCACGGTTATTGGCGCTCTTTCCTTTTCTTTGAGTCCTAACCGAGCAAAAATTTTATCTACATATTTCAAATAATAGTCATAATTAAAAAGAGACTCCAGTTCCTGAGGTGATAGATTAATAGTTGCTTCTGGGTCAGTTTTAAGTAAGTCTAAAAGGGGAACTTTTTCCTGCCAAGCTTTCATGGAGTTTCTTTGGACTATATGATAAGCCTTTTGCCGGTCTACTCCTTTTTCAATCAAAGCCAGCATTACTCTCTGGGAAAAGATTAAGCCTTGAGTAATATCAAGGTTACGGCGCATATTTTCCGGGTAAACCTGAAGTCCTTTCATTACCGAAGTGAATAAGTTAAGAATATAATCTAAAACAAGGCAGGAATCAGGCAAAATAACCCGCTCTGTGGAAGAGTGGCTGATATCCCGCTCATGCCACAAAGCGATGTTTTCTAAGGAAGTGATAGCATAACTACGGATAAGTCGAGCTAAGCCACAGATACGCTCGCATAGTTCCGGATTTCGTTTGTGAGGCATTGCTGAGGAGCCTGTTTGCCCAGGTTCAAAGGGCTCTTCAACTTCCCGAATTTCTGTCCGTTGTAGACTTCTAATTTCAGTGGCGAATTTTTCTAGGGAACTAGCGATAATGGCTAAAGTAGTAACAAAGTGAGCGTGATGGTCTCGTGGAATTATCTGACTGGATATGGAAGCTGGAGTTAGTCCTAATTTAGCGCAAACCTTTTCTTCGATCTCCGGGGGGACGGTAGCATAAGTCCCCACTGCTCCCGAGATTTTCCCTACAGCAATGGCTTTTTTGGCTTCAGCCAATCTCTGGGCGTTTCGCTTCATTTCTTCCACCCACAAAGCCAATTTAAGACCAAAGGTAATTGGCTCGGCGTGAACCCCATGGGTTCGTCCGATCATAATGGTATATTTGTGCTTTATCGCCTGCTCTTCCAGAACGTTAATGAGTTTATCAATATCTTGAGCTAAAAGGTCACATGCCTCCACTAACTGGAGGCTCAAAGCAGTATCCATGATATCGGAAGAGGTAAGCCCAAGATGGATAAAGCGGGATTCTTCACCCAGGCTTTCGGAAACAGAGCGTAAGAAGGCAGTCATATCATGATGGGTAATTTTGAGATGTTCAGCAATACGTTCTAAATCGTAAGAAGCAGTTTTAATTTTAGGAATAGCTTCTTTGGGTATAGCACCAAGTTCTGCCCAAGCTTCACATACAGCTATTTCTATCTCTAGCCATTTGTCGAATTTATTTTTCTCTGCCCAAATTTTTTTCATTTGGGGACGGGAATAACGCTCAATCACAGCCACCTCCTCTTCGATTTTGCCTTCACTGGCTATTTTGGTTAGCTTAATATTATAAACTTTTTACCTTCGGCTTTTCTTTGTTTAAGCGTTAACTTTCCCTAAGACTGTGGCGATATTTTTGGAAGGCTTCTTTTATCTGACCGTGTTTTAAGGACAAGATTTGCGCTGCTAAGAGGGCGGCGTTTTTAACTCCTGAAGTGCCAATACCAACACAGGCAACTGGCACTCCAGCAGGCATTTGGACAATGGAATAAAGGGAGTCAATACCTCTAAGTTCGCTGGTTGGCAAGGGGATACCGATGACAGGTAATGTTGTCCAGCTGGCTAAGGTACCAGGAAGGTGGGCAGCATATCCAGCGCCAGCAATAATAACTTCTATTCCACGCTCTTCTGCTTTTAAGGCATATTCTCTTACTTTTTCTGGATTTCTATGGGCTGACATAATCAAAACTTCAAAGTCAATACCGAGTTGCTTAAGCAAATCTAATGCCGGTTGCATCAAGGGTTCGTCACTTCGGCTACCCATAATGACACTAACTAATGGCATTTAGTTCACCTCTCGAGCTGCGATGTCGGTGCGATAATGGCAACCTTCAAAGTGAATCCGGGATAAATTATTATAAACTTTAGCTCTGGCTTCAGCCATAGTTTTGCCGGTAGCTGTGACGGTAAGCACCCTGCCACCATCCGTATATATTTTCTTGTTCTCTCCCAGTTTAGTGCCGGCGTGGAAGATCAAAATTTCTCTATCTACTTTATCCAATCCTTCAATTGGGTATCCAGTGCGATAATTTCCCGGATAACCCGCTGACGCCATTACTACGCCAATGCAAACTTCATCACTCCATTCTATATTAATGCTATGAAGCTTGTTATTAACTACGGCTAATAAAATATCTACTAGATCGGTTTTGAGGCGAGGTAAGATAGCTTGCGCCTCTGGGTCACCAAACCGGGCATTAAACTCGAGCACTTTTGGTCCTTCTGGGGTAAGCATCAAACCGGCATAAAGAACCCCTTTGTAAGGCATGCCTTCCTTAGCCATAGCTTTAATTGCGGGTGTTAATATAGTTTCTGTTACTTTCTGAGTTAAGGTAGCATTAAAAAAGCCTGGAGGACTATAGCTTCCCATCCCTCCCGTATTGGGACCTCGGTCACCATCAAAAACTCTCTTATAATCGCAAGCCGGCACCATAGGTATCACGGTATTTCCATCAGTAAAGGCAAGTAAACTAACTTCCTTGCCAGTGAGGCACTCTTCGATAACCACTTTGTCACCGGCTGAGCCGAAAATTTTTGCCTCCATAATTTGGGAAAGGGCAGTTAAAGCCTCTTCTTTAGAATTAGCCACAGTTACGCCTTTACCAGCAGCTAACCCGTCAGCTTTAATAACAATGGGAGGTTTTTGATTTTCCAGATATTGGCGAGCTTCAGTGTAAGAGTCAAAAGTAATACCCTGAGGGCAAGGAATTTTGTATTTTTGCATAAGCTTTTTAGCAAAAACCTTACTTGATTCTATCTGAGTTGCTGTCTTAGTCGGACCAAAAATGGGAATGCCTAATTTCTGGAAATGGTCAACAATACCCAAAGCCAGAGGGGCTTCAGGACCCACTACTACTAAGTCAATCTGTTTTTCTATAGCGGCTCTGCCAATATTTTCTATATCAGTGGGACGCAGGTTAAGGTTATAAGCAATAAGAGCTGTTCCGGCATTCCCTGGGACAACGTAAAGTTCTTTTACTTTTGGGCTTTGGCTAATTTTCCAAGCCAAAGCGTGTTCCCGGGCTCCGTTACCAATAACCATTACCCTCATTTTTTCTTCTTTTTATGTTTACCTCGAGTTCTTTTAACCCCTTTTAGTTTTGGTCGGCGTGCCATAGTTGTGAGGTTTTAAGCTTGGCATATTATTCCCATTCTATAGTTGCTGGTGGCTTACTCGTAATATCATAGACTACTCGATTAACGCCCGGGACTTCATTAACAATGCGGTTGGAAATACGAGCCAGGATTTCATAAGGGAGGTGTGCCCAATCAGCTGTCATGGCGTCTTCACTGGTCACAGCTCGAATGGCTACCAAGTATCCATAAGTTCGATAATCCCCCATTACCCCGACACTTTTAACATTAGTGAGCACGGCAAAACTTTGCCACAATTCTCGATATAATTTAGCTTTTTTGATTTCATTCATTACAATCCAGTCAGCCGCTCGAAGTATCTCAAGGCGTTCTTTAGTTACTTCACCAATAATGCGAATAGCTAATCCTGGTCCGGGGAAAGGTTGTCGCCATATAATGTCTTCAGGTAATCCTAAGGCTAATCCTACCTGTCGGACTTCGTCCTTGAACAAATTGCGTAATGGTTCAATTAAAGTTAAAGACATGCGGGTAGGTAAGCCACCAACATTATGGTGAGTTTTAATTTTGGCTGAAACTTTCGTTTGGGCAGTTGTACTTTCAATAACATCGGGATAGAGAGTGCCTTGGGCTAAGAAATCAACTTTGCCTAATTTCTTAGCCTCTTCTTCAAAGACTTTAATAAATTCTTCACCTATAATACGACGCTTTTCTTCAGGGTCAATGACTCCTTCTAATCTTTTCAGGAATCTTTCCGAGGCATCGACATAAATTATATTCATACGAAGATTACGCTGGAAGGTGTTAAGAACTCGTTCTGGTTCTTCACGACGTAACAGACCGTTGTTGACAAAGATGCAAGTTAATTGGTCGCCGATAGCTCTATGAATAAGTGTAGCTGTTACAGCTGAATCAACACCTCCAGAAAGGGCACAGATAACTTTACCTTTCCCTACCTGTTGTTTGATTTTGGCGATACTTTCAGCAATAAAGTTACTGGGAGTCCAATTACCTTTGCAACCACAAACTTGGTAAAGAAAGTTTTGAAGTATTGTTTTCCCGTGGGGAGTATGGACTACTTCGGGGTGGAATTGCAGACCAAAGATATTGGTAGTGCCCATAGCGGCAATGGGAGAATTGTCAGTATAGGCTAACGTTTGAAAACCAGGAGGTAATTTGATTATTTGGTCTCCATGACTCATCCATACGGGCAGTGAGGGAGGGAGATTGGTAAAGAGGGGGGAATCGGTAGCACTCAAGTACAAGATAGCGTGTCCATATTCATGCTTTGTTCCTGAAGCTACTTGTCCACCTAACTGATGAGCCAGTACTTGCATGCCGTAACAAATTCCTAAAACAGGTAAGCCACTTTCATAAACATAAGAAGGCGCTAAAGGTGCTCCTGGCTCATAAACGCTCGCTGGGCCACCAGAAAGGATAAACCCTTTAGGATTCAAGGAAGCTATCTTTTGCCATGGAGTAGTATGAGGAACTAGTTCACAATAAACGTGACATTCCCGGACCCGACGGGCAATTAGCATACTATATTGGGAGCCAAAATCGATAACAACTATTGTTTCTAACCCTGAGGAAGGTATTGGCTCCTTTTCAGTTATGGTTGTTTCCCCCTGAAGTTCTTTAGCGATTTCTAAATAAGTCGAAACTTCAATATCATCGCTTATAGCCAAGCGGTGACTTTTCTTTGTCATTCCACCTCCTAGTATACCCACAGCTTACCACTGTGATATACTCTCGTCAAGGAAAAATGGAGCTGGAAATTTTATCAATAATAGCTCAACAAATCCAAAAAGGAGTTCAAATTTTGAAGGAAGGAGGTTTAGTTGCCTATCCTACGGATACTGTTTATGGCTTAGGCGCCAATGCCTTTAACAGGGAGGCGGTAGAAAAAATTTACGAGATAAAGAAACGTCCGCGGCAACTTGCTTTTCCTTTACTTCTTGCCAGTATTAATCAAGTAGCCGATGTAGCTGGTTATATACCTGAAATTGCCTGGCTTCTGATGAAGCATTTTTGGCCTGGGGGGTTGACTGTTGTCTTACCTAAGAAAACTAATTTACCTGACTATCTTACTTGTGGAGGTACTACTGTAGCTGTGAGAATTCCCAATCATCCGGTGCCCCTGGCTCTCATAAATGGATTAGGAGCTCCGTTGATTGGTACCAGTGCTAACCTTAGTGGTCAGCCCAGTGCTTTGACTGCTGAAGAAGTAGAGGCTCAATTAGGTGGGAAAATAAGCCTTATTATTAATGGTGGTAGATGTCCTGGTGGGGTTGAGTCTACTATAGTTGATATTAGCCAGGAGGTTCCCAGAATATTGCGACAAGGTTTGATATCCAAAGAAGAAATAGAGAGAGTCTTAAACATAAAGTTGGAGGATAAGCTATGAAAATAGCTTTAGGTTGTGATCATCGGGGATTTGAGTTAAAACAAAAAATTATTCCTTTTCTTACCGAAGCTGGCCATGAATTTAAAGATTTTGGTTGTTACGATTTAACTCCGGTGGATTATCCTGATATTGCGGTAAAAGTTTGTCAAGAAATATTAGCTGGGAAATTTGAAAGGGGAATTTTAATATGTAGTACAGGCATTGGAATGAGTATAGCGGCTAATAAGATAAAAGGCATCAGGGCAGCTCTTTGCTCTGATATTTTCAGCGCCATTAGGTCTCGTCAGCATAACGATGCTAATGTTTTAGTTCTTGGGGGGGATATTGTTGGGCAAGGGATTGCTTTGGAAATAGTAAAGGTTTTCCTTACCACTGAATTTGAGGGTGGTCGGCATTTAAATCGGTTACACAAAGTATACCAATTAGAGACAACTTTTCTTGACAGTAAGTAGTGGACTATGTTATTTTGGCAATTGTTCTCTTTTAAGCTTTAAATATAAGGACAAAACTATGAGAAGTGAAATCATTAAAAAAGGTATTGAGCGGGCACCTCATCGGGCTTTATTGTATGCTTTAGGTATTTCTAAAAAAGACTTAAATAAGCCTTTTATTGGCATAATTAATAGCTTTAGTGAGATTGTTCCTGGGCATGTTCATCTTAGGACTATTGCTCAGGCAGTCAAGGAAGGAATCCAAAGCCAGGGAGGTATTGGTTTTGAAGTTAATACCATAGCTTTTTGTGATGGCATTGCTATGAATCATCCGGGGATGAGATATAGTCTTCCTAGCCGAGAACTAATTGCTGATTCGGTGGAACTTATAGCTGAAGGTCATGCTTTTGATGGACTTGTCTTTATACCCAATTGCGATAAGATGGTTCCGGGGATGCTTATGGCGGCAGTGAGATTAAATATTCCAGCTATTTTTATAAGTGGTGGTCCGATGTTAGCTGGGCAATGGTATTCTAATGGTAGTGTCAAATCTGTAGATCTTAAGTCCGTGTTTGAGGCTGTGGGGAGAGTGGCTAAGGGAGAAATGACCGAAACTGAGCTGGAAGAGTTAGAGAGGGTTGCTTGTCCTGGCTATGGTAGTTGTGCTGGGATGTTTACTGCCAATACTATGAATTGTTTAACTGAGGCTTTAGGAATGGCTTTGCCTGGCAATGGAACAATACCAGCGGTGGAGGCTCGGCGTATTAATTTGGCTTATGAGACTGGGCAAAAAATTATGAAGCTCTTAGAACAGAATATTCGTCCTCGAGATATCATAACCTATGACTCTCTTTATAATGCTTTTGCTGTGGACATGGCTTTAGGTGGTAGCACTAATTCAGTACTCCACCTTATGGCAATAGCTTATGAAGCCGAGATAGATTTTCCTTTATCTTTAGTGAATGAAATCAGTTCCCGTATTCCTACTCTTTGTAAAATTAGCCCGGCGAGTGATTATCATGTGGAAGATTTGGATCGGGCTGGGGGTATACCAGCAATAATGAAAGAACTATCCCCCTTTTTAAAGCTCCAGGCTAAAACAGTCCTGGGTAAGCCCTTGGCTCAAGTTATAGATAAAGTTTCGGTTAAGAATTCTCAAATAATTCGGTCAATATTTCAACCTTATTCACCTACTGGGGGTATTACCATTCTTTTTGGCAACTTAGCTCCTGAGGGTGCCGTAGTTAAAAGTGCTGCCGTAATTCCGGAGATGCTTAAGCATGAAGGTAAAGCTCGTGTTTTTGATGGTGAGGAAGCGGCGACAAAGGCTATAATGCAAGGCAATATCAGACCTAAGGAGGTAATTGTTATAAGATATGAAGGACCAAAGGGCGGACCAGGAATGCCTGAGATGTTAACTCCAACTTCTCTTCTTAGTGGTATGGGAATGGATAAAGAAGTAGCTTTGGTGACTGATGGGCGTTTTTCTGGAGCAACCAGAGGAGCGGCTATAGGTCATGTTTCCCCAGAAGCTGCCAGTAGGGGGACTATTGCTTTGGTGCGTGATGGGGACATCATTAGAATTGATATTCCGGAGCGTAAACTTGAAATAGATATATCTAAAGAGGAAATAGAGAAGCGTCTATCCCAGTTACCTGAATTCAAACCAAAAATTACTACTCCTTATCTTAGACGTTACATAGAAAAAGTTGGCTCAGCCAGTAAAGGAGCTGTTTTTGTTAGAGCGGGGAAGGAATGGTAAAGACTGGTGCCCAGATTTTATGTGAAAGCTTGATTCGGGAAGGTGTTGAAGTTATTTTTGGTTTTCCTGGTGGGGCTATATTACCTTTTTATGATACTCTTTCCCAATATCCTCAGCTGCGACATATTTTAGTCCGTCATGAACAGGGAGCGGCTCATGCCGCTGATGGTTATGCTCGGGCGACTGGGAAAGTAGGGGTCTGTGTTAGTACTTCAGGTCCGGGAGCAACTAATTTAGTGACTGGCATTGCTAATGCTTATCTTGATTCTTCTCCGGTAATTGCTATTACCGGTCAAGTAGCAAGACCTTTTATTGGTAAGGATGCCTTTCAAGAAGTAGATATCACTGGTATTACCGTTCCTATTACTAAGCATAATTATCTTGTCTTAGAGGCGGCTCAAATAGCAAAAACAGTTAAGGAAGCTTTCTTTATTGCTCAAACTGGCAGACCGGGACCGGTACTTATTGATATTCCTAGGGATGTTTTACAGGAAAGTGCTGAATTTGTTTACCCTGATAAAGTTGACCTACCTGGTTATAGGTTTACTCTTAACGGGCACCCGGCTCAAATCAGGCGAGGTGCTGAGCTTATTAACAATGCTCAAAGACCGGTGATTATTGCTGGGAGGGGTGTGATCATTTCTAAGGCTTATGCTGAACTTAAAGAATTAGCTGAGAAAGCTCAAATACCTGTAGCTACCACTCTTCTCGGGATCAGTTGTTTTCCGGAAAATCATGTTCTTAGTTTGGGGATGTTGGGGATGCATGGCACATTTCATGCGAATATGGCTGTAACTAATGCTGATTTAATTATTGCTATAGGAATGAGGTTTGATGACCGGGCAACGGGGAAAGTTAGCACTTTTGCTTCTCAAGCTCGTATTATCCACATTGATATTGACCCAGCAGAAATTGGTAAAAACGTTCGAGTTGACATACCCATTGTTGGTGATGTCAAGAATGTTATTACGGCTCTAAATAAGCATGTTATGTCTAATGAGCATATAGATTGGCTGCGTCAAATAGACCAATGGCGTCAAGAACATCCAATGGAAATAAGGGATTGTGAAGAACTTTTACCCCAATATGTTATTCGCCAGATTTATGAAGTTACCCAGGGTGACGCCATTATAGTTACTGGTGTTGGTCAGAATCAGATGTGGTCAGCACAGCACTTTATTTATACTAAACCTAACAGTCTTATTTCTGCTGGCGGGTTGGGCACTATGGGTTTTGAACTTCCTGGAGCTATTGGAGTCAAGATAGGTTGCCCTAATGAAACAGTATGGTGTATTGCTGGCGATGGTGGTTTTCAAATGACTATCCAAGAGTTAGCTACTGTAGTTCAAGAGGATGTAGCTATTAAAATAGCTATTATTAACAATGGCTATTTAGGAATGGTAAGGCAATGGCAGGAACTTTTTTATGGGCGACGTTACGTTGCCACTCCTCTCTTAGGACCTGATTTTGTCAAGGTAGCTGAGGCTTATGGAATTCCTGGCTTGAGGGTTAAAAACAAGAAGGAAGTAATTCCAGCAATTGAAACAGCCATGGCTCATGAAGGTCCTTTTCTTATAGACTTTATGGTGGCACCGGAAGAAAACGTTTTTCCTATGGTGCCTCCTGGAGCTACCTTAGCTGAAATGATAAAGGAGCCAAAGCCTGAAAGGATTAGTTAATTTAGGTAACAATGAAACATACTTTAGTTGCTTTAGTAGAAGATAAGCCTGGGGTCTTAAATCGAGTTGCCAGCCTCTTTCGCCGGCGTGGTTTTAATATTGAAAGTATTGCTGTTGGGCATACTGAACAACCAAACCGGTCGCGGATGACTATCGTGGTGGAAGGTGATAGTGCTCAAGTAGAACAAGTCAGAAAGCAGCTAGACAAGGTTATTGAGGTAATTAAAATAGTTGACATAACTAATCAAGATGTAGTAGAGCGGGAGTTGGCTTTAATTAAGGTGAAGGCAACTGCCTCTACTAGGAGTGAAATAATTCAAATTGTGGATATTTTCCGAGCCAGCATAGTAGATGTGGCTAGTGACTCCTTGATAATAGAAGTTACTGGAGATGAAGATAAAATTAATTCTCTCTTTAATTTGCTTCGGGGATTTGGGATAAAAGAAATGGCAAGGACTGGTCGTATTGCTTTAACTCGTGGCAGTGCTGGTCCACTAATAGTTGAAGAAGAAGTGAAAGTGCCAAAACTGTTACGTAAGCCGTTACCACCGGAAACAGAAGCCGCCCCTAACTGGTAAATCAGTAGAAGTCACAGAAAGGAGACAAATGGCCAAAATCTATTATGACCAGGATGCTAATTTAGACTTAATTAAGGGAAAGTTAATCGGTATTATTGGCTATGGAAATCAAGGACATGCCCATGCCTTGAATTTAAGGGATAGTGGCTGTCAAGTAATAGTAGCTGAAGCGCCGGGCACCGAAGGCTGGAGAAATGCTCAGAATGCTGGATTTAAAGTAGCTTTGGCTGCTGAGGTAGCTAAAGAGGCATCTGTAATAGTTATGTTAGTGCCGGATAACTTACAGCCAAAGGTTTATTCACAGGCGATTGAGAAGGAACTGTCAGCAGGTAAAATGCTAATGTTTGCCCATGGTTTTAATATTCATTACGGGCAGATAATCCCGCCACTGGATATTGATGTGACTATGATTGCTCCGAAAAGCCCTGGGCACATGTTACGGCGCCTTTATACTGAAGGTTTAGGTCCTCCGGCCTTAATTGCGGTTCATCAGGATGCTTCCGGGAAAGCAAAAGATATTGCCTTAGCTTATGCTAAGGGTTTAGGCTGCACCAAAGCTGGAGTTATTGAAACTACTTTTGCCGAGGAAACTGAAACTGATCTTTTTGGTGAACAGACAGTGCTTTGTGGGGGAGTGTCTTCTCTAATCAAGGCTGCTTTTGAAACTTTGATTGAGGCTGGTTATCAACCGGAAGTTGCCTATTTTGAATGTCTTCATGAACTAAAGCTTATTGTAGACCTTATTTATCAAGGAGGCTTGACTCGGATGCGTGCTGCAGTAAGTGACACTGCCGAATATGGGGATTATACTCGAGGCCCCCGAGTAATCAATGAATTGGTGAAAGAGGAGATGCGACAAATCCTGGCTGAAATTCAAAATGGTAGTTTTGCCCGGGAATGGATTTTAGAAAATCAAGCTGGGCGTCCTTGCTTTAACGCATTGCGACGCAAAGAAGCCGAGCATGAGATTGAAATTATCGGTAAAAGATTAAGGGAAATGATGCCCTGGTTAAAAGCTTAAGATGGAGGTACCTATGAACAGGGTTATTATCTTTGATACTACTTTAAGAGATGGGGAACAGGCGGCGGGAGCGGCGCTTAATGTTCAGGAAAAGTTAGAAATTGCTCGGCAATTGGAAAAGCTTGGGGTGGATGTTATAGAAGCTGGCTTTCCCATAAGCTCCCAGGGTGATTTTGAGGCAGTTAGAACTATTGCCCGAGAAATACGCCAACCTATAATCTGTGCTCTCTCTCACGCTAATCCCGAGGCTATAGACAGAGCGTGGGAAGCTGTTAAAGAAGCCAGCCAACCCCGAATCCATGTTTTTCTTTCTGCTTCCGATATTCACCTTTTTTATCAGTTAAGAAAAACCCGGGAAGAAATTCTGGAAATCGCTCGGGATATGGTTGTTCGGGCGAAGAAATACTTGAGTGATGTCGAATTTTCCCCCATGGATGCCAGTCGCACCGAGCCAAGTTATCTTTATCGCATTTTAGAAGCAGTGATTGAAGCCGGAGCTACGACGGTGAATATTCCAGATACAGTAGGATATGCCATTCCCCAGGAATTTGGCGATTTAATTGAGGGTATTTTTAATAATGTCCCCAATATTCATCGGGCTATTGTCAGTGTTCATTGCCATAATGATTTAGGTTTGGCAGTAGCTAATAGTCTTGAAGCCATCCGACGGGGAGCACGGCAGGTTGAATGTACTATTAATGGTATTGGGGAGCGAGCTGGTAATGCTTCTTTAGAAGAAATTGTGATGGGGCTTAAGACCCGTTATGATTTTTTTGGTTTAACTACAAATATAAATACTACTGAAATTTATAAAACAAGCCGATTGGTAAGTGAGCTTACCGGTTTTGTCGTTCAACCTAATAAAGCTATTGTTGGTGCTAATGCCTTTCGCCATCAGTCAGGCATACATCAGGATGGAGTAATCAAGAAACCTATAACTTATGAGATAATTGACCCAAGGTCAGTAGGAGTTCCTTCCAGTAGCTTGGTTTTAGGAAAACTGAGTGGTCGCCATGCCTTTAAAGAAAGGTTGGCTGAACTTGGCTATAGTTTAAGTGAAGAAGCTTTTGAGCGTGCTTTTATAGCCTTCAAAGAATTGGCTGACAAGAAAAAGGAAGTCACTGACAAAGATATAGAATCTTTGATAGCCGAAGAGTTACGTGCTACTTCTGAGGTTTATCATCTTGACCATGTAGAGGTTTCTTGTGGTAACCGAAGTATTCCTACAGCGACAGTTCGACTTATTGCTCCTGATGGACAAGTTTTAGCCGACGCTGCTCTGGGCACTGGACCTGTGGATGCTGTCTACCGGGCTATCAACCGAATAATTGGGGTACCTAACAAGCTTATTGAGTTTTCAGTTAAATCAGTTACCGAGGGTCTTGATGCTATTGGAGAGGTGGTGATAAGGATTGAGAGTGATGGAGTCACTTATACTGGTCGTGGTGCTTCTACAGACATTATTGTTGCCAGTGCCAAAGCCTATATGAACGCATTAAATCGTCTTCTAATAGCTAAAGGTCTAACTAAGAAACAAGGAAACTGAGATGTCTCCCCAAGTGGAAGTACTCTGGAGGCTTCTATTAGCTGTGTTTTTGGGCGCAGCTGTTGGTTTTCAACGAGAGAAAGCGGGCAAACCTGCTGGGTTGCGAACCCATGCTCTGATTTGTTTAGGCTCAGCTTTATTTACATTGGTCTCTCTCTTTGGTTTTGGTGTTGGCGTCGACCCCTCTCGGGTAGCTGCGGGAGTAGTAACTGGGATTGGTTTTCTGGGAGCTGGAGTTATTCTCCGGGGTCTTCGTGGAAATGGAATAGTAGGCTTAACTACTGCTGCCAGTATCTGGACTACTGCTGCTATAGGCTTAGCTGCTGGAACAGGTATGTATCTGGTAGCCCTTGTTGTCACTGGGGTTACTGTAGGAGTATTAATGTTGCCTAAAATTCGTGAATAGGTAGACTCAAGGTTCAAAAATTTGACTTTAGCTGAAAAAATATTAGCGGTTCATTCAAATAAAGAAAAGGTTAGTCCTGGCGAATTTATAGATGTCAGGGTTGACTTAGTTTTAGCAAATGATATTACAGCACCTTTAGCCATAAAGGAATTTCGGCGGCTTGGTGTTAATAAGGTCTTTGACCCTCACCGAATTGTGATGGTACCTGATCATTTTTGCCCTAACAAGGATATTCTTTCAGCAGAACAGGCAAAAGAAATGCGGGAGTTTGCCCGAGAGCATCAGTTAATTTATTTTGAGGTGGGGCGAATGGGTATTGCGCATGTACTTTTGCCAGAGCAAGGTTTAGTTCTTCCTGGGGAGGTTATAGTCGGTGCTGATTCTCATACTTGTACTTATGGTGCTTTAGGGGCTTTTGCTACCGGTATGGGTTCTACAGATATCGCTGTAGCTATGGCTACTGGTGAAATTTGGATGAAAGTACCGCCGACAATAAAATTTATTTATTATGGGAAACTACAGAAGTGGGTAGACGGAAAAGACTTAATTCTTTATACCATTGGCAATATTGGGGTTGATGGTGCGCTGTATTCGGTTATGGAATTTACTGGAGAAGCCGTTGATGCTTTATCTCTGGATGGGCGATTTACTATGGCTAATATGGCAATTGAAGCTGGGGCTAAAGCTGGCATTTTCCACGTCGATCGTAAGGTTCTTGATTATGTAAAAAAGAGAGCTAAGAGTAAATATAAAGTGTATAAACCTGACGAGGATGCCGAATATGCTAAAATAATAGAATACGATGTTTCCCAAATTCAACCCCAGGTAGCTTTGCCGTTTCTTCCGTCCAATATTAAGTCGGTAACTGAAATTGGCAAAATTGAAATAGACCAAGTAGTCATTGGTAGTTGCACTAATGGACGCCTTTCTGACCTTCGTATTGCGGCTAAAATTCTTAAAGGTAGGAAAGTACATCCTTATGTAAGATGTATCATTATTCCGGGCTCTCAAGAAATTTACCTGAAAGCCTTACAGGAAGGACTTTTGGAAATTTTTATTAAAGCTGGGGCTGTGGTTAGTACCCCTACTTGTGGTCCTTGTTTAGGGGGTCACATGGGAGTGTTAGCTTCTGGGGAACGCTGTTTGTCAACTACCAATCGTAATTTTGTTGGCAGGATGGGAAGTCCTGAATCTGAGGTTTATTTATCTAACCCCGCAGTAGCTGCGGCAAGTGCGGTTTTAGGTAGAATTGCTTCTCCTGATGAGGTGGTCTAATGAAAATAAAAGGTAAAGTCCACAAGTTTGGTGCTAATGTAGATACTGATGTAATTATTCCAGCGCGCTATCTAAATGTATCTGACCTTGCTGAATTGGCTAAGCACTGTATGGAAGGTATTAAACCCGAATTTGTTTCACAAGTGGAACCAGGGGATATTATAGTGGCCACGACCAATTTCGGTTGTGGTTCATCTCGAGAGCATGCTCCTTTGACTATTAAAGCCTATGGTATATCTTGTATTATTGCCAAAAGCTTTGCTCGTATCTTTTTCCGTAATGCCTTAAACGTCGGCCTTCCTTTATTGGAATGTAGTGAGGCTGTGGACAATAGTGAAACTGGAGATGTTTTAGAAATTGATTTGAGTAAAGGAGAAATAAATAACATTACTAAAAATAAAAGCTTTAAAGCTAAACCTTATCCTGACTTTTTAATGGAGTTAATTAATGCCGGTGGGTTGATTGAATACACTAAACAAAAATTAAAGAGGCGGGGTTTTTGAATGAAATACGACGTAGCTGTTTTACCTGGTGACGGGGTTGGTCCTGAAGTTACAGCGGAAGCGGTTAAAATTTTGGAAACCATAGGCAAAAAATATGGACATAGTTTTCAGTTTCATTATGGTCTTATAGGTGGGGCTGCCATAGATGAATGCGGGATAGCTTTAACTAAAGAAACCCTTAGAATGTGTCGGCAATGTGACGCAGTCCTTTTAGGTGCTGTTGGCGGACCAAAATGGGATGACCCGAAGGCAAAGGTTCGCCCTGAAGATGGACTTTTAGCTTTGAGAAAAAAGTTGGGGTTATTTGCTAATCTCCGTCCAGTAAAAGTTTTCCCTGAACTTATAAATTCAACGACTTTAAAACCAGATGTAATTAAGGGAGTTGATTTAATAGTTGTCCGGGAATTAACTGGAGGGCTTTACTTTGGAAAACCCAAAAAACAATGGCAAACAAGTAAAGGGAGACAAGCTGTTGACACTATGGCTTATTCTGAGTTAGAGATAGAGCGCATATTGAGAGTTGGCTTTGAATTGGCTCGGCGGCGTCGTAAAAAATTAACTTCTGTGGATAAAGCCAATGTCTTAGAAACTTCTCGCCTTTGGCGACAGATAGCTATAGAAGTATCTCAAGATTATCCCGATGTGGAATTAGAGCATATGTTAGTGGATGCCTGTGCCATGCGTTTGATACAGCGTCCAGCCGATTTTGATGTCCTAGTTACTGAGAATACTTTTGGAGATATTCTTACTGATGAAGCCTCTATGTTGGCTGGTTCTCTGGGTATGCTACCTTCAGCTAGTCTGAGCGAAATTCCCAAAGGGGACGCTGCTAATATTTTTGGGTTGTACGAACCAATTCATGGAAGTGCTCCCAAACGTGCTGGTCAAAATTTGGTTAATCCTATTGCAACCATCTTAAGTGCGGGTATGATGCTACGCTATTCCTTTGGTTTGGCTAGGGAGGCGGAGGCGGTGGAGAGGGCTGTGGCTGTTGTTTTGGAAAAGGGTTATCGTACCTATGATATAATGGAAACGGGCAAAATTCAAATTGGAACCAAAGAAATGGGCGATTTTATTGCCCAAGAAATAGCTAAATAACGATGCGACAAATACAACTTTATGATACAACTCTGCGAGACGGGGCTCAAAGGGAAGGCATTTCTTTTTCGGTTGAAGACAAGCTGAAAATTGCCCGAAAGCTGGATGAACTGGGCATCCATTTTATTGAAGGAGGTTGGCCAGGTTCTAATCTAACAGATACCGAATTCTTTGTCAGGGCTCAAAAGCTTAACTTAACCAATTCAACATTAGTTGCCTTTGGCAGTACCAAACATCCTGAGGTGAAAGTTGAGGATGATGATAATCTTAAGGCTTTGGTGAATGCCAATACTAAGGTAGTGACTATCGTGGGTAAAAGCTGGGATTTACATGTGACTCAAGTTTTGGAAACAACCTTGGCAAAAAATTTGGAGATGATCACCGAGTCAATAGGTTATCTCAAATCAAGAGAGCTCATCGTCTTTTTTGATGCTGAACATTTCTTTGATGGGTTTAAAAGTAATCCTGAATATGCTCTTGAAGTGGTTAAAACTGCGGCTAAAGCTGGGGCTGACTGTGTAGTTCTTTGTGATACTAATGGTGGCTCTTTACCTAATCAAGTTACTTCGGCTGTTAGAAAAGTTCGTCAGAAAGTGACTATTCCCCTTGGTATTCATGCCCATAATGATGCTGAACTAGCGGTGGCTAATACTTTAGCTGCTGTTGCGGCGGGGGTGACTCAGGTCCAAGGCACGATTAACGGTTATGGGGAAAGATGTGGTAATGCTAATTTATGCT
This sequence comes from Dehalococcoidia bacterium, assembly GCA_042408205.1. Lineage (GTDB taxonomy): Bacteria > Chloroflexota > Dehalococcoidia > GIF9 > DYGU01 > JBHOQK01. Next base: position 50,527 of record JBHOQK010000024.1, on the reverse strand, counting down.
CTATTATCCCTAATTTGAAGCTTAAATTAGGCATTCCTTGCCTTACTGATGAACAATTAGTTAAACTCAGTGAAGTCTCCCATTATGTAAGTGAAATAGCTAATCTCGTCCCAGATGATCATCTACCTTATGTAGGTATGAGTGCTTTTACTCATAAAGCTGGTCTTCATGTTTCTGGTATATTGAAATGGAAAGAAAGTTATCATCATATTGATCCGGAATTGGTAGGGAATCGTCCTCGGGTTGTGGTTTCCGAATTATCAGGCAAAGGAAATATTCTGTATAAGGCTAAGGAAAGAGGATTAACTTTGCCTGCTGAAGGTAAACAGATACAGCAATTATTAAACCAAGTCAAACTCTTAGAAAGTCGTGGTTTTCAATATGAAGGTGCTGAAGCCTCTTTTGAATTGCTATTACGGCGGGCTCAACCTGATTATCAGCCACCTTTTGAGCTGGTAGACTTTATGGTGGTGGTGGAGAAGCATCGTCGTCCTACCAGTGCTGGCGGTGGAGAACTTTTGGCTGAGGCTACGGTTAAAGTGAAGGTAGGCGACCAAATAATGCATACTGCAGCTGAAGGTAATGGTCCAGTAAATGCCCTTGACCAGGCTTTGCGTAAAGCTTTATTTCAGTTTTACCCTGATTTAACTTGTGTCAAACTTATTGACTACAAAGTTCGTATTCTTGATGAAAGTTCTGGCACTGCATCTTCGGTGCGAGTGCTTATTGAATCTACCGATGGCAAGGAACAATGGCGGACAGTTGGTAGCTCAACTAATATTATTGAAGCCAGCTGGTTTGCCTTAGCTGATAGTTTGGAATATTGGCTCCTCAAAAAAACTGAAGCTAAAGGCTGAAAGTTTATTTAAATCAAGGATTGGACTTTTCTTTCGTTGAAAGCCCTTTTGTTTTTGGTGCTTTACTTTGTGGGTTTGTGGGGTGGGATTTTTAACCTGACCTTTTATTTAGGCTTACCTACTGGCATTATGTATAGGGGTTTAATAACTTCATCTAAACCGAGAAGTGTTCTTACCTCATCGTCTTCAAAAGCGCCTACCATGACTGTAGCTAAACCTAAAGTTAGCGTTTGAAGGTGGACATTTTGCCCCACATGCCCTACCTCCATATGAACATATCTTTCGCCTCGCTTGCCGTATCTATAGCAAGTTCGCTGGTAAAGGGCACAGACAATGATATTTATAGGTGCTACAGCAATAAATCCTTGGTCCAGGGCAGCTCGGGCTAACTCTTTCCGAAAATCTCCAAGCCTCTGCCGGCTTAAGGAATGGCTATCTACATTATAGTGATATATACCCGCTTCTAAACCCTTAACGGTACCATCGCCAGTCATCAGAAAAATTTCCAGAGGGTAAGTAGCTCCGGCACTGGGGACTGCCCTGCGGCCGCGCTCAGTTATACCTTGAGCTGACCAAAGGATTTGGGACACTTGGTCAATAGTTAAAGGTTCATTCTTATATTTTCTAACCGAACAACGCTTATAGATAGCCTCCTCAACGGACATTTTACTTTTAAAATTTGGAGGGGGTAATTTGATAATTTCCATTGGAGCTGACTTTCCTTTGACTAACCTTTAATGACTCCGATAGGGACTGCCATAGCTACTTTTCGGGAGATACCAGCTTTATGAGTTACTTCAACTACATGGGTTACATCCTTGTATGCCTCGGAGGCTTCTTCAGCTAAAGCTCCGATGCTTCCAGTCTTAACCCATATACCCTTTTCAGCCAATTGGCGAGCCACATCCGAGCCTCGTAAGCTCCGCTTGGCTGCTGCTCGACTTTGCGTCCTTCCAGCACCATGACAAGTTGAACCAAAGCTTTCTTCCATAGCTTTTTCAGTGCCTACAGCGATGAAGGAGCAACGACCCATATCGCCGGGAATAAGAACAGGTTGTCCTATCTCTTTATATCGTTGTGGAACGTCCTTATGTCCTGGGGGAAAGGCTCGGGTTGCTCCCTTGCGATGAACGCAAACAGTAACTTTCTGTCCATTGACTTGATGTTCTTCTATTTTGGCGATATTATGAGCTACATCATATATTTGCTTTAGTCCTAAATCTTCAAGACTTCTCCCAAAAACCTTAATAAAAGCTTCTCGAGCCCAATGGGCAATGCATTGGCGATTAGCCCAGGCATAATTAGCAGCACATGCCATAGCTGCTAAATAATCTTTTCCCTCAGGAGAAGATATTGGAGCACAAGCCAGCTCTTTGTCTGGTAGATTAATGCCATATTTTGCTACTGCCCCCTCCATTATTCTTAGATAGTCATCGCAAACCTGGTGTCCTAATCCTCTTGAGCCGGTATGGATGAGTAATAATATCTGTCCAACTCTTTCTATACCCATAATCTTAGCCGCTTTTATGTCATAAATTTCCTTAACCACTTGGACTTCGAGAAAGTGGTTTCCTGAGCCCAATGTTCCAGACTGGGGCATGCCTCGTTTTTTGGCTTTGGTACTTACCTTATCTGGGTCAGCCCCTTTTAAGCAGCCACCTTCTTCGGTAACTTCTAAGTCTTCCGGTAGTCCAAAACCATGTTCCACTGCCCAGATTGCTCCCTTAGTTAATACTTCTGTCATTTCTCTATCAGTGATATGTATCTTCCCTTCGGAGCCAACTCCAGAAGGAACATTATTGAAAAGCTCATTAATAAGTTCTTTAATCTTTGGTCTGACTTCTTCTTCATTGAGGTTGGTTCTTAATAATCTGACACCACAGTTAATGTCATAGCCGACACCCCCAGGGGAAATGACACCGTCAGTAACAGTAGTAGCAGCCACACCACCAATAGCAAAACCGTAACCTAAATGGATATCGGGCATGGCTAATGAACGCCCAACTATGCCCGGTAGAAAGGCAACATTAGCTACTTGTTCGGGAGCATTATCCTCCCGGATAGCTTCCAGCATATCTTCATCGGCATAAATTAAACCGGGAACTCTCATTCCTCGCTTATAACTTTGTGGGATTTCCCAGCGATAGTCGTCTATTTTGTTAAGTGGTCCTTGCCATCGTGCCATTTCTTTACCTCCTTTTAGACATCAAAGATGACTTGAACCTTATAGGTACCGTTCTCTTTATCTATTTTTAGCATATGGTAGGTGGCTGCTTTAACTCCTCTTTTTATCTTATGCCGGGATGGCTCTACTTTTTCGCCAAAGCATCGGGCTTCCAGCTTGTCTTTAGTTAGCCGGTCGATCTCAAATCTTCTAAAGATAAGATATTCAGCATCAAAAAGATAAATAAGTTCATTAAGCCACTCTACCAGGAGGCTCTCTTGGTTGTCAGCTGATAACTTAATATCATGATGTAAATTTTCCTTCACCGTATCTAAATCTATAATAATACTAAATAAAGCAACCGCAGCATTGGCAAAGGCTTCCTTGATATCATTCCCATAGGCGATAATACCAATATCTGCGGTGTGATTAATAAATTCAAAAGTTTTTCTCATTTAGCTCAACCTAATTTCGGTGAACTCATTATATCAACTTTGATGTCTTAAGCCAAATAAAGCTAAATGGCTCCAGGCAGTTTGACTTCAATCATTATAAGATGCTAATATAGCTACATAGGGCCGCTAGCTCAACAGGCAGAGCAGCTGACTCTTAATCAGCCGGTTAGAGGTTCGAGTCCTCTGCGGCTCATTTAATTTTTATACCGATGAGCTGGCGAAGTTTCCGAATTAATAAATCCCCCGCCTTTTTCAAGAAAGCAAAACAAGTTAAAGCTATGAGAAATGCCTTCAGATTAGTTCGAGAGAGGCAGCAAGGAAATATGGGGAAAATGTTCGACATCGAAGAGAGAAAAGGAAGGTTGAGGCGTACCAGAGAAAAGTGTGTTGGGGATGAAAAACTTTTGAACCAAGCTATATACAACTTGACTCAAAATGGAATGAAGGTATTCTTAGCTACGACAAAGGAAGAAGCTCTCTCTTTTATTTTCCAGGAAGTAAAAGGGGAGAAATTGATAGTTAAGTCTAAATCCAATGCGACTAAGGAAATTGATTTAGTTAAAGCTTTGGAATTGGAAGGAATTCAGGTTGTGGAGACAGATATTGGGGATAGAATAATCCAGCTCTGCGGAGAGACGCCCTCTCATCCAACGGGTCCGGCAAGTCATCTATCTCGCTATGATATAGCTCAGGTTTTGTCTAAACATTTCAACCAGGAAATAGAACCAATTCCGGAGAGATTAACTGAAATAGTTAAAAAAGAAGTATCTACTTACCTAAATGAGGCTACTATTGGTATTGCTGGCGCCAATGCCGTGACTGCAGAAGAGGGGGCTATTGTTCTTGTCCACAACGAAGGAAACATAATAGAAGTAGCGATGCGTCCCAAAAAACTCTTAATTATTACTGGGATAGATAAAATATATCCCAACTTAGAAGAAGCCATAAATATGGCTAAATTACAAATATTTTATGCTACTGGCTCGTTAATAACCTCTTTTATCACTATATTAGGCGGAGCAAGCCAGACAGCAGATATTGAAAAAAAGTTAATTAAAGGCATCCATGGACCAAAAGAAATAGTTTTAGTTCTATTGGATAATGGTCGGAGTCAGATTGTAAATAGCGAATACCGGGAATTATTATATTGTATTGGCTGTGGGGAATGTTTGCTGGTTTGTCCGGCTTATAATGTTTATGGGAATGATTTTGGTAGTGATATCAATTTGGGGGGTCGGGGAGTACTTTACTCAAAACTTTCCACTAAAGAAACTGTCCAAGACTGGACTGGGCTTGATTTGTGCCTTACCTGTAATAAATGTTATCAGAATTGTCCTTTAAGCATAGACATTCCAGCTATGATTCAAAAGCTACGCCTTGAATATCATAAAAAGTTATCTCTGCCCCAATTAGCTATTCCTTATGATTTTATCAATTCCCATCTTAAATGGTTGGGGAGGGCTATTTGGCTTGAAGTTTTATTCTTAATTTCTAAAATGGTGACGAGAGAATAAACAACCAGAGTTATTGAATGAACCTTAAAAGTTGCTTTGAAAATCAATTACAGCATAAAATAAATTAAACCTCTTTGGGGAAGTGCTGGAACTGGCAGACAGGCATGACTTAGGATCATGTGCCGCAAGGCGTAGGGGTTCGAGTCCCCTCTTCCCCACTAAAAAATTGCTTCAGACTTTTTAAAAACTTATTCAAGTTCGTCAAAATATTATTGGTTCTATCTTAACTTGAGGTAATATTTTTTCTACATCTTGACGGCGGCAGAGTTGAGTTCCAGGGGTGAGAACGGTAGCTGTCCCAGCGGCTACTGCCAGATGGCAAGCTTCTTCTAAGCTGGCTCCTTGGCTCAATTTTAGTACTAACCCAGCAACAGTGGCATCCCCTGCCCCCACAGTGCTTTTTACTTTTACTTGAGGTGGTACTGCCTTTAGCATTTGACCTTGTTTTGCAGCAACAAGTCCTCCCTTACCCTGGGAAATAACTACTATTTCAATACCGAGTTCAAGGAAGTAATGGATAGCTTTTATAATTGCTTTATCATCCTTTAATTCTATTCCTAATAACTGTTCGGCCTCACGAACATTAGGTTTAATTAAATATGGTTTAGCTTTCACCCCCTCCTTCAGCCATATGTCTTCTGAATCCACAACGGTCTTTATCCCCTTAGCTTTAGCTTCTGTTACCAGTTCATAGTAAATATTATCGGGTATACCCGGAGGGACACTGCCGGCAAAGACTATAAAGTCTGGTTTTGGCTCTATGTTCTTTATTTTTTTCCTAAGCTTTTGAAGTTCTGCTGGTGAAATATAAGGACCGGGGGCATCAATCCTGGTTTGCTGGTGGGTTTTAATATCAGTGATTATAATATTGCTCCGAATAGCTCGTCGGATAGGGACAAAATCAAAAGGTACACCTTCTTTTCGTAAAAGTCGTTTCATTATTTCGCCATCGTCACCACCGATAAAGCTATAGGCAATGGTTTTGCCCCCAAGTTCGTGGATAACCCGAGAGACATTAATTCCTTTGCCACCTGGGTCACGGCGAAGAGTAGTCCACCTATTGACTTCGTCTATGACTAGTCCTCTTACAGTGAGGGTTTTGTCCAGACTTGGATTTAAAGTTACCGTGGCAATCATTTTACTTTTTCTACTTTGAGAAGGTTAGTAGTTCCCGGAACACCAATGGGCACACCCCCAGTAATAACCACCAGGTCACCACTTCGGGCTATATCCATTTCTTTAGCTATCCTAGCACCTTGAACAAAAAGTTCCGATAAGGGTAAAGGTTCGTTAATTTTATAGGCACGAACCCCCCAGAACAAACAAAGTTTTCTTAGCACCGTCTCACTGGGGGTAATAGCTAAAATGAAAGCTTTGGGTCTATATTTAGATACTCGTTGAGCAGTGCTTCCGGAGGAAGTGGTGGCAATAATAGCCTTTGCCTCTAACTGATGAGCAATATGGCAAGCGGCGTAACTAATAGCCTCGTCTGTTTTTGCCGGAAGTTCTTTCCCTTTCTCTATTAGGAGTTGTTGGTAAGGAAGAGTAGCTTCTGCCTCCAAGGCAATTTGGGCCATCATTTTTACCGCTGCTACCGGATGCTTGCCAATGGCAGTTTCTTCTGAAAGCATTAAAGCGTCAGCCCCGTCAATTACTGCATTAGCGACATCTGTAACTTCAGCCCGAGTGGGTAGAGGGGCTCTAACCATAGATTCCAGCATTTGAGTGGCTACAATAACTGGTTTTCCCAAAAGATTACATTTACGAATGATTTCTTTTTGGACTACCGGAACTTTTTCAATAGGAATCTCCAGTCCCAGGTCACCACGGGCGATCATGGCTCCATCTGCGACTTCAAGAATTTCATCCACATTAGCCACAGCTTCCTGGGTTTCAATTTTAGCGATTAGTCCCATTTCCCCACCCCTTTGATGAAGGAATTGTCTCACCTTAAGAATATCTGAAGCCCGCTTGATAAAAGAAATGGCAATAAAGTCTACTTGTTGCTTTAGCCCGAAAAGGAGATGTTTTTGATCTTCCTCAGTAAAAGAAGGCGTTCTGAAAGCAACTCCAGGAACGTTAATACCTTTGTCTTCCCCTAAAAAACCACCGACTATTACCCGACATTCAATATCACTACCATTAGCGGCTATCACTTCCAGTTTTATAGCCCCGTCATCGAGAAAGATGATATCTCCTTTAGTTACGGCTTGCACAAGGGAAGGTAAGCCAATGGATACTCGGTGTTCATCTCCCAGGACTTCTTTAGTAGTAAGAATGAATTTAGCACCGGTTTTGAGCTCTACCTGACCTTTTTTAAGTTTACCGGTTCTATTTTTAGCGCCTGGTAAATCTAACATTATGGCAAGGGGTTTACCTATTTGCGTAGCAGCTTGGCGCAACATTCTCAAATATTTGGCATGCTGCTGGTGGGTCCCGTGGGATAAATTAAGCCGGGCTACATCCATTCCAGCTTGTAGCATCTCTGTTATTACTGGGATGGAGCCACTACTTGGACCAATAGTGGCAATTATCTTTGTCCGTGGCGATAGATTATTTGGAGCTATTTTAGGCGGCATATTTTTGACTTTAGTAAATCCGGTACCAATTTTCAGAAATCGAGGCTAACTGATGCTTTTTGAGTCTGAGCTTCTGATACCAGGGTGTACCATATTTAACAGCAATCTCAGTTAGTCTTTTTAATCTATCAACAACTACAGTTTCCAAATACTTAATTCTCTGGGGAACATCTTTTATCAGGATAGCTTCTTGCCATATTGCTCGTCCACCTAAAAAGCCGGAGGCACCTGCTTGGCAAGCAATCTCAACTTCTTTACAAAAAGTTTCATAGTCAACTCCAGCACTGAGAATGACCCAAGGTATTGGTGAAGCTTGGTCTAATCGGTGGCATAATTCTAAAAGTTTATTTTTGTCTTTTTCGTAATTCGGGTCGGTGGGAAACTCGACTTTGAGAACATCTACAGGTAAGGTGGAAATCTGACGGACTGTCTCTATTACTATTTCAGGTTTCTTAAGGGCAAATTGAGCTGGTTCTGATTCATTTTTACCCACCGGATAACTTCTGGGCTCAACCAGAAAAGGGATTTCATATTTTAGACAGTCTTCAGCTATTCTTTTTATTGTGGATAATTGTTTTGCTGCGGCTGAAATTAGGTCAGGGCGATAGAAGACTAAGAACTTAACTGCGGAAGCTCCTAAACGCTTAATTTTCTCTACATCCCAGCCTTCAAGCAAAGTATTTAGGCGTTCTTCTTTATCCCCAATATAACCACTTTCTTCTATACTTACTAATAAGCCAGTATTTCCCGGCAGAGCATTTCCAGCAATGCAAGGAGCGACGCCATAATTGGGGTCAAGTAAAATACCACTGGCGTAGGGAGCTAAAGTCTGACATAATTCTAACTTATACTCGACTATTTGGTGATAGTCTACTTTTTCTGGAGCTTCTTTATTAAGCATTAGCCGGAAGGAATCCCGATGGTCCAGGGCACAAATAGCAAAGATTCCATCCTTGGTGGAAATCTGCTGTAAACCTCGTATTTTACCAATGCTTAACTGGTTCATTTCAGCTTTTTTCTTCGAGCATCAAAACTTTATTGTCACCTACTTAAGACAAATTTGCAAGTTATTTTATGATAATATTTTGGATATAAACAGGGAGGTAAGATATGAGAGGTCCATTAGCTGGAATAAAGGTTCTTGACTTGAGCTGGATATTATCTGGACCTTATGCCACCATGGTTTTGAAGGACCTCGGGGCTGAGGTAATTAAAGTGGAAAGACCAAAAATAGGTGACGTAGCTCGTGGTAATGGTCCCTTTATTGACAATATCAGTTCTTACTTTCTCAGTCTTAATCGAGGTAAAAAGAGTCTCACTCTGGATCTGACTACTGAGCCAGGGAAGGAAATATTCCTAAAATTAGCGGAAAAGGTTGATGTAGTTGTGGAGAACTTTGTCCCTGGGACTATGGAAAAACTTGGTCTTAGTTATGACATAATTAAACGGCGTAATCCGAGGATTATTTATGTGGCTATTTCCGGCTTTGGTCAAACTGGACCTGAAGCGAAAAAGCCAGCCCTTGATATCGTCATCCAAGCCAGAGGGGGAATTATGAGTATCACTGGGCAGCCTGGAGGACCTCCAGTAAGACCAGGAGTTTCCTTTGGGGATATTATCGCCAGTCTTTTTGCTTGTATTGGCATTTTAGCTGCTTTGGTGGAGCGGGAAAAGAGTGGGGAAGGACAGATGATTGATATTAGCATGCTGGATTGTCAAGTTGCTGTTTTAGAGAATGCCTTTGCTCGTTATTTTGCTACGGGAGAAGTGCCTCGAGCTTTAGGTACCAGACATCCTATATTTTCCCCTTTCCAGGTTTTTGAGACTAAAGATGATTATATTGCTGTGGCTATTGTAGGACATCAGTGGCCCTTATTTTGTGCTACCATTGGTTGTCTTGAGCTTATTGATGACCCCAGATTTGCTACTGGTGCCTTGCGCACTGAGAATTATTCTTTACTGGAGCCAATTCTGGCTAATGCTATGAAAAGCCGGACTACGAGCGAATGGATCGAGGAATTCGAAAAGGTAGAAATTCCTTGTTCTCCAGTAAATACTATTGACAAAGTAGCTACTGACCCTCAAGTAATAGCTCGTAATATGATTACCGAAATAAATCAACCGGGGATAGGTAGGGTAAAGGTAGTAAACACACCTATTAAAATGTCCCGGACAGTTTGCCAGGTAGAAGGCACCTGCCCGGGACTGGGGGAAAATACCGATGAAATTTTGACTCAGATTTTAGGAATGAGCTTTGACGAAATTCAGAAGCTCAGACAGCAACAGGTAATATAAATGTACAGCAGTAATCTCCTTTATTTTTTGGGTTCATCGAGGGTTACCCTTTTGACTTTTTCTGGGATTTTTGTTTCTGAAATTTTTGGAATTTCAGTTATAGCTCCTTTCTGCTTTAAGGCTTCAACGGCTTGGGTATGGCTAACTATAGCTACTTCTATTGGTTTTTCTATTTTTGTTTTAGCTGGCTCAGGCAATTTTTCATAAACATCCGTTAAGACAGCCAGGTGAATAGCTGTTGACTGAGCAACTAATTTTTCTACTGGGGTTGTATCTTTGCCCAGCTTTCGAGCTATTTGGCAGATTTCTTCTCCAAATTTATTTAGCTCCTCAAAGTGCCTTAAAGCAACTTGTAAGGTTATAGCTTTGACATCTTCTTTAACATCATGAGTTGGTTCGTAAGAGGTTATTATTTCTGTGACTTTCTTTAGCCGACTTTCGATCGCCTTTAAGTTAATCTCAGTAGCTTTTTCTGGATTTACTTTAGTAAGTGCTTTTAGCGCCTCTTTGTGCCCAAGGAGAGATGTTTCTTTAGCTTGGCTAATGGCAGTTTTGGCTTTTTCAGGAGCAACTTCTTCAACTTTGTCTAAAGTTGATAAGTTTTTAGCTATAGCTGCTATATCTACTATATCCATTTTAGCTGGGGCTTGTTTTATACCTAAGACACCTTTATTAAGGTATTCTTTATAGTCATTAATGGCTTGGATTACTTCTTTGGGTTTATTCTTAGTTGACATAGCATAAGCTTCAGCTAATCTCTCTTCAGCGTATTGTAAAGTTTTCTTAACTTTGGTTTGATCATTAAAAGTAAGGAGAAGACTTATCTTTTCACCTAAGATATCAACAAAATAAAAGGGGCTGTCAGGTGTAATGCTTGGCTTGGGTAATTTTTCTTCTTGAGCGTAGACAGCGTTACCAAAAAGGCTGCTACAAAGGATGACTACACTGCCAATAAGTAGTAATTTTTTCCATTGCATAATTTGTTTCCCTCCTTTCTTATTTTTTGTTTATTTCCTATTCTTGAAACGAAAAAATAAACTTTTTGTTTAGGGTTTTATTAATTTTTGTGAGGACACGCGGCAAAATTGATTTGCTTATGTTTATAATGGTAAGAAAGAGATGCCGAACTGGCAATTAATTGAATTTGGTACTGTCACTTCCCCCCAAGGGTTTTACGCTGGAGCGGTTAGCATGGGAATAAAGAATCCAGAGAAACTGGATTTAGCTCTTCTTTATTCCAAGGTGCCGGCGATGGCTGCTGGTCTATTTACTAAAAATAAAATTAAGGCAGCACCAGTAACTTTATCTCAAAGGCACTTAAAGAACCGGAGAGCCCGGGCAATAGTGGTAAATTCGGGTTGTGCTAATGCCTGTACTGGAGAGCAGGGAATGATGGATGCGGAAGAGATGGCAAATTTAGTAGCAAAAAAGTTAAGTATTTTGCCTGAAGAAGTCTTATTAGCCAGTACTGGCACAATAGGTATACCTCTGCCTATGGAGAAGATAAAAGCTGGTATTCAGAAGATAGTGTTATATAAAGAAGGTGGTCATGAACTGGCTAAAGCGATAATGACTACGGATACTTTTCCTAAGGAAGTGGCAGTTAGAGTTCCTGGAAAAGAGGGATTTATCATTGGAGGTGTAGCTAAGGGAGCTGGGATGATCCATCCCGACCTGGCAACCATGTTATGTTTTTTAACCACTGATGCTTCTGTGGAGGCTGAATTTTTGCATTCTGCTTTACAGAAAGCAGTAAATATATCGTTTAATATGATTACTATTGATGGTGAGACTAGTCCAAATGATTCAGTGTTTTTGTTGGCTAATGGTTTAGCTAAAAACGAAGAAATTAACAGTGGGAATGGTGAAATTTTTCAAGAAGCTTTAAACGAGGTTTGTCTTTATCTGGCTAAGTCTATTGTCCGGGATGGGGAAGGAGCAACCAAGTTTATCGAGGTAATAGTTGAGGGAGCTTTAACTGAAACTGAGGCTCGTCAAGCAGCTCGGACTATAGCCAGTTCCCCTTTAGTTAAGTCAGCAATTTATGGTAGTGACCCTAACTGGGGACGCATTGTGGTTGCTTTAGGTCGGAGCGGGGTGGAAGTAGTGGAATCAAAACTTGACCTTTATATAAACCAATTTTGTGTTTTCAAAGCCGGTTCCCCAGTTATTTTTGATAGAGCGAAGTTAGCTGAGAGTTTAAATAATAAAGATATAGTGTTAAAGCTAAGCCTTAATATAGGGAGGGGAAAAGCTATAGCTTTTGGCTGTGACCTTTCGGAAAAATATGTTACTATCAATAGTGCTTATACTACTTAGGTTGCGATAAAGAAAATGCCTAAGCTTAAGAAACCTATTGTGATTAAGATTGGCGGAAGTACCTTAGGTAGCCAAGATACTACTATAGAGGATTTGGTGACGCTGCAGAGGAGAGGCATATCGGTAGTGGTTGTCCACGGTGGTGGAAAGACAATTTCAGAATGGCAAGGTCAGATGGGCATAGCTGCCAATTTTGCGAGCGGTTTAAGAATAACTGACGCTAAGTCCTTAGAAGTGGTTACCGCGGTTTTGGCTGGTTTAGTTAATAAGGAATTAGTGGCCACTATTCAGTCTTTTGGTGGCAAGGCTATTGGTATGAGCGGTGTTGACGGTGGTTTAATTGAAGCTCGGGTGAAAGCTCCGGAGTTAGGTTATGTAGGGGAAGTAGTTAAAATCAATGGGTCACTGCTTCAGATGATATTAGACAAAGGCTATATTCCAGTAATTGCTCCTTTAGGTTTAAGTTCTGATAAAAGAGATGGAGGAAAAAAAATACTTAATATTAATGGCGATACCGTGGCTGGTGAAATAGCAGTAGCTATAAAGGCGGAAAGGCTCATCTTTTTGACCGATGTTCCAGGTATTTATGATAGCTCAGGAAAGTTGATTTCCCGTTTAACCTCAACTGAAGCTAAGGAATTGGTAGAATCTGGGATAGCTTCTGAAGGAATGTTGGTCAAAGTGCAAGCTTGTTTAAAAGCTTTAACTGTGGTGCCCTTAACCAGGATTATTGATGGTAGAGTTCCCCATATTTTACTTAGTGAAATGAAAGGGAAAGCTGGGGGGACTACGATTATCTCAGGGTAGGAAAATGGACTATTGGCAAGAATTAGAGCAAAAACTATTTATGAGAACGTTCAAGCGTATGCCTGTGACATTAGTCCGGGGTAAAGGGGCTTTTGTTTGGGATGATGAAGGTAAAAGATATCTTGACTTTGTTGGTGGTTGGGGCGTGAATAGTTTGGGACATTGTCATCCGGTGGTGGTCCAGGCTCTCCAAAGACAAGCCAAGACTTTAATCCAGGTTTCCAATCAATTTTATACTATCCCTCAGCTTGAGTTAGCCGAGCTTTTAGCTAAGAATAGCTGCTTAGATAGAGTTTTCTTTTGTAATAGTGGGGCTGAAGCTAATGAAGGTGCTGTTAAACTGGCTCGAAGATATGGGAAATTATATCTAAAGGGGGCTTATAAAATAATTACTGCCCATAATTCTTTTCATGGTCGGACTTTAGCCATGGTAGCGGCTACTGGTCAACAAAAGTATCAAGAGCCTTATTTTCCTTTGCCTGATGGTTTTGTCCATGTAGCTTATAATGATATTGAAGCTATTAGAAAGGCAACTCATGAGGAAGTCTGTGCTGTCATGTTAGAGCCAATTCAAGGGGAAGGTGGCGTAAATGTGGCTGACATTGACTACCTAAAAAAGGTGCGTGCTTGGTGTGATGAGAAAAATATTCTCCTTATTCTTGATGAAATCCAAACTGGGATCGGTCGAACAGGGACTCTTTTTGCTTATGAGCAATTTGACATTGAACCTGACATAATGACTTTGGCTAAAGGTTTAGGGGGTGGGGTACCTATTGGTGCTCTTTTAGCTAAAGAAAAGGTTTCTGCCTTTAACTACGGAGAGCATGGTTCTACTTTTGGGGGTAATCCTCTGGTTTGTGCGGTAGCTTCGGCTACTTTAAAATTTATTATTGACAATAATATACCTGAGAAGGTTAAACAGGTAGGGCAATATTTTATAAGTCAGCTAACAAATTTAAAGCAGCAGTTTGACTTTATTACTGATGTTCGGGGGCGAGGACTTTTAATAGCATTGGAATTTTCCAATGATATAGGGGAGGCAGTAACCTTAGCTTGTCTAAGAAAAGGTCTCCTTGTCAACCAAGTAAAGCCTAATGCTCTTCGTTTTATGCCACCTCTTATCATTACTCAAAAGGAGGTTGACCAAGCTTTAAATATCTTATTTGAAGTTTTGAAGGAACAGAGGGAAAGGAGTTGTTAAAATGGCAGAGAAAGTAGTCTTAGCCTATAGTGGTGGTCTGGATACTTCGGTAGCTATAAAATGGTTGATGGAGAAGTATGGTATGGAAGTAATTACTCTTACTGCTGATATTGGGGGTGTTCGTGATTTGGCAACCATTCAAGAAAAGGCGCTGAAAATTGGGGCAAAAAAGGCTATAACCCTGGATGCTAAAAAGCTTTTTGTTGATTCTTTTGTTTTCCCAGCTCTTAAGGCTGACGCAATCTATGAAGGGCAATATCCATTAGCCACTGCTTTAGCTCGTCCTCTTATAGCTAAGCTTTTGGTTGATATTGCTAAAAAAGAGGGTGCTCAGGCTGTTGCCCATGGGTGCACGGGCAAAGGCAATGACCAGGTTCGTTTTGACGTCAGCATCGCTGCGTTAGCTCCTGAGCTCAAAATTATAGCTCCGGCGCGGGAATGGCGGATGAGTAGGGAGGAGACTGTTGCTTATGCTCATAAACATAATATTCCTGTACCTATCACTATAACCAATCCTTACTCTATTGATGAAAATCTTTGGGGGAGGAGTATTGAATGTGGGGTTCTGGAAGACCCTTGGCTGGAACCACCGGAAGAGGTCTTTTCTTGGACAAAACCGGTTAAGGAAACCCCGGATGAACCAAGTTATATTGAGATTGGTTTTGAGAGAGGAATCCCGGTGAGTTTAAATGGTAAGGAATTAGATGGTGTTAGTCTCATTCAGCAACTGAATCAGCTGGCTGGAGAACATGGGGTAGGTAGGATTGATCATTTAGAAAACAGGGTGGTGGGAATAAAGTCAAGGGAGGTCTATGAAGCGCCGGCAGCTACAGTTCTCCTTAAAGCTCATCAAGCTCTTGAAGCCATGACACTATCTCGTTCCCAACTTCGTTTTAAGGAAAAAGTAGCCACCGAGTATGCTGATCTTATTTATAATGGACTTTGGTTTTCGGCATTGCGAGATGATTTAGCTGCTTATGTGGAAAGTTCTCAACGGTTTGTCACTGGGACGGTGAAAGTAAAGCTATTTAAAGGAAATTGCTTGATAGTAGGTCGAAAATCACCGGTGTCTCTATATAGCTATAGTTTAGCTACTTACGACAAAGGAGATATTTTTGACCAAAGTGCTTCCCCCGGATTTATTCATATTTGGGGATTACCAGTAAAAATTCAGGCACAGATGCAACCTAGGGATAAAGAAAAAGGAATGGAGTAACACCTATGCCATTATTTTGTAGATTGTCTCAGGACGAAGCTGAAAAATGCTTCCAACAAGGGAAGCGTCATCGTAACCGCAAAAATAAAGAATTTAATCTTGCCTTAGCTATACACAACTTTAAAGAAGCTATCAAACTAAATCCAAATAATCCCAAATATCATAGTGAATTAGGAAGGGCTTATATAGCCGCGCCCTTATTGGCAATTAGTCACGGAGTTAGCGGGATAAAATTACGGGATTGTCTTTCTTTGGGGATTGAGGAGTTGAAAGAAGTCCTTCGTCTTGATCCCAATTGTTCAGAGGCTTATTTAGTATTAGGGGAAGCTTATCGGTATTTGGGGGAGATAGAAAAGGCAAGAGAAGCTTTTCAGACTGTCCTTAAAATTCCTGCTATTTCCTTAATTGGGGATAGGTTGCTTAAGTCTTATGCTAAGCGAGAATTGAAGCAATTAGAAGCGGGAACAAATACTCAGTCCCAGCCTGAGGTAGCTCAGGAACATCTTGAGCGAGCAATATTGTATCGGGATGAGAAAAAATATCACTTGGCAGAATTGGAATTAGCTCAAGCCTTAAGGCTGGCTCCAAGCTGGTCTTGGCTTTATCAAACTATTTGCAAATTAATCGAAGGCGAATAGAAGATGGGGAATAAAGAGTTTTTACGCAAGGCTTTTGATAAGTCACTTCACCCTTTAGCTGAGGCATATGTAGCTTCAGTACCTGTTGATTATCGGCTATATCGTTATGATATTGCTGGGAGTATTGCCCATGTTAGAATGCTGGCTAAACAAAAAATAATTAGTGATACTGAAGCCGATACTATTATTAATGGACTTATTTCTATTCGGGAAGAAATTGAGCGAGGCGAATTTAAGTTTAAACTTGAGCTTGAAGACGTTCATATGAATATTGAAGCTCGTCTCTTTGAGAAAATAGGTGAAGTTGCTGGCAAGCTTCACACTGCTCGCTCCAGGAATGACCAAGTAGCTTTAGATTTACGCCTCTTCCTTAAGGAAGCGATTTTAGAAACCATTAATCGGATTACTAATTTTCAAAAAGCCTTATTAAGTTTTGCCGAAGCTAATCAGGATGTAATTATGCCTGGTTATACCCATTTGCAACGGGCACAACCCATTTTATTGGCTCATCATATTTTGGCTTATTTTGAAATGTTTCAACGCGATAAAGAAAGGTTTGGGGATTGCTTAAAGCGAACTGATATTTTACCTTTAGGTAGTGGTGCTTTAGCCGGAGTTTCTTATCCTATTGACCGGGATTTCTTAGCCCAAGAGTTGGGGTTTAGTGGGGTAAGTTCTAATAGCATGGACGCCGTTTCGGATAGAGATTTTGTTATAGAATATGAAGCAGCAGCAGCTATAGCTATGATGCATCTCTCCCGATTTGCTGAAGAAATTATTCTGTGGTCTTCCGCCGAGTTTGGTTTTATTGAGCTTGATGAGGCTTTCACTACAGGAAGTAGCATTATGCCTCAGAAGAAAAATCCGGATGTGGCTGAGTTAATTCGGGGTAAAACCGGGCGAATTTACGGTAATTTGATGAGTATTTTGACCATAATGAAAGCTTTGCCTTTAACTTACAATAGAGATATGCAAGAAGATAAAGAAGGACTTTTTTCTACTGTGGATATCCTCTGTTCCAGTTTGGAGGTATTTACTGAGATGGTAAGAACTTTAAAAGTTAATCGCGGGAGAATTTCTCAGGCGGCTGAGTCAGGTTATTTATTGGCTACTGATTTGGCTGACTATTTAGTTAAGAAAGGGATTCCTTTTCGACAGGCGTATAATATTGTCGGTGAAATAGTGAAATATGCTTCAAGGGAAGGTAAAAAGTTTTCTGAGTTGAGTCTGGAAGAATATCATCGTTTTTCCCCCCAGTTTGCTGAAGATATATACGGCATTAGTTTAGAATCATCTGTTGCGGCTCATAAATCTTATGGGGGTACAGCTCCAGAGCAAGTAGCCGAAGCCTTGGTTCGAGCTAAAGCTATCATTAGCAGGAGTAGTGAAGGTTGTGATTGACCAACCTCTATCCTCAAATATTCAGGAAAGGGCGACAGGGAAGACCAAAGTCGGTCAAATTAAAATAGCTCCGTCGATTCTTTCTTGCGATTTTAGCCGTCTTGGGGAACAGGTTATGGAAGTGACCCGAGCTGGGGCTGATTACCTTCACGTTGATGTAATGGATGGGCATTTTGTACCTAATATTACTGTAGGCGCTCTTGTAGTGGCAGCAATTAAACCATTAACCAATTTGCCTTTGGATGTTCATCTGATGATTGAACATCCAGAACGGTACATCGATCAATTTGCTGAAGCTGGGTCTGATATTATTACTGTTCATGCCGAAGTCTGTCCTCATCTTCATCGTTTGATACAACAGATAAAAGGTAAAAAGATAAAAGCTGGGGTAGCTCTCAATCCAGCCAGTCCATTAAATTTAATAGACGAAATTTTACCGTTTATTGATTTGGTATTATTAATGACAGTCAATCCTGGTTTTGGCGGACAGCCTTTTATTCCTGAGATGTTGGATAAGATAAGGCGTTTACGACAAATACTTGATCAAAAGCAACTGAATATAGAATTGGAGGTTGATGGTGGGATTACGGCTCAAATTGCGCCTAAGGTGGTTGAAGCTGGTGCCCGGGTACTGGTGGCTGGAACTGCTATATTTAATACAAGTGAAAGTATTACTGAAGCGTTAAGGAAGATAAAATCGGCAGTTGGTTAAGCTGATTTATATTGAGTTCGCAAGCATCGGGTACAAAGGTTAACCTTCTTTGGCTTATTATCTACAATAATTGTCTTGGTGTGAATATTAGGTAGCCAACGCCGTTTGGTGTGTCGTTTAGAATGGCTTACATTATAACCATATTGGGCAGTTTTTCCGCAAAGATCACATTTTGGAGACAAAGTTAAATCCTCTTTACGCTAAAAGCATTTTAGGATAATATAGGTCAGTCTAAATAATAATATCATTATTTAAGTAATAAGTAAATAAAGGAAAGGGATGAAACAACTCACTGGTCAGGATGTGAGAGAGATGTTTGCCGCTAGCACTCAATGGTTGGAGAAGAGTGCTGCTGATATTGATGCTATAAATGTTTTCCCGGTCCCGGACGGGGATACTGGGACGAATATGCTTCTGACTATGCGCTCGGCTATAGAGGAAGCTTATCAATCTCCCGATTTAAGCGTCTCCTCTGTTCTTAAAGGTATGGCTAACGGTGCTTTTATGGGAGCTCGAGGTAATTCAGGGATCATTCTCTCTCAAATTTTTCGAGGCTTGGCTCGGGGGCTTGAAGGCAAGGATTCTTTGACTGGACAAGATTTAGCTAAAGCCTTGGCTGAAGCAGCCAGCACTGCTTATCAGGGGTTGTCTCGTCCTGTAGAAGGGACTATTTTGACGGTAATACGGGATGTAGCGAAAGCCGCTGAGAGGGTAGTTAAAGAAAGATTTGAAGACTTAATAGGGGTTCTGGAGGCTTCTGTTAATGCGGCTAAAGAATCAGTGGCTCGAACTCCTTTATTATTGCCCATATTGAAAGAAGCTGGGGTAGTGGATGCTGGGGGGCAAGGTTTATATGTAATTCTGGAAGGCGTTCTCCGCTATCTCAAAGATGAAGCCAAAGAAGCCCCTTTTCGTAAGCCTCAAATAGTGGCTCCAGCTTTAACTTTAACTCCTAAGATAATTACGATTAGCCAGGAAGAAGGAATGCCTTATGGATATTGCACTGAATTTATCATTAAAGGGAAGAATCTTAACCTCCATAAAATTAGGAAACGTCTGGAAACAAAGGGTCAATCTTTGATGGTAATCGGTGATGCAACAAATGTTCGGGTTCATATCCATACTCGTGATCCCGGAAGTGTGCTTCGCTATGCTACATCTTTAGGCACTCTTCATCAAATTAGCATTAAAAATATGGATGATCAACATAAGCAGTTTCTGGAAATGCAGAAGCAGAGAGTGCCATTGATGGATATTGCTGTTATTGCTGTAGTTACTGGGGAAGGAATAGAAGAAGTTTTCCGAAGCCTCGGTGTGGCAGCTATTGTTCCTGGAGGGCAAACTATGAATCCGAGCGTTCGTGAACTACTTCAGGCTGTTGAGATGGTGCCCTCAGATAAAATCATTGTGTTGCCTAATAATAAAAATGTCATCTTAACTGCTTCTCAAGTTCAATCTTTAACTTCTAAGAAGGTAGTAGTAGTGCCGACGAAAACCGTTCCCCAAGGAGTTTCTGCTCTCTTGGCTTTTTCCTATTTGGCTGATTTGGAAGAAAATGTCAGAGTTATGGAAGAAGCTATACAGAGGGTAAAAACTATAGGAATTACCCAAGCTGTTAGAACCGCTCAACTTAAGGGGTTGTCCATTAAAAAAGGGCAAATTATTGCCATAGTGGATGATGAAGAATTAGTGGCTGCCGGAGATAATATAGAGAAAGTCATTTTTGAAGCTATTAGTAAAACTGGAATTGATGAGTTTGAAGTGGTCACTATTTATTGGGGTGCTGGGACTAAAGCTGAAGAAGCTGAAAAATTAGCTCAAGAAATAACAACTAAGTACCCAAGAAAACAAATTGAATTAGTTTATGGTGGTCAACCTCATTATAATTACATAATTTCCTTAGAATAAAAATTCTAAGTTAGGCTGGTGATCTATGGTGAAAATTGTTACCGATAGTGTTTCTGATTTACCATTGGATTTAGCCAAGGAATTGGGCGTTACAATAGTACCCATGTATGTTCGCTTTGGTAATGAAGTTTATCGTGACCATGTTGACTTAACTACCGAAGAATTTTATCGTAAATTGGCAATAAGCCATATATTTCCTGCTACTTCAGCCCCGGGTCCTGGTATTTTGGCTGAGACTTTTACCAAATTAGCTCAGGAAACCGGGGAGATTTTAGTTATTACTGTAAGTAAGAAACTCAGTGCAATGTATGAGTCAGCCCTTCAGGCCAAAAATATGGTAGAAACAGGTTGCCAGATTGAGGTTATTGACTCAATGTCTGGGATAGGTGGAGAAATGCTTCTGGTCATTTTAGCTGCTAAAGCAGCTCAAGCCGGGGCTAATCTAAACGAAATAAAGAATATGGTGGAAAATGCTATCCCCCGAGTTCATGTTCGGGTGTCTTTTGACACTCTTGAGTATCTGCAGCGAGGAGGACGCATTGGCAAAGCACAAGCTTTCTTAGGAGGGATATTGAAAGTCAATCCAATTCTGGGCTTAAAGAATGGTGAGGCTTTTCCCTTTGGGAGAGTCCGAAGTAGGGAAAAGGCAATTAATTTCTTAGTGGATTTTGTTGCTGGTTTTCCCAAAATAGATAGCATTATCATAGAAGATGCGACAACGCCTGATGAATTGGAAATCTTATATAGGCGCATTGCAAGCTTAGTTCCGGAGGCAAATATTTATAAGAGTAAAGTTAGTCCAGTAGTTGGGGCTCATGTTGGACCACATGTTTTAGCTGTATCTGTTCTTGAAGCTGAGTAATTGTAGCCATGAATATTGAGTCCTTACAGGCTATTCTTGAATTGGAGCGGGAAAAGGGCTATACTGACCGTGCTGTTATTGGTGGCTTAGATAAATATCTCCAGAGGTGGGCAGGCAAGGTCAAAGAGGAAATAAACGATCCAGCTTTGCTTCGTCGCTTTAATGAACTTCAGCTGTCTAATTCAGACTATAGACATTGGAACTTAGAGCAACGACGGAGATGGGTCAGTCAAGTTCTTGACTGGTTAACCGAGGTTAATCAATCAAAGATTAAAAAAGGGACATTAGCACTTGTCTCTCCTGCTTTAGTCTCCAAACCATCAAAATTCTCTCCTAAATCCTTATCTAGTGAGGATAAGAGAGGATTGGATTTACCAGTAACCACTGTTAAAGGTGTGTCTAAAGCTCTGGCTGCCAAATTTTCCAGGCTCGGGGTAAAGACAATCCGCGACTTGCTTTATTTCTTTCCAAGGCGTCATCTGGATTACAGCCAAAGAAAATCTATTGCTGAACTAAAAGAAGGAGAAGAGCAGACTATTTTAGGCATAGTCTGGCAAGCCCGAGTGGCTACTTTTGGTGGTCGACAAGGTACGGAAGCGATTATTGGCGATGATACTGGAAATGTCCGTGCAGTGTGGTTTAATCAACCTTATTTGGCTAAAAATTTACCTACCAATGCTCGAATTGTAATTAGTGGGAAGGTAAATATTTTTAAGGGGCAGCGAGTTTTTGAATCCCCCGAGTGGGAGCTGGTTAAGAATGAGGAGCTAATCCATACTGGGCGGCTGGTTCCTGTTTATCCTTTGACTCAAGGCTTATACCAACGCCAGTTAAGGAGGTTAATTAAAAGAGTTATTGATGAGCGAGTCTGGGAGATAACGGATTTTTTACCTAAAGATATTAAAGAAAGATGTCAGCTTTTGGATCTTCCTGAAGCTATTATTCAAGCTCATTACCCGGATAATTTGCAAAGTAAAGATAAAGCTCGGGAACGTTTGGCTTTTGACGAATTATTTTTGCTTCAGTTGGGGGTATTATCAAAAAAATATAATTGGATGGAAGGTCAACCCGGTAAGGCATTAGTCATAGATTGGGCATTAATTAATAATTTTCTAAGGAGTCTACCTTTTACTTTAACTTCGGCACAAAAAAGAGTGCTTCTGGAGATCTTAAACGACCTTGAGAAGTCAAAACCTATGTCACGTCTCCTCCAAGGGGAAGTGGGTAGCGGGAAAACAATAGTAGCAGCTATTGCACTATTAATTATTGCAGCTAACAATTATCAATCTGCTCTAATGGCACCTACCGAAATTTTAGCTGAACAGCACTTTGATAATATTTGCCAGTTTTTCCATCAATTAGGTTCGGGGAAAAAAGAAACAAAAAACTTACATTGTTTTTTTGGTCTTTTATCGCATCCTCTTACTGTGGCCTTGCTTATTGGTAGTCTTTCTGGAAAGGAGAAAGATGAGCTTCGTTACCGAATCAGTAAGGGCGAGGTGGACATAGTTATTGGTACTCATGCCTTAATTCAAGAAGGAGTAGAATTTAAGAATCTGGTATTGGCGGTAATTGATGAGCAACATCGCTTTGGTGTTTTGCAGCGGTCAGCACTTCGACAGAAGGGATTTAATCCTCATGTATTGGTGATGACTGCTACTCCTATCCCCAGAACCTTAGCTTTAACTCTTTATGGAGATCTGGATCTTTCGGTTATTGATGAATTACCTCCGGGGAGGCAGAGGGTTAAGACAAGATGGCTTGAACCGGAACAAAGAGAGCAAGCATATGCTTTCCTCAAACGGGAAATTAGTAAAGGGCGGCAGGCATTTATTATATGCCCTCTTATTGAAGAATCAGAAAATATAGAGGCTAAAGCAGCTGTAGCCGAATATAAAAGATTATCTCAAGAAGTTTTTCCTGAATTTAGGTTAGGATTGCTCCATGGTCGGATGTCGGCGGAGGATAAGGAGAAAACCATGCGCTTATTCCGGGATGGTTTTCTTGATATTTTAGTGTCAACACCGGTAGTAGAGGTGGGGATTGATGTTCCTAATGCCACAGTGATGTTAGTGGAAGGAGCTGATCGTTTTGGGCTTTCTCAATTGCATCAATTTCGGGGAAGGGTTGGACGAGGAAAAGAAAAAAGTTATTGTTTATTGGTAGCTGAAAACCCTTCCCCCGAAGGCAGAGAACGTTTAAAATTAATTGAGGAGATCTATGATGGATTTGCTTTAGCTGAAGCAGACCTAAAGATGCGTGGTCCGGGAGAATTTTTTGGTACAAGGCAAAGTGGGTTGCCTGATCTTCGTCTGGCAAAGCTTTCTGATCTAAGTCTATTAGAATTAGCTCGGAAGGAGGCTGCTTATCTTTTTGAAAAAGATCCCGGTCTAAAATCCCCCGAGCATACTCTTTTGGTGCGAGAATTGGCTCGAGTATGGAAGACCGGTGCTGAATGGAGCTAAAGAAAGGAGGAAAAATATGCCAAAGTGTGGAAAGACTAAAAAGGAAACTGGCAAAAAGAAAACAACTCAAAAAGCAGCACCTAAAAAGTAAAATTTAAATTTTATAAGTTGAATGCTAAAGCGGAAATTAGCTGAGCTGTTAGAAAAAGCCATAATAATAGCTCAGCAAAAAGGAATTATTTTTTCTACAACTCTTCCTGAAGTAAGTGTGGAATGCCCCCAGAATCCTGAACATGGGGATTATGCTTCCAGCCTTCCGTTACGATTGTCCCGGGTTACTGGTGATGACCCTTTATTATTGGCTAAAGAGATTGTTACACTCTTGCCTCCTATTCCGGAAGTAGCTGAAATTCGCATAGCTTCTCCGGGTTTTATCAATTTTATTTTGGGAAAGGGTTGGCTTACCTCTCAAGTGGACCACATTTTGGCTATGGGTGATAAATATGGTTCCATTGACTTAGGCAAAGGTAGTTCTGTCCAGATAGAGTTTGTTAGTGTGAACCCCACTGGTCCCCTTCATGTTGGACATGGTAGGGGTGCTGTTTTAGGGGCTACTTTAGCTAATGTTCTTAGTTTAGCTGGCTATTCTGTATCTCGAGAGTACTATATTAATGATACTGGTAGTCAAATAGAAGCTTTTAATCGCTCTTTATATGTGCGATATAAACAAAGTTTAGGGATAGAGGCTGAGATGCCCACGGAAGGTTATTTCGGGAATTATATGATAGAGTTAGCTCGGGAGATTGTTTCAGAAGAAGGCGACCGTTTTTTGGCTCTTCCGGAAGCGGAAGCTATTTCCAAAATTGGGGAAATTGGCATTAATAAGATCCTGCAAAAAATAAAGCAGGACTTAGAATTGTTAGGTGTTTCTTTTGATGTCTGGTTTAGTGAGCGAAGTTTATATCAAGGTGGTCAATATGATAAAGTCATGGCATTACTTTGGCAGGGAGGCTTTGTAACTGAAAAGGAAAATGCCGTATGGTTTGTTTCCAGTGCTTTAGGGGAAGATAAAGACAATGTTTTAGTGCGTAGTGATGGCACTCCTACTTATTTTGCTTCAGACATAGCTTACCACTATAACAAATTTTTGGAGCGTCATTTTGACCTGGTAATAAATATCTGGGGTGCTGACCACCAGGGGCATGTTTCTCGCCTGAGAGCTGCTGTGGCTGCTTTAGGGGTGGATGTAAGGCGGCTAAAAGTAATAATTTGTCAGCTGGTAACTTTACGTCGGGGTGATGAAATACTCCGCGTATCTAAAAGAAGTGGTGATATTATTACATTAAGAGAACTTATTGAGGAAGTGGGACAAGATGCCTGCTGCTTTTTCTTTCTATCTCGCTCTCCTGATAGTCAGATGGATTTTGACTTGGAACTGGCTAAGAAACAATCAGCAGATAACCCCGTATATTATATTCAATATGCCCACGCTCGTATTGCCAGCATTCTTCGGTTAGCTAAGGAGAAGGGGATTGATTACAGTCAAGGCGATGTTTCCTTACTTACTACTGAACCTGAGTTAGCTCTAATCCGAAAGATGACTATGCTTCCAGAAATTGTAGAGACAATAGCTACAACTTTAGAACCTCATCATCTTCCTTACTATGCCCAGGATTTAGCCACTGTTTTTCATAGCTTTTATAAGCAGTGCCGGGTTATATCTAATGACGATGCTTTAACCCGGGCTCGTCTCAAATTAGTAAAAGCCGCTCAGATTGTGCTGGCTAAAACCTTAAATCTTATGGGGATATCCGCTCCAGAAAAAATGTAAGCTCGTTAAAATTTCTCGTCATTAACTAAAGCTCCAGCAGCACCTATACAAAAGTTACCTATTTTGGCATTGTGGGAAGAACCCCAAGTTGTTAGTAATTTACCTTTATGCTAAACTTTTCCAGAATAAATGAGGAAACGAGTTTTTTCTGGCGCCAGACCTACTGGTAGGCAACATATTGGTAATTATTTAGGTGCAATTCAAAATTATGTGGCTCTTCAGGAAGATTACGATTGCATTTACTGTATAGTAGATATCCATTCTTTAACTACCCTTGAAGACACGGCTAAACTTCAGGAAAATACCTATGAAATGATGCTTGATTGGTTAGCTGCTGGTCTTAACCCAGAAAAAAGTATTCTCTTTGTTCAGTCTCATGTTCCTGAAGTGATGGAACTTCATACCTTGCTTAGCATGGTTACCCCTCTTGGTTGGTTATTGCGTGTGCCAACTTTTAAGGAAAAAGCCCGAATGCAGCCTCACAATGTTAATTATGGACTGGTTGGCTATCCGGTATTGATGACAGCAGACATTGTTCTTTACAAAGCCGAAGTCGTTCCTGTTGGAGAAGACCAATTACCTCATCTGGAACTGGCACGAGAAATAGTCCGAAGATTTAATTCTATTTTCGGAAATACCTTTCCTGAGCCTCAGGCTAAACTTACCTCTTTTCCTCTGGTTATTGGATTGGACGGAGTGCAGAAAATGAGCAAAAGTTACAATAATCATATTGAGTTGGCAGCTACACCGGAAGAGACATTAAAGCGGGTTATGACAGCGGTGACTGACCCGGCGCGTCGCTATCGCACTGATCCTGGACATCCTGAGGTGTGTAATGTCTTCCGATTACATCATTATTTTAGCTCTGGTCGTGTGGAAGAGATTGCTTCTGATTGTCGCACCGCGAATATTGGCTGTGTGGATTGCAAAACTCTCTTAGCTCAAAGTATTAATACCTCTTTAGCTCCTTTCCGAGAAAGACGGGCTATTCTGGCTAAAAAACCGAATTATGTTATGGAGGTTTTGGCTGAAGGAGCCTGTCGAGCTCAAGCTATTGCTAAAGAGACTTTAAAGGAGGTTAAGGATAAAATAGGTCTTCTTAAGCGTCCCCTACCAGAAAAAGTATATGAATGATATCCTTATCGGTGGTATATAAACAAAGCCTATGACGAATTTGCCTTTATCCCGAAGTGGAAAAAATGTCCTGGAAGTGGCTGTTAAAGCAGCTAAACAAGCTGGAGAGATTCTGATTAACTCATTTCAGTTTCAGACAGAGACCAGGTCAAAGGGTAGGGGCAATCTGGTTTCCGAAGTAGACATACTTTCTGAAACAGCTATGATTGAAATTCTTAAGGATGAATATCCGGATTTTGCTTTTGTTTCAGAAGAATCAAATCATTTTTTTCCAGATTCAGGTTTTGTGTGGGTAATTGATCCCTTGGATGGCACTAACAACTATGTTTTTGGCATTCCCTTTTTTTGTGTAAATTTAGCTCTGGTTGGTGATAAAAATATCCTCCTTGGAATAACTTATGACCCATTGCGAAAGGAACTTTTTTATGCTGAAAAGGGGAAAGGTACTTATCTTAATGGTTCACCCCTTTATGTTTCAAAAAAGACTTCGATCCAGGATTGTTTAGTCGGTCTTGATCTTGGTTATGATGCTCACCGAGGTCGAGAAACCCTTGACATAATGATTAATCTTTGGACTAAAGTTCATGCTCTGAGGGTTATGGGGTCAGCTTCTTTAGGATTGGCTTACGTGGCTTGTGGTCGGATTGACCTTTACCTTCATCGTTTCCTGTATCCGTGGGACATTGCCAGTGGCATTTTATTAGTTAAGGAGGCTGGGGGTAAGGTAGCCAATTGGGATGGAATTGAGGCTGATATTCATACTACGGATATAATTGCTGCCAATGAAAAAATTCAGGCGGAATTTATTAGTTTATTAACCACATTAGGTATACCTTTTTATAAAACGCTCCATTCGTCTTAAAGCTTCCTCAATATATTCTAAAGAAGTAGCGTAGCAGCACCGGATGTAACCTTCACCACATTTTCCAAAGGCTGACCCAGGAACCACAGCCACTTTTTCCTCAAATAGGAGTTTTTGGGCAAATTCTTCGGAAGTCATCCCCGTAATCTTTATAGATGGAAAAGCATAGAAAGCCCCTTTGGGTTCAAAGCAGGAAAGTCCAATATTTTTCAATCCTTCAACCATAACCCGACGCCGACGGTCGTATTCCTTAACCATAATCTCCACTTCTTTCTCACCTCTGTCTAAAGCTTCTATAGCTGCCATTTGAGCCATTATTGGGGCACAGAGCATGGTATACTGGTGAATTTTAGTCATGGCTTCGATAATCTCAGGTCTGGCAGCGGCATAACCAATTCGCCAACCTGTCATAGCATAAGCCTTGGAAAAACCACCAAGTAAGATGGTTCGGTCTTTCATTCCGTCAAGACTGGCAAAGCATGTATGCTCGGTGTTATAAACGAGCCGCTCATAGATTTCATCAGAAATTACTATAAGGTCATACTGGCGGGCCACTTTGGCGATCGATTCCAATTGTTTTTTAGTCATCACTGCACCTGTTGGATTTGCCGGATAGCCGATGAGAATAGCTTTAGTTTTTGGAGTAATCCTACTCTCAATATCTTCGGCGTTAATAACGAAGTTGTTCTCTTCGGTAGTTGGTACTAATATCGGTTTACCTTCAGCCAGGATAGTGCACGCTGGATAAGAAACATAGCAAGGGTCAGGCATAATAACCTCGTCACCTGGGTTGATAATAGCTCTTAAAGCCAAATCCAGTCCTTCGCTGACGCCAGTAGTTATAAGAAGTTCTTGATAGGGGTCATAGCTTAGTTTATATCGAGATAGGAAATATTTAGCTATTCTCTGCCTTAATTCTAATAGTCCGTAATTAGAGGTATACATAGTATAACCTTTTTCAATAGAGTAAATAGCAGCTTCCCGAATATGCCACGGAGTAATAAAATCTGGTTCTCCAACTCCTAAAGAAATAACATTCTCCATGGAGGAGAGTAAGTCGAAGAATTTCCTTATCCCGGAAGGTAAAATATTGTTTACCCGCTCAGAAACGACTTTCGCTTCAGTTTTAACTGGATCTGGTTGAGATATGGACATATTAGTCACCTTTTTACTCACAATTTGTCACGGGCTTATTAGTAAGCGTTTAATTCCTTCCTCACCTTCCAATATTTCACCATCTTCTTTGTATCTCTTTAAGAGGAAATGGGTCACCGTCCCTTGAACTTGTTCCAGAGGAGCTAATTTTTCGGCAACGAAAAGAGCCACTTCTTGCATAGTTTTGCCGACTACTAATACTGCCAGGTCATAAGTACCTGAGACTAAGTAAACAGACCGAGCTTCTGGAAAACGGTAAATACGTTCGGCTACAGCATCGAAACCTACTCCCCGCTGGGGTGTAACTTTTACCTCTACCAAAGCCCAGACTTGTTCTTCCCCTAATTTACTCCAGTTAATAGTAGTTTTATACTTTAGGATAGTTCGTTTCTTTTCAGCTTCCTTGATTATTCTTTCTACTTCGGCAGCAGGAATGCCGGTCATAGCGGAAATTTGTTCCGGAGTGGCTCGGGCATTATTTTCTAAGATTTCAAGGATTTGTTTTACTTCCTGTGTCATTCTTTTGATAGATACCTCCTTTCTTTTTTAACCCATCATAGATATTGTTTGAAATGTTATATTCTACTGGGTTTATTTTAGATTAATTCAGTGCCTAACCACTGGTCTTCTATCTGATTGTAGCAAAGTTCAAAGACTCTCTCATCCTTAGTGCGAATTTTAAAAAATTTCCTACCTGGCTCTTGCCATTCTTTTTCTATGGAGAATACTTTGTATTCCTCCCCTTGCCACAGAAAAGATTTTGGTTCCTGGGGATAAGTGTAGCCAGAGTAACACTTTACCTTAGTTAATTGCTGATACATCTAAACTAAATTGGCGGTTTCCGTTTATGCCAGTCGGTAACTTGTTCATAAGCAAAGGCAATGCGAAACAATATTTCTTCCCTTAAAGGTTTTGCCATTATTTGCATACCTATAGGTAAACCATTGGCAAAGCCAGCTGGAATGGAAATAGCTGGAATACCGGCGATATTTGCCGGGATAGTACAAACATCGCTTAAATACATTTGCCAAGGGTCTTCTAATTTTTCACCAAGTTTGAAGGGGACAGTGGGCGAAGTTGGCGTAACTAGAGCATCATATTTCTCGAAGACACTATCAAACTCTCTTCTTATTAAAGTGCGCACCTTTTGGGCTTTAAGGTAATAAGCATCATAATAACCTGCGGATAAGGCATAGGTACCTAACATAATTCGTCTTTTAACTTCAGGTCCAAAACCAAATTGCTTTGTCTTTTCCATAGCTTCCCACATATTGTTTGTTCCTTGGTAAGAGAAGCCATATTTTACTCCATCATACCGAGCCAAATTAGCCGAGGCTTCCGAAGGAGCTAAGATGTAGTAAACAGCTAGAGCATATTTAGTATAAGGTAAAGATACTTCGTCTATCTCTGCTCCCAATTCCTTAAGTTTATTTATCGCTGATTTTAAGGTAGCTCTGACTTCTTCTTGTATTCCTTCTATAAAATATTCTTTTGGTATGCCAATGCGCAAATTTTTGAGATGGGGAATAAGAGAATTAGTATAGTCAGGAACTGGATAAGGGAGGGATGTAGAATCAAGGGGGTCATGTCCAGCAATAGTATTCATAACTAAGGCACAGTCAGTAACATCTTTAGTTATAGGTCCAATTTGATCTAAAGAACTGGCAAAAGCAACTAAACCAAAACGGCTAACTCTCCCATAAGTTGGTTTAAGACCAACAACATTGCAAAACCCAGCTGGCTGACGGATGCTTCCTCCAGTATCAGAACCAAGGGCACAAATCGCTTCATCAGCAGCTACAGCTGCAGCTGAACCGCCACTGCTACCTCCAGGAACACGGTCTAAGTCCCAAGGATTTCGTGTTGGGAAAAAAGCCGAATTTTCGGTTGAGGATCCCATAGCAAATTCATCCATATTGGTTTTACCAATTATCACTGCTTTGTCAGTCTTTAATTTACTTACCACTGTGGCATCGTAGATGGGAATAAAGTTTTCCAGCATTTTTGATGAGCAGGTAGTTCTTAAATCCTTGGTACATATATTGTCCTTAATTAAAATCGGTATGCCAGTCAAAGGTTGAATTTGACCGCTTTTTATATGTTCATCTGCCGCTGCTGCTTGCTTTAAAGCCAAGTCTTCGTCAATAGTGACGCAAGCACGAATTTTATCTTCTACCTCAAACAATCGGGTTAACACTGCCTTGGTTAATTCCGAGGCAGAAATTTTCCTTTCTTTAAGTAGCTGGTGCGCTTCGTGAATAGTTAGCTCGTGAAGTTTAGTCACAACTCTTCTAAAACAGCTCGAATTTTAAAGCAATTGTCTTCTTGGGAGGGTGCATTAGCTAAAATATCTCGCCGGGGATAGGATTCGACAACTCTATCTTCTCGGAAGACATTATACTGGGCAATAGGTTGGGTAGTAGGGGGAACATCAGTTGTATCTACTTCCTGGAGAATTTCAAAATTGTGTAAAATATTAGATAATTGTTGCTGAAATTTTTCAATTTCGGCTTCGGTTAAACCAAGTCTAGCTAATAAAGCCACATGTTGAACTTGTTCTTTACTTAACTTCATTTTGCTTTTATTGTTAGTGAGATGATAGGAATTATATCATCAGATATTTCCCCTTGTCATCCTGTTGCCTCTACTTCAGGTGGGGGTTATAATGAGAAAGTATTGTCATTAAGGTGGGGGTAAAATGCATCATTATCCGATAGAGAAAATTCGGAATGTAGTTTTCCTGTCTCACTCTGGTGCCGGTAAGACATCTTTAACAGAAGCAATCCTCTTTGCTACTGGGACTATTAATCGTCTGGGTAAAGTAGATGAGGGCACCACTACTTCTGATTCTGACCCGGAGGAAATAAAGCGCAAAATTAGTATTAACTTATCTATTCTTCCTTGTGTTTGGAAAGATATCAAACTGAATCTCATTGATACCCCTGGTTATCCTGATTTTGTTGGTGAAGTGAAAGCCGGCTTAAGAGTGAGCGAGGGAGCTATTATTGTGGTTTGTGCTGCTTCTGGTGTTGAGGTGGGAACAGAACAAGTCTGGAAGTATGTTACTGATGCTGGTCTTCCGTGTCTGATTTGGATTAACAAAATGGACCGAGATAATGCTGATTTTTTTCGTACTGTGGAAGAGATTCAGTCCAAATTAAGCCAGAAATGTCTGCCCTTTCAATTACCTATAGGTTCCCAAAAAGAGCTAAAGGGTATCGTTGACCTGTTAACTTTGAAGGGTCATGGAATTTCATCGCAGGAAATTGAAATACCACCTTCAATTTATGAACAAGCTAAAGCCTATCGGGAAAAACTGGTAGAGGTTGCTGTGGAAGAAGACGATGCGCTCATTGCTAAATACCTGGAAGGAGAAGAAATAAGTGAGGAAGAAATAAGTCGTGGTTTAAGCCAAAGCATAGTTCAGAAGAAAATAATCCCGATTCTTACTGGTTCAGCTTTGACTGGTATTGGCATTGTTTCTCTTTTAGATAGTATTTGTAGTTATTTACCGGCTCCTAATAAGCGAGGTCCAGTAACAGCTACCAATCCAATAGCCGAGTCTAAAGAAGAAATAGAGCCCAGTTCCTCCTCTCCTTTGGCTGCTTTAGTGTTTAAGACGAGTACTGATCCTTATGTGGGTAAACTCAATTATTTTAGGGTCTATTCAGGCAAGATTTTTAGTAATTCCCAGGTATGGAATGCGACCAAGAATGTGATGGAACGTATCGGTCAACTCTTTATTGTTCGGGGTAAGACTCAAGAGCCGGTACCCCAGTTGGCTGCTGGAGATATTGGAGCTGTAGCTAAGTTGACTGTGACTACTACCGGGGATACTTTTGCTTCGCGAGACCGTCCTTTACTTCTTTCTCCTATAGAATTTCCAAAGCCAGTATTTGGCTTAGCCGTTTATCCAAAATCCAAAGCTGATTTAGACAAGATGAGTACTATTCTACCTAAATTATGTGAAGAAGATCCTACCTTGCAAGTACGTCGAGAAACTGATACTAACGAAATTATTGTTTTTGGGCTTGGAGAAACCCATCTTGAGGCTATGGCTGAAAGGATGCAACGAAAATTTGGGGTAGAGGTAAAGTTAGAATTACCCAAAGTGCCATTTAAAGAAACTATTTCCGTACCTGTAAAAGCCGAATACAAACATAAAAAGCAAAGTGGAGGGCGGGGGCAATACGGTCATGTATTCTTGGAGCTTGAGCCTTTACCCCGAGGTAGTGGTTTTGAGTTTACTGAAAGAATTTTTGGTGGTGCAATCCCGAGCAATTACATACCAGCGGTGGAGAAGGGGGTAAATGAAGCCAGACAAGAGGGAGTTTTAGCCGGTTATCCCGTTGTTGATGTTAGGGTGACTCTTTATGATGGTAGTTATCACCCGGTAGACTCCTCTGACATTTCTTTTAAGATTGCTGGCGCTCAAGCTTTGAAAAGGGGATTATCCCAGGGGCAGCCCATTTTACTGGAACCCATAATGAACCTGACCATTTCGGTACCGGAAAATTTCACTGGTGACATTCTTAGTGATTTAAATACTAAACGAGGACGTGTTCTGGGGATGACCAGAGAAAATGGAATGAGTGTAATTCAGGCTCAAGCTCCCTTGGTTGAGATTCTTCGCTATGCTATTGATTTACGGGCGATAACCCAAGGACGAGGAAGTTATACGGTGGAGTTCAGCCATTATGAAGAATTGCCTCCCCACCTGGCTCAAAAAATAATCGCCGAAAGACAAACTGAAAAAAGCAAAGAATAAAGCTCTAACGTCTACTTTAAAGTCACAAAGCTATTTTTCATAATAAAGATCAGGAAGTCCCTTTTTCAGTAGTTTAGCCACTGACCAGTTCTTTAATTTTTTCCGTAAAAGCTGGTAGAATTTGTTTCCAGTCACCTATAGCTCCGAAGCGGGCTTCTTTAAATATATTAGCTTCAGGGTCACGGTTGATGGCGACTATGGTTTTAGAGCCAGAGCAACCAGCTAAGTGTTGGCTTGCTCCAGAAATGGCAACGGCAATATAAAGGTCAGGGGTGACAATTTTACCTGTGAGTCCGATTTGCCATGTCGCTGGCACCCAACCATTATCGCAGGGAGGGCGAGTTGCCCCTACAGCTCCTTTAAGAATCTTAGCTAATTCTTCCAATTGCTTAAATCCCTCAGCTCCACCAATACCTCTGCCCCCAGCCACTACAACCTGAGCATCTTCAAGCTTAATACCCACTGCCTCTTCTTTCACTCGGTCTATAATTTTGGTCCTTATTTGAGCTGGCTCCAGTTTAACTAATATTGGGATTATCTCACCTTTTCTGGTTTCATCGCGCTGGGAGGGAGACATAGCTTTTTGTCTTACGGTGGCTATTTGAGGGAAAAATTCAGAAACAAAAATAGCTCGAGCATTACCTCCATAAACTGGGCGAGTTTGCTGTAAAAGTTTTGTATTTGGGTCAATGCTTAATTCAATACAATCTGTAGCTAATCCACTTTGAAGCTTAAAGGCTAGGCGAGGTGCCAGATCGCGACCTATCGAAGTTTGCCCTAACAGTAAGATTCGGGGTGGGTATTCTTTTATTATTTCCATAACTACCGGGCTATAGCTATCTCCTTGATAATCGGCAAGTTGTGGGTCATCGGCTACATAGACTTTATCAGCACCATAAGCAATGGCTTCTTTGGCTAATTCGCTTATTTTATTACCAACTAATATACACGATAGCTCCTCTTTTAACTCGTTAGCCAGTTGGCGACCGCACCCTAACAATTCAGTAGTTATAGAAGCTAATTTTCCTTCAGCTATTTCTCCAAAAATCATCACTCCTTTATATTCAGCCATGGTTAACCTCCGCTATATAATTTTGGCTTCCCGGAGTTTAAGGGCAAGATTAATTCCAATCTCAGTGGGGCTGTCGCCACCAACAATTTCACATTTAGCTTCTTTTACCGGCTGGAACAGTTTTAGTAATTTTAAGCGTCTTCCTGAAGCTCCAATTTGGGAAGTATCGACCCCAATGTCAGCAGGTTTCCATATAATGGGTTGTTTCTTAGCTGCTGCCATAATTCCTTTGAGAGTAGCATATCGTGGTTCACCTAATTCATTACTTACAGTGATGAGAGCCGGCAAAGTTACTTCAATTATTTCATAACCATCGGTAAGAACTCGTTCTACTCTGGCTTTTTTGTCAATTACTTCTACTTTTTTAGCCACGGTAACACATGGGATGCCAAGAAATTCAGCAATACCTATGCCTACTTGTCCCGCATCCCAGTCAGCAGCCTGTCTACCGCAAAAAATAAGGTCATACTCTCCTATCTTTTTGATAGCCATAGCTAAGGCATAAGCTGTAGACCAGCTGTCACTCTCTTCAAAAGCTTCGTCTTCAAGAAGGATAAGTTCGTCAGCACCCATAGATAAAGGTTTTTTGACCACATCTCTAACCAGGTTATTGCCCAAGCTTAAAATAGTAATTTTACCTCCAAGTTTATCCTTAATTCTAAGAGCGGCTTCTACAGCTTGCTCGTCAAAAGGACTGATTACTGGAGGTACTCCTGGTGGGGGAATCACTTTGTTAGTAGCTGGATCGATTCTAAAACTGGCGGGTGGTGCTTCTGGATCGAGTACTTGCTTACAGCAAACAATCATATTCATACTGTTATCTACCTCCTCGGAGCCTTTGTTTTTAGACTAAATTAAATGTTTGTTAAGGTTAAAACAGAAAGGCTACTTTTGTCAAGAAGAAAACGGATTAAAAAGTAACTTTGACCACTCTTTCAATGGCATTTAAATCCGTAATTAGTTTAATTTCCGCTTTCGGGAAGTGATTTTTTATCTGGGATGTCACTACTTTTGCCTGCCCTTGCCCTATTTCTAACAGAAGGCAACCGTCAGGCAAAAGCTTACCTTTTATTTGTCCCAGAAGCTGTTTTATTTTGGCTAATCCGTCTTCACCACCATCTAAAGCTAATATAGGCTCAAAATCTTTGACCTCCGGGCTTAGTTTTTCTATTTCTGAACTTTTTACATAAGGTAGGTTGGCAATTATTAGGTGAACTGGTTCAGGTAACGGCTCGAGTAAATTGCCATTAAGGAGAGTAATTTGTTTACTTACTTTGTGTTGTTGACAATTTATATAGGCAACTTCTAAGGCATGGGGCGAGATGTCTGAAGCATAAATTTTGGCTTGGGGAAGGTTAAGGGCGATGCTAATAGCAATAGCACCACAGCCAGTTCCAATATCAGCAATCAGGATTCTGATTCCTCGGTTGGTATAATCTGAAGCTACTTTGAGTGCTTCTTCTACCAAGAGCTCTGTTTCCGGTCGGGGAATAAGAACCCGTTGGTCAACGTAGAACTTAATGCCATAAAACTCCTGACTGCCAATAATATAAGCCAAAGGCTCTTGGTGAAGCCGTCGCTTTAATAACTGGCAAAAGGAATTCTTTTCTTGCTTGGTGAGTTTGCGTTCTGATTGACTGAGCAAAGAAACTCTTGAGACTTGGAGCGCCTGAGCCAGGAGAACTTCAGCCTCAAAGTAAGCTTCTTGGATATCATCGCGGTAAAGAATCTGGGCAGCTTGTTTAAGAGCTTGCCTTACAGTCATAGAGAAGCTTAAATTTCTATTTTGGTTTGTTCGTTAAAAAGTAGACTATCAATAAGCTCATCCAATTGCCCGTCTAAAATATCGGCAAGATTATAAAAACTAAGGTCAAGGCGATGGTCAGTAACTCGGTTTTGGGGAAAATTATAGGTACGGATTTTTTCGGAGCGCTCACCGGTACCGATCTGGGAGCGGCGTTCAAGAGTTATTTTCTCTTGTTGGTGTCGTTGTTGTCTATCGAAAAGGCGAGCTCGGAGTACTGCCATGGCTTTCATTTTATTCCTTAATTGGGAACGTTCATCCTGACAACTTGCTGTAATTCCTGTAGGTAAGTGAGTTATGCGGACGGCGGTGGTTACCTTGTTTACATTTTGTCCCCCAGCGCCCCGACTTCGGAATAATTCTATTTTTAGGTCATCGGGGTTGATATCTACTTCAATTTCTTCTGGCTCGGGCAATACCGCCACGGTAGCGGTCGAGGTATGAATTCGCCCTGAAGCTTCTGTAATGGGTACTCGCTGTACCCTATGAACGCCCCTTTCGTACTTTAGCCGGCTGAAAGCTCCTTTACCTTTGATTTCAAAAATAATTTCCTTGAAACCACCAATTTCACTTCGGTTGCTATCTATAATCTCTACTTGCCAGCCTTTAGCTTGGGCATAGCGGCTATACATGCGAAAGAGGTCAGCGGCAAACAAAGTGGCTTCCTCACCACCTGTTCCAGCTCTAATTTCAACGATGACATCCTTCTCATCATTAGGGTCTTTAGGTATTAAAGATAATTTTAGTTCCCGAAGAAGACTATCTTGTCGTTGTTTAAGATAGCTTATTTCTTCCTTGATTAGGGTTATCATTTCTGGTTCGGCACCATCATCAAGCATAGCTTTGGTCTCTTCCAGTCTTCGGGAGACATTTTTGTATTCCCTATATTTGGCTATTATTTCCTCAATTTTAGCTCGCTCTTGACTTAATGCCTGAAGTTGCTTTACATCAGTAACTACTTCCGGCTGACTTAGGAGCTGGTTTAATTCTTCGAAATGTTTTTCTAACATTTCTAAACGGTCAAGCATGGTTATCACCCTGATTTGAATTATACCACGCTGTCAGATACGGGCTCAATTATTAACAAAGTCCTAATATCGTTTTACTTAATAGCTTAAAATAATTAAAAACAGAAGAGGGCAAAGAAAACTAATACAAAGTGGTGAGTTAACCCTTTTAGAGAAACTTGAATAAATGATATACTATCCCTTGACACTTTACCCTTTAAACTGTTAATATTCAAATATGTATGCGGGTGTAACTCAGTGGTAGAGTGCTTGCTTCCCAAGCAAGACGTCGAGGGTTCGAATCCCTTCACCCGCTCCATGAACTTTTGGAGATGGGCTAATGCGAGTAAAGTTAAAAACTGACCAGCTGAATAAATTAGCTCAGAGATTGGCTATTGAAGTAATAGTTCAGCAACCGAGGGATGTAAGAGGGCTTCTTGAAATATTGGGTCGCAATATGCCCTGGGATGAAACTGGGCTGAGTAAATTCAGTGACCCACCCCGAAAACCAGTGCGCTTTACCTTCTCCGTAGAAAGCACTAAGGATGGTTATATTTGTGATATACACCCAGCTTTAGCTCATTATCTCAACGATCTTCTTGCCTCAAAATAAACCTAAAACTTCTTACCTCAAAATTTGAATATAGTTTATTTCTGCTATATAATGTTTTTACTGTGGGCCGTTAGCTCAGCCCGGCAGAGCAGCGGACTTTTAATCCGTTGGTCGCAGGTTCGAATCCTGCACGGCCTATTGGAATAAAATTTTTAGTAGGTGGTCACAAGATGAGGTGCCCTTTTTGTAATAAGGACTATTTAACTCAAGAAGAAACGATGAATTGTATTATCAATCATATTCAAGAGTCTCAAGAAGAACAGGCAAAGCAGCTCCAAAGACTTTATCTTATGCTTATGGCAAGCCAGCTTACTATGGCTTCTCTGGCAACTCATTCTCCAGCTCGGGAAGTGGTCGAAAGGTTTGGCGAAATTTATGAGCTTCTGGAAAGCCTTGTGCAAAAACCGGATG
Organism: Dehalococcoidia bacterium; assembly: GCA_042408205.1. Lineage (GTDB taxonomy): Bacteria > Chloroflexota > Dehalococcoidia > GIF9 > DYGU01 > JBHOQK01. The sequence goes on along the minus strand of JBHOQK010000024.1, from coordinate 12,537 downwards.
TAATAACTGAAATTGAAAAATGGCTAAGGGACAAAGGTAGTGAATGAAGAACAAAGATGGCTGAAGCAGTAAGCGATAGAATTATAAATAAAGAGAGCCTGCTTTGAGGCAGGCTCTCTTTATTGGCGAGTTAGCTTTTTATTTAGGAAAAGCAGCGGTAAAGGTTGAAGTAATATCTCCACGAGGGCTAGTAAAGAAGGCTTGGCCTTCAATTTTCATAGCTAACTTCACATCAGCTATATCAGTCCACCAACCTTTGAGGATATCTTCGGTCTGAGGTATGCCATCTTTTACTGGTAATTTGTGTCCATAAGCTGCGATTAGAGCTGTGGCCAATGCCCGAGAATAGAGGAAGTGAGTAATTCGGACATAATTAGTCTTTTTAGCTGGAATCCACATTGTGTCTTTAGTATTTGGTGTGTAGCCGGCATCAAAATATTCCCCTGTCTTCGCATCTTTAAAGAAGACATTGAAGTTTAATTCCTTTAACATCACTTCATAATCATTGGGGTTTTCAATAGCTACGATATAATATATGGCAATAACCCCTTCGTTCTTATTAGGAACCCCTGGCAAAAGTCTTGGCAGTGCGGCTTGTGCTGCTGCCGGTAATTCCAAGTGTGTCCAGGGTAAGAAAAAAGCCGGCTCCCAACGCTCTACAGTGACTTTAGGTGCTGTTAATGTTCCAGTTTTTGGGGTACAACCAATAAAGCTGGAGCTAATGATAAACAAAAGGCATAGTACTGACAGAAGAAGTTTACGCATTTTTTCTCGACCTCCTTTCTTTTAAATTCTTAAGCAAGCCAGCGCTTGCGCCTTTTGTAATGCCTAACATCTCGGAAGCTTTTGCGAACAGTGCCAGCGGCAGTCATTCCGCCTAAATAAAAGTCCTTAATATCCGGGTTCTCAGCTAACTTTGCTGACGGTCCATCCATAACAATTCTACCTGTCTCCATCACATAGGCATAGGGAGCTATTGATAAGGCTAATTTCACATTCTGTTCCACCAGCAAAATAGACAACTTTTGCTCTTTGTGGAGGAGCTGGATAATATCAAAGATTTCCTTAATTAGCATTGGAGCGAGTCCCATGGATGGTTCATCCAGCAAAATCAGCTTTGGTCCAGACATTAAGGCTCTCCCAACCACTGTCATTTGTTGTTCGCCACCGCTAACTAAGCCAGCCATGACATTACGCAAGTCTTTGAGCCTGGGGAAATAATGGTAGACTAACTCAAGGCGACGCCGGATGTTACCCCCATCCCTAAGGCAATGAGCACCGACAATAAGGTTTTGCTCTACAGTAAGGTGTTCAAAGACTCGTCTTCCCTCCATTACTTGAAAGATGCCCATTTTAACTAATTCTTCCGCCGATTTTTTATCTATCCTCTCCCCAAAATATTCAATGGAGCCGTCAGTAACTTCGCCATCTTCATGCTTAAGTAGACCTGAAATTGCCTTGAGAGTAGTGGTCTTGCCGGCGCCATTAGCTCCAAGTAAAGCCACGATGCCACCTTCAGGGACTTCTAAAGACACCCCTTTGAGAACTAAAATGACCTCATGGTACATCACCTCAATATTATTTAGCTTTAAAATTGGTCGCGTTTTAGTTTCAGCCATAAGGTCACCCCTTTTGAGTTAGGGGTTAGCCGGCAGTGCCGGCTAACCCCTGAATTTCCTACCAACCAAGCCATTTGAGCCATAGCCCGGGTTCTGTTTTTTCTGCCCAAGCCTTCATATCAATAGCACCTACAGTTACCGGTTTACCACCTCTAATTTCAGCTATTACCACAATAGGTGTTGGACGGTGGTCAGTGGACGTATACACCCGGGGTGGCCACTTAATACCAGGAACACTAAACTCACTCACGTCGTGGGTAGTTTCCATGAACTCCTTTAACGCAGCTCGAGTAGCTGGTAGACCAGCTGGGCTCAAATCGAGCTTACCAGCCTTGTCTAAAGCTTTAAGGGCTTCAACAAAAATCTTTACCTTGATATAAGCTTGAGTTGTCCGCACCAAGCGGTCTTCCAGTTTGGTGCCTGGGTGAAGCTTTTTGGCGTATTCTAAGACTGTAGGCTTAAAAGGATAATCTTCCATTATGTATGGAGAAGCGGCAAGACCGATGGTACCTTCTGCAGCTGGACCGGCTAATTTGGGTAGGTTCTCGTCAAACCCCCAGTTATTAATTATGTGCATAGTCTTCTTACCCGGACCACTTAAGCCAAGAGCATAGAAATCTTTAAGTGTTGTAGCTACTGACATGGTGGTATTACCATGCCAGACAATATGAGGATCATACTCTTTTATGGCTAACACCTGACTCTTAGTATCCAAAGCTGTCAAGGAAACATCCTGGTCTACAGTAACCTTATAGATATCCTCAAGCTTAGGAATTTGATGGACACCTAAGAGGCGTGCTTGGTCCCTCAGGGCAGCCAAAGGAGCGGTGGCATAGGGGATAGCGGCAGCACCAAAAATAGCCAATCTTGGTTTTACCCCGGCCTTTCGGTCAGCCTCATACCTGGGATCCTTTAGCCAGTAATTCTCATACCAGTAAGTAAGAGCGGCTCGAGCATTGGTAGAGTAGTCACTCCCGTAAACAAAATTATAGGGCCAGCCCTTTTTCTTCCCCAACGGAGTATCCACATCTATGGGATTGCACAGATGCCCTGAGAAAGAGCAAGAAAGATAACAAATCTTGTCTATATTGATTGTAGGTGCTAAAGCTTCAGTATCACCAGTGCCCCAACCCCAAACGGCAACTACCTTATCATAATCCCGGAATCGCTTATAAGTAGTAATAGCTTCTGGAACTCGGTAGCCGTAATCATACTGGTATAGCTTAATTGGCTTACCATTTATACCGCCTTGGTCATTCCAATAAGCCACTGCCTCTTGCATACCAAGAAACATATCCTTACCGACATCCGAAGTCGGACCAGTACAATCGTTCAGGGAGCCCATGGGGACTTCTACTTTTGGTGCTACTGGTACCGCTGGCTTTGGTGCGCAAGCTAAAATTAGTAGCATTAAAACCCCTAAACTACCTAATACCTTGATTAGCAAGCTACCTTTCACCCTCTAACCTCCTTTCTTTCGTTTTATGATTTTCTCGGGTCACTCTCATTTTATCTAACTTAATATCATCACCTCCTTTCTATTATCTCTATCTCTTGCCATTGCATTTCCTCAATAAGAGAAAGGCCACAAATGGATATAGTTTTTAAATTGCCACCAGCGATAGGATATACCATTTGGTTCGTAGATAAGAAATAGGATTATGGCTAAGCCAAAAAAGGTTTCTTTCACATAAAGAAACTTATCGAGAGCCATAGTGATAGCTGGAAAAATAGGTGCCAACCCTAATATGCCGAACTTAAGAAATTCTAATACCAAAGTCATAAACATAGCTCCAAAGATATGACCATACATGCTACCAACACCACCAATGAGGATAACACCCACCAGCCACAGGGACCAACTCCACATAAAATGCTCAGTGCTAATAAAGTAAAGAGAAGTTACCCAAAAGCCACCAGCAATGCCACCCAAAAAGCCAGCGATGAAAAAGGCTAACAGCTTGTAGTAAACTATGTTAACGCCTAAGGCTTCAGCAGCAATGTCATTATCTCTAATAGCCATCCAGGCTCTACCGACCCTTGTCCGCATCAGATTTGCCATAAATGTTTGACACAATATCACCAATATCAGCATCAAGAAGTAAACAGGCTTCTCCCCAGTAATAACCACATTTGGGGCAAAGGGAGCCAGAGTTACAGTCCCCGGTGGCAAGGAGAAATAATGGCCTCTACCACCAATCTGGGATACATATTGACCGATAAAGAAATCAACAATAATAAATTGAGCTGCCATAGTGGTCATAATTAGATAAAAGCCCTTCACCCGAGCTGATGGTAACCCGAATAAGACGCAGAAGAAGCCAGCCATAAGGGCAGACAAAATAAGAGCTGGTATATAGGGTATTTTATATTGGAGCATCAAAATAGCCGTCCCATAACCACCAACAGCTAAAAAAGCAGCATGTCCTAAGGTAATCTGCCCACAATAGCCAATAAGAAGCTGTACCCCCATTGCTGCCAAAGCCGTATACCCCACCATATTCCACACCCCGAGCCAGTAATCACTGAGGAAAAGGGGAAAAACGACAAACAAGATACCAAAAAGGATAAGCATTCTTGCCCAGACAAATTTCGTTTTCCACCAGGCATGGTCAGCCCAGTAGTTATCAAAATGAACACCTGTTGGTAATCTCATTTTTTATACCCTCTCAATTCTAATCCAGCCCCAGAGGCCGTAAGGGATAAACAGTAATGCGATAAGCATGACAAAGAAGGGGAAAGTTTCCTTTACTCCTGCTGGAGTAAACTGAGATATGTAAGCATCACCAAGATTTTGGAGAACACCAATAATTAAGCCGCCAACGATAGCTCCGGGAATAGAATTGACACCACCAATAACTACTGCTGGTAAGACTAATAATCCCATATAACCTACGGAAATATTTAATCCATTTATATTTCCCAAGAGAGCCCCGGCTATTCCTGCAGTTACGAAGGCAATTGCCCAGGCAAAAGCGTAAACCTGTTTAACACTTATTCCCATAGATAAGGCAGCCATCTCATCGTCAGCTGTAGCCTGCATAGCTAAACCCATCCGCGTCCGTTGGAAAAAGTAGCTTAAAGCTATCATTAAAATTATAGCCACTACAAAGCTATAAAGAAATACCTGACTGATACGTATCGGACCAATCAATAATGGCTCAATCGGGAAAATAGGGGGGCTAAAAACCACGGTGTCGGTACCAAAGATAAGGCAGATTAAACCTTTGTAAAAGAAGGACAGACCTACTGTGACCATGATTACTGAAAGAAGTGGCTCGCCGATCATAGGGCGCAAAAACACTCGTTCGGTTAAAAAGCCCAGGATTATGCCAATTATCATGGTGCCGAGAATAGCTAAGGGGAATGGGACCCCTGCCATATACAAAGAAAAGCAGACATAGCCCCCAATGAGGGTCAATTCTCCCATAGCTAAGTTAAGCACCCCAGAACATTTGGCAATAATTGCCCAGCCTAAGGCAATTAAAGCATAAATGCCACCCAGCATAATACCAGTAATAAAAACTTCAGCAAAATGTACCATTAGCTTTTCTCCTCAGGAGGTGTTGCGATTTTCATCCCATATTTTACTCTAACCACGCGCCCATCTTCATAAGTGATAGTGGTATCAAGGTCAATAAAATCAGCATCAGTATACATTGGTTCAATTACTGCCTTATATCTTTCTTCCATAAAACGTCGTCGTAACTTACGGGTCCGGGTTAATTCATCATCGTCGGCATCAAAAGCTTTATAAAAATTGACAAACTTTTTAATTCGAGCTGCGGGGGGTAATCTTCTATTTACTGCTTTGACTTGCTCCATAATTAAGTCATAAACTTGAGGTATTTGGGAAAGTTCGGGATAACTGGTATAAGGAATACCTTTCTCTTCTGCCCATCTTCCCACTGTTCCATAATCGATGCAAATAACAGCCACTACATAAGGACGTTTATCACCAACAACCCAGGCATCCTGAATATAGGGACTAAATTTAAGTCGGTTTTCCAGGATTTGGGGTGCAAACTTCGAACCATCAGCTAAAGTCATCACATCTTTGGAGCGGTCAAAGCAAATAAGATGCCCGTCTTCATCAATAAAACCGGTGTCTGCGGAATAAAGCCAGCCACCAGGGAGAAGCGTCTTTTTGGTCTCCTCATCCATTTTGTAATAACCTTTAAACACTGATGGACTCCGAGACATGATTTCACTACTGGCAGAAATCCTGACTTCAGTCTCTGGGATAGGAAAACCTACAGTATCAAACTTAATATCGCCATCTCGGTGAATAACCGAGATACCTGAGATTTCCGTTTGACCGTAAATCTGCTTCAAGTTTAAGCCAAGGGCATGGAAGAAGCGAAACTGTTCGTCTCCTAATGGAGCTCCTCCAGTATAGGCATATTTTACTTTTCTCAACCCCAAGGTATCAAGGACTGCCCGATGATTTGCCCAATAAGCTAAATATTTGGCTAATTTCCAGTACCAAGGAACTGGTTTTTTAGAAAATTTCATATCAGCTACTTTATAGCCAATTTTCATAGCCACATCCCAAACTTTCTGTTTAAGCCAACTGGCATCACTATATTTCACCATACAGCTCCGCACCATAGCTTCATAGTTTCGGGGAGCCGAAAATATGACACTGGGACCAATTTCCCGAAGATTTTCCAGAAAGACTTCAGGCTCTTCAGGGAAATTAATAGTGAAGCCAGCAATTAGTCCTTCTGATATTGACATCATCTGTTCCCCAATCCATGCCATAGGCAAGAAAGAAAGAAATTCATCTTTCTCATCCACTGGGTCACACCACAACAGATTCTTACCCATAGATAACATATTGCGGTGAGTGAGTACTGCCCCTTTAGGTAAAGCTGTTGTTCCTGAAGTATAGAAGATAAGACAAATATCGTCAGCTTTACCTTTAGCTATCATTTCCTCAAAAGCCCCTGGGTGCTCCTTCTCATATTGCCTCCCCAATTCCTGGACCTCTTTATAACTAATAAGCATAGGGTCATCGTAATATCTCATTCCTTTTGGGTCTTCCCAAATAGCTTTTTTGAGTTTGGGGCATTTGTCTCTAATCCAGAGAAACTTATCCATTTCCTCTTGCCCCTCACCAACGTAGAATTTAGCATCTGAATGTCGGGTAATATATTCCACTTCATCTAACAGAGAGTCTTGGAATAACCAAGTGCCAATAGCTCCGGCACACATTACCGCCATCTCTGCCCATAAGGCATGAGGGCGGTTATCACCAATAAAAACGACTACATCACCTCTTTCTAATCCCAGCACTTTCATCCCTAAACAAAATGCTTTAACATTCTCATAATAATCCTGCCAGGTGTAAGGTATCCAGATACCAAACTCTTTTTCCCGCATGGCTACTTTTTTCGCACCATATTTGCGACATTTGTCAAGCCATAATTTAGGGATAGTTAAATCGTCAGTAATTTCTATGGGAGCTGGTCTTGCTTCTAAAACTTTAGCCATTTAATCTACCTCCGTGTTATATAGAGCTCCTCAACCTCGCCTAAATATGCGTTGATTACTCGAGGATTATTCCTAACCTCTGCAGGTGGTCCATCGGCTATCTTTTCTCCCCAGTCAAGGACAATTACTCTGTCAGAAATATCCATAACCACACCCATATCATGCTCAACTAAGACAATAGTACAATTCCATTCCTCTTCTTCATTTACATCCAAGATAAAGCGAGTCATATCTTCTACTTCTTCTAGGTTAAGCCCCGCCATAGGTTCATCGAGCAAAATAAGTTTCGGACCCATAGCTAAAGCTCGAGCTAACTCAATTCGTTTTTGAACTCCATAAGGTAACATACCAGCAATACGATGACGGTAAATTTCTATCTCACAAAGCTCAAAAACCTTCTCCTCAATCCATTTTCGATGCTCCACTTCCTCTTTATTAGCCTTAAAAACGTAAATGCCGCCATCAATCCAACCTGTGCGCATCCGTATATGGCGGCCTAATTTAACATTGTCCAAAACCGTCATGTGAGAAAAGAGTTCAATTTTTTGGAAAGTTCGGGATAAACCAAGCTGTGCTCGTTTATAAGGAGGCCAGTGAGTTATATCATGCCCTTCGAAAATTATTCTCCCTGAATCCGGTTTATACCCTGGTAGCCCATTTATGCAATTTAGGAGGCATGTCTTGCCAGCACCATTAGGACCAATAATTGACAAGATTTCCCCTTTGCGAACTTGGAGACTGACATTGCGTAAAGCTTTAACACCACCAAAAGCTTTGGACACATTTTCTACTATTAATTGAGGTTCACCAATTCTTCTAATTACCTTTCGTTTAATTTCTTTCTTTTCTTCAGCCATAGGTAGACTCCTTTTTTAATCCTACTTTAAAAATAAAATAAGCCAGGAAAAATTCTTTTATCGATCTTTTCCTTGGCTTATTTTATTTCCCATCATCAATCTCATATTTGATTTAGTTTGTGCTTGAACCTAATAACTCCTATTCCTTGCTTACTCTTACATGACCAAAGTGTGAAATTTTTTATCACAAATCAAATCTTTTGTCAATAGTCAAATCTCAAAAATAGTGATAAACTATTAAGGTAGTTACGATGTCTGGTGAAGTATTGATCACTGAATCTGAAGCCCGAGTGATTACTTGTAGATTTCTGCTCTCTAAATACCCATCTGCTAAAATTGAGGTACATAATATTGAGTTAATCGCAAAAGAGGATAATCCAGTTTATTTAGTCAAGGGTAAACTGATAAGACGGTCTCAAAACTTTCTTGATCGTTTCCTTTTTCCCATTCCACCTAATCAGTATTCTTTCAAAGTTGAGCTTAATGCTATTAAAAAAAAGATACTTTATTATGAATTTCATTAATTTTTTCTACTCTTCCCAAGCGCCTTCTCCTATAAGAGGTACAAACCGACAACCACCCAAATTTTCAATTCGGTTTCCTCTTTTTAGTTTAGTCACTTTTAAAAGCTCTTGCTGCCATCGGGAGCCTACGGGAATAACCAAACGTCCCCCAATGGCTAACTGTTCCAGGAGCACTTCAGGAATGGATGGCGCGCCAGCGGTAACAATTATAGCATCGTAAGGGGCTTCAGCTACCCAGCCTAATTTTTTTTCTGCTATATAAACTTCAACATTAGTATAGCCTAATTTTTCCAGAAGTTTTCGGGCTGCTTCTGCTAATTGGGGAATTCGTTCTACTGTAATTACTCGTTTAGATAATTCTGCCAGTATGGCTGCCTGATAACCGCTACCGGTACCTAATTCCAATACTTTTTCCTTACCTTTAAGCTCTAATGCTTCGGTCATTAGCGCCACAATAAATGGTTGTGAAATAGTCTGTCCAAAGCCTATAGGTAAGGGTCTATCTTCATAAGCAGCATAGTAATATTCTGGGGGTACAAAAAGTTCCCGTGGAATTCTTGCCATCGCTTTTAGTACCCGCTTATCTTTAATTTCCTGACCGAGGTACTCGATTAGGCGGGCACGAGCTGCCTCTAAATCCACCCCATATCACCTGTCAAAATTCTTTATTTGAGGAAAAATGATAAGGCGATAAGTAGTAAAAACAAAACTCCAGCAATAATGGCAATACGTCTTAAATCATTTATTACATAATGATAGCGCTCACCAATTTCTGGCTCAGTTATAGCGGGTTTAGTTAAGGTCGTAACCCGGGGTATGGTAGTTACCTGCTTAAACTGGGGCTCAATTTGCCCTGGTCTCAATTGTTTTACCTTGAGACTCCGTTTGTGTTTACCTTTACCTCGATGTTTCTTTGGCATATTTTTGTTCTATATTTTTTATTTTAGCTATATTATCAGCATCCTCACCACTACCAAAGGGGGTAGAAAACCAAGCATTAAGGATTTCTTCTGCTACTGGTTCGGAAACAAGTCGTAAACTCATTACTAATATATTAGCGTGATTCCAGCGGCGAGCTCCTTGGGCGGTAGTAGCGTCGTTGCATAAAGCAGCTCTGATCCCGGGAATTTTATTAGCCACTATGCTTACCCCAGTACCAGTCCAGCAAAAAAGTATTCCTTCGTCACAAGCTCCTTCAGCAACTCTTTCAGCCACCTTTTGCCCAACTTCAACCCAAGTTATATCCTCGCCACATAAAGCACCAAAGAGTTCTACCTCCATTCCCTTAGCTCTCAGCCAAGAGAGAACAAAATCTGTCACCGACCGGCGCTCATCGCTACCTACAGCTAATTTCATCTGTGCTCTCTCAGTAGGTAATTAGGTAATCTTTTCATACATCTTAGTGGTTGCTAAGTAAGCATGACCTAACTTTTTTTGTACTGAAGGTAAGTCAGCACCACTTTTGATTTGGTGAACGGCAAAACTATGGCGAAGAACATTAGGGGTTACCTTATTTCCAAATCCAGCTTTATTACCATAGTCTTTTACAATCTGCCAGAAGCCTTGACGAGTCAAGCGTTCACCGCGTCGGTTAACAAAAAGGGCTGGTTCTTCTCCTTTCACCAACGCAGGGCGGGCTGTTTCCAGGTAATCTTGAATTATTCGCAATACTGTTTTATTAACAGTGATATCTCGGTTTTCGGAGCGTCGGCGAGCACAATAAATAGTTCCTGTCTCAAAATTAATGTCGGTTACATTTAAAGCCATTATTTCGCTTGCCCGTAAGCCAGTAGCATATAGTAATTCTAACATAGCTTTGTCCCGCTTGGCTTCTGGGGATGACAATTTAGCGGGTTCAGCCAGTAACCGCCGGACTTCAGAAACGGAGAGAAACTGGGGAGAAACTTTTTTAACTTTAGGTGGCTTTAACTCTTCTCCTATTTCTTCTGGTATCTTGCCCGATTCGGCTAAGAATTTCAAGAACGACCTAATGGTGGCTATTTTGCGGGCTAAAGTTGCTGACTTGTATTTCTTTTCCCAAAGTTGATGGATATATTGTAAAAGAAGTTGATTGTTCAGACTTGATAGACTTAGGTCAAAGCCAGTGGTAGCACTCCCTGAGGCAAACTGATTTAAGTCATTCCGGTAGGCAGCTATGGTATTTGGAGAGAATTTCTTTTCCTTGGCTAAATAACTGAGAAAACTATCTATCTCTTTCTCCATTTTACAACCTTAATTTTAGCACAATAAACAGTAAACGCTAATGTTAAAAGAATGAAATGTTAAAGGGTTTTTTTGCTTCTGTAAATTTCCTATGTTACAATTAAAGTTAAAGTTGCTGCCCCAAAATTTTCAGCTTAAATCAGTACCAAAAAAATCCGGTATTTATATTTTTAAGGATTCTCACCACAATGTTCTTTACGTTGGGAAAGCAGCTAATCTCCACAACCGACTTAAAGCTTATTTTACTTCTCCCCTAAATCTATCACCAAAGCATCAACGCTTAGTAGCTCAAATAGAAAATGTAGAATTTATAGTAACGGATTCGGAGCAAGAAGCCCTTGTTTTAGAATGTAGCCTTATCAAAAAATATCAGCCCCGTTATAATGTTCGCCTTAAGGATGACAAGACTTTCCCTTATCTTAAGGTTAGCTTGAATGAGGAATGGCCTCGGGTTTATATTACTCGTCGCTTGGTGAAAGATGGTAGTCACTATTTTGGTCCCTTTGCTAGTGCCGGCTCAGTGCGCCAGACTCTTAGATTGATTAAAAAATTATTCCCTTTCCGCTCTTGTAATAAAGTTATTACTGGCAAAGAGTCTCGCCCCTGCCTCGATTATCATATTCAGCGTTGTTTTGGACCTTGTATTGGTGCTGTGACTAAGAAAGAATATAGAGAGATAATAAGACAAGTCATCCTCTTTTTGGAAGGTAAACAAGAAATTATCCTTAATGACCTTAAAAACAAGATGAAAATAGCGGCGAGCCAGCTTAAATTTGAAAAAGCTGCCTGGTTTCGTGACCAGATTAAAGCTGTAGAAAGAGTAATCGAGGGGCAAAAAATTGCTACTGTAATCAGTGGCGATCAAGATGCTATTGCTTTGGCTCAGGCTAAAGACCGAGCTTGTGTCCAAATTTTTATAATCCGCAATGGGAAACTCATCGGTCGCGAATCTTTTATCCTTGAAGGCACATTAGAAGAGGAACCAGGTCAGATATTGGCTAGTTTTATTAAACAATATTATACCTCAGCTCCAACTATCCCACCTGTCCTTTTACTACAATATCCCATAGATGATAGAAGGGCTATTACTAAGTGGCTTAAGACACAGAGACAGGCTCCGGTTAGACTGATAGTGCCTCGTAAGGGAACTAAGAAACAGCTTATAGACATGGTAGCTCAAAATGCCCAACAGCAAATTGAATTGCTTAAAGCTCAAGCAATTGCAGCTTCAGAAACAATGACGGCCTTAGAAGAACTAGCAGAAAGGCTCAGTCTTAACCAAGTTCCCTTGCGAATAGAAGGATATGACATCTCTGACATTGCTGGGAATTTAGCTGTAGGTGGTATGGTCGTTTTTGAAAAAGGGGTTCCTAAGCCAGCTTCTTACCGTCGTTTCCGAATTAAATCTGTAACTGGCATTGATGATTGTGCCATGATTCAGGAAGTTTTGCAGCGACGTTTTCATCGTTATCAAACCAATGAAAACGGCTGGAAGAATTTACCTGATCTTATTCTTGTTGATGGTGGTAAGGGGCAATTAAATGCAGCCCTTTCGGTAATAAAAGAAGTTGGTGTAGGTCAAATACCTGTTATTAGTTTAGCTAAAGAAAGGGAAGAAGTTTTCACCCCGGCTTCTTCTGAGCCTTTTATCTTCCCCAAAAATTCCCCAGCCCTTTTTTTACTCCAGAGAATTCGTGATGAAGCCCATCGCTTTGCTCTTGGTTATCATCAAAGACTAAGACATAAAGAAGGATTAAGTTCCATCCTGGATAGTATTCCGGGTATTGGGCCTAGGCGCAAAAAGTCGCTCCTTAAAAG
>JBHOQK010000018.1:0-66193 GCA_042408205.1 Dehalococcoidia bacterium | reverse complement strand
CCTGTCCATAATTCTTATACTTCAAAACTTACCTCCTTAACTTTTATACTAAGACCCTTTGTCACCCCAAACCTCTTGACAGAGAGTATCAATAGTTTTATTCTGTTTTCTGAATTTTAACTAAAAGTAAAGAAAGGTGCTAACTTCAGTTAAAAGGAGGTAATTACAGTGGCTGAAACTTCAGTAATAACCGAGGAAATGAGGAATTTGCTAAATGTAGAGTTTGGTCCGGAGGTGTATGAAATTGAAAAGGGGATGCTTAAGAAATTTGTTCAAGCCATTGATGATCCCAATCCCTTATGGCAAAAGGTGGCTCCCCCCACTTTTGTAGCAGCTCTCAGGCTTGATGAACTTACCCAGAAAATATGGACAGTGAAATGTCCCCTCTCCCGATTTCTTAATGGAGGCAATGAGATTGAATATTACCAACCTATAAAAGTTGGGGATGTTATCTCCGTTACCGGCAAATTAGTTGACCTCCGGGAGCGAGAAGGGAGGTTGGGGAAGATGGTATTTATGACTGTGGAGCTAACCTATAAAAATCAGCAGGGGGAAATTGTAGCTAAGGGCAGAAATACCCTTATTAGATATTAATTTAACAAAGGGGGTAAGATGGCAAAGACAGTTTTTTATGAAGACGTTGAAGTTGGTACCGAATTACCTACCTTGGTAAAGCATCCAACAACCATGCAACTGGTAAAGTGGGCAGGAGCTTCTGGAGATTATTATCAGATTCATTATGATAAAGATTTTGCCCAAGCTAATGGACTACCTGGGGTTATCGTTCATGGATGGTTGACCTTTTCCTTCCTAGGACAATTGGTAACAGACTGGATAGGAGAAAAGGGAACTTTGGTTAAATTAGGCTGTAGCTATCGGGGAATGCATTTCCCGTGTGAAGATATTACCTGCAAAGGAAAAGTGACCAAGAAGTATATTCAAGATGGTAAACATTATGTTGAGTGTGAAATCTGGGCAGAAAACCCTAAAGGGGAAAAAACTACTCCCGGCTCAGCCATAGTCATCCTTCCTTCACGAGGTTAAGAAGAAGAAATGGGCAGATTAGATGGTAAAGTTGCTGTAATTACTGGTTCTGGGCGTGGTATCGGCAAAGCCATTGCTATTCTTTTTGCCAAGGAAGGAGCAGCAGTAGTGGTTAATGATATAGATGCTGCTCCTGCCCAAGAAACAGTGACTGAAATACAATCCTTTGGTGGAAAAGCTGTTGTCTGTGTCGCTGATATAACTAAAGCCGAAGAAGCTCAAAAGCTTATAGATACTGCTGGGGAAAAGTTTGGCAAACTTGATATCTTAGTCAATAACGCCGGGATTACTCGGGATGCTTTAATCCCGAGAATGACCGATACAGAGTGGGATACCTGCATTAATGTCAATTTAAAGGGAACATTTAATTGCATCCGAGCTGCTGCCAAGTATATGATGAAGGAAGGCCATAATGGGAGGATAATCAATATAACTTCGGTAGCCGGGCTCATGGGTAATGTAGGGCAGATAAACTATTCAGCAGCTAAAGCCGGTATTATAGGGTTAACCAAGACTGTGGCTAAAGAATGGGCAAGATATGGCATTACCTGTAATGCGGTGGCTTTTGGTTTTGTCGATACCCGTTTGACCAGAGAAAAGGAAACCGGAGAGGAGGTTATGGGGGAAAAGGTAGGCATACCTAAAAAAGTCAGGGATATGATAATAGCGCAAATCGGTGGCAAGATAATGACTCCTGAAGATGCCGCCAAGCCAGTCCTTTTTTTGGCTTCAGAAGATGCTGCTTTTATTACCGGCAGTGTCTTAAATGTTACTGCCGGCATGTATATGTAATACCTTTTAAACTAATTCTAAAGAATGATATAGAGCTAACTCTACATTATGGTGGGTATCATCGGTCAATCCTTGAATAATATTGTTAGCTGTTTGAATTAATTTCCTTTGTTCCATCTCCTCCATATGTTCAATCATCATCTCAATCCGCCTGCCTAAGTCAACTTGCTGTTGAAGGGAAATTTTTTTAAGTTTGGAGAGAGAAAGTAATGGGTTTGTAGAGAGGATTGGCTTTAGGGCAGCGGTATAACATAACAAACGAGCTTGACGATTGTTCTTAGCCAATTTCCAAGCGGTTTTATCTTGCTCGGAAGGTTGCATTACCTCTAAGGCAAAAGCAAATTGACATTTGATATAGTCATGGTTAACCAGAAACTTAGTGGCTTCAAAATCTTTAGCTGCCACTGAGACAAAATAAAGGGCTTGGCCTAAGGTAGATAGATCAATTCCCTTTATTTTGGCTCGTTGATGGCAGTTATCAGAAATATGAAAAATATAATATTCCAGGGAACCGTGAAGAGCCGTGTGAGCAGCTTCGTGCCGGATAGCTCCTATTCGAGCTAATTTATTCAACTTGGCTAATCTTTCGGCACAAATAAGGATTCGAGGGAAGTTTTGCCAGGCATCATGACAACAAATAAATTCTTCTTCACCACCGGTGGTTATGCCTAATTTAAATTTTTCTTCCCTGATGAAATCCAACATGGTGGCTGCTTTGTCTATTAACTGGACTTCAACCTTATTCGGAGCTTTAGAGCCAAATTGCTGATAGCAGTCTTTAAGGGTATTTATTACCTCTTTTTTAAGTCCACCGGGAATTTTCCCTTTTATTATAATGTTAAGTTCGGTAGCCAATTAAATTCCCCTTAATTTAAGTAAAAGATACCATAGCAAAAGATAACAATATTATGAAATAAAGTCAATCACTGACATCGGTTGCAATTAATAATAAAGAAAGGTAAGATGAACAGCGATGGAACATCTCTGGGCACCCTGGCGGATAAAATATATCCTTCAAGAGCCGAAGGCAGGGTGTATTTTATGTCAAAAACTGGAAGAAAAGGCTGATGAAGTTAACTTTGTTCTTTACCGAGGCAAAAACAATTTTATAATCTTAAACCTTTTTCCTTACAACCCCGGTCATTTAATGGTAGCGCCATATCGGCATATTGCCACTCTGGAGGAACTAACTGATGAGGAGATGGTAGAGCATTTTGACCTAGTTCGGAAGAGTATCAAATTGTTAACGGAAGTATTAAAGCCAAATGGTTTTAATATTGGTCTTAATTTAGGTAAAACAGCTGGAGCTGGAATAGAAGACCACCTTCATACTCATATTGTGCCTCGCTGGCAAGGGGATACTAACTTCATGCCCGTTGTTTCTAATACCAAAGTGATTCCAGAAGCTTTAACCGAAACGTACCACAAATTGAAGCGAAAAATAGACGAAGGAATTCCCCTTACTTAGTGAGTGCCTCCCGCAAAATTTGTTCATTTTCCGTAGAAGTAAGAGCGATAATCCGGTCACCAGGCTGAAGAACAGTGTCCGGTGACGGTACTTGGGGCTTCTGGGCGTTACGGATAATTAAGGAGAGGAGGGAATCAGGAGGTAAAACTATTTCTTTCAAAGGCTTACCTACAGCCCGAGAACCTTGGGGAATTTTTATCTCCACAATTTCTAAATTTTCCCGGGGTAATGTTAAAAGATGAATTAAGGGATGAGTGGGAATTTCTTCTTCAATGTGTTCTAAAAGGATGTTAGTGATACTAATAGGACAATCAATGCCTAATTTTTTAAAAAGCCTTTCATTTTTGGGATTATTAACTCGGGCAATAGTTCGGGGGACATTAAATTTATGCTTGGCTACTTGGCAAGCTACCAAGTTGTCTTCATCCTCATTGGTAGTAGCAATAAGGAGGTCAGCTCTGGAAGCACCAGCTTCAGCTAAAGTAGCTGTTTCACAACCGTCACCCCGGATACAGACACTCCCCAGCTCGTCTAATAACCGCTCGCATTTCTTGGCATCTTTTTCAATAACTAAGACTTCGTGACCTTCATCAAGCAAAGCCCGGCATAAATGATAGCCGACCACTCCACCACCAACAATAATTATATACATAACCTTACTTTAAATTTGTTTCCTTTGTTTCCTTTCGAACTTGGGTGCTGGTTTCAAGTTTCTCTTTGAGTAATTGAGCAAAAATTGTGGTTGGACTTATAGCTTCAATTCCTAACATTTCGTACAAGTCTCTTCGGAGAGGGTCATAAATCCGACACAAAACTTTAGGAACGTTGAAAATGTGCTTAGCAATTTGGGCTGCCATAACATTGCGGTTGTCTCCTTGAGTTACAGCAACAAAAGCATCAGCGTTTTCAATTCCTGCCTTTTTGAGGGTGTCTTCATCCGTTCCATCCCCAATCAAAGCTGTGCCACTGAAGGAAGCCGGTAACCTCCTAAAGCTATAAGCATCGATATCAAGAATAGACACCTCATGCCCTTCAGCATCCAGGAGAGTTGCTAACTGAGCACCTACGCGACCACAACCCATAATAACTACTTTCATCTCATCACCTTAAGGAGGAGGCTCCCGGAGAAGTATTACCTTACAGGGAGCTTCCTTTAATACATAAGGAGCAACAACACCGAGACTAAATACACCCAGGCGCTTTTTATAACTAATACCCATCAAAATCAGGTCAACATCCCTCTCCACAGCTTCATCTACAATTGCCGGTCCTACCTCTCGCGCTTGGAGTAAATCCGTTTCAATTTCGTAATCCTCTTCAGCAGCAATGTCTTCAGCCCGACTTAATACTTTTTCGGCTTTTTCGATTTCAGAATCAATCTGGGCGTCTAAGGGAAGGCTACGCTTAACTTGAATGATATAAACTACATAAATCTTAGCTTTAGTCTTTTTAGCCAGACTACAAGCCAGCTTCAAAGCATCTTCGTCAACACTGTTCCCACTGACAGGGACTAATATCTTATTAGGCTCCACCAGTTTATTAAACCCAACGCTTAAATTAATTATACTTCTGACCTTTTAGGAGGTGCAATTATTTTCCTCATCTAGAGAAACCAATACCCTTTGCCTGCTGACGCCGTCGAAAAAGGATGAAAACAAGAAGTCCTATTCCCATCCAGGCAAAGCCAACCCAGCGACTATAAGGCTGGGTAAAGATTACTATTAACCAGACGGCACTGGTAAATAATAAGCCTAAGATAGCAGTCGTAGGTAGTTGCCACTTCTTTACCTTGATATTCCAACCTAATTTAAAAGGACGAACTAAGTCAGGACGCTTAATACGAAGACTTATAATAGAAGCATGAGCCAAAAAGAAAGAGGCTAAAGAGCCAAAAGCATATAGCGTCCCTAACTTGGTAAAGGCATCTCGGGCAAAAAATCCAGGAGTTAGAATAAGCAAAGCTACACCAGAAAACACGATTACAGCTATGTAAGGAGTTTTAAAGCGAGGGTGGACTTTACTTAAAATTGGTGGTATAAGCTGATACCTCCCTAAGGCAAAAGCCAGGCGAGAAATACCCATCAGTCCAGCATTAGTGGCGATAAACAAGATAGAAGCAGCTAATATACTAACAAGAACCGGGAGTAAACTCTGAATTTCTTTAAAAACCCAAGTGAGGATAATCTGTATTGCTGGTTCTGACGATAATTTTGTTGC
This sequence comes from Dehalococcoidia bacterium, assembly GCA_042408205.1. Lineage (GTDB taxonomy): Bacteria > Chloroflexota > Dehalococcoidia > GIF9 > DYGU01 > JBHOQK01. The sequence goes on along the minus strand of JBHOQK010000018.1, from coordinate 60,672 downwards.
CAGCTCTACTGGGGAAATTGATGTTGAGATTCCGTGGGCAATACCAGCTACAGGGTCAGTTGCCCACTTAGAAGCTAATTCACCAGGCGTCATTGCCGAAAGCCCAATGGTGGAAACACCACTGAACAAAACTAAAACTGTTATTACCATGAGTACTAAAGCCTGAGGTACTTTTCTTGCTGGTTGTCGAGTTTCCTCAGCCATCTGAGACATAGTTTCAACTCCAGTATAAGCAATAGTGGCTAAGGCTACCGCTAAGACAAAGTTTTCCCAGGATGGCCAGTAAAGGGTGATATGATTACTTAGAATATTAAAGTTAAACACCAAAAAGAGACCCAAAACTATTATGAGCATTTGTAAGGTTAAATCCAAAATGGCAGCAGTTATGTTAACAACAGAAGTCTCTTTGACCCCAAGAACATTGATAACCATAAGGAAAAAGACTATTCCCATAGATGTGACCGTTCCAATTATAGGGGATTCTTTTAGCGGTAGCCAGAAATAACCCAAATAAGGGGGGATAACGAAAGCCGAAATAGCAATGGTAACGATGTAGCTTAGCATTAATGCCCAGCCTGAAATAAAGCCAACTAAATCATTAAATCCATGGCGGGCAAAACTGGCAGAGCCACCAGCTTCAGGGTACATAGCAGTGCCTTCAGCATACGTTAGAGCAGTGAAGACAAAGAAAATGCCTGCCAAAATTAAGGCTATAGGTGTGGCTCCCATAGCCACTAAAGCAACTATACCTAAGGCGTAATAAATAGAAGAACCAACATTACCATATCCGGCGCTATATAAGGCTGGAACCCCGAGAACGCGTCTTAAAGGATATAATTTAAGTCGGGGACGGCGGATAAATTTATCCCCAGGCTTTGGATGCCAGTTACTACGCAAACCTTCTAAGTCGCCTTCCCCCTAACTACTTTTCTATTGGGGCAAATTTTAGTTTGGTTTAATCAAATTGTCAACTATAATTTTAATGAGCCTCTTGTCTTAATTTGTTTAACCAAGTTGTTGATTTTACTTCCCTTTCCAAGAGATAACGGATATATTCGCCTATTACTTCTTTTAATTCGGAAGCCAATTCTGAATTTATCTTCACCCGAAAAGCAGTGGAAAAATCACAATTTTGCCAAAGCCGCAGCACTTTTAAAGCATTAACCGATAAAGGTCTGACTATAGGCTCTTGAAGCCCACACTCAGGACAAAGAACTCCCCCTTGGTGAGGACTGAAAAAATTGGGAATAGGCTTAAGAGATGAGTTACAGGTTACACATTGCCGAAGCTGAGGGCGATAACCGAGATAATTGAGGAGATGGAGTTCAAAATAGCGCAGAACTATTTCGCCATTACTTACTTCACAGAGTCGGCTGAAAGTATTAAGCATCAGGTCAAATATGGGACGATTGGGCAATCGCTCCTCAGTAAAAGAGTCAACCAGTTCACAAGCATAAAGACCCAAAGTAGTGCGCCATAAGTCGTCTCTTAAAGGCAAGAAACTGTTAATGGTCTGAGTTTGAGTAATGATATCAAAGTTACGCCCACGGGCTAACATCATTAAACTATGAGTCAAAGGTTCAATATGTCCGCCTAACTTACTTCCAGGACGGCTGGCGCCTTTAGCAATGGCTTTTATCTTGCCAAACTGAGGAGTATAAAGGGTTATTATTTTATCGGCTTCCCCTAACTTGGTTCGCTTAAGGATAATAGCTTCTGTCTGGTAAACCCGAGGCGCTGGCATGGAAAAAGCCACTTTTAAGCTTCGCGTCTTTCTTCCAAAGCCCGGCTTAAAGTAATGTCATCGGCGTATTCTAAATCACTCCCAAAAGGCAAGCCCCGAGCCAGCCGGGTAACTTTAATACCCAATGGAGAAATTAGTTGCTGAAGATACATAGCAGTAGCTTCACCTTCTAAATTGGGGTTGGTCGCCAAAATTACCTCAGTTACCACACCACCCTGAAGACGGTGAAGAAGTTCTTTGATTTTCAATTTGTCCGGTCCTACCCCTTCTGTAGGAGCCAATACTCCATGAAGAACGTGATACAGTCCTTTATATTTTTTAGTCCGCTCTAAAGGAATTATATCCAGAGGTTTTTCCACCACACAAATTTTAGTCCTATCCCGCTCTTCATCTTGGCAAATAAGACAAGGGTCAGAATCAGTAATGTTAAAGCAAACAGAGCATAAGCTGACTTTTTCCTTCATAGCTAAAATAGCTTCAGCCAAAGCTTTAGCTTCTGCCTCAGGAACTCGTAACAAATAATAAGTTAAGCGTTGGGCAGTTTTTGGTCCTATCCCAGGGAGCTTATTAAATTCTTCAATTAACCGCGCTACAGGCTCAGCAATAGGTAAAGACGGAATACCCAAACTTCCCCCCTGCCCTATTTAAAATTTCCCCTTTAGGAGAACTAATACAGCAAAAATAATGACCAAACTTAGAGCAATAAAATTGATTACGGCTGCGGTTCGGCTATGTTCCCGCGTCTCACCCACCTGCCAGATGGAAATGCCAATAACCACCATCATAGCTACAATAGTATAATAAGCTAACAGTTTTATAACTAATTCTATCATTCCTTCCTCCAGATTTAGCTCCGAGAGTTTGAGACTAAGTAAAAAAACTTATTCACTTTCTACGATTTTAGCCCCCATTTCCAAAGCAGCTCTTATTACCGAGCTTTTCAACTCATTCTGGGATGAAGTTTTTTTGTCCCTACTGATAAGGATACAGCGTAACTCGTAAGGTTGCCCAAAAACTTCTTTTAATTTCCTCTTTATTAGATATTGATATTTCGGATCTTCAATTTTTTCTTTATGAAAGCGATAGTAAAAGCCAAGAACTAAAGTGTTTCCCTCTAACGACACTGGTTCGCAAGCACTGCGTAAAAAAGCATCCAGATTGCCACTGGAACCTTCACCCCGTAAAGATTGAATAAATTCCTTCCAATGGCGCCTGAAATACTCAATGTCTTTTCCTGCCGACAAAGGCTTTACCTTCGCTGAGGAAAGTTCTTCAGCAGAAGTGGCAACTTTTGCCTCTTCTACCCCTTTAGTTTTGGGGGACGGTAGTGTTTCCGCCGAAGCTAAGACACAGTCTACCAAAGCCATCTCTAAAGGTAGAGGGGAGTAATTATCAAAGCGAAGCTCAATGGCACTGAATAATTTAACAGCTCTGAGTAAATAGTCAAGAGTCGCCTCAGCCACCAGGCTTTTCATCTCTCTTAACTCATCACCAGTAACATCAACAATTTCTTCCGAGCCCGATTTCACCAGAAGCAAACACCTCAGGTAATCGACCAAACCCCGGGTGAATTGACGAAGGTCAACACCGTCATTGTTGACATTGTTGATAACTTGAAGCCCGGCAGAAATATCCTTCTGGACAATGTATCTGGCTAACTCAACAATCCGTAGGTCACCACTAATACCCAACAAAGCTTGAGCTTGCTTTAGCTGTATTTTATGCCCATAATAAGCAACCAATTGCTCCAGCAAATTTTCAGCATCCCTAAGACTCCCAGCCACTGCCCGAGCAATCAGCCTTAACGCTTCTGGCTCAATATCAATGTTTTCTTTACCGCAGATAAAACTAAGCTTAGCCATAATCGCCGATTGAGAAAGCCGACGAAAATCAAAACGCTGACATCGAGAGATAATGGTGGGTAGAACTTTATGAGGTTCGGTCGTGGCTAAAACAAAAATAGCATGAGAAGGTGGCTCTTCCAAAGTCTTCAGCAAAGCATTAGAAGCAGGTTCAGTAAGCATATGAACTTCATCAATGATATAGACCTTATATCGAGCCAAATTCGGAGCATAATTAACTTTTTCCCTAAGATCCCTGATTTCATCAATACCGCGATTACTGGCAGCATCTATTTCTATAACATCTAAGGCTCGACCTTCGTTAATTGCCTGACACAGGCTACAGGTATTGCATGGCTCACCTTGGACTGGGTTTAGACAATTTACCGCCTTCGCCAGAATGCGTCCGGTGCTGGTTTTACCGGTACCTCTGGGACCACAGAAAAGGTAAGCATGACTTACCCGCCCCGAAAGTAGAGCATTACGCAAGGTCTGGGTTATATGCTCTTGTCCAACTATTTCCGTTAAAGTCTGGGGACGCCATTTGCGGTAAAAAACTTGTGAGGTCATGTTCTTTCCTTAAACTATTATACCTCATATACTTTTTTTCCTAAAGAAGATTTTTACCTATTTATCCGGGGAATATCATAAATTTAACTAAAATCATCATTCCCCCAGAAAATAAGGGTATAGTGAAATTATCATTAGGGGGTAATGATAAAAATTCAACCAGGGTAGCACTAATTACTCCAACAACAAGTATCGGTAAAGGAATTTGAACCGCTATATTCAAGATAATCCCAAAGGCAAAGGCAGCCAAACAGAAAGCTAAACTCCCTTGGAGACTTTTGCCCCGTATCTTTTTCCTCCCCCACCTCTCACCAACAGCACCACCTATGGGGTCACCAACCGCCAAAAAGGCAAAACAGAGCCCGGCAATACTTGTAGGGAAAAGCCAAAAACTAATAACAGCCGCCATCAAAAGATAACTACTGCCCGTAAGTCCCCTTTCTTCTTTTTCTGTCCGAGTTAAGATCCGGAAAGTATTGAGGAACCAAAGATTTACCCGAGGGCTTCTCAACCGAATAATTTCAAAAACGAGGAAAAGTACTGCTATTAAGACGAGGATGGGGAAAAATATATTTTGAGGTAGTAACAGGGCAGTAATAGAAAGAATAAGACAACTACAAAGATGAAACAATCGGCGGGGCAGACCGTTTTCCATTACTATACCTAGAATTTTACACTATCCGGTAGCATATTATTCCAGTTAGGGAAAAGATAAAACTAAAGTTCTGGCGGCTGAGAGCGATAAGGTACACCTACTGTTTCCACAGACTACACGTTACAACTTTTTGTTCATACTGGTCGAAATCCACAAGGCAAACAGGAATACACTTCTCCCGGAGAAAAGGAGCTTAACAGCGGACCCATAGTCTCCTTAAGTTATAACGGGATACTCTACCAAATTCGGGGACCATCAGTCAAAGTAACAGCGGTTCGCCCATGAACTAATTGCCGGCAAAAACCACAGAGGAACTGGATGTGGTACGCCCCACTTTTCTGACTATTCCCAGGGAGCGCTCCCAGAAAAGTTGCCCTCGGGTTTAGGGGGTTTTATATTTCCAGAAAGACAGACTTTATTTGTGAGGTATTCCTTTTTGTTTTGGCTCTGGTTTAACCGGGGTTGAGGGAGGTGCTTCTTCCATTTTTTGCAATATTTTTTGGTATTTTTCCTTATGCATTTCCACTGTCTGGTGCAGAGTTGACTTAACTTCGTCAGGGGCGTGGGCTAAAGCTTGCTCCAGGATAGCTATACTCCGAGGAACCCTTTCTTCTATCCGCTTTTTTAACTCAGCAGTTTGGGGAACAGATAAGGCTGGAGCTGTCGGTAATGGTAATGGTGGTGCTTCTTTGGTTTCTGGTTTTACGGGCATTATCATCGCCGCATAGTATTCGGTCTTTTCTAAATGATTTGTTAGGCGTTGTGCCGTTTTAGTAATGTGAGCTGTTTTTCCTTGGCGAACCAGCGCGGCAATTTCAGCAGCCCTTACTTCAGCAAACTGAGCCTGAAGTTCCGCCTTACTAATATTGGAAAAAGCCAGGGCTAATCGGACTTGCTCACTAGCCAGCTTCACGGAATAAAGGGGCTCACCGGGAAGAGCCTGGGCTGAGGCAGCAGTAGTACTGGCGCTTATTACCAGGACAATAAGAATTATCGCCACAGCCCATGCCCAACGACGTTGCCAATCCCAAAGGCTAATCCCTGTTTTTGGTCTTGGCTGTCTTTGCCGCCGGGCATATAGAAAGGCTCCTCTCAAGTTAAGACGAGTTTGCTCCTTGAAAGAAGAGCGAGGACGAACTAAAGTAGCATCTTTATGGATGAGTGAAGCAATCCGGAGCAAAGACTCCAGCTTATTGGCTTCTTTAGGATAACTCTTTAAGCAGTCCTCGACGCTTTCACCCCGGAGAATTCGCTCCAGGCACTCATTAAAAATGTTTTCCAACTTTTTACTCATTTTTCTTCCCAGTAAGGATTTTCTTTAAAGCTACAATACCATTGTATTGTAAGGCTTTTATAGTTCCTTCACTTTTACCTAAAATTTGGGCAACCTCAGCAATAGATAGTTCAGCAATAAAGCGAAGATAAATTACCTCCCGCTGGGCAGGAGATAATTTATCTACAGCTGCCATAAGCTGCTCCCTTTCCAGAGATTGCTCCGCAATAGCCATCGGGTCATCTTCTGTCGGTAAGATTTTCTCCTCAAGCGTAGTCTCTTTTTTCTGCCTCCTAAAATAATCAATTACTTCATTTTGGGCAATCCGAAATAACCAGGAAGAAAAAGGAAGCTGCCGCCATTTGTAGGAACCAATAGCTTCCAAGGCTTTAAAGAAAACTTCATGAGTTAAATCCTCTGCCTCCAGACGATTGCCCACCTTAAAATAAATATAACGATAAACTTTATCAAAGTGTCGGTCATAAAGTTGAGCAAAAGCATCTTCCTTGCCTTCTATTGCTTGACGAACTAAAATCTCTTCTAGAGACACCAGAGGCTCTCCCAATTTATGCCTGGTGTCTATTATATTAAACGGGAGGAATTTAAAAAAGTTTAGTTTAGGAGGTTAGTTGACTTTTAGCAATGTCACCGGCAATGGGCAATTTGAAGGTTTCTCCTTGGTAAGCTTTAACCATAAGTATAATCCATAAAATAAAGCTTAAAATCCCGATAACTGCCGCTAAAAGCCAACCAAAGAAAGGAATCCAGCCAAGAAAAAGGGAAAGGACTCCAAGACCACCAAAAGTAATCACGGATTGTAAGGCGTGAAAACGGACGAATTTACTCTCCTTTTCCAAGAGAAGGAAAATTATGCCAGTTATCCAACCCAAAAGATAGCATAAGAGCCCAGCTACATTGGCTTCCAACCCAGTGCTTGATTTTTCTAAAGACATTTTGAACCTCCTTAACAGCCCTTTTTAACCACATAGGCAGTAGCATCAGCTAACCGACAACTATAGCCCCACTCATTATCATACCAGGCTAACACTTTGACCATATTGCCAGCAATAACCATAGTACTTAAGGCATCAAAAATGGCACTGGCCGGATTACCCTTAAAGTCAGAACTGACTAACGGCTCTTCACAATACTCCAGAAGATTTTTGAGTTCAGTTTCAGCGGCTCTACGGAAAGCCGCATTGACCTGGTCTGTAGTTACTTCTTGGTTTAAGTCAGCAACAAAATCTACTAAAGAAACAGTAGGGACTGGAACTCGAAAAGCCACACCATGAAGCTTTCCTTTTAGTTCGGGAAAAACTTCCCCTAACATTTGGGCAGCACCAGTTGTGGTAGGGACAATGTTTGTTGCTGCGGCTCGAGCTCGTCTCAAATCCCGGTGAAACATGTCTTGGAGTCTCTGGTCATTAGTGTAAGCATGAATAGTAGACATAAGCCCTTTGCTAATACCAAAGTTTTGATGCAATACCTTAACTAAAAGAGCAATACAATTGGTAGTACAAGAAGCATTGGAAATTATATGATGTTTCGCCGGATCATATTTACCTTCGTTGACACCAAGGACAATAGTAATGTCTTCCCCTTTAGCCGGGGCTGAAATAATAACCTTTTTAGCCCCACCTTGGAAATGAGCTGCAGCTTTAGCCGCCTCAGTGAACAGCCCCGTTGACTCAATAACTACTTCCACCCCAAACTCCCGCCAGGGAATTTTAGCCGGATCCCGCTCGGCAAACACTTTAATTTCCTTGCCCTCAATAAAGATAGAATTGTCCTTGGCTTCCACTTTCCCCGGGTAAATGCCATAAGTACTATCATATTTAAATAGATGGGCATTAGTCTTAGCATCGGTAAGGTCATTAATTGCCACTACCTCCAGAACCCCTTGGTGATTCTGGTTAATTGCCCTTAAGGTTAATCTGCCAATACGCCCAAAGCCATTAATGCCAATTTTGGTTGCCATCGGTATCCTCCTTATAGTTTATTCTTTATTATAACTTGCTCTAACTTTAACTTTAGTCCCTCCCCTTATATTCCAGTCGGTAATAATTTCCATTCTTTTTGGCTTAAGGAGATTAACTAAATCATCTAATATTTGGTTAGTGGCAGCTTCATAAAATATTTCTACTGTCCGATAACTGGTTAAATAAAACTTGAGGGACTTAAATTCTAAGATCTCTTGGTCAGGAATATATTTAATGTTAATGGAAGCATAATCAGGTTGACTTGGGTTTAGTGGACAGAGACAAGTAAACTCGTCATAAGTTATTTCTATTTCATATTCCCTTTCCGGTTCCGGATTGGGCAGAGATATAAGCAACTCCTTTTGGGGATAAGGCTTATATTCTAATTTGAGATTTTTTACTTTATCTTTTATATCCTTCATTAACCTCCTCCCCAAAAGAATACCTTCTCATCCTCAACCATTCTATCGACTTTCCCTTCAGTGATTAATAGTTCCAGATGAGCTAATGTTTCCAGCACAGCTAATCTTCTGTCCCAGGGAGGCAAATCTTTAAAAGCGATACCACCTTGCTCTGGATGCCAAGGGATTTCATTAGCTATTTGATAAGCTGTCTTTAGCTCATCTTTAATAGCTTTAATTATGGCTAATTTCCTTTGCTCATGATGATAAAGAATTTCCCTCACCTTCTGTTTTAAACCACTGAAAACAGGACCATGTCCCGGAAAAACAAAGTTAATTTCCAGTTTCTCTAATTCTTTTAGAGAACGAATAAAATCAGCCAAAGGGTTTTTGCCCGATTGAGGATGAAGACCAATATGAGGGGTAATCTCGGGAAGAACATGGTCTCCGGAAAATAAAAGTTTCCTTTTTGGTTCGTAAAGGGAAATATGACCGATAGAATGCCCCGGTGTCCATAGGACTTCAAATTGGAAAGAACCAATATTAATTTTTTCCCCACCTTTAAGAATAATTTCAGGTAGGGCTGGTACTACAAATTCCTTTACCCAAAGGGAAGCTTTTTGAATGGTAGTTAAATCCTTTTCCGGAACCCCATGACGGCGAAAATATTTTTCCATTTCTTCGAGGAGCTTGTCTAAATTCATATATCTTGAATCAATGAGGTCTACTTCAGCTTCATGGAGGGCTAACTTCGCTCCCGAAAGCTGGGTTAATCTCCCAGCTAAGCCATAATGGTCCGGGTGAACATGGGTAACCACAATTTGACTAATGTCTTTAAAGCCAAAACCACTGTCTTTTAATTGCTGTTTAAGAGTCTCAAAGGCATGGGGAGTATTCCAACCAGTATCAATAAGAAGATTACCTTCGTTTCCTTCCACAATATAAACATTTATATGTTCCAAAGATGATTCCGGAATGGGGATTTTTAGTTGATGAACACCTTGAATTATTTCCATATTCTTTCCTCCAGATTATCAAAGATAGCTTTGCCTGAATACCTGGCGTTTGAGCCTAACTCTTCTTCTATTTTGAGAAGACGATTGTATTTGGCAACCCTTTCGCCGCGGCACGGGGCTCCAGCCTTGATTAACCCAGCAGTAGTGGCTACGGCTAAATCAGCTATAATAGTATCTTCGGTTTCTCCAGAGCGATGGCTAATAATAGCTGTCCAGCCAACTTGATGGGCTCTTCGGATACAGGCTAAAGTTTCAGTGAGGGTGCCAATTTGGTTAGGTTTAATGAGAATAGCGTTAGAAGTTTTTTCCCTGATACCACGATTAAGCCGGTCTAAATTAGTGGCATAAAGATCATCCCCAACCAATAACACTTTTTTGCCCAAAGTAGCATTAAGCAAGAGCCAGCCTGCCCAGTCATCTTCAGCTAAGCCATCTTCAATGCTAATGATGGGATAGTTTGAGACCAAACGAACATAATAATCTATCATCTCAGTAGTAGTAAGAGTAACCCCTTCCCGAGACAAAATGTAATTGCCCTGGTGATAAAAATGACTGGCGGCTGGATCTAAAGCCAGAAAACAGTCCTCCCCCGCCTCATAACCGGCTAATTTAATAGCTATTAGAATTAACTCTATAGCTTCCTTGTTGGAAGAGAGGGCGGGAGCAAAACCCCCCTCATCCCCTACATTAGTATTTAAGCCCTTTTCTTTGAGAACTTGCTTTAAGGAATGGTAAATCTCTACGCCCATCTGAAGGGCTTGAGCAAAAGTATCAACTCCCACCGGTACAATCATAAACTCCTGAAAATCGGTAGAGCCAATAGCGTGTTTACCTCCATTAAGAATATTCATCATTGGCACTGGAAGGAGATTTGCTCCCACCCCACCTAAATAACGGTATAGGGGTAAACCTAAAAAGTTAGCCCCAGCCTGAGCTACGGCTAAAGAAACTCCCAGAAGAGCATTAGCCCCGAGACGAGATTTATTGGGGGTACCATCTAATTCAATTAACTTCTTATCAATAGCTGCTTGTTCCAAAGCTGACATACCTATAAGTTCTGGAGTAATTTGGTTATGAATAGAATCTATAGCTTTAAGAACACCTAATCCCTGGTAACGACATTTATCATTATCTCTAAGTTCTAATGCTTCATACTTGCCCGTACTGGCTCCAGAGGGTACCGCTGCCCTACCTATCGTCCCATCGACGAGTTCTACTTCCACTTCAACCGTAGGGTTGCCCCGGGAATCCAGGACTTCTCTGGCGCTGATGGCTTCAATAATTGACATAGTTTGACTATTTTGTTCCTTTGGCTAAGGAAAGAGCTTTTTCCACTGCTTCTATAGGTGTGGCAGCTCTGATTATTTGATCCTTTTCTGGCTTATTTCGGGATAAAAACCAGGTATTTAAGCCAACAACAGGCAAACCATATTTTAGGGCAAAGGCAATTTCACTCAGAGTTCCGTAATCCCCATCTATAGCGATTACTACTTGAGCCGATCTGACAACAGCCACATTTCGAGCGTGTCCCAGTCCGGTAACTATTGGAATCTGAACATAGGGGTTAGCTTCTTTTGGGTCATCCCCGGGCAAAATACCTATTGTCAGTCCTCCTTCGCTACTAGCCCCCCGACAAACCGCTTCCATTATCCCACCCAATCCACCACAAATTACAATAGCTCCCCGCTTGGCTAATTCCCTCCCCACTATTTCTGCCATTTCAGCTTCTTCAGCAGAGCACTGCCCCCCACCAATAACAGCAACAACAATTCCCTTTTTTGATTCCAACTTTTAACCCTTAAGCTTTGTTAATTTTAACAAATTCTAACACATTCTTTTTCATATAAAACAAACTATACCTTCTTTATGGTCATCTTCTACTCTCTACTTCTCCACCACTTCATGCTTTCTTTGAACTTGGTAATGTTTTCCCCTTTCCCAGGTTTGCGGAAAATGAAAAGGTGTTCGTGGAATATAAGTAAGAAATCGTGGTCATAGCTTTCTTTCCAACGTCCTCGCATTGTCTGGGTGTGCCACTGTCTTTTGATGACGTCTTCTCGTAAAATAAAGCCGGCATCAAGAAAGACTTCCATGACCCTATAAGCTATAGGAACATAATGCTTGTGTCGGTGTGTGTCTCCCATAAGAATGGCGCAGTGTTTCCCAGGCTTTAACACCCTAAAACTCTCCTTAGCTACTTCTTTCATTCCAAGGATAAACTCCTCTAAGGAACGCACTTGGGAAAGGTCACCTTCTATTCTTTTTTGCTTAGAAAAAGGTATGATATTGGCATAAGGTGGGTGGGTAGCTATAAGGTCTACACTTTCTTTTTCAATCAAATCCAAATGGCGAGCATCCCCATGATATAGCTTCTGTTGTGTATTTGTCTTGCTATAGGTAAAATCCAGTCTATTCCAGGCGACCATTAAAGCATCAAGATTTATATCCACTCCTATACCATTTCTATCCAAAAGCTTACATTCAACTAAAGTGGTACCGGAGCCAACCATCTGGTCTAAAACTAAATCGCCAGGGTTGGTATACCGGAGAATTAGATTTCTTGGAATCTCAGGAGCCCAATTAGCACGGTAATTTCCACGATGTGTTGCCCACTTCCCTCTGTTTTCAAAAGACCACACTGTCGTCTTTTCTAAAGTGAATTCTTTAGGTTCGAATAACTTAATCTTTCCCCAATTCACAAATTTGACCGGAGTTCCTTCTATAACTACTTCTTTATGAGTCTTTAAAAACTCTTGATATTCTTCTTTTGTGACCTCCCTCATCCCCATTAACCCAATTATAGCAAAAACAACTACCGTTTTGGTGAGGTCTTCAGCGCCTCCGCAAAAATCCCCCTACCCCACCCAGTTAAGCTCTTGACAACTTTATTATCTTTGTTTATAATTATGAGCAATTTAATCAACTTTGATAAAGATATGAACAAGGTAATTTATTTAGACCACGCAGCGACAACTCCGGTTCATCCCAAGGTATTAGAAGCCATGTTACCCTATTTTTGTGAGAAATATGGCAATGCGGCTACTATTTATAGTCTGGGGCAGGAAGCTCGTCAAGCCATAGATGAATCTAGGAGACAAGTTGCCGACATTTTGGGCGCTTCTCCCCAAGAAATTATCTTTACTAGTGGTGGCACTGAATCAGTTAATACAGCTTTAAAGGGGATAGCCTTTGCCCAGCAAAGGCAAGGGAATCATATTATAACCTCCTCTATAGAACATCATGCTGGTTTGGAAACCTGTCAGTTTCTGGAAAAATTTGGCTTTGAAGTTACCTATTTGCCCGTGGACAGTTATGGTTTAGTCAAAATTGAAGATGTAGAGAAAGCCATTAGTGAAAAAACCATCTTGGTCAGCATTATGTTAGCTAATAACGAAGTTGGCACTATTCAGCCTATAGCTGAAATTGCCCAAGTCATCAAAGAAAAAGGGCAAAAACTTGGAAAAAAGATCTTCTTCCATACCGATGCTGCTCAGGGAGCCCTATGGCTTGACCTCAATGTCAACCGACTTGAAGTGGATGCGCTAAGTTTATCAGCTCACAAATTCTATGGACCAAAGGGTGCCGGAATCCTTTATCTGAGGAAAGGCACCCCCTTCATGCCACAACAAAGAGGTGGCACTCAAGAAAGCAACCGCCGTGCCGGGACAAGCAATGTCCCCGGTATTGTTGGTACCGCAGTCGCCTTGAAGTTAGCTGCGGAGCAGCGGGAATCAAATAGCAATTATTGCCAGAAATTGCGAGATTACCTTATTAATGGAATTAATTCTAAGATTGACCAGGCAGAACTGGTGGGACATCCATCCTTTCGTTTACCCAATCATGCCGCTTTCTGCTTCTACGGGATAGAGGGAGAAGCTATCCTGCTTCATTTGGACTTCGCTAATATTTGTGCCTCCAGTGGCAGTGCCTGTACTTCCATGTCTTTAGAACCGTCTCATGTCTTGATGGCTATGGGAATCCCTCACGAGAAAGCCCACGGCAATGTCCGCTTTACTCTGGGACCAGAAAATACTCAGGAAGAAATAGATTATGTCCTTTCTATATTACCGGGAATTGTGGAAAAGCTTAGGGCAATCTCACCTTTTGCCCTGACAAAAAGCCAGGATAAATTATCTCGGGGGTCATGCCAATGAAAATGTCGACTCGGGGCAGATATGGAATCAGGGCTTTATATGAGTTAGCCCTTCATTATGGGGAAGGTCCAGTATTAATTAAAGACATTGCCAAAAGGCAAGGAATCTCCCAAAATTATTTGGAACAAATAGTCTTAGTGCTAAAAGCAGCTGGAATAATCAAAAGCCTGCGTGGGGCTAAAGGTGGCATCACTTTAGCCAGACCACCCCATCAAATAAGTTTAATTGAAGCTATCCAGACACTGGAAGGTTCAGTAGCCCCAGTAGAATGTGTTGATAATGCTGAAGCTTGCCCCCGGGCAAATTTTTGCGCCAGTCGAGATATCTGGGTGGAAATGAAACAGGCTATTAACCAAGTGTTGGTATCCAAGACCCTTCAAGATTTGGTTGACCAGCATAAAATAAAGGAACAACCAAAACCAGGAATGTACTACATCTGAAATTAGTCCCCTTTACAGTTGGAGGCTGGGGTTTAACAGCCGCCAAAGCTATTAACGACATTAACCCGGCGAACTTTATTAAAATAATGGTGAGTCTACCCTTCCCGTTACAAAATTTGAATTTTTATTAAGGCAACTTTAGAATATTGATTGCTTACGGGCTAAAAGGGAGGGGTAATTGGATGGGTAAAATAACGGAGAAAGTCACGTTAATAAATTTATTTGACTTGACGAAGTCTATTGAGGTAGAGGCGGTTATAGATACTGGTGCTACCATGCTTGTTTTACCTCAAGATATAGTGGATAAGCTGGGTCTGAAAAAAATAGGTGAAAGAAGAGTAAAATATGCGAATAATACAATTCAATTAAAACCAGTATATCGGGGGGTAATTTTTAAACTTAAAGGAAGAGAGGGAATCTTTGACACTTTGGCTGAAGTCAGTGGCTCAGAACCCCTGGTGGGGCAAATAGTCCTAGAAGCCTTAGACTTCGTTGTTGACCCGATTACCAGAACAGTTATCCCTAATCCAAGGTCACCGGATATGCCGATGGTCGAAATACTTTAAAGAAAAATAATGAGTAGGAGGAGGAGATGACTCTTTTTTGTCCAGTAAGTGAAGCCGAGGTCACTAAAGCTATTGTTAACAGCTTTTTACGCCAATTTGAGCAGTATGCCCAGAGCGATGTAATTATAGTTGGTGCCGGTCCCAGTGGACTAATGGCAGGTAGACAACTGGCTAAAAATGGACTAAAAGTGCTTATTGTAGAGAGAAACAATTATTTGGGTGGTGGTTTCTGGATAGGCGGTTACCTAATGAACAAAGTCACCTTGAGAGCACCAGCCCAAAAAATCTTGGACGAGTTAGGGGTACCTTATGAAAAAGCTGTGGAAGGGCTTTATGTGGCTGATGGTCCCCATGCCTGTTCCAAACTTATTGCCGCTACCTGTGATGCTGGGGTTAAGTTTGCCAATATGACTATTTTTGATGATGTAGTTTTACATGAAAATAATCAAGTTGCCGGAGTAGTGATTAACTGGACACCCATTTCTGCCTTACCGCGGGAGATAACCTGTGTTGACCCAGTAGCTATAGAAGCCAAGCTGGTTATTGATGCCAGCGGTCATGAAGCTTGTGTAGTTAAGAAATTAGAGGAAAGAGGTATCCTGAAGACAGTTGGTTTTGGCGCCATGTGGGTAGAGAGGTCAGAAGATCTGGTGGTGGAGCACACTGGAGAAGTCCATCCCGGGCTTATTGTCGCTGGTATGGCAGTGACTACAGTTTATGGCTTACCCAGAATGGGACCTACTTTTGGAGCCATGCTACTTTCGGGAAAACAGGCTGCTGAAATCGCCCTGCAAAAGCTCAAAGCCAAAACCACTGTGGGAGGGGTGGATTAGCTTACCAATCCAATAAATGAATGGAGTACTATATGTTTATCTTTACAGTGAGCCAACGGCTACCACTTTAGATGTCTCGACTTTGGGCTCTTTCGTAAAAACACTCCTACCCCAGATTAAGACCGTAATTAGAGACAGCTTTATCCCATTTCATCTATCTCCTTTATCTGAGGAAGAAAGAAAGGAAAAGATTGATTATTTAGCCCAAGAATTTGCCAAAGCCAAAGTTAGAGACCCAGCCAAACCAATAGGGAGAGAATCTCCTTTATTCGGTGAAATAAGCTATGAAAAACGAAGGTTAAGTGCTCCAGTTAGCCAAGCTTTCGGTCTTCTTTACGACGGTATTGAAATAATGAAGGTGCTAAGACAGCTAATCCCAAGGCAGGAAAGAAATTTAAATCATATTCATATTATTTTTACCAACCAACTCCTGGGCACCTGGGATGAGACCAATCATAGATACCATGCCCGGGTAATTATTTGTGGTTTTCCTTCCCTTATATCTACCAGTGGCATCGTTGAAGCCCCGGCTAAACCACGAGAGTTTTACCTCTTAAAGCAGCATTACCTTTCCTTAGGTATCAAAGAGTACGAAATAAAAAAGGAATTAAGCTCCCAATTCCAAGGTAAGTTTATTGACTACGATGACCATCGACTGACCGAAGTAATGAAGGGATATGTAATGCAAGCTCTCTTCTACCACTTAACTGGTGAGCCGTTCTGTGAAGATAAGAATTGTCGTCTTTATAACAGTCATTGGCAAGAAGAGGTAATTCAAGCCCAATTGGAAAGCCCCTACGAATTTTGCCCTTTCCACGAGAAAGAACTCCAGAGGTTAAGGAACCAATTAGAGACTATAATCGGGGGTTAAGCAAAATAGTTATTGAAATTAACTTTTTTGTGAGTTATAGTTACAGCCGTAATAAATTAAGCGAGAAATGGCAAAGATAGCTAAGGACATTACTGAACTCATTGGTAATACCCCCCTCGTTAGATTAAACAAAATAACCCAGGGACTTAAAGCTGAGGTGGTAGCTAAACTGGAATTTTTTAATCCCTGTGGGAGTGTCAAGGACAGAATTGGAGTTTCTATGATTAGAGCTGCGGAAGAAGCTGGGCTAATCACTAAAGAGACAGTAATAATTGAACCTACTAGTGGCAATACTGGAATTGCTTTAGCTTTTGTCTGTGCTGCTCGAGGCTATAGGCTTATCCTAACTATGCCCGAAAGCATGTCTCTGGAGCGAAGACAACTCTTGGTTGCCTTCGGGGCTGAATTAGTCTTAACCCCAGCGGCAGAAGGTATGACGGGAGCGGTAAAGAAAGCTCAGGAATTAGCCGCTAACATACCTAATTCCTTCATACCTAACCAATTCAAAAATCCGGCTAACCCCAAGATTCATCGGGAGACTACGGCTGAAGAAATTTGGCGAGATACCGATGGTAAAGTAGATATCCTCGTAGCCGGCGTGGGGACTGGCGGGACTATCACCGGGGTTACTGAAGTTATCAAAAAGAGAAAGCCAGAGTTTAAAGCTATTGCTGTCGAACCAGCCGACTCTCCTGTCCTTTCTGGTGGCAAGCCGAGAGGGCACCAAATTCAGGGTATTGGAGCTGGTTTTATCCCCGAAGTTTTACGGTTAGACCTTATTGACGAAATCATTCCAGTGACTAATGAAGATGCTGCTATGATGACTCGGAGATTAGCCCGAGAAGAAGGTATATTTGCTGGTATTTCCTCAGGAGCGGCTGTCTGGGCAGCCTTAAAAGTAGCTGAAAGAATAGAAAACAAAGATAAACTTATCGTAGTTATTATCCCTGACACAGGGGAACGTTATTTATCTTCGGAATTTCTCTGGGAATTTAAACCGATTTTTCGGGGAATATAAATGGCAAGCCAATTTTTAGTAGTTTTTAAGGATTACCTTATTGAAATACTGCCTTATTTAGCTTTAGGGTTTCTCCTTAGCGGCATAATCTATGAGCTTGTGCCCACCAAATGGGTTGAACAACATCTCGGCGGTAAAGGGATTAAGGCGATCCTTTATACTACCCTAATAGGAACCGTGCTTCCCGTTTGCTGCTGGGGATCTCTACCTATTGCAGTGAGCCTTCAGCAGAAAGGAGTTAGGTTGGGGCCAGTATTAGCTTTCCTGGTAGCGACTCCAGCAACTTCAGTAAGCGCCCTTTTAGTCTGTTATGCCTTTTTAGGGATAAAATTCACTGTGTTTATATTCTTTGCCGTAATCTTGATGGGGCTACTTATAGGCATTATCGGTAACTTAATTAAATTTGAACCCAAGCCTTCTACCTATAAAGATATAATAAAAGACCCGATATGTGGAATGAATATAGCCAAAGAGAAAGCAATAAAAATAGAATATAAAGGCACCGCCTATTATTTCTGTAGCCAACATTGCCAAGAGGCTTTTGAAACTAACCCAGGGAAAAACTCAGGCAAACAAAAAGTAAAGGCTGTACTTAATTACAGCTTTGTCTATTTACCCAAGGAAATAGGCTTGGAGATACTTTTGGGACTGATATTAGCAGCCTTAGTAGCCACCATAGTCCCGATAGGGAAATTCGTCGGCGACCACTTAAGTGGTGCCTTTGGTTATTTATTTAGTCTTGGCTTTGGACTTCTGATTTATATTTGTGCTACCGCCAGTGTCCCTTTAGTCGATGCTTTTATTTCCCAAGGAATGAACATTGGCGCTGGAATGACTTTATTATTAATTGGACCAGTTACCAGCTACGGAACAATATTGGTACTAAGAAAGGAGTTTGGTAGCAAAATTTTGTTAATCTTTCTGGCAGCGGTTAGCCTAATGGGACTAATCCTCGGTTACATTTTTTCTTTAATTTATTAATTTAGGAGGTTCTTAAATGCCAAAAACCATCGCTGAAATAAATGAGAAAATTAAAAAGGGACAGGTAGTAGTAGTTACTGCTGAAGAAATTATTGACATTGCCAAAAAGAAAGGAATTACCAAGACGGCTGAGGAAGTAGATGTGGTAACCACTGGCACTTTTGGTCCCATGTGTTCTTCCGGGGCTTATTTTAACCTCGGACATACTAAACCAAGGATAAAGTTAGGCGGAGGTAAGGTCTACCTTAATGATGTTCCTGCTTATGCCGGCTTAGCTGCTGTAGATATTTTCCTCGGTGCTACCGCCCTTCCCGATGATGACCCAAGAAACAAAATCTACCCAGGTGAATTCCGATATGGCGGTGGTCATGTGATTGAAGAATTAGTTGCCGGTAAGGACGTTCGATTAGTTGCCACGGCTTATGGCACTGACTGCTATCCCAAACGAAAATTAGAAACTTGGATTAACCTTAAAGATATTAATGAAGCGGTGCTTTTTAATGTAAGAAATGCTTACCAGAACTACAATGTAGCTGTAAACCTCTCCAACCGGACTCTTTATACTTATATGGGAGTCCTTAAGCCTAATTTAGGAAATGCTAATTACTCTTCCGCCGGTCAGCTTTCTCCACTGCTTAATGACCCCTTTTACAAGACGATCGGCATCGGCACCCGAATCTTCCTCGGAGGGGGCATTGGTTATGTTGTATGGCATGGCACCCAGCACAATCCCAATGTCTTGCGCACTAATGCCGGAGTTCCCCGGAGACCTGCCGGCACTTTAGCTGTCATAGGCGATTTAAAGCAAATGAAACCCCAATGGTTAGTTGGTACGAGCTTCCTTGGCTATGGCTGTACCTTAACCGTAGGCATTGGTGTCCCTATACCTATCTTGTCTGAAGAAATATTGCGCTATACATTAGTTACCGATGCTGATATCCTGGCGCCGGTAGTTGACTACTCCGAAGGTTACCCCCAGAGAAAGCCAGACATATTAGCTGAAGTGAGCTATGCTGAATTAAAAAGTGGCAGCATAAAGATTCTCGGAAAAGAAGTTCCTACAGCTTCTTTATCCAGTTACCCTAAAGCGGTAGAAATAGCCCATATTTTGAAAGAATGGATAAAAAGGGGAGAATTTCTCCTCACTGAACCGGTAGCTCCCCTCCCGGGAGTAGAATCAGGTATTAGATTTAAGAATTTAGACGAGCGACCAATACTGGAACTATAAAAGAAAGGAGGCGAAGATGACGGTTTCCAAAAGAATAGTCCTCCACTTTCCGCCTCGGATAGTAGATCAGCCTATAGTTTACCGTCTCGTCAAGGACTTTGACCTCCAATTTAATATCCTCAAAGCTTCGGTGAGCCCTGGGAAAGAAGGTATTTTAGTCATGGAGCTCACCGGTGAGCAACGGAACTATGACCAAGGGATCAAATATCTTACTGAGACTGGTGTCAAAATCCAGTCCTTAAGTCAAGATGTGGTGCGAAATGAAAGCCGATGCACTCATTGTGGAGCTTGTATTACCCTCTGCCCCACTAATGCCTTCTCTTTAGAACCTGGGACACGAAAGGTGCTTTTTGATAATACAAAATGCGTTGTATGTGAACTCTGTATCAAAGCTTGTCCCCCCCGAGCTATGGAACTATATTTTTAATAAAACCAGTGAAGTCTTTTACTTACCAACCCAGATTTTATCGCCAATGGATTAAAGACACAGATTTAGTTTCCTTTCATGTGGTGGTCAAAGAAACGGATTTATATATCCGAGCCTGCCAGAATTTAACCCCTCAAGCTTTAAAATCCGTCACCAAACATCGCCAACTCTTAGAACAATATATTAAAGAACATCCCTTTTTCTTAGTCACTCTGGAACCCTATGTAGCTGAAGAAACGGCTCCAGAAATTGTTAAAGAAATGACCCAAGCTGCTCAAAGGGTAGGGGTTGGACCTATGGCAGCGGTAGCTGGAGCCATCGCTGAAGCCGTCGGCAAAGATCTAATTCCTTTCTCTCAGGATATCATTGTCGAAAACGGTGGTGACATATTCTTAAAAGTCTCGAAGACTAAATATGTAGGTATCTATGCTGGCAATTCGCCTTTTACGGGTAAAATTGCTCTGGAAATAAAACCTGAAGAAACACCTTTAGGTATCTGCACTTCTTCTGGTACCGTGGGACATTCCCTTAGCCTTGGCATTGCCGATGCGGTTATTGTTCTTTCCCCCTCCACCCCTTTAGCTGATGCTGCCGCAACAGCCATAGGGAATAGAGTCAAAGATATAGATGACATCCCCCTCGCTCTTGATTGGGCCCAGAAAATAACCGGACTATCGGGAGTAGTCATTATTAAAGGCGATAAAATAGGATTGTGGGGCAAAGTCAAGATTTTACCTCTAACCCAAACTTACAAATAGTAGCACTGGCGTTAAATGAGGGGCAGAGTAATAATTGCGTGGCTTTATTTAGTTAGTCTACTATTAGTGATGATTAGCTATGTTGCGGCTTGTAAGACTGGTGAGGCAAAATTGATTCCCTTTCGCACACTACCAAATACAGCACAATGGCTAATTAGTGACCAACCTACTTATCTAATACTCACTCAAAAGAATTGGTCTACCTATTATTCAACTCCCCCACCGTATTCGAATTTTGCTGACTGTATCTATATTGTAGCTTCCCGAGGAGTCAAGCCTAATCCAGGTTATACCATTCGGATCGTGAAGATAAGCCAACTCAAAAAGGAAGTAACCATAAAACTTGAACTTAGGGAGCCTGACCCGAAAAAAGTTTACCCTCAGATCCTAGTTCATCCCATAACTGTAGCTGAGGTAGCCAAATCTGACTTAAAAGAACTCAATTTACTGACTTTCATTTTTGTTAATGAAAAAGGTCAGGAAATTGCCACATTTAAGGCACAAGTTTAGCTGCTCCCTGGACAGCTTTATAGGCATTAACTCGACCAATATGTGTAGTAAAGCCGGTAGTGATGTCAGTAGAAGTCTCTATCTTTGCTCTTACCTCGGTATTACTCCACCCAGGATATTTGGCAAATAAGAGAGCACCCACACCAGCTATATGAGGAGCTGACATGGAAGTACCACTAAGGGAGCCGTAGTTGAGAGTGCCAATTTTATTCTTGTGATTGGGCATAGTTGAAAATATATCTACTCCTGGAGCAGCAATGTCTACCCAAGAACCGTAATTGGAAAAACTGGCTTTAACATCATTTTGATCCGTAGCAGCGACGGCAATACAATTCTGATAATAAGCAGGATATAGAGGGGCATCGGTATTGTTATTACCAGCAGCAGCTACCAAAACTGCTCCCTTGCTCCAAGCATAATCTACAGCACTCTCCAACGTAGCTGAAGGTGAGCTCCCTCCGAGGCTAAGATTGATTACTTTAGCACCATTATCCGCAGCCCAAATAATACCTTTAGCCACCCAGCTATACCGGCCAGTGCCATTATCCCCAAGCACCTTGACATTCATAAGACTTGAATTGAAGCCAACTCCAGCTACTCCTTTAGCATTGTTAGTGATAGCAGCAGCAATACCAGCTACATGAGTACCATGACCATACCTATCATCAACAGTCGGGCTTACGGTAAAATTCTTGTTAGCCACAATCTTAGCAGCTATGTCTTCATGGTCCTGGTCTATACCTGTATCACATATAGCTATCTTTACTGTAGCTGACCCCTGAGTGATGTCCCAGGCTTCCGGTGCTTGGATTTTGACCATCCCCCATTGCTTTCCAAAATAAAGGTCGTTAGGAGTAAGAATCACTTTAGCAATATAGTCCGGCTCAGCAAATTTAACAGTGACCTCTCCTCTATAACCCTTTACCTTCTCCTTTACCTTGTTTTCAGGGATTTTAACTATCTGGACATCTATCCCGGGAATAACATCAACCACCCTGCCCCCGTGTTTTCGGTGTACATTGGCTTTCGCCTCTTCGGGTACGTCGGGCAAGAACTTAACCAAAATCTGCTCTGGAGCATAACCTTGGGTATCTTCAGGGTCTTGGGCAACAGCTAAACTACCGGCTCCGCTCAGAAGCAATACCAATACAAATATAGGAATAACTACCCATTTTTTCATTCTATTCGGTACCTCCTTTATCCTAAAGTCTTGTAGCACCTTTTTTATCTTTTGTCAAGCCTGCCTGGTATCCTTTATAATATCTTAGCTATTACTTATGGTGGGCGTAGCCCAGTGGTTCAAGGCGCCAGGTTGTGGCCCTGGAGATCGAGGGTTCGAATCCCACCGTCCACCCCAAATATTATCCCAGTCTCTGACTGCGCCTATAGCTCAGTGGACAAGAGCACCGGTCTTCGGAACCGGGGGTCGTGGGTTCGAATCCCTCTAGGCGCGCTTATTTTGTTTTAGGTCAAGACTGGCATCCCACTTTAAAGAGAGGAGGAAAAAGTGAACTATGAAATGATTATTTACCAAAAGAATGAAGATATAGTCACCATAACGTTAAATCGTCCAGAGGTCTTGAATGCTGCCAATTCTCAAATGATGGATGAACTTGTCTCCGCCTTAAAAGAAGCTAAGGATGATGAGACAATAAAAGTAGTGGTTATTACTGGAGCGGGGAAGGGTTTTTGTTCTGGAGCAGATATAAAGGCTCTTCTCTCTGGCGACAAAGCCTTTTCCACCAAGGGCTTAACCCCAGTCCAAGCCAGGAATCAGGGACGCTTTGGAGTACAACGAATACCAAGATTAATAGAAAGTATTGAAAAACCTATTATTGCCGCTATAAATGGAGTCGCCCAGGGTTTTGGCTTTGATTTAGCCAGCATGGCTGATATTAGAATAGCTTCCGATAAAGCCACTTTTTCTATCAACCACCTCCGGATAGGAGCCTTGTCTCTTGATGGCGGCTATTATTATTTAGTAAGAATTTTAGGCATCCCCAAGACCTTAGAATTGGTCTGGACCTGGGAGGTGTTTGATGCGGCTAAAGCCTTGGAATTAGGATATGTCAATAAAGTTGTGCCCCATGAGGATTTAGCCAAGGAGACCTTTGAATTAGCTCAAAAGCTTGCTCAGGGACCAGCCATACACATGCAGCTGGCTAAAAGACTTATTTATCGAGCCCTAAACTCAAGCCTTGACGAAGCCTTAGAAGACGTGGAAATGGCTTGGGCTCTGACCCGCGCTACTGAGGACGCAGAAGAGGGACCTAAAGCCATATTGGAAAAAAGAAAGCCCAAATTTAAAGGTAAATAAGAAAAGCCTTTTGACTGGAACCTATTAGTTAGATAAACTCCTATGTGGAAAAGAATCAGTAAGAAATTTTCAATATGAAAACTCTTAAGCCCTTGTCAGAGTTAATCTCATTGAAAGGAAAAAGAGCTTTAATTACCGGTTCTGCTGCCGGCATTGGTAAAGCTATAGCCTATAGATTTGCTGAAGCCGGTGCTGACTTAGAGCTGGTAGATATAAACAAAAGAAGCTTAGCAACTATAGAAAGAGAGCTTTCCCAGTTTGAGACAAAAATAAATATTCATGAGCTAGACCTCTCCAAGAAAGAAAAAATAGACGCTTTATGGAAAAAACTGGAAGGAAAAGAGCCGGACATATTAATAAATAATGTTGGAATATATCCTTTCAAAAATTTTTTGGAAGTAGATGAGGCTTTCTTTAAACAGGTGATGGATATTAATTTGAATTCAACTTTCTGGATGTGTCAGCATATGATAAATAAGCGAGGTAAGAAGGGAGGGGTGATTATAAATATTAGCTCGATAGAAGCTATCATGCCTTTTGCCACAGGTTTAGTCCCATATGACATTAGTAAGGCCGGTATTATTGCTCTGACCAGAGCTTTAGCTAAAGAATACGGCAGGAGCGGTTTTAGGATAAATGTGATCGTACCAGGCGGGATAGTAACCCCAGGAACAAAGAAAGTGGCAAAAGAAATTCTTCAGTTCAAGATAAGTCCCTTGAAAACAGGTACAGTATTCGCCTTAAGATTACCCTTAGGTAGAGGTGGTCAACCGGACGAAGTGGCTCGGGTTGCTCTTTTTCTGGGCTCTGAATTATCCAGCTACGTTCATGGAACCCTGATTGTGGTTGATGGGGGATTTCTATCTGCTTAGTAAATAGAATTACCACCAAGGTACTAATTTTCCGGGGTTCATTAATACCCATCTCGAGAAACTCTTTTTCTTAATTTTATTTGTTGTGTTAAACTAAAGGGTAGAGAACATTCTGATGAAAATAGAAAACATAATCTTTTACGAATTACCCCAGCTTAGCCGACCTTATTTAATAACAGCTCTGGCTGGTTGGCCTGATGCTGCCCAAATAGCTACCGGAACTATCTCTTATCTCATCACAAAACTAAGAGCGAAAAAATTTGCTGAACTTAAGGGAGAAGACTTTTATTCCTTTACTTCCTTACGTCCTGAAGTAACTATTGAGCGGGGTATAGTTACCTCCGTGAGATATCCCAGTTACAGCTTCTTTTACTGGCAAAATGAAAGGAGCGAGCATGACTTGGTTCTCTCTCGGGGGATAGAGCCAGACTTGCACTGGCAAGGCTATATAAAGGCAATCCTTGATTTAGCTATACATCTAAAAGTGGTTAGAATCTACACCTTGGGTGGACTTTATGACCAAATTCCCCATACCCGAGAACCTAAAGTAAGTGGCGTCGTCTCTGAACCAACTCTAACTCAACTACTCATAAAACATGGTATTGAACTTATAGACTATCGAGGACCCAGCAGCCTCCACAGTGCCCTTTTAGCCGAATGTAGACAGAAATTTATAGAAGCTATCAGCCTTTGGGGACATGCTCCTTTTTATATAAGAGTAGAAACTAACCCTATTATTTGCCTGAGACTCTTGCAAAAGTTACTTGAACTATTAGAGATAGAAATTGATCTCAAAGAGCTAACCCAAGCTGCCTATTCCATGCAACAAATCCTTGACCGACTTCTCTCGGAAAATGATGAGCTCCGTCTTTATGTTCGCAAGTTAGAAGAAAAATATGATTTCAAAGATAAAGCCCTAAAGGAGCCTTTATTAGAGGATACGGATAAGATTATTAAAGAAGTAGAGGAGTTTCTGAGACGGGAACGCCATAAAGAAGACACTGCCTTATAGAGGTTTAAAGTGACAAAGAAATATTCTATTTGCAAATCTTGCGGGAGAAGAATAGCTTATACAGAATGTGACACACAAGTCATCCCAGAAGACCCAAAATGCGTCGCCCTCAAAGGCTGGCTCACCGTCTCCCAATGGCAAGGCTTAGAAGCCGTTGACTGTTACGATTTTTGTTCCTTTACTTGCCTCCATAAATGGGTAGACGAAAAAGTCCCCAAAATCCCAAAAGCTTTCCTCAAAGCTTTTGGAAGCAAAGACGAATAGGGTTGTGTTTACAGGTGTGGATATTCACTTTAAAACTTCAGTAAGAGATGTCAATTTTCCTTTTTAAGGGTACTAACCCTACTGGGGACTGGCTCCAACTTACTCCATAACACCCTTACCCAGCTATCCCAGTTCTCTCGAATATGAGGGGCATACACTTCCTCAACCAGCCGTCGGGTGTTAACTTCAATATCTCGCTGCCGATTACCAGTCTTAATTAGCTCAAAGGGCGAACCAACTATTACTTGTAGCTTCCTACCCTCAATCCAGGATGGAAAGACTGGAAAAATAGTAGCTTCCTGTTCCAGAGCCAGCTTTACCGCCCCTACCGAAAATCTGGCTTGAGCTCCACCAATCCGGCATAGGACTCCACTGCTATCGTGCCTTATTACGTCCATCATCAATAAAACTATCCGCCCATTAGCTAAATGGTGAGCCGACCGAGACAGAGTGTGCCCTTTCTTTACTGGTTCAAAAATAATATCCCCAGAGCCCAGCCGTAGTTGCATCATTAAGTTCAAAAACCACACCGGCTTAATGGGTTCAACAGGAACATAAACCCGCAACCCGAAACCAGGAATTATCCCAATCATCTCATCAAAGGGACCTACATGACCAGCAACGGCAATAATTTTCTTGCCATTACGATGATATTCAATAAGGGTTTCAATTCCCTTGACCTCAAGTTTTCTCATTACTTCGCCAAAGTTAATGTCTTTATTACCCAAGAGGGCTGCCCAGGACCGGGCAACAGTCTTTATCACTCGCCAACTACCCTCAGCTATCCTACCTTCGTCTAAGTCAGGACGGAGGAGAATTAAATTCTTCTTAATTCTGGCTCTTCTACCTAACCACAGCCAGTAAATAAAGCTTGCCATAGCCTTAACAACTTTGAACCGAGCCTCCAAAGATAACCGACGCAGAACCTGGACCATTATCCAGATTAAGGGGAATAATGACCAAAGCAAGCTCTGTTTAGCCAACCTAAAAACAGCTTTCAGAAGTCCCAATTGCTTCTTCCCCCCACACTCCATCCGTTATCCGCACCGGAAGTAGTTTATTAGTCAAAGGTTCATTACTCCGGATAAATACTCGAAGGTAATTACTGGTTAGTCCAGAATATATTCCAGGGACAACTTCCTTTTCCCAGAGCACCTCTAAGTCTTGCCCTAAAAACTGCTCCTTAAACCTCTTAGCGCTAAGGGAGGCCAGCTTAAGCATTTTTTCCACCCGCATTCTTTTTGTTATCTCCGTTACTGGCACCATACTTGCCGCTGGGGTTCCGGGACGAGGTGAGTAAGGAAAAACATGAATTCGGGCAAAACCCAGTTCTTGGCACAAACGGTAAGTATCTTCAAATTCTGCCTCTGTCTCCCCAGGAAAGCCTACCATTACATCGGTAGTAATAGCCACATCAGGAATCATCTTTCGGAGTAAGGCAACTGCTTCCAAATAAGAAGCTACCGAATAGCGTCTTCCCATTCGTTTAAGAACCTGATCATTGCCACTCTGCAAAGCTAAATGAAAATGAGGACACAGCCGTCTGTCCTGCCACAAAGATAAAAGCTCCGGAGAAATTTCCTGAGGTTGGAGGGAAGATAAACGAATTCGGCTTATCTTAGTTTCTTTAAGAATTTTCTTTATTAAGTCGGCAAGACCAATACCATTATAGCGATAACATCCAACTTTAGTTCCGGTTAGAACCACTTCCTGATAACCAGCCAACTCCCTCTTTTTGATTTCCCTAATTATCTCTTCCGGGGGTAACGAGTATTCTCGCCCCCGCACCCGGGGAACAACACAATAAGTACAAAAATCGTTACAGCCATCTTGAATTTTCACCAAGGTTCGAACTCGACCCCAGCTCCAAGGTAGCCTGTCATCCTTAATACCAGATTTTACCGGTACCTGCCTTTGAATTAACTTCAGAAGCTGACCTTTATCACTATTACCCACCACCCAATCGATACCTCCCACCCGCATTACTTCCTCAGGAGCCCTTTCCACATAGCAGCCAGTAGCAATAATCAAAGCCTTAGGATTGGTTCGTCTTACCAGTCTCAGCCACTGCCGTGCTTTCCGGTCAGCAATATGAGTGACAGTACAGGTATTAAGGACGAAAATATCAGCTTTTTTCCCACTACTAATTAAATACCCAGCCTCGGCAAGCTGATGAGCCAAAAACTCCGTTTCAGCTTGATTAAGCTTGCAGCCTAATGTATGGAGAACTACTATCGGTGCTAAGCCAGAATTAACATTCATAATAGCCAAATTATATTCACCTCGCCCAGTGAGGTCAACTTGAACCAGCTTTAGCAAAAGTCCTTTGCCAAGGGTCAACGGCGCTACCTTGTTAGTGTCCCTAAACTATGGTATAAATTAGACAACTTATTTTCTAAAAAGGAAGGGGGTAAGAGATGTTAGGATTTACTCTTTCTGAGGAGCAAGTAGCTATCCAGAAATTAGCTAAGGAATTTACGGAGAAGGAGATAAAGCCAGTAGCCCTTGAGTTTGAAAAGGATGAAGAGGGTAAATTAGCCGAAGAAATTTTCAAGAAAGCAGCCGAAGTTGGTATCTTGGGAATGCCGGTACCAAGAGAATATGGTGGCAGTGAAGCCTCTAATGTTGAATGTTGTATTGTCTTGGAAGAGTTAGCTGTAGGCTGTGGCGGTATAGCTACTGCCATTGGAGCCAGCTGGTTTGGGCAGACCCCTATTATGATGGCAGCCACTAAAGAACAGCGCCAAAGGTGGTTCCCTCCCTTAACCCGAGATGGTAATTTATGTTGTATGGCAATGACCGAACCCGCTGGGGGCTCAGACATTGAAAACCCCCATATGCATTCTAAAACCATCAGAACCATTGTCCGGGAGGATGGTAATGATTATGTAATAAATGGAGCTAAAATCTGGCCCAGCAATTCAGGAAACTCTTACCTCTATACTGTAGTCGCTACCGTCAATCCCGAATTAGGTGATGAAGGCTCCTGTATTATCGTTGTCCCAGCGGGCACTCCCGGACTTTCTTTTGGCAAGCCGATAAAGAAGATGGGTATGGATGCTGACCGTAACTCGGAGATTTTCTTTGATAATGTTAGGGTACCTAAAGAGAATTTACTTGGTAAAATTGGTGATGGTGCCAGGCTCCTTCAGAGGAGTCTCATTTACAACCGTGCCGGTGCTGGAGCTATCGCTACTGGAATAGCTCGGGGAGCTTTTGAAATTGCTCTGAAATATGTGAAAAATAGAATAGTAGCTGGCAAACCTCTGATAAAGCATGAGCTTATTTGCGCTATGTTTGCCGATATGGCCACCGAGATTGAGGCTGCCCGCCTCTTATATTTGAGAGCAGCTTGGTTTAACGCCCAGCGAGGTTTGGCTAACATGACTTGGTCAACCATGGCAAAGGTCTATGCCTCCGATATGGCTATGAGAGTTACCACCAATTGCGTCCAAGTAATGGGCTCCTATGGCTACTCTAAAGAGGCGGGTGTTGAAAAATATATGCGGGATGCTAAAATTGTCCAAATCTATATTGGAGCTAATGAGCTTACCCGTCAAGTTATCGGCGAAGCCCTCTAAACAAAGGAGATAAAATGGGAGTTTACGAGACAATTTTAAACCGGCGCTCGATAAGGCGTTTTAAAAATATAAAAATTCCCTATGAAATTTTGGAAAAATGTGTTAATGCTGCCCGGCTTGCCCCCTCCGCCCGAAATCTTCAGCCCTGGGAATTTATTATTGTAGATAATGAAGATTTGTTACCCAAGGTATTTAGTACCTTAGGCTGGGCAAGTTACATCTCTCCCAAAGGTAATCCTCCCCCAGGAGAAGAACCAAAAGCTTACATTGTGGTGCTATTTAACCAAAATATAGACTCAAAATTATTCCAGTATGATATCGGAATGGCAATAGAAAATATTATTCTGGTTGCCTTGGAGGAGGGCATTGGTACTTGTTGTCTGGCTAATGTAGATAGAGATAAACTAAGGCAAATACTAAACATTCCTGAGACTCATCTAATTACCTTAGTAGTAGCCTTAGGCTATCCTAACGAAAGCCCAGTGATAGAAGAATTTACCGATTCAGTAAAGTATTGGAAAGATGAAATGGGCATCCTCCATGTGCCTAAAAGAAGATTGAAAGACATCCTCCATCGGAATAGGTATGGAAGCCCTTTGCCTTAGGACTAAATATTAAAGGAGACAAAAATGGAACGACGAGTTGTTATTACCGGAATGGGAGCTATCAGCCCCCTGGGTTTGACTGTCTCTGAGTTATGGGAAGGATTAATTGCCGGGAAATCAGGCGTTGATTATATTACTCTTTTTGATGCCACGTCTTTTGACACCAAGTTTGCCGCTGAAGTCAAAGGCTTTGAACCCACCAAATATGTTGACCGTAAAGAAGCCCGCCGCATGGATCGCTTTACCCAGTTTGCCTTAGCAGCCACCCTCCAAGCCGTGGAACAAGCTAAGCTCAAAATCGACCATAAAAACGAAGATGAAGTAGGAGTCCTTATTGGCAGTGGTATCGGCGGCTTAATAACCATGTATGACCAAATTAAAATCCTATTAGAAAAGGGTCCCCATAGGGTTAGTCCTTTTACCGCGCCCATGATGATTAGCGATGCTGCTCCGGGGCAAATCTCAATAATCTTAGGAGCTAAAGGACCCAATTTTACCTCCACTTCTGCTTGCTCAAGTGGCTCTGACGCTATTGGAGAAGCTTACGAAATAATAAAACGAGGGGATGCTAAAATTATGATTACCGGAGGGGCTGAAGCCGCCATAAATCCCCTGGCTATAGCTGCTTTCAATGCCGCTCGGGCTTTATCTACCCGAAATGAGGAGCCCAAAGCAGCTTCCCGCCCCTTTGATGCCGAACGGGATGGCTTTGTTATTGGTGAAGGAGCCGCCATAATTATTTTAGAAGAGCTCTCTTCCGCTTTAGACAGGGGAGTTCCTATCCTGGGCGAAATTATCGGTTATGGTGCTACCAGCGATGCCTACCACATTACTCAACCCGATGAAAAGGGAGAAGGAGCCGCTAAAGCTATGGCTCGGGCTCTTAAGAAAGCCAACCTTAAGCCCAGTGACATTGATTATATCAATGCCCATGGCACTTCCACCCCCCTTAATGATAAAACAGAAACTTTAGCGATAAAGACTGTTTTTGGAGAGCATGCCTACCGTATTCCCATAAGTTCCACTAAGTCCATGATTGGACACCTCTTAGGAGCTGCTGGGGCTATTGAAGCTTTAATTTGCCTTTTGGTTATCCAGCATGGCATAATTCCGCCAACTATAAATTTAACTCACCCTGACCCAGAATGCGACTTAGATTATGTCCCCAATAAAGCTCGCCCCGCCGAAGTTAAGACAGCTATGTCTAATTCCTTTGGCTTTGGGGGGCATAACTCAGTTCTTATCTTTAGAAAATATACCGGAATAGAGGCTTGAGCCAGAAACATTGGAAACAATTACCTCCGGTATCACCAGAACAGCTTAGCTCTACTTCTCTTCATCCGTTAATCGTTCAGCTCCTTTACAACCGAGGGATAACCGAACCATCTCAATTTGAAATCTTCCTTAAGGGGGATGAGCGTCTTCAAGGAGACCCCTTTCTCCTTCCTGACATGCCTAAAGCAGTTAACCGGATTTACCACGCCCTCCTCTCCGGGGAAAAAATAGCTATTTATGGGGATTTTGATGCTGATGGCATTACGGCAACAGCCCTGCTGGTACAAGGGTTATCAGCCTTAGGGGGAAAAGTCATCCCTTATATCCCACACCGTTTTCTCGAAGGATATGGCTTAAAATTAGCCGCCTTAGACAAACTTAGAAAGCAAGGAGTTAGTTTAGTTATTACTGTTGATTGTGGCATTACCGCCGTTAATGAAGTAATAGAAGCCCGAAAGCTTGGTCTGGACATAATAATTACTGACCACCACCTCCCTATAACACCTTCACCCCCTGCTTTAGCTGTCATTGACCCAAAGCAAGAAAATTCAGCTTATCCTTTCCGCGACCTGGCGGGGGTAGGAGTTGCTTTTAAGCTCCTTCAAGCCCTCCTCTGGCGAAGCGGCAGGGAAGAGCTATTAACCGAACTTTTAGATTTGGTAGTCTTAGGCACAGTAGCTGACATGGCACCTTTACTTGGCGAAAATCGCTATCTGGTAAAATCAGGACTGAAACTCCTAAACCAAACCCCTCGCCTCGGACTTAAAGAAATGATTCAATGCGCCCGGTTACAACCCGGTAATCTAAAAACTGATGATATTTCCTGGATACTGGGACCCAGGCTTAATGCCGCAGGCAGAATTGACCATGCCATCACCGGCTACCGATTGTTAGTAACCCAAATACCAGAAGAAGCAATAAGACTAGCTCAGGAATTAGAGGAAAAGAATAACGAGCGCCAAAAAATAACTAACGAAGTGTTCCAAGAGGTAAAGCAAAAATTAGAGGCTATAGGAACCAACTTGCCTCTCCTCATCAGTCAAGGCGAGGATTATCCTCCGGGGATCATTGGCATTGTTGCCAGTAAACTCTCTGAAGAATTTTATCGCCCAGTAGTTTTAATAAAATTAGGCGAGGAAATTTGCCGAGGTAGCGCTCGAAGTATTCCCGAATTCAATATAGTTAAGGCACTTCACGAATGTCGGGATCTTCTTTTCCGTTTTGGCGGTCATGCCATGGCAGCGGGCTTCACCCTACCTACACCAAATTTAAACTCTTTTCAGCAAAGAATTTACCGCTTAGCTGAAGAAAAACTAACCGGAGTTGACCTCCGCCCCCATCTTCTTATTGATGCTGAAGTCCCCCTCTCTACCTTTACCGGAAACGTTTTCCCGCTTATACAACAACTGGCACCCTTTGGCTGTGGTAATCCAGTACCAACTTTCCTCACCCGCCGAGTCAAAGTATTGGAAAGCCGCAACCTGGGTAATCAGGGAGAGCATCTGGGACTCAAACTTAGAGAAGGCGAAGTAACCTGGCAAGCTATTGGCTTTAACTTAGGGAGCTTAATTTCAGAAATTACCCCTTATATAGACATTGTCTATACTCTGGAAATAGACTATTGGAATGGTGAAGAGATTCTTCGCCTTAATCTTCTGGATTTTGCCCCTTCAACTTAGTTTACGAGCTATCCCTATCTTCACTTGCTATCAAACCATTTTTGTTTGCTATACCAGTGGGTAAGAAATACCAAAATAAGGGCACCTCTGGGGAAATAGACTCTTAATTATTAACCTTTGGCTGAGTTAGCTTTGTACCGATGTAACCTAAAAATCAACCAGGGTACCGCTATTATTAACACTAAAAGCCCAATCACTTGAGCCTGATATAGTCCAAAAAGAAATGGCTCACCTTCCCGGAAAAATCTTATCCCAAAATCACCTATTGAATATAAAGCTAAATAAAGGAGCAAAAGATTGCCCTCGGGTTTAAGCCGCCCTCGTAATTTCCATAGAATGCCAAAAACTAATAAGTTCCATAATAATTGATAAACTACTGCCGGGTGAGTTGATACCCCTAAGGGAGCATAGCTATTAGGGTGAGTATAAGTTACTGCCCACGGTAAAGACGAAGGTAAGCCGTAACAACATCCGTTTATTAGACAACCAACTCGACCAATAGCTTGCCCCACCACTGCCCCAGGGGCAATAATATCACCCAACTTCCAAAAGGAAAGTTTGTTAACTAAAGAATAAATTAATGTTGCCACTAAGGCACCAAGGACAGCTCCATAAATCGTTTGTCCTTCAAAACCAAGAATCTGCCGCGGATGAGCCATATAATAATCCCACTCGTCAATAATATGTAAAAGCCTTGAGCCCACCATACCAGCAATTACTGCCCACAAAGCTACGGAATAGATGACTTGAGAAGATATGCCAACTCTCTTGGCTTCTTTAGTGGCAATAAAAATAACGGCTAAAATAGCCAAAACTACCATAACTGCATACCAGTGGAGGGAAAAAATACCAATTTTAAATATTACTGGATCAATACTAATAATAATCATCGGAAAAATCCTTAAGATTTAACGAAACTCCACCGACGTCGCTTTGGGGAAAGGATAAAGCAAATGCCAAAAATTACAGTAGCTACCAAAACAATGGTAGCTCCCGAAGCTAAGTCTAGATAATAAGAAAGAATCAAACCAAATATACCCGAAATTATACCAAGGGAAACCGATAGAAGCAGCATTGACTTAAAACGGTAAGTAAGTTGAAAAGCAGCTGCTGCTGGGATAACTAATAAAGCTGAAACCAAAATAATGCCCACAATTTTAATAGAAAGGATTATAGTCAAAGCTATTAAGGTTAGGAGTAAATAATAAAGTTGACTGACAGGTAAACCATGAACCTTGGCCATCTCTTCGTCAAAGCTGAGAAAAAGAAATTCCTTAAAAAATAGGACTATTATCCCAATTACCACCAAGCCTAAACCTAAAATCAGCCATAAATCAAAGCTGGAAACAGATAGAATAGAGCCAAAGAGATAGCCAAAGAGATCCACGTTATAACCTGGGCTAAGTCCAACAAAAAGAATTCCCAGAGCCATAGTGCTGGCAAATAATATACCTATTGCTGTATCTTCTGATAGCCGTCCCCGACGACTCACCCAACCAATACTTAAAGCTGTCGCCAGGCAAAAGGGGATAGCTACCGCCACAGGATTTAACCCAAGCAAAAATCCCAAAGCTACCCCACCAAATGCTGAATGAGAAATTCCAACACCCATAAAAGCCATCTTTTTTAATACTATATAAACACTAACTACAGCACAAACTCCCCCAACCAAAATAGCAGTAAGCAAAGCCCGCTGCATAAATACATATTGAAAAATCTCCATAATTTAAGACTCCTTATGCTTCCCAACTACCCGGTGAGGCAGTAGCCCATGAGTTAGTAATTCCACTTCACAACCATAGACTTTTTCTAAGCTACCACTGGTAAAGACCTCCTCAGGAGAAGCATGGATGTAAAGACTTTGATTCAGACAAGCTATCTTCTCTACATAACTGGAAATTATGGCTATATCATGGGAGACCATAACTATAGTTAGCCCTAATTCTTCTTTAAGTTCTTTCAAGAATCGATAAAACTTGTCTTGAGTTGCCGCATCTACCCCAGCTATGGGCTCATCCAAAAGTAAAAGTTGTGGTTTATTAACCAGAGCCCGGGCAATAAAAACCCTTTGCTGCTGTCCCGAAGAAAGTTGCCCTATGTGACGAGAAGCCAGTTCAGCCATACCAACTTTTTCCAGAGCTTGAAGGGCAATCTCTTTATCCTTTTGGGTTGGTTGCCGCAAAATACCTATTTGTCCATATCTTGCCATCATCACTACATCCAAGACCGAAACCGGAAACTCCCAGTCAATAAGACTTTTTTGAGGTAGATAACCGATTAAATAACGCTTAGCACCTAATCTTTCTGGGGAGGTGCCAAAGACTTCCACCTTTCCTTTATCAGGTTTAACCAGCCCTAAAATAACTTTAAGTAAAGTGGTCTTACCTCCCCCATTAGGTCCAATAAGACCGAGGAATTCTCCAGCGCCAATATTTAAGGTGACATCCCGTAAAACTAAAGTCTCCCGGTAATAGACCCAAACATTTTCAAGGCTGACAATATCCATATTACTTTCCCATAGCTTGTCGCATCTGTTCCAGATTATACTTCATGAGTTTTAGATAACTATCCTTATCTTTTATCTGCGCTCCACCTAAGGGATCAAGGAAAAGGACTTTTATGCCGGCTTCTTCAGCAATTCTTTGGGCAGCTTTTGGATTAAATTGAGGCTCAGCAAAGATAGCTTTAACTTTTAACTTTTTAGCTACATCAATAACTTCTTTAATATGAGCGGGAGAGGCTTCCCTCCCCGGAGCTACTTCAATCACCGCAGCTTCCACAAGACCATAGCGCTGGGCAAAATAAGTCCAAGCTGGATGGAAAGCAATAAACTCCCGGATAGAAAAGTTCCTCACTACATCTTTAATTTGGTTATCCAAGGCTACTAACTCAGCTAAGTAGTCTACTAGGTTTTTTTCATAAAAGTCTTTATTGGCTGGGTCAACTTGAATTAAAGCTTGAGCAATATTTTTCACTTGTTGCTGAGCTAAAATAGGGTCAAGCCAGACATGGGGGTTAGCCCCTTGGTGAGGCTCATCACCTATAGGAATTATCCCCTGTGAAGCATTAACTACTATCAAATTTGGATTAGCGGTAGCTTTAATTATTTTTTCTGCCCAAAATTCAAGACCTAAACCATTTTTAATAAAGATTTTAGCTTTGGCTATCTCCTTTACCTGCCCCGGTTTTGGCTCATAAGCATGAGGATTGGCTCCCGTAGGTAAAAGAGTAATTACCTCTACTTTTTCCTTACCTATATTTTTGGCAAAATCGGCTAAAGGAAAAATACTGGCTACTACCTTAAGCTTTGTTTCTGCTGGTGAGGCTTGACA
Source organism: Dehalococcoidia bacterium (assembly GCA_042408205.1). Lineage (GTDB taxonomy): Bacteria > Chloroflexota > Dehalococcoidia > GIF9 > DYGU01 > JBHOQK01. The sequence continues at coordinate 24,470 of JBHOQK010000018.1, read as the reverse complement.
ACTAATTAAAGAGAAAAACCAACTAATGATGATCAAGCTAACAATCCCAGCAGTTTTTACCCTCATCCCTACCTTTTCCCTTGGCAATTGAAGCACACCCCGAAGACTTCTGAAAGGTGATGCTCGCCATAAAAACCTAAATTCCTAATAATTTCTTCTTCCTGCTGACACAGCTCCTTACTGGCAAACTCCTGTAAATGGCCACAATAGCGGCAGACAGCAAACCGATGACAACCCTCCCCTTGACTTAAAGTGCAGATTACAAAACCCCGAGAAGATAATACCCTATGAGCTAAATTAAGATAGCAAAGTAAATTAAGAATACGATAAATAGTGACTACATTTAAAGGCTTGCCTTGTTTGCGAAGCTGTCTTTGAATATCATAAACCGATAACGGTCTAGGTGAGTGTCGCAAAACTTCCAAAACCTGCTTGCGAGGGAGTGTCACTTTATAACCACGGGAACGTAAGACCTGTAATAAATCCCTCAACCGTGACATTAAAAAAAATTATAACAATTTTATCATAACAAATGCAATTTTATTTCATTAACAATTTGTTATATAATACAAGCTTTAAAGATTTAAAGAAGTTTAATTAAAAAGTTATGAACTAAAATTAGGGCTGGAGTTCTTTAAGAAGAATTAAAGCAGCTTCTTTGTCTAAGGGTTCATTGTTGTTGCCGCATTTAGGGGAGTGAACACAGCCGGGACACCCATTCCGGCACGGACATTCGGCAATAGCTTTATAAGTAGCCTGCCATAGTTCGTTTATTACTTCAAAGCCTTTCTCAGTAATACCAATGCCCCCGGGATAGGCATCATAGATAAAAATTTGGGCTTTGCCCGTATCTATATGGAAAGGGGTGGAAAAACCGCCAATATCATTACGGTCACAGAGAGCAAAAAGGGGAAGCATACTTATAGCGGCATGCTCAGCCGCATGAAGCCCACCAGCCAAATCAAGTCCAGCTTCAGCAATTCTGTCAATAGCTTTTTGGGGCAAATCAAACCATAAAGCCTGGGTTAGAAAACGTTGAGGCGGTAAATCTAAAGGCTCTTCCCCAATAACTTCCTCAGTAAACTGCAGTTTCTTCTTAAAACCAACAACAGTAGTGGTAACATCAGCTTCCCCAAAATAAACCTTCACCCCAGCGCAAACCTTCTCCCGATTTATCTTAACAATCCGGATGTCAATTATTTCTTTGCTCTGAGTATAATAAGGGACATCAACAGGCGAAGCTAAGGCAACTCCCCTTTCTAAATCCAGGTCTGTAACTAAGTAAGATTCACCTTGATGGAGATAAATAGCTCCAGGATAGACCTGGAAAAAGGCAACAGTGGCATCGATGGTTTCCAGTAATTCATACCCCTGAGAAACATCCAGAAGGACAAAGTTCTTAGGGGAAGTTGATCTGATATTAATGTCCTGAGCTGGGTAGTTTACCGCCGGAGATAAATACCACTGCTCGCCCCTTTTTTTAAGTTTTCCCTCTTTTTCCAATTCGGCAACTGCCTGGGTAAAGGTAGTGCCAAAGAAATCGGCATCCTTTTCATTTAAGGATTTTTCCCACGCAGCACAAAGGAGATGGAGCTTTAAAATATGAAGATTACTTGGATTAATCAGGGCATTTTCAAAATTTCGGGAAAAGAAAAAATCAGGGTGGCGCATAAAGTATTGGTCAAGGGGGTTATCTTGGGCAATGAGAAAACTTAGAGAACTCCCCTCCCCCCGCCCACTACGACCAGCTTGTTGCCAAGTGCTGGCAATGCTTCCAGGATAACCAGTTAATACAGTGGCTTCCAAATCTCCAATATTAATCCCCAGCTCTAACGCTGTTGTGGCAACTACACCTAAGAGTTTTCCATCAAAAAGCTCCCGTTCAATTTGACGCCGAACCTCAGCCAGATACCCAGCTCGATAAGGCTTAATCCTCCCCGATAAAGAAGGATCTAATTGATCCCGAGTGTAACGATAAATAAGTTCAGTCAATTGTCGGGTTCGGGCAAAGACTAAACTCCGAATCCTATTTTGGACTAGTTCCGTAAACAAGAAAGTAGCCTCCGTATTGGCACTACGACGAGCCATTCTGGTTTCATCAATTATGGGAGGATTCCAGAAAATAAAAAACTTTTCCCCATGAGGTGAACCGTCATCTTTGACCACTTTAAACGGTAAACCAGTTAGCTTTTGAGCATGTTCTTCCGGATTGGCTATAGTAGCAGAACAACAAATAAACTGAGGCTTAGAGGCATAAAAGGAACATACACGACGAAGACGACGCAATACATTGGCAACATGGGAACCGAAGACCCCTCGATAAGTATGAGCTTCGTCTACAATTACATACTTAAGCCCCCGAAACAATTTTGACCAGGCTTGATGATTAGGTAAAATACCCAAATGGAGCATATCGGGATTGGTTAATACTATTTGTGCCCGCTGCCTGATTTCACCTCGTTCCGCCTGGGGAGTATCGCCATCAAAGGTAGCACAGTTTAATTCTTCAAAAATCTCCGAGCCGGCCAACTCTCTAAGATTACGAAGCTGATCCTGGGCTAAAGCCTTTGTAGGAAAAAGATAAAGGGCTCGGCTGGTTTTCTCCTTTAATAGAACTTCCAATACTGGCAAGTTATAACATAAAGTTTTACCACTGGCACTGGGTGTAGCTACCATAACATTTTCCCCAGCCCGAACTGCATTTATTGCCGCAGCTTGATGACTATAAAGAGCGGAAATCCCTAAAAATTCAAGGCGTTTCTGAAGAAGCGGTAATAAAGGTTGGTCTAAGGGTTTAAAGCTGGCACCCCGGTAAGGAATATGTTGAATATGAACAATTTGTTGTCGGTATTGAGGTAAAGTTATTAAATAATGAATAAAGGCAGCCGCATCCATCCCCACTTCTAAAAAAGCGAAAAAACTTCCATATCTTTACCCACTAAATCCAGTTCAGGGTAATTATCAATAATAAAATCTATAACCCGGGACAGAGTTTCACTAACATGCTGGTTGTGATTGCTAACACAGGCTATCCCTAACACTGCTATCTGCCATAAATCTTGAGCCTCGACTTCCGCCACCGAAATATTAAATTGATTTCTAAGGCGGGCGATAATTGACTTTACTATTCGTCGTTTTTCTTTAAGGGACTGATTTTCTGGGAGATGCAGCCTAACTTGTAGAATGCCAATATTCATTGGCGCCGCAATTATAAATTTTAATCTAAATCAAAAAGATGAACCCTTAGCCGGGGGCTGCTAAGGGCTCCCTTTAATGACTTTCGCTTAGCGTGCTTTCTTTATTTTGGCATAACAGTTACTACAATAAACTGGTCGGTCTTGTTTTGGTTCAAAGGGCACTTCTGCCTCAGCTCCACAGGAGTCACAAATTGCCGAATACATAACTCGGGGGAAACTCCGGTTTCCGTACCGGCTTCGGCGGCTAGCTCGGCAATCAGGACACCGACTGGGTTCATTCCGTAGCCCACGGGAGCGGTAAAATTCTTGCTCTCCGACCGTAAACTTAAAACTGATGCCACAGTCCCGACAAGTTAAGGTCTTGTCCGCAAGAGCCATTAAATACCTCCCTTCTAAATAAATAGTTAGCCTCGTTCCTACAGCAGTCTCTGCGGCTCAAGACCCCTTGCTAAATTGCCAATTAAACTCTCTCAGCAATCCACCCCCGGAAGGGGATACCAGCCACGAAACAGCAGTAAACCAAGGCTGATACCACTATACTCTCTTATTAATGCCAAGTCAAGAGGCTAAGTTATTTAAGCAACTCTTGCCCTGATCACTTTCTGGCTTCCTTAGCGAGAGCTTCAGCTATAGCTTCTTTTTTCTTGAGTGTCTCTTCTATCCAGCGAACACCTTGCAGATAGTGAATCACTATTCCAATTCCCCAGCCCAAAACAGGCCAGAAAAACCAGATAACCTCTGGCACCACCACGAGATTCAGAGTTATTAAACCAGCGTTAACCAGACAATAAACGACTAAATGAATTAAAAAGCCCCTTTTTTCTTCTTGTTTTATCATCTCCCGGTAAGCCTTTTGATAGTCCTGAAGAGAAATTTCTGGTGACATGAGCAAAGCCTCCTTAATATCCGTTTACTTTGGTTAGTACATTGACGCCCCTATTTCTTCCATCTTTCCAGTTACCATGAATACCACCCGCTCACAAATATTAGTTGCCCGGTCAGCAGCCCGCTCCAGATTATGGGCAACCCATATCAGGCGAGTAGCCCGGTTAATGGTTTTAGGGTCAGCTAACATAAAGGTAAGAAGTTCCCTAAAGACTTGGTCATAAAGAGCATCAACCATGGTATCCATAGTAACTACCTGCTTAGCCATTTCTACATCGTGCTTAAAGAAGGATTGAAGACTTTGGTTAATCATTTCAACGGTGATTTCTACCATTCTGGGGATGTCAATTAGGGGCTTTAGTGGTGGCTCTTTGCCAATCATGATTGTAATCTTAGCAATCCCTTGAGCATAGTCTCCAATGCGTTCTAATTCAGTTATAATATTAAGCACTGAAATAATAATACGCAGGTCAGCCGACACAGGTTGGCGAGTGGTAATAAATTCACTACATTTATTCTCTATAGCAAACCGTTGCTCGTTAATCTTGGCATCGTCAGCAATTATTTGGTGTGCCAAAGTCAAATCTTGCTTCTTTAAGGCGTCGACACTCCGGGTTAACGCTTTTGTCACCATATCTCCCATAATTAATACATCATTTTTGATTTCCTCAAGCTGTTGCTGGAAAGTCTTTGCCGCTTCCATCCTACCTCCGAATAGAATATTTCGCTAATTATAACAGCTTTTAGCTTTCCTAAAAAATAGCCTTCAGGACTAAAGCATAAAACACTCCCAAGACAACTGTTGCTGGTACGGTCAAAATCCAGGAAAGGATGATATCCCAGGCAATTCTCCAGTGGACTGCCGAAACCCGCTGACCAAGCCCAACACCAATGATAGCTGAAGTTATAGTGTGAGTGGTACTCACTGGAATACCTAAAAAGGAAGCTAACTGAAGTACACCCGCTGCTGAAGACTCAGCGCTAAAACCATCAATGGGACGCAGTTTTGTTAGTTTAAATCCTAATGTCTTAATTATACGCCAGCCGCCAGCAAACATTCCCAGAGAAGCGAAAAAGGCACAAGAGATGATGACCCACAAGGGGACTTCTACCTTCGTCCAGCCATAATATACGGCTAAAGCCATAGTCAAGATACCCATGGGTTTCTGGGCATCATTTCTGCCGTGGCTGAAAGCCATAAATATAGCAGAGAACCGTTGTAAGTTTATATATAATGGGTTTAAGAAAGAAGGCGACCCACCCTGGGAAAGGCGGTAAACAATTGTAGCTAAGATTAAACCACCCAAGGCACCTAAAAGAGGCGACGCAATAATAGCAATCCCTACTTTAATTAAACCAGCTGGAATCACAACCCCTAAGCCAGCGGTAGCGATACCTGCCCCCACAACCCCTCCAATTAAACCATGAGTTTCACTCACAGGAATACCAAAATAATATGTAAAAAGGCTCCAAGTCATGCAGCCTAAAATCGCCGCCACCACAGTAAGCAGAGTAATAGCCGAGAGTTTTATTATACCCTTCCCTAAAGTCAGGGCTACTGCAGTTCCAGTTAAAGCCCCTAAAAATTCAAAAATAGCTGCTAAGCTTACCGCAGCTAAGGGGGACAAGGCACGAGAACCAACGGAGGTAGCAATAGCATTGGCAGCATCAGTAAAACCACCTACAAAAGCATAAAAATAACAGCAAAGGATAGCTAAGAGAAGAATCAAAAAGGTAGGTTCAGGCATATTTTAACGCCACGCCTTCCAGGATATTGGCGATATCTTCACAACTATCAATGGCACCTTCCATATGTTCATAAATTTCCCGCCATTTAATCACATAAGCCATATCCGTTGAGTTAGCAAAAAGCTCAGCCATAGCGGAGCGATATATCCTGTCGGCTACATTTTCCAGGCGATTAATCTCTATGCAATGCTTTAAGATTGGCTCCAGTTTAACCCGAGACTCTATTTTCGAAACCGCTTTTTGGACTTCATCTACTATATCGACAATAATATTAACTAACTCTTTAGCTCTTTCGGTAGGGCGTTCTATCTCATAGATTAACATAGCATCAGCGGCGGCATGAATAAAATCAGTCACATCATCAAGAGAATTAGCTAACAAAGCAATATCCTCCCGGTCAAAGGGAGTAACAAAAGTGCGGTGTAATTGGGCAATAATTTGGTGAGTGATAGCATCTCCCTGATGCTCTAAGTCACTTATCATCCCTACCCTTTCTTTAACATTTTCCCAAATATATAACAAGTCTTTTAACTGCTGGGCTATTTTCTGGGCATTTTCGGCACTTTGCATGAAAAGGATAAAAAACTTGTTCTCCTTGGGTAGAAGCGGTAGCTTAAACAAAGAAGAGGCTCCTTTTATGGCGGCGAACTTCTTTCAAGACACCTTCAGCGGGCATTTTGCGCTGACTTCAGCCTTCCTTGGCTTTTATTCTAAACTACGACAAATTAACTCGTCAAGCTATCAAACATTATATACAGTTTTTAAAGGCTATGGTATAATTTTATGTTATCAATAGCCTTGAGGAGATAATTTTGGATAAGGAACGAAAGGAAGCCATAATCAGAGAGTTTAGGCTTAAAGAGGGAGACACTGGCTCTACCGAAGTTCAAGTAGCCTTACTTACAGAACGAATAAACCGATTAGGCGAACATCTAAAAATACACACTCACGACTACCATTCCCAACTCGGACTTCTTAAGTTAATAAGTCAAAGAAGACGCTTGCTCCGGTATTTAGGGAAAAGGGACCCGGCTCGTTATAAAGCCTTAATTGCAAAGCTTGGCTTGAGGAAATAAAATGCCCCAAATCTTTGACATTACTATCGGTGGTAGAGTCTTATCTATTGAAACAGGGAAAGTCGCTTTACAAGCCAATGGGGCAGTTACAGTTCGTTATGGAGATAGTGTTGTTTTAGTTACTGTTTGTGCCAGCGAAGAAGTCCATAAAGAAAATAATTTTCTTCCCCTTACGGTAGATTATGAGGAAAGACTTTATGCCGCCGGTAAAATTCCAGGTAGCTTTATCAGGCGGGAGGGTCGCCCCAGTGAAGAAGCCACCTTAGCCAGCCGACTGACTGACCGACCAATTCGCCCCCTTTTCCCAAAAGGTTGGCGAAACGAAACTCAGGTCGTCATCACTGTTCTCTCAGCCGACCAGGAAAATGACCCTAATATCCTCGGAATTATTGGCGCTTCAGCCAGTTTGACTATTTCTGATATCCCCTTTAATGGTCCCATCGCTGCCAGTCGTATTGGCTACCTTAACGGAAATCTGATATTAAACCCAACCTTACCCCAATTAACCCAAAGCTCCCTCGACCTTATTGTGGCTAGTACTAAAGAAGCCGTGGTTATGATTGAGGCTGAAGCTAAAGAAGTTCCAGAAAGTTTAGTGCTTGAAGCTATTAAAATGGGACATGTGGCAAATCAAGAAATTATTAATCTTCAGGAAAAACTCAGAAAAGCTTGTGGTAAACCAAAGAGAGAAATTGAGTTACCGAGTATTAATCCGGAATTAGTTGCGGCTCTGTCTTCTCTTATCGGGGATAGACTCCCGACGGCTATAACTCAATCAGAAAAGAAAAGAAGAGAAGAAGCAATAGCCAGTCTACATCAAGAAGCCATAGAAAGATTAAAAGACACCTTCCCGGAAGAAGAAATTGCTCGGGCTTTTGAAGCTCAGCTCAAAGCTACCGCAAGAAGCATTATTCTACAAAAGAGACGACATCTTGACGGTCGTTTGCCTGAAGAACTCCGCCCTATTAGTGGCGAAGTTGGACTGTTACCCCGGACCCATGGTTCGGGGCTATTTACCCGGGGACAGACTCAGGTATTGACCATAACTACTCTGGGCTCCTTAGGCCAGGAACAACTTCTTGATGGTTTAGGGATAGAGGAAAGTAAACGCTTTATCCATCACTATAACTTTCCTCCCTTTTCCACTGGGGAAGTAAAGCGGATAGGAGGACCAGGCAGACGCGAAATTGGACATGGAGCTCTTGTGGAAAGGGCTATTTCTCCAGTATTACCTTCGGAGGAGGATTTTCCCTATACTATCCGCCTTGTTTCTGAAGTCCTTAGCTCCAATGGCAGCACTTCCATGGCAAGTGTTTGTAGCTCCAGTCTCTCCTTAATGGACGCTGGGGTTCCAATTAAAACTCCAGTTGCAGGAGTAGCTATGGGGCTGGTTACGGGGGAAGATGGCGACTATGTCCTGTTAACAGATATTGAAGGGCTGGAAGATGCCTATGGGGATATGGACTTTAAGATTGCAGGAACAGCTACTGGAATTACAGCTCTCCAGCTTGATATAAAGTTGCCCGGTATTAGTCAAGAAATATTAGAGCAAGCTCTGAGTCAAGCCCGGCAAGCTCGCTTTAAGATTTTGGAAGAAATGCGACAGGTTATTAGTTCCAGTCGTCCTGAATTAAGCCGTTATGCCCCAAAGATGTATAAAATCACCATTAACCCAAGCAAAATTGGTAGTGTTATTGGTCCGGGTGGGAGAGTTATCAAATCTATCATCGAGGAGACTAAAGTGACTATAGATATTGAAAATGATGGCACCATATATGTTGGCTCCACCAGTGAAGAAGCTGCCCAAAAAGCAATTAAAATTATCCAAGGTCTAACCCAAGAAGTAGAAGTAGGTGGCATTTATACTGGGAAAGTAACTCGCTTATTAAATTTTGGAGCTATGGTGGAAATCTTACCTGGCAAAGAAGGTTTAGTTCATATTAGCGAACTCGCTGATTACCCTGTCCGCAAAGTTCAAGATGTAGTTAAAGTTGGTGATGAGATTATGGTTAAGGTTGTTGAAATTGACCGACTGGGGAGGATAAATTTATCTCGACGAGCCGTATTTGAAGATCTGTCTCGGGTGCCAGGAGCTAAGGTCAGCGATTCTTTGTCAAATCATCGCCGGTCGAAACAACGCCCTAAAACTCGTTTAGGTAAAGATAATCCTTATCACTTCTTTAACCAGAAAGAGAGATGACACCAATAAAAGTAATTATTCACGGAGCCTTAGGTAAAATGGGGCGAACAATTACTGCCGGATTATCTCGGGATCCGGAACTGAAAATAGTGGGAGCAGTAGACAAAGAGGTCCCTCAGGATTATCTCTTTATACCTGACAGCTCAAACAAAGTACCTCTTTCTTCTAATTTAGAGTTTCTCCTTACCCAGTGCCAACCTGACGTTTTGGTCGACTTTAGTATTGCTGAAGCATCTATAGCGGCAGCACGCCTTGCCACTAAACACAATGTCAACTTAGTTATTGGCACCACCGGACTTTCCAATCAAGACCTTATGGAAATTGACCAATTGGCAAAAGCCAACAATGTTGGTGCTGTGGTTGCGCCTAATTTTGCCTTAGGAGCAGTAATTCTTATTCATTTAGCTAAAATTGCAGCTAAGTTTTTTGATTATGCCGAAATTATCGAACTGCACCACCAAGAAAAAGCCGATGCTCCTTCAGGTACAGCTCTGGCTACAGCTAAAGCTATGGTGGAAGCCAGAGGCAAACCCTTCGTTTATCCAATAACTAAAAAAGAAACTCTTAGTGGCAGTCGAGGTGGTCAAATAGATGGAATAACTATTCACAGTGTTCGCCTTCCCGGAATTATGGCAAGCCAAGAAGTTATCCTGGGGGGACTGGGACAAACACTAAGCCTTCGCCATGACACGATAAACCGAGATTGTTATATCCCTGGAGTCATCTTGGCTATCAAAAAAGTAGTAAAATATAAAGGACTAATTTATGGATTGGATACTTTGCTAGACCTGAGGTAAAAAAGAGATGAAGAAGTATCATATAGCTATAGTTGGTGCTACCGGACTTGTGGGGCGGGAATTCATTAAAATTCTGGAACAGAGAAACTTCCCTATGGCTTCAATTCACCTCTTTGCTTCAGACCGTTCTGCCGGGAAAAAGCTCTTTGTGGGACATCGCGAAATTGAAGTTAAAGAAACAACTCCCAGCTCCTTTGATCATATTGATATTGCCTTGTTTTCAGCCGGCAGTGAGGTCAGCCGCTATTTTTCTCCCATAGCAGCTCAGAAAGGAGCTGTGGTCATTGATAATAGTGCCGCTTTTAGAATGGATCCGAAGGTCCCGTTAGTTGTCCCTGAAGTAAACCCTGAAGACATAAAAGACCATCAGGGAATTATTGCCAACCCTAACTGCTCTACTATCCAGATGGTGGTAGCTCTTTACCCCCTCCATAAGGTCAATCCCATTAAACGGATCATCGTCAGCACTTACCAATCCGTTTCGGGTACTGGAGCTGCTGCCATGGAGGAGCTGACTACTCAAGCTAAGCTGATACTGGAAGGACAGAATGTAGTTCCCCATGTTTATCCCCACCAAATAGCTTTTAATTTACTGCCGGAGATAGATGTTTTTTTAGATAACGGCTATACCAAAGAAGAATGGAAAATGGTAGAGGAGACAAGAAAAATAATGCATGCTCCGGATATAGCTATATCCGCAACCTGCGTCCGAGTGCCCGTTTTTATCGGACATAGCGAAGCCATACATGTAGAATTTACCCACCCCATGACCCCCGAAGAAGCAAGACGAATATTAGCTAAGGCTCCCGGGGTTAAAGTCCTCGATGACCCCAGCGTCAGTCTATATCCTCAACCCTGGTCTGTTGCTGGCTCCGACGATGTTTTTGTTGGTCGAATTAGAGCCGATGCTTCCCATCCTAATGGCTTAGTTATGTGGGTAGTAGCTGATAATCTCCGGAAAGGAGCTGCTCTTAATGCTATCCAAATTGCCGAAGAAGCTATAAAAAGGGGATGGCTATAAATGACAAAATTTGGTCGTTTATTAACAGCAATGGTAACCCCTTTTGATGCTGAAGGAAATGTGGATTATTCTCAGGCTAAGAGACTAGCTCAAGCTTTACTGGATTCAGGTAGTGATGGTATTTTAGTTTCTGGAACTACCGGAGAAGCCTCCACCCTAAGTCGTGAAGAAAAACTTCGCCTTTTCGCCGAAATTAAATCCACAGTGGGTAAAAAGGGGATAGTTATTGCCGGGACAGGAAGCAATAACACAGCCGAAAGTTGTCGCCTCACCAAAGAAGCCGAAGAAATCGGTGTTGACGGTTGTCTTTTAGTAGTTCCTTACTATAACCGACCCACCCAAGATGGGCTGTTTGAACACTTTAAAGCCATCGCCCAAGCTACAAATTTACCTTGTATTCTTTATAATGTGCCATCCCGAACTGTTACCAACTTATCCCCTGAGACTGCAATCAAACTCAGCCATATTGATAACATTATTGGCATTAAAGAAGCCAGCAGTAACTTAGACCAGATTGCCAAAATTATTCAAGGTGTTAAAAAAGATTTTCTGGTTTACAGTGGCAACGATGGTGATACCTTACCGATATTAACTTTAGGTGGTTACGGAGTAATTAGCGTGGCTTCCCACCTAGTCGGCAAGCAAATTCAGCAAATGATTCAAAGTTTCATCAATGGCAAAATAAAGGAAGCTACGGCTATTCATTACCAATTATTACCCTTAATAAACGCCCTCTCTATTATTTCCAATCCTATCCCCATTAAATACGCCTTAAACTATATTGGCTTTCCAGTAGGTAAACCTCGTTTACCTCTTACCGAGGCTGATGAAAAATCAGCAAATCTAATTGAAGCCACCCTTAAAAATTATCAAATTGACCTACCTTTATCCTTTAAACCTAAATCAGAGGAGTTTTAGCAGTTAGCCACTGACTTAACCTAACTTGTATTTTAAAGAAGATAAAAATGACAGCAGAAAACATAGGGGAAAATTTATTATTGTATGCAGTATACTGTCTTGAGAAAAATAAAGATGCGGAAGCAGCACAGGTCTTTACTAATATCATTAAAATGGAATCAGGTTTTGAGTCCGTAGAAAAAGTTAATGATTGGATAAAGTCTTTAGCTTCAAAAAAACAGCCGAGTTCTTTGACAATAATTGCCCAGAAAGCGCTACTTGGACTCGGTTTGATCTATGCAAGAAGGGGTGATAAGGAAGAAGCAGAAGAGAATATTTTGAGTGCTGCTTATGCCTGCCAAGATGGAGGTTTATTATTTCTTACTGGGACATTCTACTTAATGCTTGCTGATGCAGAAGTTGACACAGCTTTTGCTTATTTTGACCTAGCGTGTAAAATTAATCCTCAATGGGTATGGAGATGTGATGAATCTGTCCAATGGTTTTGGGAAAACCGAATGGTTTTCTATCCGCGTAGTCTAATTATGCCCTATACAGAATTGTGGGATAAAATGAAGCAGGAAATAACCAAACCACTTAAAAATAAGATGACAATGAAAGACAGTTTTGTGGATCGGTTTTTAGTTCTCCTTAAGGACTTTGGGGAAAAAGAGACAAAGCGTTTAAAAATGAAAGAAAAGAAGTGTCCTAAATGTGGAAGCTCCTCCCTTGGCTGCCGCCACCGAGAGGTTGGAACAATAGACTATTATGACGAGTACACTCTTTATTGTCTCGACTGTGATTACATAATAGAAACTGTGAAAAAATATGGTGGTTCCCCACTCGGAGTTAATTGGTCAACCTATTGTCCATATTGCGGACAAAAGTTTTGCTAGGTGAAGACAAGCTTTAGTAGGGTATTGACCTGACCTTTATTGTCTGCTCCCGTTTGGCACCAACGGAGACAATAACTATTGGGCAGGAGAGGAGTTCTTCTATCCTTTTGACATAACGACGGGCTTGAAGGGGTAAATTTTTAAAATCGCGGATTTCAGTGGTCGGTGTTTGCCAGCCCGGTAATTCCTCATATACAGGCTGACATTTTTCTAATACAGCAATATTGCTTGGGAAATGGTCTAAAATTTGCCCATCAACTTTGTAATTGGTACATATTTTAACCACCGGGAAAGTATCAAGAATATCAAGACGGGTAAGGGCTATTCCGGTAAATCCGTTAATTCGGACGCTAAAACGACCGGCAACAGCATCAAACCAGCCACAACGCCGAGGTCTACCAGTGGTCGTGCCATATTCATGGGCTCTCTCCCGGATAAGCTCCCCAATTTCGTCTTTAAGCTCGGTTGGCATAGGACCACCCCCCACCCTGGTAATATAAGCTTTAAAAACACCTAGGGTATAATCAATTTTAGTCGGGCTTAATCCACAACCAAGGGAACTGCCACCAGCTAAGGGGGAGGAAGAAGTAACATAAGGATAAGTGCCAAAATCAGGATCAAGCAAAGTACCTTGAGCACCTTCAAGTAAAATTAATTCCTCCTTAAGCACAGCTTCATAAAGCATGATATCAGTCTCACGAATAAAAGGAGATAATTGTTCGCCAAAATAACAGTATTGTTGATAAATCTCTTCCAGGGACAAAGGCTGGACGCCATATATTTTAGTTAGAATAGCATTCTTAAGTTCCAAAACTGAACTCAGCCGAGTCCGAAAAACCTCTTTGTTGAGCAAATCGCCAACCCGAATCCCAAGACGAGCTATTTTATCAGCAAAAGCAGGACCAATTCCTTTTCGCGTCGTACCTATAGCCCCATTCCCTCGCCTTTCTTCCTCTAAACCATCCAGAAGAATATGATAAGGCATAATTAGATGTGCCCGATCACTAATGAAAAGATGACTAGTATCTATCCCCTTATTCTGAAGTTCCTTAATTTCTTTAAGAAGTACCGCTGGATTAATGACTACACCATTACCAATAATGCAAGTTACTCCCGGATAAAAAATACCTGATGGAACTAGATGTAACCGGAATTGCCCGTAAGGATTTATTACCGTATGACCAGCATTATCCCCTCCAGAAAAGCGAACTACTACTTTAGCTTTCTCAGCCAAAAGGTCAACTATTTTCCCTTTCCCTTCGTCACCCCATTGACCGCCAATAACAGCAATAACCATCAGCTCTCCTATTTAAAATTAGCCCCGGGACATATAGTTTTTGCCCCAATAATAAAGTAAAGCGCCACCACCAAAAATCTCAACCACTAAACCAATGAGTATAACCCACACAATACCTAACAGCTTCAAAACTATCCCAGCTATAATCCAGGCAACAACCAAGCAAGTTAGGGCTATTAAACTCCGCTCAAAAGCAGTGTCACTCATCTGCGCTTACCTCCTTTGCTTTTATTTTACTTTATGATTTTGCTGCCAAACATAAAGCAATCGCTGCCCAACAGTAGTAAAGGAAATTATAACTAAAACTATCAAAGCAATAAGAATTTGATTAAAAACAAGCCCTAATGCCAGCACTATTACTCTCTCAGCTCTGCCAAATAAGCCAACTTGACAATCAATTCCCAAACCCTCAGCCCGAGCCCTTATATAACTAGTAAGAAAAGAACCAACCAAAGCTAAGAAAACAAGGAACACCTCCATTATTAATGCTTCTTTAACTAATAGAAATAATAGCCCAAAAAATAATACTGCCTCAGAGATTCGATCAGCAGTCGAGTCCAGGAGAGCACCAAAAAAAGTAGCTTGTTTAGTAAGGCGGGCTAAAGCCCCATCAAGAAGATCAAACAATCCAGAAAAAAGGACTAAAAACCCACCTAGAAGAAGATGGTTAGTAGCAATGATAACAGCAGCAACTCCACCCAGTGCCAGACCAGTTAAAGTTAAAATATTAGGTTTAAGCCGACTTTTCTTTAAGATAGGCGTTAATGGCTTGATAATCCAGTCAGCAAAACTACCCCGAATAGTAGTTAAGTTCACCAGTAAACTATTTTCAAGAAGATTTCCCAAGTAAGTTAGTATAACAGTCCATAACTCTACGAGCAATATTTTCCCAGCTATATTTCTCAGCCTTAGCTCTTCCTTTAAATCCCATCTCCCGACGCAGAGGTTCATTATTCAAGAGAAATAATATAGCTTCAGCTAAGGCTTCCTCGTCTTTAGGCGGTATCAACAAACCATCCTCTTTATGAGAAATAACATTGGCATAACCTTCAATATTAGAGGCTATTACAGGTTTACCACTCGCCATAGCCTCTAACAAAATAATACCAAAACTCTCACCTCCAATTGCTGGAGAACAGAAAAGGTGAGCCGTTCGATAATACTTTGGTAATTCAGTATCAGGAACAAAACCGGCAAAAAATACGTCAGTTAACCCTTTATCTTGGATAATCTTTTCATATCTTGGTCGTAGTCTTGTCCCCGGACCAACAACAATAAGACGAATATTAGGAAATTGTTTTTTCACCTTTCCATAAGCCCCAAGTAAATAATCCAGACCTTTACGGGTCTCAAGACGACCGACAAAGAGAATATTAAGCTTACCATCGGCAAATTTATCTATTACCGGACCTTGGGGATAAAATCGTTCAATGTCAACCCCATTGGTGATGATCTGATAATCACCGGGAAGATGACGGCTAACAAATTCCATAGCTGGCTTGGAAACAGCAATTTTAGCCTTTAATTTAGGTAATAACCTTTTAAAGATTGGCTTACCCAGCCAGTAACCTCGTGGCTTAGTATGATAGGCATGAAAAGTGCCCACATTAATAGTATTAGATTCAGTAAGCGCCCAAAAAGAAAGGAAAGAACCGAAAGGCTCGTGAATATGAAGAATGTCAAATTTTTCTCTTGCCAGGACTTTTCTAACTTGCGCCGGCAACCAGGGAGATAACGCAACCCGAGCTATACTACCAGCACTGGGAATTGGAAAAGGCTTACCTATAGGAATGACTTCTTCTCCAAAATAAGAAATACCCTTTTTTGAGCAAGAAGCTAACACTTTGACCTTATGTCCCGCTGCCATAAAATAACGAGCTAGATAAGAAATATGAGTAACAACGCCACCAGGAAAAGCATAATCGTAAGGAGAAACCAGCCCGATCTTCATTTAAATTAAAATTGCTGACACTCCCCGATTTTTAGCAGCTTATTTGGATTGTTTCACCCTACATTTCCTAACCAGGTAAAGAGACAGGCTCTCTCTCCCCTTTCCCGGCAATAAATTCTTCTAAGCGATCCCGAGCCTCATCATCGGAATATTGAATTGGTGGGGATTTCATAAAATAAGCTGATGGCGCCACTATAGCTCCCTTCAGTCCCCGGTCTAAAGCTAATTTACAACATCTTATAGCGTCAATAACAACTCCAGCTGAATTAGGACTATCCCAAACTTCCAACTTCAGTTCTAAATTCAAGGGGACATCGCCAAAGGTACGTCCCTCCATCCTAATATAACAGAATTTACGGTCAGCAAGCCAAGGTACATAATCACTGGGACCAATGTGAATATTACCAGGTTCAAGCTCATAATCTAATTGTGAAGTAACTGCCTGAGTTTTAGAAATCTTCTTTGATTCCAGACGTTCCCGTTCCAACATGTTATAAAAATCTGTATTCCCCCCAAAATTTAACTGATAAGTGCGCTCTAATTTAACCCCTCGCTCCCGAAAAAGCCAGGTTAACACCCGATGAACAATAGTAGCCCCCACTTGAGATTTAATATCATCACCAATAACAGGTAATCCTCTTTCAGCAAAGCGATTTTGCCAATAAGGCTCCCGAGCAATAAAGACCGGAATGCAATTAACAAACCCACAGCCAGCAGTTAGTACCTGTTCTATATACCATTTGGTCGCCTCTTCGCTACCAACAGGCAAAAAATTGACTACTACATGGGTCTCAGTCTCCTTCAAGATATTAACAATATTAGCCGTGGGTCCCGGGGCTTTGGTAATAATTTGGGACAAATATTTCCCTAAACCATCGTGGGTCATCCCCCGCTCTACTTTAACCCCAGTATTTGGCACCTGGCAAAACTTTATAGTATTATTAGGGGGAGTAAAAATAGCTTCAGCAAGTTCTTTTCCCACCTTATTCTTGTCAACATCAAAGGCAGCTACGAAATTAATATCCCCAACATGATAACCTCCAAGATTTACGTGCATTAAACCAGGGACAAATTCACCTTCTTTGGCATTTTTATAATAATAAACACCCTGAACCAGAGAAGACGCACAATTACCAACACCGATAATAGCCACATTTATCCTACCCATTTTATCTCCCTCTTCTTTATGTAAAATTTCACTAACCGTTCTATAAACAATCTACTATATATCCTACTTCATCTTCAGGAAAACCTGAAGTTAAACACCAAAAAGCTTCCTTTCGCCAAAGTTGCTAATTAAAATAAATGACTTACGACAAGGCTCTTACTAACAAAACAGGTACCTCAGAACTCCGGACGACTTTTTCGGCTACGCTGCCTAATGTCCAACGAGTGATACCTCCCCGACCATGCGTTGACATAGCTATTAAATTGAATCCCCCTTCTTTGGCATACTCCAATATTTCCATGGCTGGATCGCCCGTGATTACCTTGTAATTAACTTCAATTCCTTTTTCCTTCAGCCTTTTATTAATCCCACCCAGATAAGCTTCACCAGCAGTTCGCAAAGTTTCAATTACTTCTTCAGGATAAGGTCCTGGAAATTCCAGCTGACCAATAGCCCGATAGAGAGGCGGATTTACGTGAAGCAAAGTCACCGAGCCTTTCATCTTATCGGCTATAGCTTCAACATAAGGCAAAACCGTCTCGCCTATTTCCGAGCCATCTAAGGGAACTAAGATTCGTGATAAAGAGACTTTTTCCATAATCTCTATTTCTTCGGGACGTTTGCCTCGGACTACCAACACAGGTATATCTGCTCCCCGGATCACCTTTTCAGTCGTGCCTCCCAATAACCATCGTTTGATTCCACCACGACCATAACTAGTCATAGCAATTAAAGATACCTTTTCTGTCTCAGCATATTTAAGGATTTCATCCGCAGGGCTCCCATAAGAAAGAAACGTTTTTGCTTTGAATTTTTCTCCCCGAAGAATATTAGCTATTTTTTCCAAATACTCTCTAAACAAACGATCTAAGCCCCGCTCCGGTTCAATGCATACACCAAAAATATGTAATTCAGAATCAAATTTGGCAGCTAAATCCCTAAGATAAGGAAGAACACCCTCAGCAATCTCCGAACCGTCTAAAGTCACTAAAATCTTTTTAAACATGTTCACCTCCTATATTGTTAAACTTTCTTGCCTTAAATAACTTCCTATGTTAAGGTATAAATCATGATTTATGACTTTCATACCCATACTTTTTTCAGCGATGGCACCCTGTCTCCTATTGAACTAATACATCGGGCGTATGTTAAAGGCTATACTGCTATTGCCGTGACTGACCATGTTGCCCTGGGTTCCCTTGAGCGCACTATTAAAGAAATAAGTGAAGATTGTGCTTTAGCCCAAAAGTACTGGAACATTTTAGCTTTCCCAGGTGTTGAACTTACCCATCTTCCCCCACCAGCCATTGCTGAAATTGCCAGCAAGGCTAAACAACTGGGAGCAAAAATAGTAGTGGTCCATGGTGAAACTACCGTGGAACCAGTAGAAAAGGGGACAAACCTCGCTGCTATTCAATCCCCTCATGTTGATATCTTAGCTCACCCAGGCTTAATCACCCCAGAAGAAGCTTTATTAGCAGCTAAAAACAATATTTTCCTCGAATTAACCACTCGCTCTGGGCATCATTTAGCTAACAATCATATTGCGACTATCGCTTCTCAAATAGGAGCGAAATTGTTAATCAATTCCGATGCCCATAATAGTGATGATTTATTAACACCAACGACTATCGCGGCTATAACAAGTAGCTGTGGGTTAACAACCCAACAATGCCGCCAAATCTTGAGCGAAAATCCGCTACTTTTAATACAAAAAATAAATAAAAGCTAACCCTGATTAACTCTTACCAATGCGGAACACCTTGGTTCCACAATTAGGGCATACGCCTCGTGTCGCTGGTCTCTTATTCTTTAGGGTAACATTCTGGGGATTCTTTATTTCTACCTTTTTCCGACACTTAAAGCAATAGGCTTGCACTGAAGTTACCTCCTTTCCTTAGGTTTAAACCCTATTCTATTATATATGGAATGTCAAGACCTTTGGCAAGAAATTGACCCTGGTTTAAATACTTTTATAGGCCGCCACAAGTTCAAATCAGAAATAAACTGTAAAATAGCGACAAAATCTTTGTTATTGTTATAAGCCCGGCAATAACCCGAGGAAGAGTCTAATCCTTGAGGTAAAGAAAGAGGACAACCATTCCTTATTGCTAATTCTTGTGCTTCATTGATTATAATCATTGGATAGGAAAGGAATACAATATCTGTAGGATATAAAAGTTCCCTCCACGAGCCCCCCTCAAAAGCAGCTTCAATTTCCGCCATAGACAGCGCCTCGCTAATCTTAAAGGGACCATAACTTAGTCGAATAAGGCTACTGACACAAGCACCACAACCAAGACGCTCTCCTAGTTCGTGAGCCAAAGAACGTATATAAGTACCTTTACTACATTCAACCTCAATTATTAAAAAGGGGGGTGCCCATTCTATAAGTTGCAAAGAAAAGATCTCAACTTGCCTCCTTTTTATCGGTACTGGAATACCAGCTCGAGCTAACTGATAACAGGGCTTACCTTGGTTCTTTAAAGCACTGTAAGCTGGGGCAGCTTGCGTGATAACACCTCGAAAGGAAGCTAAAGTTTCTGCCACTTTTTCCCTGGTAATATCCGTTATATTGCTCCGACGGAGGATTTTTCCTTCCTTATCATAAGTATCAGTAGTTATACCTAACTCAATTTCAGTCCGATAAGTTTTAGTAAAGTCCATTAAAAATCTAACTACCTTAGTACTTTGCCCAAAACAAACGGGAAGCACACCGGTAGCTATCGGGTCTAGAGTCCCAGCATGCCCAACCCGTTTCTCACCACTCAAGCGTTTAAGCCAAGCAACTATACCAAAAGAAGTTATACCCCGAGGCTTGTTAACATTAAGAATTCCATCAATACTCATTTTTAAAAATCCAAACCTGTTTATTTGCCTGATTTAGTCTCACTAAGCTGGTCTATTAGCTTTAGAACTTTAGTTCCTTGTTCAATAGACTCATCAATGACAAAACTTAGTTCTGGAACTCTTTTTAATACAAGACGCTGAGCCAGTTCCCGGCGCAAAAATCCTGAGGCAGAAGCAAAACCAGCTAACACTTCCTTTTTCTGAGCTTCAGTCCCCAAAACACTTACTAAGACTTTAGCCTTCCTCAAATCTGGGGAAACAAAAACCTTAGTTATGGAAATAAAATTATTCAGTCGAGGGTCGTTTACTTGACTTCGCAACAATTGACTAATTTCTTGACGAAGGAGATTGTTTATCCGTTCAAGGCGTCGAGACATAAACTACTCCTAATTAAGCGGGATAAAGTATATATGGAAGAAAGTGTCCTTATTATTCTTTTAGGTTATTCGCTCTTTACGATAGAATTGAATAATATCACCAATGGCAAAATCCGTAAATCCTTCTATGCCAACACCACATTCAAGACCAGCTGACACTTCTGAAACATCATCCTTAAAGCGTTTCAAACTACTGACACGAGATTCACAGATTACTTTACCTTGACGCAGTATTCGAGCTAAAGAATCTCTACTTATTTTGCCTTCTTTGACCCGGACTCCAGCTACCTTCCCTTTCTTACTAATAGGGAAAATAGCCAGCACTTCAGCATGCCCTTCCGCCACTTCAGCATAAGTCGGTTCTATCATTCCTTTTAAGGCTTTTTCCACATCGCCAACCAAGTCATAGATAACTTCGTAATTACGAATACTAACCCCTTCTAAATCAGCTAAACGACGAGCTCCCGGTTCTACCTTTGTATTAAATCCTATAACTATCCCTTTTGAGGCTAAAGCTAGTAACACGTCACTTTCCGTTATGCTCCCGCTGGCTGAATGGATCACCTTAACCTTAATTTCCTCAGTTCCAAATCTCTCTACAGAAGTTTTTATTGGCTCAATGCTACCTTGAACATCGGTTTTGAGAATGATATTGAGTTCTTTAACCTGTCCGGCACTAACTCGAGATAAGAAATTGCTTAGAGTCACAGGTCTTGCCAATGCCATTCCTTCTCGCTTAGCACTTTCCCGTTCCTCGGCAAGTAATCGAGCTTGTCGCTCATCCTCAACTACCTGAAAAATATCCCCAGCTTGGGGTACAGCATTTAGACCTAAAATTTCCACCGGTGTGGCTGGTTCAGCTTTTTCAATTCGCTGTCCTCGATCATTAAACATAGCTTTAACCTTACCCCAAGTGCTCCCCACCACTAAAGCATCACCTAAATTGAGGGTGCCCATCTGAATAAGAAGAGTAGCTACAGGCCCCCTGCTTTTATCCAGTTTAGCTTCAATTACAACCCCTTTGGCAGGGCAATTAGGTTCAGCTCTAAGTTCAAGAATATCAGCTACTAAGAGTAAATTTTCTAATAGCTCAGGAATCCCCTTTTTTGTCTTAGCTGAAATAGGAACACAAACCACATCGCCCCCCCATTCTTCAACAACTAAGTTTAAATCAGCAAGCTGTCGCTTCACTCGCTCTGGATTAGCATTAGCTTTATCAATCTTATTGATAGCCACCACTATAGGCACACCCGCAGCTCGAGCATGGTTAATAGCTTCTACAGTCTGAGGCATTACCCCATCATCAGCAGCTACTACTAACACCACAATATCAGTCACTTGAGCACCTCGAGCCCTCATAGCTGTAAAAGCCTCATGTCCCGGTGTATCTAAAAAAGTAATCTTACGACCGTTAACTTCTACTTGATAAGCTCCAATATGTTGAGTAATAGCTCCAGCTTCAGTAGCAGCCACATTACTCTGGCGGATAGCATCAAGAAGGGTTGTCTTACCGTGATCCACATGCCCCATAATTGTAATAACTGGCGGCCGAGGTATAGCTCCGCCTTCTCTTACACGTAAAGCTTTGACGGTAACAGTATCCATCTCTTTTTGAACTTTAAAACCAAAAACTGCCGCTACCGCGGCAGCAGTGTTAAAATCAATAACTTGATTTAAACTAGCCATAATCCCCTTTTTCATTAGCCGTTTAATAACTTCAATAGCACTTACATTCAGAAGATCAGCTAACTGCCTCACCGTCAAAGTTGCAGGAAGGGTAATCACACTCTTATCCGATTCTACAACTACCCCCGACTTTTTTTCTTGAAGGTTTTCAACTGGTTTCAGATTCTTGGTTTTCAAGCAAGTACCCCTTCAGCAACTCAGCTCCGTCTTTTAAAAGCTGTTCCCGATTTTCTAAGGTTATTTTTACCCTTAAAGCATACTCCAAACGATTCTTTTTTATTCCCAATTCCCAGCATTCCAGTTTCGGACATAAATAAGCGCCTCGTCCCGGTTTCTTTCCGGAAAGGTCTATTTCGACACCATTATTATGTGTACGAACAATACGTATAAGCTCCCTTTTCGCCCTTTTTTCCCGGCAACCAGCACAGGTACGCTGAGGTATATGCCGACGCCGGGTTAACTGCCCCTTAAAGTTCTGCGTCAAAATCCTCCTCATCTAAATAAGTTGGTAACTTTAAATATTTTTTCTTTGACTTAAACACCTTCCTATCTTTATCCATCTCTCCCTTACCCATCAATTCTTTCTTGGCTTTTTTACTTCCCTTAATCGAACTGGGTAACATAATTTCCTCAGCAAAACGGATCTCTCGTCCTTCCTCAGGCACTTTAGCTGCCAAAACTTCATCAGGCAAAATAAACTCTTCTTCAGCTATTGCTACTTCTTCCATTACAGGCTCTTTTACTGGCTCAGTTGTTGGGGATTCGATTTTAAGCTCTTCTACCGGCTCAACTATTGGAAGCGCAACTTCAGGAGTTACTTCCTTGGCCTTTAAGGTTGCCTCTTTCTGCAAAACTTCCGTTTCCAGAGCTGCTTTTTCTTTCTCGGCAGCCGAAGCACTCTTAATATCGATCCGCCATCCCGTAAGTTTAGCTGCAAGCCGGGCATTTTGCCCTTCTTTACCAATAGCCAAAGAAAGTTGCTTGTCAGGGACAATAACCGTAGCTGCCCCTTGCGCCTCATCAAACTTAACATCTAATACTTGAGCTGGACTAAGGGCATTAGCAATAAAAATTGCGGGGTCAGGATGCCAGGGAATTATATCTATTTTCTCCCCATTCAGCTCATTTACCACACTTTGTATCCTTATACCTCGTAGCCCGACACAAGACCCTACCGGATCAACACCTTCTTGCCGAGCCACCACCGCTACCTTACTCCTTTGCCCAGCTTCCCGAGCTACAGATTTTATCTCCACAATACCCTGACTAATTTCGGGTATCTCTAATTCCAAAAGCCGGCGTAACAAATTCCGATGAGACCGGGAAACAACAATATGGGTACCTTTAGGAGTCCGAGATACCTCCAAAAGATACAACTTTAATCTTTGCCCTACCCGATACCGTTCTGTTGGTACTTGCTCGCTTTGGGGAAGTATAGCTTCAGCTCTGCCCAAATCAATGTAAATTTGCTTTTGGTCTAAACGTTGCACCACCCCAGTAACAATGTCACCTTCCCGACCAATAAACTCTTCATATATCGCCCGGTATTCGGCTTCATGTAACCTTTGCAACATAACTTGCTTAGCTGTTTGGGCAGCAATACGTCCAGCATTAGGAGGAGTGCATTCTATTTCTATTACATCACCAACCTGAGCTTCTTTTTTAAATTTTTTAGCTTCACCAATAGATATCTCACAACGCGGGTTGTTAACGGTCTCAACTACTGTCTTACAGAGATAAACCTTCACCTCCCCAGTATTAGGATTTATCTTCACCACAATATTCTGGTTTTGGGGAAAACTATTCTTTTTATAAGCTAAAGCAAGTGCCGACTCTAAGACTTCTAATACTTTTTCCTTAGGCAAGTTCTTCTCTGCCGCAATTTGTTTAATAGCAGCCATAAACTCGGTCTTCACCACAGTCTCCTCCAAATACTAATAAAAAAGTGGGCAATTATTCCCACTCCCTACTACTTATCGCTAGCAAACGTAATTATAACATGATTTACAAAAACCTACAAGCACTACATTTAAATCATAATAATATGTAAACTAAGGAAAAGTAATGGAAAATAGCTAACAAAGGCTAAGAGATAGTTCAGCTATTAGGAGATTTTAATCAGAAGTAAGCTTTCAACTAAAATGAGGTAGAAACAGAAATGCAATCTTGTTAAATGATTTAAACAAGGTACCCAAGCCAAATAAAAAACCTTAACAACTGGATAGTGGAAGGAAAGGTATCTTGTAATTTAACCATAGGCATAACTCCTATGGATCGACCTTGGAGTTATTAACTCCCTAGAAAGGAGGTGATCCAGCCACACGTTCCCGTACGGCTACCTTGTTACGACTTCGTCCCAGTCACCGACCCCACTCTCGGCGGCTGCCTCCCACCTGAGGTGGGTTAGCCCACCGACTTCAAGT
>JBHOQK010000005.1:0-16990 GCA_042408205.1 Dehalococcoidia bacterium | reverse complement strand
ATTTTGCTTTAAACTAAGCAAGAAAACATAAACAAAAACTCCCGCCCAAATTAGACTATAAACCACAAACAAGTACCACATCTTCTCTTCCTTTTAGATACTTTTTTCTCTAATTTGCTGTTTAAGCTGCTTTATTCCTGCTTCCATTTGTCTTAAAGTGATTGCCTTAGTAAGTAAGCATAGATACAAAAAAGTAAAGGCAATTAGACAGACCAGCAAAGTAAGAAGCATAGAAAGAGCTAAGCTTTCCTGAAAAAAAATTATTAAACCAGGATGTTGAGTTCTCCATAAAGTAGTGGCTAAGAAGACTATGGGCACATTTAAGAAGCCAACAATACCGACTACAGCAGCCAAACGAGCTCCTCGTTCTTTTTCTATAGCATATGCCCGCACCATCAAATAGGCAAGATAAATAAACCACAAGATTAAGGTAGTAGTTAGACGAGCATCCCAGGTCCACCATACTTTCCAAACAGCTTTTGCCCAAATAGAACCAGTTATCAAAACTAAGCTGGTGAAAAGAAATCCAATTTCGGCGGAAGAATTAGCTAAATAATCCCACTTTTTGTTTCTTTCCCGGAGATAGAAAATACTGGTGAGGAACACTATGAAAAAAGCTAAAAAAGCTACCCAGGCAAGAGGTACATGGAAATAGAAAATCCTCTGGACTACCCCCATTTCCTCTTCCACCGGGACAAAGATAAAAACGAGAAACAAGGCTGCCATCATAAAGAAAAAGCATATAAACAAATAGACACTTGTGCCCAGGCTCTTAGTCATAACGCTAAGACTCATGACCTGATAAAAATGACTATCACCTCACGGTATATTATAATGCTTTTGGCAAACAAATGTTGCTACCGAAGGTTGTCCAGGTTGAAGTAACCACTGCTTGCCAGTTGCGGTGTGTTTTTTGTGCCCGTACCGTTTTAAAAGACCAGTGGGTTTCGACTCACCTGGACTGGACAGTATTTTCTTCATTATTACCCTTTCTGCGGAAAACGATGCTGGTGCATTTGCAGGGATGGGGAGAGCCATTACTCCATCCTCGGCTATGGGACATGGCAGCAGCCGTCAAACAAAAAGGAGGGCGAGTTAGCTTAACCACCAATGCAGTAACGTTAGACGAGGTAGTATGTAGAGAAGCTTGCCGAATAGATTTTGACTTGATAGCAATTTCAATAGCTGGAGCCACAGCTAAAACAAATGATTCCTTGCGTCTGGGTTCTCATTTTGATCAGATATGTGCTAACATCTCTTACCTTTGTAGCTTAAAAAGGCGTCCAAAAGTCCATCTGATTATGCAGATGATGAAGCCCAACATGGAAGAATTACCGGAGGTGGTCACTTTAGCCAAGAGATTAGGGGTAGACAAGGTTATTTTTCCAAACTTGGATTATATTCCTAATAGTGAAGTGGCTGCCCTTAAAGCCTTTGCCCTGTCTCCTGACCCTCATTATGCTGAACTGACGGAAGAGGCAAAACGGAGGGGTAAGGAGCTGGGGATAATGGTGCATATATATCCTTTAGCACCCCGGTATGATGTTCTAATGTGCGATGCTGAACCAATACATAATATTTGGGTAACAGTATGGGGAGAGGTAGCACCTTGTCCTTACGTAGCGTTAGCATGTCGTGGTGACTTCCCCAGATTTTTCTGGGGTAAGGAAGAGCTGCTTCCCCGATTCAGTTTTGGAAAAATCACTGAAGGGCTTGACCATGTGTTAAGGAAGGAAAAAGCTCGCTCTTTTCGGGAAGCCTTCTCCTTTCGCCTAAAAACAGGCAGTGTGGATGTTGTAACTGATGTTGTTTCATCGTTGCCAAAACTATGGAGCAGCTCAGTGCGTTTCCTGAAAGCATTAGCTGAGATGACCTACCCAAAAGGAACTATTGCTTTGCCTCCACCACCCACCTTGTGCCGCAATTGCTACAAACTCTATGGTATTTAATAAACAGAGAAGGGGGACTTTTGACCCCCTTCTCTGTTATACTCTAAAGCCTTATATTTTTGGCGGTGGGAAGAAAACTCCGCCCCAAAGGAGCCAACAAATGAGTAATGTCCATAAGATATTAAAGAGCTGAGCGATGCAGAAAACAGCTGCTGGTTTACCACCGCCAACTCGAGCTAAGTCAATAAACCGAGTATCAAGACCAATACAGACAAAAGCTAAAACAAACCAGATAACACGCCAGCCGCTGGTTATTCCAAGGATTGCCTTCATTACTTTTTCAGTCAAAACTGGCTCAAGGAGAGAGAAGAGTAGAGAGGCGGCAATAAAACCAACGATAAATTTAGGGAATCGCCACCAGATTTCAGCATAGGAAGGTCTTTCCGCACCGGGGGCTCGGCCTAAAACTAAGGTAGCCCAGACAGCTAAGACAAAAGCAGTAAAGCCAATGAGGACATTTTGAGCCATTTTGACCAAGGAGGCTACTTTCATAGCGGTTTTGCCCATAAGCTCACCAGCAGCAACTACGGCGGCAGTGGTATCAATGGTGCCACCAAACCAAGCACCAGCTACTATTTCTGGCATTTTGATCGCTTTAGCAAACATAGGCATGAACACCATCATGGGCATGGCAATAAGAAGCACCCAAGAGATGGTGTAGGCTACATGTTTCGGATCGCCTTTAACAGCACCACCAGCAGCAATAGCAGCAGAAACACCGCAGATGGAAACACCCGTTGCCAGAACACTAGAAAAGCTTTCTTCTATGCCAAACCTTCTCCCCAACCAATAGGCAAAAAACCAGACCACCAAGACTACAGCGATAGCCTGCCCCATACCAATAGCACCACCTTTAATTATGGTGGAAAACAAGATTTCAGCCCCAAGCATTACCAGACCACACTTGATGTAGAATTCAGTATTGATGCTTCCTTTCATAAAGGCAGGCACTCTGAGAACATTACTTATGAACAAACCGAGGAACAATGCCCAGAGGACTACTTCCAGCCCCCAAGCCTTAAAAGTTTTCCAATTGCCCAGCCAGAAGGCGATTATTGCCAGGGCAAAGATAATAGCAAAGCCAGGTAAATGATACCTAACTTGCTGCCATCCCTTCATGACAGCTAACGCGATAAGGGTCAGGACAAACATTATGGCGAAAACAATTAGATAATCCAGAAAGAAATCGCCATAAGTAACATTTTTAGGTAGGAATTTCAGGGGTGCTGTCCACGTCGCCCATTTAGGAGTAGCTGGGAGCCACTTGGCTAAACCCAAAAGTAAAACAAAACCGCCAACCCAACAAGCCCACCAATCTTCCTTCTTCCATAATGACGACCAATCTATCTTTTTCAATTACATCCTCCTTTCTAACAAGTTTAACAAAACTAAAAACACCTTAGTTAAAACTTAAACTTTCATACACACCACCCCCCCTTGATGATGTTTTTAAATTTAAAGGTATACTATAAAACTTAATTCCAATTTAAACATACTGGTTGGACAGTGTCAATACTCTCACCAGGAGTTTTACCAAAAAGGTTCCAGTTAAAAACAAGTTATGTACAACAAAGGCTAAAGGCTTTATAAGCCGCATCAATGGTAGCCTGGATATCCTCCTCAGTATGAGCCAGCGAAATAAAAGCGGCTTCAAACTGAGAAGGCGGGAAGTATATCCCTTGGGATAGCATGTAATGGAAGAATTGGGCATAAAGCATGGTATTGGCTTTTTGAGCTGTTTTATAGTCCGTCACGAGCTCTGAAGTAAAGAAAACTGTGAAAAGGGAACCTGCTCTCGATAAATGTATATTTATATTGGCTTTATTGGCAGCCTCGCGAATACCTTTTGTCAGAAGAGATGATTTTTCTTCAAGCTCTCTATAAACCTCAAGTTGACTTAAAATTTTGAGAGTCTCGATACCACCAGCCATGGCTAAAGGATTACCAGAAAGGGTACCAGCTTGATAAACCGGACCAAGGGGAGCCACCATTTTCATAATCTCATACCGACCGCCATAAGCTCCTATGGGCAACCCACCACCTATAATTTTGCCCAGACAAGTAAGGTCTGGGGTTATCTGGTAAATAGTTTGAGCTCCTCCGTAAACCAGGCGAAAACCAGTAATTACTTCATCAAAAATAAGGAGAGCATCGAATTCCTGGGTTAAACGCCGGAGCTTTTGTAAAAAATCAGGCTTTGGTAGCACTACGCCCATATTAGCAGCTATCGGTTCTACTATTACCGCAGCTATTTCTTTACCAAAGTCAAAAAAAAGCTGCTCAATACCCTCTAGGTCATTATAAGAGGCAATTAAGGTCTCGGCAGTGAAGGAAGAAGGGACACCAGGGGAACCCGGTATACCAAAAGTAGCTATTCCTGAACCAGCTTCAGCTAATAAGCCATTAGAATGACCATGGTAGCAGCCAGCAAATTTGACTATCTTATTTCGTCCAGTAAATGCCCGGGCTAAACGAATAGCACTCATTGTAGCTTCAGTGCCAGAATTAACGAAGCGAATCAGTTCCATGGAGGGAATAGCTGTAGAAATCATTCTGGCTAAAGTTATTTCCAGTTTAGTAGGGGCACCAAAGCTGGTGCCGCGCTCGGTTGCTTTTTTAAGAGTTTTTACTAGTCGGGGATGAGCGTGGCCTAAGATAAGAGCTCCCCAGGAACAGACATAGTCTATAAACTTATTGCCGTCTTCGTCATAAATTTTGGAGCCTTTACCACGTTTTATGAAGAGGGGATTTCCCCCCACAGCTTTAAAAGCTCGGACTGGACTACTAACCCCACCAGGTAAGTAACGCTGTGCCTCTGTAAAAAGCTCTTTAGAACGTTTTATTTCTTTTACTTTAACCATTTTGCCGCTTCTTTAGCATGATAAGTGATAATAATGTCAGCCCCAGCTCTCTTTATCGCGGTTAGGATTTCCAAAACTACCTTTTTTTCATCTATCCAGCCTTTCTGGGCAGCTGCCTTTACTAAGGCAAATTCACCACTAACATTGTAGGCAGCTAAAGGAATAGGAAAGGTATCACGTACCTTACGAATTACATCCAGATAAGCCAAAGCTGGTTTTACCATCACTATATCAGCACCTTCAGCAATATCTTGCTCTATTTCCCTTAAGGCTTCCCGCCAGTTTGCCGGATCCATCTGATAAGAGCGGCGGTCGCCAAATTTTGGTGCTGACTGAGCAGCTTCTCGAAAAGGTTCAAAAAAGGCTGAGGCATATTTAGCCGCATAGGACATTATAGGGACGAGCGGGAATCCATTTTCGTCCAAAGATTTCCGAATGATTTTTACTCTGCCATCCATCATATCTGAGGGGGCGACTATATCAGCGCCAGATTGAGCCTGAGATAGAGCTGTTTTAGCCAAAAGTTCTAAGGTTCTGTCATTATCCACATACCCGTCAATTACTACCCCACAGTGTCCATGGCTGGTATATTCACAAAGGCAAACATCGGTTATTACTATCAATTCGGGGACAGAGCTTTTAATAGTCCTCACCGCTTTTTGGATCACCCCATCCGGGTCATAAGCTGACGAGCCAACATCATCCTTATACTGGGGAATACCGAAAAGAATTACCCCAGGAATGCCTAATTGAGCTATTTCCTCAACTTCTTTGGGTAATAAATCCACAGAAAGGCGAAAAATATTAGGCATAGAAGCTATTTCCTGTTTTATTCGATTACCCTCGATAATAAAAAGGGGATAAATTAGGTCAGTGACATCGACCCAAGTTTCCCGGACTAAGGCTCGCAAAGATTCAGTGCGTCGGAAACGACGCAAACGCAATTCTGGAAAGCTAACCATTTTTCCCCCTTTCCCTAAAGTAATTTCCCAAAGCTTCAACTAACCCAGAAATAGTATGTTTCCGGGCAACTATGTCCACCCTTAAACCAGCCTTAATAGCTGTGGCTGCTGTTTTAGGACCAATGCAGGCTATCACTGTATTATTTATAAGCTGCCATTCCTTACCTAAGACAGTAATTAAATTAGTTACTGTAGAGGCACTGGTAAAGGTCACTATATCAATTTCCCTATCTTTAAGCATTTCCTTTTCTAAATGAATGGTTTCGGTATCAAGAACTGTTTGGTAAACAGCTATTTCATCCACCTTAGCTCCGAGACGAGTTAGCCCTCGGGACAACTCTTTATCAGCCATTTCAGCTCGGGGTAGAAGAATGCGACATCCCCTTAAATTGTAATTTTTAAATCCAGATAAAAAGCCTTTACTGGTATATGTTTTGGGAACATAATCAGCCCGTAATCCTTTATTCTCCAAGGCTTTAGCTGTAGCTGGACCGATAGCGCCAAGACGAACATTAGACAGCCATCGAGAATCTCGCTTTAAAGTTTGTAATCTATGAAAAAAGACATCAACCCCATTAGCACTAGTAAAGACCAACCAATCATAATTCTTAATATTCAAGATAGCTTGGTCTAAGCCATTAGAAAATATTGGCTGAATTTTTATAACTGGCATTTCCACGGGAAAGGCACCACATTCGCGGAGAAGCTCACTTAGTGAGCTTGCTTGGTGCCGAGCCCTGGTAACTAAAACGCGTTTGCCAAAAAGGGGATGACTATCAAACCAGCGGAGGTGATCTCTAAGTCGGACCACTTCGCCAACCACCACCACTGCCGGGGGCTGAATAGAATTGGTTTGGTTTAAAATATTTTCCAAGGTGCCTACTATAGTTTTTTGTTTAGGGGTAGTGCCATGGCTTATTACAGCTACTGGAGTAGAAAGGGGTCTCCCATTTTTTATTAATTGCTCAATTATTGATGCTAGGTTTCCTACTGCCATAAGAAAAACCAAAGTATCTGCCCCCATATTTATTTTGTGCCAAGGGGGACTTAATCTATCTTTGCCGATAGCTTGGTGTCCTGTAACTACAGTAAAAGAAGAGGCAAAATCCCGGTGAGTTAACGGAATGCCAGCGTAAGCTGGCACAGCTATAGCCGAGGATACCCCAGGTACTATTTCAAAAGGAATATTAGTTGAAGCTAAGGCTTGGGCTTCTTCCCCACCCCTGCCCAAAACAAAGGGATCACCCCCTTTTAATCTGACCACTATTTTGCCTTCCTTGGCTTTTTTCACCAGTAGCTTATTTATAGCTTCTTGCTTTAGAGTATGATATTTAGCTGTTTTTCCTACATATATTTTTTCAGCCTCAGGAGGGACTAATTGGAGGAGAGCCTCATCAACCAAATGGTCATAAATAATGACATCAGCTTTTTTAAGGCAATTAAGCCCCTTTACAGTGATTAAGCTGGGGTCGCCCGGACCAGCACCAACTAAATAAACTTTTCCCCGTTTCACTTCGCTTTTACCTCAGAAATAGATTGAAATGCACCCATCTTTAATAGCTTTTTAGCCAGTTTTATACCTATAAGATTAGCCTCTGAAGGACTGCCTTCCTCAAAATCCTGGATTATTTTGCCAGCCTGAATCACCATGCCATGAAGTTTTAGGCTGTTTCCAGAAACTATTGCCAAAGCACCTACAGGAGCACGACAACCACCTCCAAGAATTCGGAGAAAAGCACGCTCGGCAGTAATACTTTGCCAAGTAGGCTTGTGGTTTAAAACTTGAACCAGCTCGGCAATTTCATCTTCGCCATTTCTTATCTCTATCCCCAAAGCACCTTGTCCTATTTCAGGTAAAAAATATTCTAAAGGTAGATATTCTGTTATCTTATCTTCTAAGCCAAGACGGAGCATAGCTGCTGCAGCTATTATTATGCCGTCAACTTCCCCTTCATCAACTTTACGTAGTCGAGTTTCGACATTTCCCCTTATTTCTTTCACCTTAAGATCAGGACGATAGTTCAACAGTTGAGCTATTCGTCTGGGACTGCTGGTGCCAATTACAGAACCTGGAGGTAATTCAATAAGTTTTTTGCCTTTTGAGACAAAAACATCTCGGGGGTCAAGCCTCATAGTTACTGCAGCCAAGCAAAGTCCGGGGGGGATTTGGGTAGGTAAGTCTTTAAGACTGTGGACAGCTATGTCAATCCTTTTATCAAGCAAAGCTTCTTCAATTTCTTTAACAAATATCCCCCGTCCTGGCATTTCTCGGAGGGAAACAGCTTTAAACCGGTCTCCTTGAGTTATTATTTTAGTTAACTTAAAGTCGAGATTCGGATAATGCTTTTTAAGCTGGGTTAGAACTGATTCAGCCTGGACTATAGCCAGTCGGCTACTTCGAGAACCAATGATAAAGGATTTTGTCATTTCAACTCTTCTTTCAAGCCGAAAAGGTCATTTACTACTTTTATATAATTTTCGTTATGAGTATTTTTTCTTAAGCTTTGTATTGGTTGATGGAGAATTTTCTGGACTATAGCTTTTGTCATAGCTTCAAGATAAGCTTGTTCTGTGTCAGACAGCTTTGGTAGCTTTTTGAGGGTTAGTTCAAGCTGTTTTTGACGGATAGTTTCGGCTTTGAGCATTAAAGCTTTAATTACAGGTTCAATGGAGAGGGTATGCCACCAGGAAACAAATTTCTGAACTTCCTCATCCACTATTCTTATAGCTTTTTCAATTTCTTCCTGGCGTTGCTTGTAATTTAACTCAGAAATTTTAGTCAAGTCATCAATATTGTAAAGAAAGATGTTTTTCAATTGCCCAACCTCTGTTTCCACATCTGGAGGAACCGCAATGTCTATAATTACCAAAGGTCGCTCAGGGCGAAGATTCATTACTTCTTCAACAAGCTGTCGCCTCAAGACAAAATGAGGAGCTCCAGTGCAACTTATGACTATATCTGAGGTAAGTAATTCTTGCTTTAAGTTATGTATAGAAACCCAGTCACCACCTAACATTGCTATTAGAGGCAAAGCCTTCTCTTTAGACCGACTGGCAATAGTTATCTGACGAGCTCCTTTATTCCAACTCACTTTAGCTGCCAACCTCCCGGCTTCACCGGCACCAACAACTAAGATTTTACATTTAGAAATATCACCTACCATTTTTATTGCCAGGTCGACAGCTACTGAACTAACAGATAAAGCATTCTTGCTAATACCTGTTTCATCTCGTACCCGTCTACCAACGCGGACGGCATGACGAAAAAGATTAAGGAGAGGCAGTTCTATCAAGCGACTCTCTTCGGCTTCTACCAAAGCTTGTCTTACCTGCCCTAAAATTTCATATTCCCCAATAACCATGGAGTCTAATCCCGCAGCTACCTTAAATAAATGCCGAATAGCAGCTTCGTTATGATAACTGTAAATATAGGGGGATATATCAACCTCTTCCAGATTGCTGTGAACCTTCAGGAAATCTAGGCTACCTGTCACAGCTGGAAAACCAACCTCGGTCACCGAATAAATTTCAACCCGATTACAAGTGGAGAGGATAATCCCTTGACGAACATAATTATGGAGAGAAAGCAAAGCATTTCGGAGCTGGCTCTTGCTAATAGCTATCTTCCCGCGGAGGTAGACAGGCATTGTATTATGATTTACCCCGACTACGCACAGCTGCATCTTGTCTTTTATTTTAATTGATATAAATTCTTAAGTAAGGTAGCTTTTGCCTGTTCTGATCGTCCATTTTTTAACAACTTTAGAAGCAAATCTAAATCTAAGGCATCTTGCCAGTTTTCACTATTGATTGTAACTCCTTTTTCTTTTAATTGGGCACGAACTTCAGCAATTAATGTCGTCAAGGAAGCATACTCTTCACCAAAGCTTTGTTCAAGTTGGTTCTTAATTTTGCGTGCCAAAGCTGGACTTTTTCCCGCTGTAGATACCCCAATAGTCAAATCTCCCCGACGGAAAGAAGCCGGGAAAATAAAATCAGATAATTCTGGGTTATCGACGACATTCACTAAAATTCCTTGTTTTCTGGCTTCCTCACTAATTTTACGATTAATATCCATGTTATTAGTCGCCGCTATGACAATAAAAGCCCCCTTTAAATTCTCCGGTTCATAATTCTGATAACGCACTTTGATCATGTTAGTTTCTGCTAACTGAGCTAACTCTGGACAAAGTTCAGGACTAACTACTTCGACAGTAGCACCGTATTCCAGAAGTGTCTTTGCCTTTCGGAAAGCAACTTTGCCACCCCCAATGACTACACACTTTTTACCCCATATATTAAGGAACATAGGGCAATAAGAATTTCTCATACTACATATTTTACCCTGATTTTTTTGAACTCCCTTAGACTAAAGAGCAATTCATATTCATTGATACCAATTTGTTCTGATATTTGCTTTGTTACCTCCTGGCAATCTTCTTTGGAATAGCTATGGAGCATGGCAAAAAGATTATAATGCCAAGAAGGAGTTGGTTGTCTTTGATAGCAGTGACTTACTTTGGAAAAAGTAGCTATTTTCTTGCCAGCAACCTCTATCAAGGCTAAAGGGACTTTCCAGCATGCCATGGCATTGGCAGAGAAACCAACCTTATAATGACTGATAGAAGCACCAAAGCGACGCATTATTCCCCGTTGTTGGAGGCTTCGGCACTGCGCCAAAAGTTCATTCACTTCAAGGGACAATTGAGCCGAGATTAAATCAAAAGGTTTTTGAACCAAGGGAAGGTCTTGGGGGAAATTATTGATTATTTTACGATCGAGTTCAGACAAAGTAGCAGTCTCAACCAACTCGTTACTTAGTTCAGTTGGAGTCTCCGTCAATTCCCAATTATCCCCAACCACATCAAAATAACCTCTAGCTTTGAAAATTCTTAATGCGGGCAAATTTAAAATAGTTTTAGCTTGAATTAAATTACCTAATTTTTGTAATTCAATCTGAATGTTATCTTTAGCTGGCAGAGCTAAAGTAAACCATAGATTAAAGCGATGCTCTCGTTCATAGCTATGACTCACTCCCGAGTGTCGGTTAAGGATTTCTACTGCCCGGTTTAGTTGCTCCGGGCTAACCTCCATCCCTACCAAAGTAATTTGGTAACCAAGCTTTCTTGGTTCAAAAACAGGACCTATTTGACGAATTACGCCTTCTTTCTTTAACTTCTCAATCCGGCGAAAAACTTCGCTATTATGGATACCTAACTTTTGTCCTAAGGCTAAAAAAGGCTCTCTAATTAAGGGAAAATTTACTTGTAGGAGATTAAGCAACTTCTTATCAGTATTATCAAGGAGCATAGATTCCTTAATTTATTTAGCTTTGGTAGCTGAGAGCGGTTCATAAATACAATATGGCTCAGCCTGAAGATAGTCGCCAGTCGCTGCGAAAGCTCGAGCACGACAACCACCACAGACTTTCTTGAATTGGCAGACACCACATTTACCTCGCAGATTAAAGGGATTTCTTAGTTCTTGAAATAACAGTGAATTAGTCCAAATTTGACTAAAATCTTGTCGTCTAATATTACCAGCTTCTACTTCAAGATAGCCACAACCCTGAACTCTGCCTTCACTGGAAATAAAACAAAAGCTTTTGCCTGCCAAACAGCCCCCAGGAATAAGGTCTGATGATGTAATAGCTCTTTGCCTGACTATTCGACTATAGTGAGGGGCACAAGTAGGCTTAAAAAAAATTTTATCCCCTATTTCCTTTTGTTTATTATAAATCCAGTTCAAAATTTGTTCTGATTCTTCAGCACTCAATTCAGCCGATTTTAGCCCTTGACCTCGACCAACAGGTACTAATAGGAAAGGATGAAAAGCTACAACACCTAAATCTAAAGCCAATTTGAGCAGGTCAGTAAGGAACGGAGCATTTAATTTAGTTATGGTGCTGTTTATCTGAACCTCAATACCTACCTGGTGAGCAACTTTTATGCCTGAGATAGCTGCTTTAAAAGCACCGGTTTTACCTCTAAAATTGTCTTGGAGGGTAAAATTGGGGAAATCTAAGCTTATACCTATGCGTGATATAGGAACCCGGCTCAGTTTTGTAGCGACTTCCTCAGTAATAAGCGTTCCGTTACTACCCAATACTACCTTTAGTCCTTTACTGGTAGCATACTTAGCAATTTGAAAAACATCCTGTCTCATTAGTGGTTCACCACCAGTAAGAATTAGAGTCGGTTTGCCAACTTTTAAAATATCATCAATAAGACTGAGGCATTCTTCGGTGGATAATTCATTTTTATAGGAATCGGAAGTAGCTGAAGCACGGCAATGCGCACAAAATAAATTACAGTTTTTAGTTATCTCCCAGGCGATAAATTTTAATTCAAAAAGGTGTTGTTTCATTTTGATAAACCAATTTCCTCGTCGGTGAGGTAACAGGCGGGGTCCTCCGCCCAAACATCACCAAAGACTACCTCAGCTCTAACTCGTAAATTGCCATTACAAATATCTAGGTATTGGCAACGAGAACAACGACCTTTGAGTAACTGCTTTCGCTCCCGAAGTCCACGTAATAGCGGTTCTGTAGTATCCATCCAGATATCACCAAATTTTCGCTGGCGGACATTGCCTAAGGAATAGTGCCACCAGAATTGGTCTGGGTGGACATTACCTAAATCGTCAACGGCACCAATCCGGATACCCGAATTATTACCACCATTTCTTCTCAGTAAAGATAAAATTTTGGCTGCCTGTTCCGGATCTTTTTCTTTGACCTTGAGGTAAAGATAGATGCCGTCAGCATGGTTAGCTACAGTCAAGATTTCTTTATAAAGTCCTCGCTGGTAAAGGTCTAAAGTATGTTTACAAATTGTATCAACTATGTTTCGGGTCTCAAAGTGACTTAGATTGTGTTCCCGAAGATTAATTCCCCGACCGGAGTAAGCCAAGTGATAAAAACAAAGGCGAGATATACCTTCTTCTTCGGCTAATTTAAAAATAGCTGGGATATCTTGGTAATTAAAACGGGTAATAGTAAATCGCAATGAAACTTTTATGCCTAAAGCAAGACAATTTCTAATACCCTTTAAAGCAGCTTGATAAGCACCTTTCTTACCTCGAAAGTAGTCATTTTTAGCTCCGATGCCATCCAGACTTATTCCCACCTCAGCAAAGCCAATATTACTTATCTTCTTTGCCACAGACTTGGTAATAAGGGTACCGTTGGTGGAGAGAACTGGTCTTATTCCTCGTTCTACTGCATAGGTAGCAAGAGCAAAAATATCCGGTCTCAGTAAAGGTTCACCCCCAGAAAAAAGAAGCACGGGAACACCAAATTCAGCCAAGTCTTGAATAAACTTCTTTCCTTCTTCGGTGTCCATTGCCTCGGCGTAACTTTGGTTGCTGGCATTGCTATAGCAATGAAGACAATAAAGATTGCATTTTCTGGTGCAGTTCCAGACTATAACCGGTTTGAGCATATTTTCAGTTGCGATCTCATAACGAAGGCTATCCCCTGGACTTGGGATACCACACAGAAGTCGCGAAATGGATATCATTCTTGGACCCCCAAAATGCCAATCTCCCCCACCCTACCTGATTAAGCCTTAGAGATTAATGACGTCGTTATGGAGCAATAAATCTAAAATCTCTCCCATGGTAGCTGACTTGCCTACTGTTATTTTACCAGTTAGTCCCAGCTCTTTGACACACAACTGACCAGCCAAAATTTTTACCCCCTTCTCTTCTAAACGCTTAAATTGAGGTAATAAAGGAGAATCTTCAGCTAATAGCCTAACTGCAGTATTCCAACAAACAATGGCAAAAGGTAAATCATCCCGTTTGGGGAGAGTATCTAACAAGGCTACGAGAATCTCGTAACCCAGAATATTATTGCCGTGCCCAATACCCTCGGCACTCAATAAAAGTACTTTCTTTTTTGGTTCTTTCATACCTATCCTTTCAATTTACCAAAGATATTCCTTAATGCCATTCCCATTTTATAAAGGGTTCCTTTATATCTACCATAGCATTAACTATAAGCTCGACTAAACCACCATAAAGAATACTATGTTTCTCCCAAACCTGATAATAATTAAACAGGTCTCTAATTTGACCTTTACAATTAGAACAGGGCGCGCAAACATATTTTTTAATTTCAGGGCTAAGAACATCTTGGAAAGCCTCAAGAATCTGCTTAAACTTCATTCTTCCAGAAATACGCGAGCGCCACGAAGGGAAGTTCATAGAAGAGATAATGGCAAAGCCACTACCCCCACCACAGCAATAATTCTCGACACCGTGAGGCTCCATTTCCCGGAACTGGGGGCAAATCTTTCTTAGTATTCGCCTCTGGGGCTCTATAATCCCCATCAACCTGACTACATTGCATGGGTCATGAACAGTAACTGGGAAGTTATTCCGGGACGGGTCAAGTTTAAGCTTATCATTCATGACTAAATCTTCAAGCAATGGTAAGTAACTTTCTCTGGGAATATTCAGTTCACCAGTTAATAGCCTGTCACTAATGACCATCATAACCTTATGAGCATGTCCACATTCGCCAACGACTATTTTCCTTACCTTCAGTTTTTTAGCAATTAATATGTGTTTAATAAGTATCCGAACGAGCTGAATATCGTCATAATAAGCTCCATAATTAACAGCATCGTAGCCAACGAGATCGCTAGACAAGGTCCAGCTTAAACCAGCAGCTTCAAAAATAATAGCAAAGGCTTCCATGTTTTCAGGCCAGGAAAGGAATTCACCAGCATTATGGAGGAAAAGAATATCAGCTCCTTCTTTGTCAACCGGAATCTTTATCTTTTTACCAGTCTTTTCTTCTATTTCACTTTCCATAAACCCAAGAAGGTTCGCCAAAGCTTTAGGAGTGATACCGGTACTGGAGCCCACTTTTAATTGCTGAACTGTTCCCAGTTCGTGGAATTCCTTAGGGGCAATACCTAATTCTTGGCTAAACAATTTTCTAATCTCACGGGTTATAAGACCATTGTCAATACCTATCGGACAAAATTGAGCACATCTCCGGCATAGGGTACAACGGTAAGCTAATTCAGCAAATCTGGCTATAGTAGTCCAGTTTAGTTCAATATCACTTCCAGTAAGCTTAGACAACAGTTTACCCTCTTTTTTAAGATATTTACGAATAATTCTGCGAAGCACCTCAGGACGAAAGGTCGGGCGGTAGATTTCTTGTTTGCCACTGGCGATAAATATCGGGCAAGCTTCACTGCAAGTTTGGCATCTGACACAATATTCAAGGGAAAGCTTTAATGGTTGTAAAAATGTCCAGTTATTTTCTTTGGAAAGGAGTTTTTCAAGCCCAGAGAGGAATTTTTTAACAAATTCTTCCTCTTCCTCTTTGCTTTTTGGCTTTGGTATACCAATAGCTAAGGTTTCATCAAGGGATGATTCGTACTTAAGCTTTTGTTCTTCAGTGAGTTGCTTAAAAGGTGGCTCCCTCTCAGGCTGGTCATAAGGGGGTGGCAGTTTCAGTAAATCTTCCGACGCAATTTCAATTAATTGTGTGGTCGGTTGACTAATATCTTTGACCGTTACACCTTTCTTCATTTATTTTGCCTCTGTTTTATCTGGAAATTTTACTTCTGTAGCAATTTCACCCCATTTCTTTCCCAATTGAATATGAGGAGCTGACCAGGTTACTTTTTGGTCTAAAAGCTTTTGTATTTTCTTTTCCCTTTCGCTTCCTCTTAAATTTAGTTCGTCATTCCAGCGCACCGCAAAATAAGTGAGGAATTTGGTGACATAATGGAAAGTAGGAGTAAATAAGGGCATGTAGATTAGAATTCCGGAGAAAAGGATCATATGAATAGCTAAAGATGTGTCTATTTGGAATTGAGGTGTAAAAGTAATTAAATTTAACATAAATTCCCGCATCTTAGAAAGGTCAGGGTCAGTAAAGTACCAGCAATATAATCCACTTACGAAAACAGAAAGGTAAAAGAGTGGACTAAAATGGTTCAAAGGAGTAGCATAACGTCGCAAATCTTCTTTGACTAACCTTCTGATGAAAATACCAATACAACCCAAAGCTCCAAAAATAAAGAAGCCAACCCCAACCAGCAAAGACAACCAGTAAATTATCTGCCCCCACGTACTTACTGATTCAGGAGATACAGGTGTGCCTGAAATTATTAAAATCGCGCCATAGGCATATAAGGCATGGGAACCAACTATGGCATAAAAACCAATGTGGTAAGGGTACAAAAAATACCATAGTCCTCTATTTCGGGTAAAATATTGATGGAAAAGAGTGTAATCTTTTATGTGATACCAAATATCGCGCAAGCGGTTTTTTTTGCGGAGCTTGGCCCACCATTCATATTGTTCAAAATAAGAGCCTCCATATTTCCATCCTTCCTCATGAGGAACAGGGTAGAGTTCCCATCTCAGGTGGACAGGTAAGCGGATATACCTAACTAACCAGACAGCGTAAATAGTAACAATAAATACTAACGAAGCACCGACCAATATTTGCACAAAAAATCCCATAAAGACTCTCCTTAAGGCAAACTTTGGAGCTTGTCACCCCAGCTTAGTTTAAGTGGAAAGCTCCAAGTTCGAACTTTTGTCAGACACAGCCGGTAGGTTTAGGTAAGCCAGCTACTTTGCAAGCGCCAGCTGCCGGTCCTTTTGGGAACAATTGATAAATATATTTAAGGTCGAAGCCTGTTTCTTTGACTAACATCCGAATAGGAGGAGCAATCTCAAATTTAAGGTAATACTCTCTAAGATAATTTACCACTTTCCAATGGTCTTCGGTCATTGGACTTTGGGAGGCTTCCATTTTACCTAAGTCCTCAGCTACCTCCTTGTTCCATTTTTCCGGTTCCTGAATGAAGCCATCTTCATCAACTTCAATTTCCATACCACCAAGTATAGCCTTTGGCATTGCTCACCTCCTATTCTTTAATAAATTTTTCTGGGGTTTCATCAAAAGCTTTCTTACAGGCTTTGCTATCAAAGTAATAAGTTTTATCTTTAT
Source organism: Dehalococcoidia bacterium (assembly GCA_042408205.1). Lineage (GTDB taxonomy): Bacteria > Chloroflexota > Dehalococcoidia > GIF9 > DYGU01 > JBHOQK01. Next base: position 231 of record JBHOQK010000005.1, on the reverse strand, counting down.
AAGTACTGGTGCCTCTCGGTTTCGCGGCTACAGCACCATAAAGTTTACCCACATCAGTTATTTCCATCTCCCTACCACATACAGGACATTTGGCTTCAACGCGCTCTTGAGCCATCTTTTCACCTCCTTTCAAACTTTAAAGTCTAAAAATTGATGTTGAAATTTTGCCTTGATTTAATATTAAAGAAACAAAATTTTCTGCCCATTGAGGTACCCCAAGAGCATGCAAAT